>NC_007335.2:0-614299 GCF_000012465.1 Prochlorococcus marinus str. NATL2A | reverse complement strand
AGAACACTATGAGCAAATAAACAATCTATTAATTAAATTTAAAAACGATAACTTAGATCAAAATGATTTTTTACTTAAATCATTAAAGGAAAGATCCGCTGATAAATCTAAAATCATGAATCTAGACGGAAATCATCTAACCCCAGTAAGCGTGGGACTAAGAGAAAAATTACTAAAAGCTAATCTTCAAAATTCTTTAAAATACGAAAATATTAATTTAATAGTCGATCAAATAATTCATTGGGAAATCTTAACTTCTTAATTTATCTAAAACTGATCTATCCTCAAGGGTACTTGTATCTCCGCTTATTTCATCTCCTGAAGCCAGTGCTCTCAAAATTCTGCGCATTATTTTTCCACTTCTTGTTTTAGGAAGAGAATCAGTAAACTTAAATTCATCAGGTTTAGCAATAGGGCCTATTTCATTCACGACGTGTTTTTTTAATTGTGCCTCAATATTTTCATTTGCTTCTGCGCCAGTTCTCAAGGTTACAAAGGCTACGATTGATTCTCCTTTTAAATCATCAGGTCTACCCACAACTGCGGCCTCTGAAATGAGCTCATGACTAACTAAAGCTGATTCTATTTCCATTGTTCCAAGCCTATGACCAGAGACGTTTATAACATCATCAACTCTCCCCATAACCCAAAAATAACCATCTTCATCTCTTCGAGCCCCATCTCCAGCAAAATACATATAGCTATTGTCTGAAGGTTTTAAATACTCCCAGTAACTCTCTCTAAATCTTTTTTCGTCTCCATAAACATTCCTCATCATTCCAGGCCAAGGTCTTTTCACTACCAAATATCCACCCTCATTATTAGCGACAGAATCCCCATCTGAATTGACTACATCGGCTTCAATTCCGGGTAAAGGGAAAGTTGCTGATCCAGGTTTCGTTGGCGTCGCCCCAGGGAGAGGACTAATCATCACTCCTCCAGTTTCTGTTTGCCACCATGTATCAACTATCGGGCATCGACCTCCTCCAATAACATCCCGATACCATATCCAAGCCTCTGGATTAATAGGCTCTCCAACAGTTCCTAAAAGCCTCAAACTAGATAAATCATATTGGTTAGGAATCTTGTTACCCGCTTTCATAAAAGCCCTTATAGCAGTTGGAGCAGTGTAAAAAATCGAAATTTTATGCTTCTGAATGACATCCCAAAAAGCTCCTGGATTTGATGGTCTAGGAACTCCTTCATACATAACAGTGGTTGCACCATTAGATAGTGGACCATAGACGATATAACTATGTCCGGTTATCCAACCCACATCAGCCGTGCACCAATAAACATCATTTTCACGAATATCAAAAATCCATTTAAAAGTTAAATGAGACCAAAGGTTATACCCAGCTGTTGAATGAACTACTCCCTTTGGTTTGCCTGTAGAGCCTGAGGTATACAAAACAAATAAACAATCCTCACTATCCATTTGTTCCGGCAAACAATCATCTGCTTGACTGTCTACAATTTCATGCCACCAATAATCTCTACCATCATCCATGGCGATATTTTTTTTTGTCCTTTGAACAACTAAAACTGATTCGACCTTTGGACAAGCACCACCTCCCAATGCTTGATCAACAGCATCTTTGAGAGGAATTACTTTATCTTTTCTAAAACCACCATCAGCTGTAATTATTGCTTTCGCTTCTCCATTAATTAATCGGTCCCTTAGTGCCTCAGAGGAAAAGCCTCCAAATACTACTGAATGCGGAGCTCCAATCCTTGCACATGCAAGCATTGCAATTGCAGCTTCGGGAACCATAGGCATATACAAAGCGACAAGATCTCCTTTACCTATACCTATAGACTTGAGTGCATTGGCGGCTTTGCATACTTCTTTGTGTAGTTGTTTGTAGGTATATTTTTTCTTATCACCTGGCTCACCTTCCCAAATCAAGGCGACTTTGTCAGCCGTTGAACTATTTAAGTGACGATCTAAGCAGTTAAAGGAAATATTAGTTTTTCCTCCATCAAACCATTTAGCGAATGGTGGATTGGACCAATCGAGTACTTTATTAAAAGATTTAAACCAGTGCAATTCTTCTCTAGCAGCGTCACCCCAAAACTTATTTGGATCTGATTTGGCCATCTCAGACATTTCCAAATACTTTGAAAAAGATGAGATCCTACTTTTACTGGAAAAGTTATCAGAAGGGGGGAAAACTCTCTGCTCCTGTAGAACAGACTCAATAGAGTTAGAATTGTTTGAATTCATGAAAGATAAAAACAACTTTTCATTTATTTCATTCAAGCTATTTCTGACCAAAAGGCTTGAATAGTGAAACTCTTATTTAAAACAAATTCATAATGAAGAAAAATTGGAATTTTCCTAAAGCATTTTTATTTGATCTTGATGGAGTTCTAATTGATTCAGAACCCTTACATGGACAAGCATGGAAAGAAACCGCCGCACTTTTTGATCTAAATTTAACCCTTGAGCAACTAAAACTCTTGAGAGGAAAAAGAAGAATTGATTGTGCCAATGAACTAGTTAAATTGATTCCAAAGACAGTTGAGGTGAAAGACTTACTAGACCGTCATAGACCCATCTCAAGACAACTCATCCTTAGGGCCCAAGCAATGCAAGGTGGAGAGAGCTTGGTAGAAAGATGTCATAAGAACAATATCCCAATGGCTTTAGTAACTAGTAGCAGCGCTGAATCTTTCCAAATAAAAACGACTCAACACAAATGGATGAATCTATTTTCTGTAATAGTTCTTGGCGATGAAAAATTGCTAGCGAAGGGGAAACCAGCTCCAGATCCATATCTACTAGCAGCTAAAAAATTAAATATTGCTCCTCAAGAATGCTGGGCTGTTGAAGATTCAATTGCTGGAGTATCTTCAGCCTTAGAGGCTGGATGTTATGTTTTATTTTTAAAAGCACAAAGTGAAGAACTTCCGAAAAAAGAAGATTTGGATCAACACCTTAATTTAAGACAAATCAGTCATCTAAAAGAAATTGATCAAATATTGAATGAATATTAAGTTAATAAAGTCTGCTAATAACAAATTCAGGTAATTCTAGTAAAGCTTTTTTAGATGGTGAATCTGGCAACCAAGAAATAGAATCTTTTGATTCAGATGCAAATTGTTCGGCTAATTCTCTTGATTTTTTAATCGCACTTGAATCTCTTACGAGAGATAGAGCTTGATCAAGATCATCTTTTTGGGAGAATTTACCATTAATAAGTTCACTAAGACTTGGGTTTTCTTCCAAAGCATAAAAGACCGGGGCAGTAAGATAACCACTCTGAAGATCACTAGCCGCTGGTTTACCTAGTTGTTCATCATTTCCCGTAAAGTCGAGAATATCATCAACCACTTGAAAAGCTAATCCTAATTGTCTTCCAAAAAAATAGAGTGAATTTAAGCTCTCTTGATCGACATTAGATAAAACACCGATAGCCTTGGAACTATTAGCAATTAGAGAGGCAGTTTTACAATAACTTTTTTCTAAATAACTCTCAAAAGATTGACTTGAATCGAATCTATTAAGACCCTGTTTTATTTCACCTTCAGCTAGATCCATAATCACCCTACTTAACAATTTAACAACCTCTAAATTCTCAAGATTTGCTAAATGCCAACTTGCTTGAGCAAAGAGAAAATCTCCAGCAAGAACAGCTATCCTTGGATCAAATCTACTATGGACAGTTTCAACACCTCTTCGGGTATCAGCTTCATCAACGACATCATCATGAACAAGAGAAGCGGTATGAATCATCTCAGTAATCTGGGCCAATTTCCGATGCTTCAGAGGAAGTTCCTTTTCAGAAGTCAAAGCTCTTGAAATTAATAAAACAATTCCAGGTCTTAAACGTTTACCGCCTGCACTAAAAAGATGTTCTGCAGCAGCCTGCAAAATAGGGTGCCCAGCACCTATGAGGCTGCGAAGATCCAAAAGCAACGCTTCTAGATCAAGTTCTACTGGTTGAAGGATTTCCGTGGCTGTGGTCATAAAACCGCTCTACTTTTTGATATTAAGAGACCCAGCCCTTCTTCTGCAGTGAAACAAGATTAACTTCAGGAAATACATTTAACCAATGCTTTGCTTTATTGGGAAAATGTTTAAGGTTAGAGGTTACGTAAAACTTTAAATCAACAAAATTTTTATTCTTTGAATAATTGCTTGTTTTTGAATCAATAAACAACTTTAATTTAAAAGAAAGAGCTTCTGCGGGGTCAATCAATTTAACACTTGATGGTAAAACCTTTCTCAGAGAGGGGGCTATGAGAGGATAATGACTACAACCAAGAATTAAAGAATGAATTTTTTGTTTTAAAAGAGGTTGTAAATACCCAGTCGCAACATCAGTAATATCATCTGAATTAATATTATCCATTTCAATCATTGGAACAAATGCAGGGCATGGTTGCTCAATTACAAAAGTTTTTGGCTTGAATTCTAAAATCGCATTTGTATAAGCTTTTGTTTTTACTGTAGAAGGAGTTGCGAGAACACCCACCCTAGATTCCTGAATGGTTGAGGCAGCAGAGCCAATCAAGTCAAAAACAGGGATATCTAAATTTTTTTTAAGTATGTCCAAGGCAATGGCATTTGTTGTGTTACAGGCGACCAAAAAGGCGTCAATTTTTTGATATCTAAACCAAGATGATATTTCTTCAGCAATTTTTTTGATCTCATTAGTCGTCTTTATTCCATAAGGAAGTCTTGCTGTATCAGCTAAATATATAAATGAATTATTGGGACATAACTTAATAACCTTTTTTAGAACAGTGAAGCCTCCAATACCACTATCAAATAATCCAATACGCATATCTAATTTGAAATTTTTAGATAGTTAAGTATTCCCCTAGCAATAGCAAAAGACATTTTATCCCTATAAACTTTTTGTCGTAACAAATCGGCGTCATACATACCAGTAACAAATCCAATTTCTACTAAAGCTGCAGGCATTGATGTTTTTCTTATCACATAAAAGCGTGATCTACGAACACCCCTATCAGGACTTTGCGGAGAAACAATCAAAATTTGTTTTTGTATATTTTTTGCTAAAGAATAGCCTTTATAACCAGAGTAATAATAGGTCTCTAAGCCGTTAACTTCTTTTCTCTTACCTCGTGTTGCATTTGCATGAATACTAACAAAAACATCTGCTTTTGAATTATTAGCCTTGGTAACTCTTGGCTGTAAGTCTAATGTTCTCTCATAATTCCGAGTTAAAATAGTTTTAACTCCTTTATTTGTTAGAAAATCTGAAACACTCTTTGACACTTCTAAAACAATATCAGTCTCTCTTAATCCATTAATTCCAACAGCACCAGGGTCTGAGCCACCATGCCCTGGATCGATAACAACTTTATACTTTCCATAGGGTACATTTGGTAAAGAAGAAACATCTAAATCTTCAGGCTTTATTTTTTCATAAGTTCTTTTTATTGAGTTTCTTAGAATATTACCTTCTTCAATCGGACGAAAAGAATTACTTTCTAGACCAATAAGTTCCAACTCCCAGGTATTTGTTGATATACCAATTAATTGTAATTTTGAGGGTTCTAATTCTACTGATGGCAGGAATTCAATAACAAGCCTTGTTATACCCTTAGAGGGTTTTCCTAGCCTGATTTCCTTAACTGATCCATTACCTTTAATAGTCCTAGGGCGGCTTAATTCTCCAGTGAAATCGATCCAAACCCTATCACCCTTATCAGTAGTTGAGGATTGATAAAAAGCATCTAATTTAGCCCCAGAGGAAGTTCGTAATTTAAGACTACCGTTGCTAGTTAAGGCCCAAGCGGCAAGAGCACTAGCAGATCTTAGAGGTAAAGAAATAAAGAGATTGGAACAAAAAATAAATCCCGCAAACAATCCCAGTTTTGACATTAAAGATTGATCTTTAAACATCAAATAAAAAGCTCTGTTTTTCGATGTTTCAGGCTGGGCATTTGTCCTCTAATTCTCTCTACTCTTTCTTTATCAGCAGGAGCTATTGCTGCTCCTTGAACAACCCCTGCATCTGCTAAAACTGTCCCCCATGGATCAATTACCATCGCATGCCCATGACTTTGTCTTCTGCCATAGTGACGACCAGTTTGCGCTGGTGCAACAACATAAGCAGTGTTTTCAATAGCTCTTGCTTGGAGCAAGACTTGCCAATGATCCTTTCCCGTAAAAGCTGTAAAAGCAGCTGGAATCATTAATAAATCTGCGCCTTTATTTACCAAATCCCGATAAAGTTCAGGGAATCGCACATCGTAACAAATAGATAATCCAATTTTGCAAAGACCAGGCACATCAACTACTGGTGGAGATTCACTTCCTGAAACAATTGTTTCAGATTCCCTATAAGTATTTCCTTCAGGTAGATCAACATCAAAAAGATGAATCTTGTCATATCTTGCTAGAGATTGACCGTCCTTTCCAAACAACTCGGCTCTATTTAAAGTTCTTATTCCATCTCCAGCTGGAACAGGGAAACCACCTCCAAGTAAAACAACTTGATATCTCCTTGCCATTGTTACTAAAAAACTATTGCATTTTTCATATATTGAAGATGCAATTTTTAATTTTTTCTGATCTTCACCCAAAAATGCAAAGTTTTCAGGAAGTCCAACAAGATCAGCCCCACGCCTTGCTGCTAACTCAATTTGTTCTTCAGCAGCATTGAGGTTTGAGTCTATGTCTGAGGTACTTGTTAGCTGTAAGGCCGCAGCCAAAAAATCTGACACTGAGTTAAAAAGAAAATAATTTAAAAGTTAGTTAGAGCGAAGTACGCCCATCTCAATCTGTTTTGGAATAACAGAAAGGTTATCCAAAGAAGCGCAACAAGCAAAATCATCATCATGATTACCTATTCCTGCAAGTCTTTGTCCATGACTTGCAATACGTAAACATCCTTCAACATCATTTTCCCAATTTTTCCATAGTGCTACGGAGGCCATTAATTCATCATTTACTATCTGCACAGACTCTAATTGATCCATTAAAAGAGAGGCTAAAGCCCCAGCAGCTAAAGAATCTTCTAAAGAATATGAACCTTCCCAACCACTACCAACAATCCAAACTTCTTTAGGATTATCACTTTTCAATCTTTCAGCAATAGCTTTTCTATTTGGGAGTGCCATTGTGTACAAACTTTTGGACTCTCTAACACGATGTAATGATCTTGTCCCGTTGGTAGTGCTCATAAAAACTCTTTTCCCTTTTACACTCTCAGGTGAGACTCCCAATGGGGAGTTTCCCAAGTCAAATCCATCTAATTTTTTTCCACCTCTCTCTCCAACAAGTATTTTTTCTTTAGAGTCAAAAGTCTTTGCCTGATTTTTAAGTTCATCAACATCTGCAAACACTTGCACTGAATCAGCTCCGTTTTCCAGTGCCCAAGCAATAGTTGTTGTAGCTCTCAGAACATCAATCACTACTGATGATTCAGGAATAATTCCATCAGGAACATCTGCCGCTACATAAAAATAAGAAAGTTTCATTTCCACAAAGGCTGATAACTTGCGTCACAGTAACTAGATAAATAGGTTAATCGTGCAGACCTTCATGAAATTATTTCGTCAAGAACCTCTTACACGGGACATAAGAGATTTTCTTACTCTTTTAGAAAAGAAAGGACAACTGAAGAGAATAAGCAGTCCAGTTGATAGTGACCTAGAAATTGCGGCCATAAGTGATCGAGTCCTTGGGATGGGAGGTCCTGCTCTACTTTTTGAAAATGTAAAAGGATCATCAATGCCTGTTGCAGTGAATTTACTTGGGACGATGGAACGTGTGGTGTGGAGTATGGGTTTAGAGAAGCAAGAAGAATTGGAAGATTTAGGGAAGAAATTAGCTCTTCTTCAGCAACCACGTCCTCCGAAAGGGCTGAAAGAAACCAAAGCTTTTGCTTCAGTTGCATGGGATCTACTTAAAGCACGTCCAGATATTGATCTATTGCCACCATGCCATCAACAAGTAATTAGTGAAAAAGACTTGGATCTAAATCATTTGCCACTTTTGCGTCCCTGGCCAGAGGATGCTGGGGGAGCCATCACTTTAGGCCTCGTAATAACGAAAGATCCAGAAACAGGCGTGCCAAATGTTGGTGTTTACAGACTCCAAAGACAGTCTGCAAAGAGCATGACAGTCCATTGGTTAAGTGTCAGAGGAGGAGCCAGGCATCTTCGCAAAGCAGCTGCAATGAATAAGAAACTAGAAGTAGCTGTTGCTATTGGAGTTCATCCACTTCTTGTCATGGCGGCAGCAACTCCCATTCCAGTGCAGCTAAGCGAGTGGCTTTTTGCAGGCTTGTATGCAGGAGAGGGTGTTCGATTAACCAAATGCAAAACTATTGATCTTCAGGTACCAAGTCATAGTGAAGTTGTTCTTGAAGGGTCTATATCTCCTGGAGAAGAGATGATGGATGGTCCTTTTGGAGACCATATGGGCTTCTATGGGGGTGCTGAGTCCTCACCTTTGATTAGATTCCAATGTATGACTCAAAGAAAAAAACCAATATTCTTAACAACTTTTAGCGGAAGGCCTCCAAAAGAAGAAGCAATGCTGGCAATAGCATTAAATCGAATTTACACACCAATACTTAAACAACAAATACCTGAAATTATTGATTTTTTCCTTCCGATGGAAGCCTTGAGTTATAAGTTGGCAGTCATATCAATTGACAAAGCTTATCCAGGTCAAGCTAAAAGAGCTGCTATGGCGTTTTGGAGTGCTTTACCCCAATTTACTTATACAAAATTTGTCGTCGTCGTCGACTCCACAATTAACGTAAGAGATCCTAGACAAGTCGTTTGGGTCTTATCCAGCCAAGTTGACCCTCAAAGAGATTTATTTGTGCTAGAAAACACTCCTTTTGATACCCTTGACTTCGCGAGTGAAAATATTGGCTTAGGAGGGAGATTAGCTATTGATGCAACAACAAAAATTGGCCCAGAGAAAAATCATGATTGGGGCAAACCACTAACAAGACCGAAAGAGCTTGAAGACAAAGTTGATGAAAGATGGGAAGAACTAGGGTTATCGGAACTGGAAAACAAGAAACCAAGTCCAGAATTATTTGGGTATGTTATCGATGAACTAATGCGTCAAAAACAAATAAACAATTCATAAATCAGGAATAAAGCTTATCGATAAATAAAATATAAAAAAATATATTGTTTTTTCTTTGAACGCCCCCACTAAAGATCAGTCTTTAAGAAACCTTCAAAAAGGAGGGGAGCTCTGTGGAAAGGTGAAAGTACCTGGAGATAAATCAATCTCACACCGTGCACTACTTTTTGGGGCTATTGCTAAAGGGAAAACACTAATTGAGGGCCTTTTACCTGCTGAAGATCCATTAAGTACTGCTGAATGCCTTAGGTCAATGGGCGTAAAGATTAGTCCAATCAAGAAAGGAGACATTATTGAAATTGAGGGCGTTGGATTAAATGGCCTCCAGGAGCCACAAGATATTTTGAACTGCGGAAATTCAGGAACAACTATGAGATTAATAATGGGATTATTAGCCGGTCAAAAAGATCATCATTTCATCCTCACAGGCGATAAATCACTAAGAAATAGGCCGATGAAAAGAGTAGGACAGCCGTTAAAAATGATGGGGGCTAAAGTTTTCGGAAGATGCGGTGGAAACTTGGCTCCTCTATCGATTATCGGGAATAAATTAAGAGGTGCCGTAATTGGTACGCCAGTAGCTAGTGCTCAGATAAAATCTGCAATCCTACTAGCTGCTCTTAACGCAGAAGGCTCAACGACGGTTATTGAACCCGCCAGATCAAGAGATCATAGCGAGAGAATGCTAAAAGCCTTCGGAGCTAATCTTGAGGTTGGTGGAGAAATGGGTAGACATATAACTGTTTCCCCTGGTAAAGATCTAAAAGGTCAATCAATTATTGTTCCAGGGGATATTAGTTCCGCTGCATTTTGGCTCATTGCAGGTAGCATCATACCCGGATCAGAGTTGGTTGTAGAAAATGTTGGTCTAAATCCAACAAGGACTGGAATACTTGACGTATTAGAAGAAATGGAAGCAAATATCAACGTAATAAACAAAAGAGATGTAGCCGGTGAACCTGTCGGAGATATTGAAGTTTTCTACAAAGAAAACTTAAAACCATTTAAAATTGACGGTGAGATAATGCCACGGCTTGTAGACGAGATACCCATTTTATCCGTAGGAGCATGTTTTTGTAATGGTATCAGTCAAATAAAAGGAGCAAGTGAACTAAGAGTTAAAGAAACTGATCGATTAGCTGTAATGGCAAGGCAATTAAAAAGGATGGGAGCCAGCGTAGATGAGCATCAAGATGGTCTAACTATCTATGGAGGAAAAAGCTTAGAGGGATGCGAACTTGATAGCGAGGATGATCACCGTATAGCCATGAGTTTAGCTATTGCATCAATAATGGCTAATTCTAATTCGACATTACGACGTAGTGAGGCTGCAGCTATTTCATATCCTGATTTTTGGAGTGATCTTAAGAGACTTCAACAAAAAAATTAGCTTTCTGAGAATTGGATGATTATAAAAAACATACGACAAAAGATGGGAGTTTAAGTCTTTATAGCTTGAGCTATGAAGAAGGATTTCATGACAAGGACGGAGCCCTCAGAGAATCAATCAATAAATATCTATTACCAGCTCAATTAGAAGAATTTTATAACGCTAAAAAAATTGTTGTTTTAGATGTTTGTATGGGCTTAGGATACAACACTGGATGTATTCTCGAAGAGTTACTTCAACGCAATATTAAAATCGAATGGCATGGACTTGAGATTGATCAAAAGCCTCTAAATCTTGGTCTTAATGAAAAAATATTTCAAGAAATTTGGTCTTCAAAAGTATTAAATTTTTTTAATTGCTTAAACATATCGGGGAAATGGACTGAAGGTTTTAACCAAGGAACTATTCACTGGGGGGATGCGAGGCAAAAAATATTCGAAATACAAGATTCTCTTAGGTTTGATTTAATTCTTCTTGATCCTTTTTCTCCACAAAAGTGTCCCGAGCTATGGAGTGAGGAGTTCATCTCTTTATTAACCGAAAGGCTATCTACCGAGGGCCGCTTGATTACATATTCAACTGCTGCCTCAATTAGAGCGAGTTTCAAAAGAGCTGGTTTAAACATCTATTCAATAGTTCCATCAACCGATGATCAAAGAAAATGGAGTTCAGGGACAGTTGCTATGAAAAAGAAAATTGAACAACAGTTGATTGAAAAAAATTGTCAGATTAAAGAGCTAAGCACCAAAGAAGTAGAACACCTTGCTACGCGTTCATCAATTCCTTATAGAGATCCAACAGGGAAAGGAAACTCTAAAGAAATTATTTCAACAAGAGAAATAGAGCAATCTAAAAGTCAATTAATAAACACTTCATCATGGAGAAAACGATGGAATACTGCGCGATAGCAATAAAGCAATTAGATTTCTAAAAAAATACTCTAATGCTTGCCATCGCAATTTTAGCGGCTGGAAAAGGTACGCGAATGAAAAGCAAGCTGCCTAAGGTCCTTCACCCTTTGGCAGGAAAATCACTTATTGATAGGGTTTTGTCTTGTACTCATGGGCTCAAGCCAAACCGTAGATTAATAGTTGTAGGACATCAAGCTAATTTAGTAGAGGACTCTCTGAGAAAACATCAAGACTTAGATTTTGTTCTTCAGCAACCTCAAAATGGAACAGGACATGCGATTCAGCAATTAAAGCCTAGATTAAAAGGGTTTAATGGGGAACTTCTAGTATTAAATGGCGATGTACCACTACTAAAAGAGGAAACGCTAAGTTCGCTGTTAAAATTTCATAAAGAATCCAACGCGAGTGTAACTTTTTTATCTGCAAGTTTAGACTCACCAACAGGATATGGACGAGTATTTACAGATGAGTCCGGACTAGTAAAAAAAATCATCGAAGAGAGAGATTGCACCAATGAACAGCGAAAAAACAAATTAATAAATGCAGGTATATATTGTTTCAATTGGCAACAATTATCAGATGTATTAAACCTATTGTCTAACCAAAATAGTCAAAATGAAATTTATTTAACAGATACTATAAGTTTACTCAAAAAAGCATTGCATTTTGAGGTAGACAATCCATTTGAGATCAAAGGCATTAATGATAGAGTTCAACTATCTGAATGCGAGCATTACATCCAAGAAGAGCTTAAATCCTTATGGATGAGCAAGGGAGTTTCTTTTGTTGATCCTATTAGTTGCTCTCTAAGTGAGGATTCAAACTTTGGTACAGACGTAATTATTGAGCCACAAACTCATCTTCGCGGTAAATGCAGTATTGGAAATGGATGTCATTTAGGACCAGGTAGTGTCATAACAAATTCAACTCTTGCAGAAAATGTATTAGCCATTCATTCATTCATCAATGAGGCAACGATTGGAAATAATACATCAATTGGCCCATTCGCCCACATAAGACCGGAATCAAACATAAGACAAAATTCTAAAATAGGAAACTTTGTAGAAATAAAAAAAAGTTGTATTGGTGAAGGAACAAAAATCAATCATTTAAGCTATGTAGGTGATTCAGCTCTAGGAAAAAATATTAATATTGGAGCAGGTACTATCACAGCTAATTTCGATGGTAAAAATAAACATAGAACAATTATTGATGATTATTCAAAAACCGGTGCGAATTCAGTACTTGTTGCACCCATCAAGATTGGAGCACATGTAACCATTGGTGCAGGCTCAACAATAAGTAAAGATATTCCAGATAAAAGTTTAGTAGTTGAAAGATCAAAAGCAATTATTAGAACTAAGGCTGATTAACTATAACGGCGAAGTTATTTCTGTAAATAAGGTAATACTTTTTCTAATTCCAACTTACGACTACCTTTAATTAAAATATTGTCTCCCGGTGAAAGCCATGGTAGTAGAGACATGGCCGCATCTTTTGGGTTACTTACTACATCATGATTTGGTAATTCTTTAATTGTCTTTTTTATGATATTAGATTCCTCTCCACAAGAGACGAAAACAATACCAGTTAGACCTAATTCAATTGCTTTTTTAAGAACTTTCTGATGCAGTAAAATACTCTCAGAGCCCAACTCAAGCATCGTACCTAAAACCGCAAAATGTCTACCAGGCTTGCTTACCAATAACTCTAGAGATGCAATAACAGATTCAGGAGATGCATTGTAAGTCTCATCTAATACTAAATATTGTCCACAATCAACCAATCTATTTCTTCCTATTGGCATATTTATTTTTAATTGATCAAGTTTCTTTATTGATAGTCCTAATTCTGTTGCGACAGTTAATGCCAGAAGAAAATTCATAGCATTATGTCTTCCTTCAAGGGGCAATTTGAATTTTCTTCCCTCAAAAAGAATGAAATTATTTTGCATATCAATTTGAGAAATATAATCTGGTTCAATATCTTGAAAAGCAAAATGCTCATTATTACAATCTAACCAATTCAGTGAAAAGCCCTCTATCTCTACTCGAACAATACGTCCTGACCATTTTTCTAACAAAGCTTTTTCTAAGATGTAATCGCCAAAAGGAATAATCACAACACCATCAGGGCTTAAGTATGAGGTGATTTCTGACTTGGCTTTTGCAATATTTTCTCTACTACCAAGAATGCCAATATGAGCTTGTCCCACATTTGTAATTACAGCTATATCAGGTTCAGCGACTCGAGAGAGACGTGTAATTTGACCAAAACCACGCATACCCATTTCAAGAACAAATGCAGCATCTGTTTCCGACCCACTAAGCAAAGTTTTTGGAACACCTATATCATTATTTTCATTCCCTCTGCTAGAGACAATTTCACCAAGAGGAGACAATATTGCTCGAATCAATTCTCTTGTAGTTGTTTTACCAACAGAGCCAGTAACAGCAACTACAGGAAGATTTAAATTTCTTCGATGAAGCAATGCGATTTGTTGATATGCGTACAGAGTATCTGGAACCACCCAGTGAGGTAGGCCAATTGGTACCAAACCATTATATTTTTCAGAAACTACTGCTGCCTGTATACCAAGATCAAAAGCCATATCTAAGTAATCATGAGCATCAAATTTATTACCTACCAAAGGGACAAAGAAATCACCTTTTTCGATTGTCCTCGAATCAGTAGATATACGACCAATAGGTAAATCAAGATCTATTTCCTTTTGATTATCTAGCGTCCCCCAAAGTTTAATTAAATCCTTAAAAGTAATATCCATACAAATATTTGAATAGAAGCAAAGTAATCTAAATACTCAAAAATCCTATAATTTTATTTTTTTGCCTTTTCTTGAAGGATCTGCTTCTTGGCCATAAGAAAACTTTTCAACCTCTGCCGCATCAGGAGAAGGCTCCTTAATTCCACAAACGTCTTTGTACATTAATTCATATTCCTTCGCGGATCTATCCCAACTATATTTATTTGACATTGCTCTTAATTGCAACTGCTTCCAACTTTTTTGATGTCTATATTCTTCCCAAGAACGAACTAATGATGTATAAAAGTCAATTGGTTCATACCGATCAAAGCAAAATCCGGAACCTGTTTCATTCATGGGGTTATAAGGCTCTACTGTATCTACTAAACCACCTACTTTCCTAACGATCGGAATTGCACCATAACGCATAGCTAATAACTGACTGATACCACACGGCTCAAAGCGACTAGGCATTAGGAATGCATCAGCGCCTCCATAAATGAGCCTAGATAATGCATCATCGTAAGTAAGAAAAACAGAAAAACGACCAGGATATTCAATCGCAAGTTGCCATAAAGATGACTCTAAATAGCGATCACCCGTCCCAAGAACAACGACCTGAGAGTCAGTATAAGAAAGAAGCCTATTAGCAACTTGTAGTAAAAGATCAATACCTTTTTGGTCAACAAGCCTACCAACCATTCCCATTAGATATTTATCAGGGTTCACTTCCAGTCCCATTCTTTCTTGCAGGACTCTTTTATTAATTGCTCTACCAGAAATATTATCTACACTAAATTTAGCTGGCAATGAATTATCCGTTGCTGGGTTCCACTCATCTAGATCAACTCCATTTAATATTCCTCGTAATTTCCCAGAAATATAATTTAAAAGTCCCTCTAATTTTTCTCCATATTCAGATGTTCGAATTTCTCTTGAATAAGTTGGAGATACTGCATTCACTCTATCCGCATACAACATTGCTGATGCCATGGTGTGATCACCATGCATATACCAAGGGCACCAAGTTATTTGATCAAGCTTCCATCTCCATGGGCCTTGATATTTGAGATTATGAATAGTAAATACCGTACTGATTTCGGGGTCTTGATGCATCCAAACTGGAATCATTCCAGTATGCCAGTCATGACAATGGAGGACTTGTGGTTTCCATGAGTTCCATGCAAATTCAGAGACTGCACTAGCAAAAAAAGTAAATCTCCAATCTTCATCTTCTCCTCCGTAAATACGCTCAGAATCAAAACATGGATGTCCAACTAAATAAATTGGCAACCCATTAGAGGGATGCTTTGTTTCAAAAACAGAGAAGTCAACACCCATTGTGTTGGATCGAAAGATAGGTTCAGGAGCAATATCCATCAACGTCCATAATTTTCCATACCCTGGAATTATTAATCGAACGTCATGTCCAAGTTTTTTAAGCGCAGGAGGTAATGAACCAACAACATCACCCATACCTCCAACCTTTATCATTGGGGCGCATTCAGCAGCAGCAAAAAGTATTCGCATTTAATTCATGAAAAAGAAAGATTTATTTTTTGGATAAACCAAATAAAATCATGGAAGCCATTTTGATTCGGAGAAATCAGGATCCCTTTTCTCCATAAAAGCATTTCTTCCCTCCTTTGACTCATCAGTCGTATAAAAAAGATGTGTTGCCTGGCCAGCTAGCTCTTGGATACCTGCTAATCCATCTGTATCAGCATTAAAAGAAAATTTCAAACACTTTATAGCTGTGGGACTGTTTTGAAGTATTTCCCTCGCCCATTTAACTCCTTCTGACTCGAGTAAATTAATTGGTGAGATTGCATTTATTAGCCCCATATCCAATGCTTCCTTCGCTCCATATTTCCTGCATAGGAACCAAATTTCTCTAGCCTTTTTTTGACCTACAACCCTTGCTAAATAACTGGAACCAAACCCTGCATCAAAACTCCCAACTTTAGGTCCTGTTTGTCCGAAAATTGCATTATCTGCAGCCAAGCTCAGATCACAAATTAAATGTAAAACATGTCCTCCCCCTATAGCGAAACCAGGGACAAGCGCAATAACTACTTTAGGAAGGCTCCGAATTATACGTTGTAAATCAAGAACATTTAAACGAGGAATTCCATCATCTCCAAGGTATCCTCCACTTCCACGTATAGCCTGATCTCCGCCAGAACAAAAAGCGAACTTTCCATCTTTGGAAGGCCCTACCCCTGTAAATAAAACAACTCCAATTTTTGGATCTTCTCTTATTCGAATAAATGCATCACAAAGTTCTGAAATTGTTTGAGGTCGAAAAGCATTTCTTTTCTCAGGACGATTTATTGCAACACGAGCAATTCCTTCTGTGCTTTTATCAAGCAAGATATCTTTGTATTCACCAACAGAAACCCATGAGGTAATAATTTCCCCAGGGAGAACTCTTCTAGACATATTGTTATTGTTAGGAGTAATAGGTTTTAAAGTCATTTTTTAATTAAATTTAGTCAAAACTTGATAAATTCTCAGATAATGTTTTTTTTAGGTCATCACTTAAATTTACTCTCAATCTATGATCTTCAATAGAGTTAGTACAAACTCTTATTAATACATTTGTTGACAAAGAAAAACTCCATTCAATTGCTTTTTCTAAATCATCCAAGCAAGCAACTTGCTTATATTTCAATCCATAGGCTTTCGCAAGTGTAAGATGACAAACTTGCTGAGGCATAAGAAAAATGTCTTCAAAATCGCCTTCTTCAATTCTATCTATATTTAATTGATTAAATATACCCCCTCCACCATTATCAATCATGATTACAATTAGACTAATATTTTTATCCTTTGAAAATAGCCAACCATTTGTATCATGAAGAAGTGCTAAATCACCTGTAACCAATACCATTCTCCCCATAATTATTGATAATCCCATACCCATTGAGAGTGTCCCATCAATTCCTGATGCCCCCCTAAAGCCAAAACACCTCCTCAGGAAAGCCCCCTCACCTGAATAACTCAACCAATCTCTTATGGGACTACTTGAAGCAATCATCACAGGGATAGACTCTGGTAACAAGCGAGGAAGCAATCTAGCTAAAGCAGGTTCAGTAATTAACCCATTTCTGAATAACCTTTTATCAAGCCAATCATGGATAAATAAATCATATTTTATAAGCTCTTTAATCAACTTTTTACTAACAATTTTTTTATCTATTGCTGGCTTTACCGGAATAACCTCAAGCATTTTATCAACCCAACAAGAAAATCCTTCACTAAATTGTGTCGAGCCACCTATGGGATCAAGATTTCGAGAATCTCCCTCAGTAATAAGTAATTGAAATTTCCCAGGTTTTTTAAGCCAAGTTTGTAATTCTCTACTCGGAGGTATTGGACCCAATCGTAAAACTTGAATCTCTTTGATTTTTTCAAATAAACCTATTGAGAAAAAAAGATCCCAGTGATTTATTAAACCCTCTTGATCATTTTCAACCCCAGAGAGCGGATCCGCAAGAATTGGCCATCCAGTTAATTTTTGCCATTTCTTTAATGCGCCCCTAAAGGAATTAAGTTGTTTTACTTTTCCTCTCCATGGCCCAACAATAATTATTCCCAAAGAAAATGGATCTAATTTTAGTAGTTTTAAAGATTGAAAACTTTTAACAACCTCATCCTTAGTTGGAGTGATTTTTCCCTTTAAAAATCCTTCAATGACCCATCCATCAAGAACTTTTTTCTGATCAAGTTCGCAAGGATGCAAAGGCTCTTCATAAGCAAGGTTAATATGAACTGGTCCGGGGATGTTAGAAGCCATTTCGAATGATTTTCCAACTAGAGATGTCAGTCTTTCTTTAGAAATCAAATGAATTCCTTCTTTTGGAGATTCATCAAAATGTCTACAAACAGACTTAAGAAAATCCTGTTGATTAACTGCTTGATTGGCTCCACATTCTTTTAATCGCAAAGGTCTATCTGCAGTTAAAAACAAGAGAGGATGGCATGACCTATCTGCTTCAACAGCAGCCGGCAAAAGATTTGCGACAGCACTTCCAGAAGTTGTAATGACACAACTTACTTGCCCACTAGCTGCACTTATTCCCAAAGCAAGGAATGCAGCTGACCTTTCGTCAATTGATGTTATGAGAGTTAATTCTTTTCTTTTAGAGAGACTTGCTGCGGCCAAAGCTAGAGGGCCTGATCTGCTACCGGGGCAAAGGACAAAATATTTCACTCCCTTAGCTACTAGAGTTTTAAGGAGCTCTAAGCTGATAAAAAAATTGTAACGAGCTAGTGAAATTGTCAAAAGAACAACTACTTGGATTTTTGTAAAAAACTTTCCAACAAGTAACTAAAACAAAGAAAATTCATGACATCTACTGGATCAAAAAAGAATCAAAACCAAAATAGCTGGAAAGGATTGTTGGTTTGGATATTAATTGCGCTTTTATTAAGATGGCAAGCAGTTGAACCTAGATGGATTCCATCTGGATCAATGATTCCAACTTTGCAAATTCAAGACAGAATATTGATAGAAAAAATAACCCCAAGACTTAATAATAAACTAAATAAACATTTAAATTTAAACACGATTGTTATTTTCAAACCTCCCAAAATTCTTACAGAAGCAGGTTACAGTGATGGTTCAGCGCTAATTAAAAGAGTCGTTGGCTTACCTGGAGACAAAATAGAAGTAACTGATGGGAAACTATATAGAAATGGAAAAGAAATAAATGAACCTTGGATTAAAGAACCTATCCAATATGAAATGGACGCAATAAATGTACCTGAATATTCACTTTGGGTCTTAGGAGACAACCGAAATAACAGTTTAGACTCTCATATCTGGGGAGCTCTCCCAGAAAAAAATCTTATAGGTACGGCGCTTGCAAGGTACTGGCCATTAAAAAAAATAGGGCCTATTCGGTTCCCATAACCTAAATTAATTTTTTTTAGTGTACATTTTGCGATAATGTAATTGTACATAGAAAAAAACTGGATGTTTAATCCTGAATTTTTAGCTACAGACAATAATGAAGGTCACGAAGCCAATGCTTTAATCCAATATTTACAAGATCAACCGGCAGATGTTCTCCAGAGAGTTGCAAAGTCCGCAAGTCCTGAGATTCAAGAAATAATCAGACACAATGTACAAGGTTTGCTAGGAATGCTTCCTGGGGAGCAATTTGAGGTAAAAGTAACCTCCAGCAAAGATAATTTGGCAAGTTTATTAGCCTCTGCAATGATGACAGGTTATTTCTTAAGACAGATGGAACAAAGGAAACAATTAGAAGAAACTCTTTTATCCGACGAAGAGATGTCTGTTGACCCAGATAAAATTTAATCGCTGAATTTTTTAAGTGGATTTTTAGGAACTATTCCAAAATTTAATAATTTTTGATCGAACCAACTTAAAAACTTAAAATCTCCTTGGGTTTTTTCCCAATTTGAATTATCAATTTTAACTTTTAAAGCTCTTATTTCATTTGTAGTGAATCTCACTTTTCCACTGTAATGGGCAGAAATCAGAAAAGAAATCCCTTTTAAAGACTCAATTTTATTCAACCAAGAGATAAAAGCTTTTTTTCCTCTAGGGAAAACTAATCTTTCTATTACTGGAGCGATTTGTATTAGGGGAGTCTTTTCTCCAACAAGTTTTTTCGCAGACAGATCCCAACCCTCCTGCCAAGCAAAAGGATAGATTCCGAAATGTGATCTTTTGTTTCTCATCTTTGGCTTAAAAGAGTTTTCAAGAATCTCTTTTATTTTTGGTATCTCCAACTTTTCAGGTTTGAGGTAAGAAGCGAAAAGAACTAATCGAAGCCATCCTTTCCTTCTAGCAATAGGTGAATCAATAAGTTCCTCGGAGCCTTTCTCTCTAGAATGAAACAACAACGGAGTTGGATCTAAATTAAAGAGCTCAGGAGGGGTGGCCTCGATACCTACCAGAGCATCAGTTACCAATAAAGATTTTGTTGGTTTGTGAAAACAAGAAATCTCTTGAAAACGTGCGAGACCAATATCAATAGGTCCTAAAGAAATCCATTCACAATCATCACCATGTGGAAATCCATCAGCCAATAAAATATTTGTTCTATTAGATGGAATTCCTAGCCAATCAAAAGGCAATTGAAAAGGAAAACTCCATTGCCCAGGACATAACCATATTTTTGCATTAGGAAAAGCTCTAGCCAAAGCAGGAAGTCCGATTTTGTGTTCTAAGCCAGAAGCCGTAGGCAAAACAATAGTTTTTACTGGTCCTATTTTTTTTTGAAGTAGGTCTATTTCTTTTAGTAATTCACTGGTTGGAGGGAGAGGATTAATTATCATTAATTCATTTTTTACTCTTATGACTAACAACCTCACTGGCACGGCAACATAATAGATACCTTGAAGTTGCTCAAAACTCCATATTTGATTAGGGACTAATTCACGAAATATTGTTCGTCTTCTTCCGTAAGGGTAAAGAGGTAAGAGTGGCCACCATTTCCATTTTTGTTCGGAAGCTGAGTTGTTCATAGTTCTATTAAATTAATCATTATTTATAAGAGTTTGGTTTTTAAATATTCCATATCTTGGAGCGAATAAGAAAGCTATTAAAAAGATTAATGTTTGCACTAAAACAATAGATCCTCCTGTTTCAATATCTGACCAATAACTTATATAAACTCCTAAAATACTTGAGAAAGAACTGCTAATTACTGCTAATATCGTCATTCTATCAAAACGATCTGTGAGTAAATATGCCGTTGCACCAGGAGTTATTAACATTGCTACTACAAGAATAATACCTACCGTTTGCAATCCTACTACTGCAGATAATGACAATAAAGTTAATAATAAATAATGAAGAATGCCTGTATTTATTCCTATAGATCTAGCATGCTTAGCATCAAAACAATAAAGCATTAAATCTTTTCTAAATATAAGCAAAATAGATATAACAATAAACGAAATTATTAAAGTCTGGTTAACATCTGAACGAGAAATACCAAGAGGGCTTCCAAAAAGTATTTGCATTAGATCAATATTACTTTTTATTTTTGAAACCAATACAAGGCCTAATGCAAAAAAGCCAGTAAAAACAAGTCCTATTACTGTATCTTCCTTGATTCTAGATTTCTGTTTAACAAATCCAATCAAAGCAACTGAACCAACGCCAAAAACAAAAGCACATAAGGAAAAAGGGAGCCCTAATGCATAAGCAACAACTACTCCAGGCATAACCGCATGAGAAACCGCGTCACCCATTAATGCCCAACCTTTTAATGTCATATAACAAGATAAAAGTCCGCAAACCCCTCCCACTAGTGCGCTAACCATTAAAGCTCTTCTCATGAAGTCATGAGTTAATGGATCCAATAGCCAATCAATTGGCGTAATGGAAATTAGAAATTCACTCATTTATAAAATCTTTACTTGACGTTGGACCTGATAAAGGGTTTGGTGGGATTCCTCCAAATGTTTTATTTAGATTTTCTGAAGTAAAGACCTCCGAGGTTTCACCATACGCAAGAACTGTCTTATTGATAAGGACAACAAAATCACAAAAATCTCGCACATGATTCAAATCATGAGTGGATATCAAAATAGTATGCCCTTCTTGTCGAAACTGAAGAAATAGCTCAGCCATAAGCTTTTCAGTGGGTACATCAACTCCAGAAAAAGGCTCGTCTAATAGAAGTACTGATGCCCGTTGAGCAATTGCTCTTGCAAGAAAAGCTCTTTTGCGTTGCCCTCCAGATAAAGATCCTATTGGTCTTTCTCTGAGATCAAAAAGATCAACTCTCTCAAGAGCATGAACAACTGCTCTTCTATCTGACTCTCTTGGTATTCGAAAAATATTCATAGCACCATATCGGCCCATCATCACAACATCCCAAACACTCACTGGAAATGAATAATCTATTCCTTCATTTTGTGGAACATATGCAACTGATTGTTCCTTCTGGGCTTGATTAACCTTTATACCATTGATCCTAATTTTCCCCCTTGAAGGTCTAACAAAACCCATCAGAGCCTTGAAAAAAGTTGATTTTCCTGCGCCATTCATGCCCACAAGGCCACATATAGATCCAGCTTTTAAATTTAAACTTGCGTCATAGAGAGCAACTGTACCGTTGTAGTCAACACAAACTTGGTCTGCCTCAATACGCATAAAATCTTTCTCATGGCTTTTAAAAATTGGGTTCATTATTTTTTCACTTTTGAAATGGATAGGCCCTTAGTAATTAATCGAACATTGTGCCTTAGTAAATCTATATAGGTAGGAGCAGGACCATTTAGATCTGAGAGTGAATCAACGTAGAAGGTCCCACCAAAAACAGCTCCGCTTGATTTCGCAACTTCCATTTGTGCGTCTGCACTCACAGTACTTTCACAAAAAATTGTTGGGACTTCATTTTCTTTGATTTTTTTTATTAGGTTCACCATTCTCCTAGGGGTTACTTGACTTTCAGCATTAACTGGCCACAAATACGCCTCTTTCATTCCGTAATCACGGGCCAGATAAGTAAAGGCTCCTTCACATGTCACCAAAAATCTTCTTTCTTTAGGAATAGAGGATAAAGAATCTCTTAGCTCTTTATCAAGCGATTCAAGTTTAGCTTTATAGGTTGAAGCGTTAGATGAGTATTCAAGAGCTCCATCAGGATCAATTGTGATAAAAGCATCGACGATTTTATCTACATATTTCATAGCTCTTTTTGGCGACATCCAAGCATGAGGATTTGGTTTTCCTGAATAAGCATCTCCATCTATCAATAATGGCTTCATTCCTTCAGTTAATTTCACATTAGGAATATCACCCGTGCTAATCATAAATTTCGAAAACCAAGCTTCAAGGCCTAAACCATTTTCAATAATCAGTTTTGCTCCTTTAGTTTTCACAATATCACTAGGTGTAAATTGATAACTATGGATTTCTGCTCCTGGTTTCGTTATTGATTTAACTAAAAGTCTATCCCCAGCAACATTTCTTGCAAGATCGGCCAAAATTGTAAAAGTAGTTAAAACGAAAGGCTTATCATTGCCTGGCTTATAGGTGTTTTTATTTACACATCCTGTCAGGAATAAAATATTTAAAGCAAGGAAAATAGATAAACTAAGTATCTTATTTTTCTTATAAATATACTCAGAAATAACCTTTTTATTAAACATATATTTGAAATTAGAAAATATTAATGTTTTATCTAAATATAAGTCAAAGAGATCCCAGAAGAAAAGCTATAAACTTAAACGGATTTAACTTTGTAATTAATAGATTGAGACTGAATCCATTCTTTTGATTGCTTTAAAAAAGCCACCCAATCAACTCTTTCTAGCTCAGCAGCTTTTGATACTAGTTGAGGAGCTTGTTGCTTAATAAGTTCTAAATCAGGTTGAGTTACTCCATTATTGAGAGCCATCCAATCAGCCATCGATCTCCCAACAACTCTTGTTAAATAAGCAGCACTCAAGGCCTGAATTGTTCCAGCAGCAACCCAAGAGGAGCCATCAAGCTTTGCCAAGCTCAACAAGGACTGTCCACTCCATTCGACCACTCCTTGAGCAATTGCAGCCATTGCTAGTTGTCGTGAGACTGCCTCAAGTAATTCTGGCTTCATTTTGGAAGACCATATTTTCGACATTTCTTTGATCATCAAGCCATTAACCACTGCAACTGCAAGCAAATCAGTTGAGGCTACAGGGGAGGCGAAAACGATACCAGCAACTATCCACTGAGATCTTGTTTGAATAACCTTGAATTTTTCTCTTCTTAATTTTTCTAAATCTTTTTGCCAAGAAGTATGCAATCGAGACAAAAGTCTTTGTTTAGTAATGTCTGTATTCTTCTTTGGATTTTCAAGAAGTTTCTTGATTGGAGAAAGAACCGTTGCCATTTCTTTTTGAGATCCATCCCATTTCAATACTCTGTTAGTCCATCTATCTGGTAATTGAGCCTCTAATGCATTTCGCTCATCAGACCAATCAGTAGATTCTTTACTGGCAACCATTAGCCAGGCTGGTTGATCTGTAGGGATATTTTTAATCCACAAAAGATCAGCTGCGCTCATGGGAAGTGCCAAAGAATAAACAATAAAATCTTGCTCTTGGATTAAATCTGGCAAAATCCAATTTCGATCTCTTACAGGAAGAGCTGGTGGAAAAGAAACTTTTATTTGATTATTTATTCCTAAAACTTTTTCCAATTGCTCTTTATCAGGTAATTTTACGCCTTTTGTTTTCAAGAAACCAATGCTTTGATCTTCGCTTCTATCAATAATTTTTTGCAAGGAATTTATTCTTTCTTTTTTTCTTTCACTTTGCTCTCCATCATCAAGTAAGTACTCAAAATTCTCTAAAACGTCATGACATCTTCTTACCCATCCTTGAACAGTAGAGGGAGCATCAAATGAAACCTTTCCTGGTTTTAGAAAATAAAAAATACAACCAAGTCCTAATAGCAATCCAAGTCCACCCCCAGGGATATGGGCCACATCACTTAAAACCCATTGACCTGTAATAGTTAGCCCAATAAAAAGACTAATTTTTGGAATCGAAAAAGAAGGTAAGGAGAGAGGAGATTTTGTTAATGAATGATTTTCCACGATTTCAATAAATACAGTTTCTTCTTAGCTAACTTTCATTTTAAAGCAAATTTTCCCTTAATAACCGCAAAGAAAGAAGGTTTTACGTTTTTAATAAGAAAAATTTATGCCTAAAGAAATCAAATCATTCCGCTGGGATCAATATCATTAGATGTGAAAGTGCTAATCAAGATATCCAAATATGTCGCAAAAGTACCGGCTATGCGTCACACTTGCCCCTATTGGCAAATATGTTCATGGGTGACTCTTACACCAATAATCAGTCCGGTGGTGGCGATTTCCAAAACCAAAGACAAAATGGTCGTAATAATTTCAGAGGTGGCCGAGGTCCTAACAATAGAGAGGGAGGCTTTCGTATTCGCTTAAGTGATAATGAAATGCGAGCAGCTAGATCATTACAAGAAGCCTTTAATCTTCGTTCTACTGTTGCTGTTTTAGGTTTCGCAGTAAGAACTCTTGCCCAAATGCTTGAAGATGGAAATCTTGAAAATTTAGTCAACGAATATAGGTCCCAAGCGCCCGCCAATGAACAAAGAAGAGGCAGGGGTAACAGGGGAAACTATAACGGTGAAAATAACAACTCAGCCAACACAAAGCCTAACCCTTTTGCAAGACCAGAAAAGCCAGTTAAAGAACAAGAGGTAGCTGATACTGATCAAGCAAACAATCTTGCTCAAGATCATGCAGAAAAAGATAATGATGAAGCAACAAAAGCAAGTTCAAATGAAGATGATTCCACAAATACAAGCGAGCAAGGATAAGTGAATCAGAAGCGAGTCTTATCTGGTGTTCAACCCACAGGAGATGTTCATATTGGTAATTGGCTTGGAGCAATAAGAAATTGGGTTGAATTACAAGAAAATTATGAAACATTTGTCTGCGTTGTTGATCTTCATGCGATAACGACTCCGCATGACCCAAAATCTCTTTATCAAAATTCTTTATCTACAGCGGCTTTGTATATCGCTTGTGGGATGAATCCTGATAAATGCTCAATATTCATACAAAGTCAGATAAGCGCCCATAGCGAGCTTTGCTGGATATTAAATTGCTTAACTCCTTTAAACTGGATGGAAAGAATGATTCAGTTCAAGGAAAAGTCCATTAAACAAGGCGACAATGTATCTATTGGATTATTAGATTATCCAGTCCTTATGGCAGCGGATATTCTTCTCTATGACGCTGATTTAGTTCCTGTTGGAGAAGATCAAAAGCAACATCTAGAGCTTGCGAGAGATATTGCTTCTCAACGAGTTAATTCAAAATTCGGAACGAAAGAGAATCCAATACTTAAAGTTCCAAATCCCTTAATTTTGAAAGAGTGTTCCAAAGTCATGAGCCTGACAGACGGAACAAAGAAAATGAGTAAAAGCGACCCAAATGAAAATAGTAGGATTACTTTATTAGACAGTCCAGATATAATTACTAAAAAAATAAAACGTTCAAAAACCGACTCAGAATTAGGATTAGAATTCGGTAATCCTTTAAGACCCGAAGCTGATAATCTTTTAACAATTTATTCAATAATTTCTGGCTTAGGTAGAGAAAAAGCCGCTGAGTATTGCGCAGAAATGGGCTGGGGTAAATTCAAACCAGAATTTACAGAGGCAATGATTAACGTTCTTAAACCTATTCAAGAAAAATATAAAGAACTAATGAATGATCCAGAAGAGTTAAAAAGAATACTAAATAAAGGCAAACTGACTGCCGAGGAGGTTTCTAAGTTAACATTAAATAGAGTTAAAGAAGCTCTAGGATTTTATTCGAATTTGTAGAAAATTATGCCAATAATTACATTACCTGATGGAACTGAAAAAAAATATGATTCCGCTGTAACAATTGATCAAATAGCTTCAGAAATTGGGCCTGGTTTAGCAAAAGCAGCGTTAGCGGGGAGAGTGAATGGGGAATTAATAGATACTTGTATTCCTATAACTCAAAATTCTCATATACAGATTATTACATCTAAAGATGATGAAGGTCTAGAAATTATTAGACATTCATTCGCTCATCTTCTTGGACATGCTGTAAAGCAATTATACCCCGAAGCAAAAATGGCAATAGGGCCAGTAATTGAAGATGGTTTTTATTATGATATTTCTTATAAAGATACATTCACTCCTGATGATCTTCTCAAAATTGAGAAGAGAATGAAAGAGTTAGTTAATAGAGATTATAGTGTAGGTGTTGAAATAGTTAGTCCAGAAAAAGCCAAGGAGGTTTTTACTGATAGAGGTGAAATTTTCAAGCTAGACATAGTTAAAAATATCCCTAAAAATGAAATCATAAAGTTATACAAACATCAAGAATATATTGATATGTGCAGAGGTCCTCATGTGCCAAATACAAGGCATCTAAGAGCATTTAAGCTAATGAAAGTATCAGGAGCTTATTGGCGCGGAGACTCTAATAATGAAATGCTACAAAGAATATATGGAACAGCTTGGAAAAGCTCAAAAGAGTTAAAAGAATATCTCTCTAGAATTGAAGAAGCTGAGAAAAGAGATCATAGAAAGTTAGGGAAAAAATATTCACTTTTTCACTCACAAGAAGAAGCACCCGGTATGGTTTTTTGGCACCCTAAAGGGTGGACTATTTATAGAATTTTAGAAGATTTTATTCGGGAAACCATTACAAAATATGATTATCAAGAAGTTAAATCTCCGCAAGTAGTTGATAGGAGTCTTTGGGAGAAATCAGGCCATTGGGATAAATTTAAAGAAGATATGTTTACTACAACTTCAGAGAACAGGGAATATGCAATAAAACCTATGAATTGTCCATGCCACATACAAATATTCAATCAAGGTTTAAAAAGCTATCGAGATCTTCCTATTAGACTTTCTGAATTTGGTTCTTGTCATCGCAATGAGCCTTCTGGTGCACTGCATGGCTTAATGAGAGTAAGAAATTTTGTTCAAGATGATGCACACATATTTTGTACCGATGAACAAATCCAAGAAGAAGTCCAAAATTTTATTGATTTGGTATTTGAGGTTTATAAAACCTTTGGCTTTGATTCAATTCTTATTAAGCTCTCAACAAGACCAGTGAAAAGGGTTGGAAGTGATGATATCTGGGACAAATCAGAAAAAGCCTTATCTGAGGCACTTGATTCAAAAGGATTAGATTGGTCGCTCCTCCCTGGAGAGGGTGCCTTCTATGGTCCAAAAATAGAATTTTCCTTAAAAGATTGTCTCAACAGAGTATGGCAATGCGGAACAATTCAAGTGGATTTCTCCATGCCTCAAAGGCTCAATGCAAGTTATATAGATATTACAGGAAGAAAACAAACACCTGTAATGCTTCACAGAGCTATTTTAGGTTCTTTTGAAAGATTTATTGGGATTTTAATTGAGAATTATTCAGGGAATTTTCCTACATGGTTATCACCTATTCAAATAATGATTATGGGCATAACTGATAGAAATAATGAAGCATGTTTTACTGCTAAAGATAAATTAGTTGACTTTGGTTTCAGAGCTGAAATTGATATCAGAAATGAAAAAGTCGGTTTTAAAATACGAGAACATACTATGCAAAGAATACCATTCTTGATA
Source organism: Prochlorococcus marinus str. NATL2A (assembly GCF_000012465.1). NCBI lineage: Bacteria > Bacillati > Cyanobacteriota > Cyanophyceae > Synechococcales > Prochlorococcaceae > Prochlorococcus > Prochlorococcus marinus. The sequence continues at coordinate 586,012 of NC_007335.2, read as the reverse complement.
ATTATTGGAGATAAGGAAGAAGAGAATAGTGAAATCTCAGTAAGGACAAGAGAAGGTAAAGATCTTGGAAATATGAGTATAGACAAGTTTAAATTAATAATTGACGAATCAATTAGCAAAAAAGGTATACAAGGTAATCAATCTTAAATCAAAAACGACTTTAATAACTAATGAATTTACTTGCTGGAGACCTTGGGGGAACTAAAACAATATTAGCTATTTATTCAAACGAGAAATATCCAAAAAAATTATTTGAGAAGTACTATATTTCATCAGAATGGAAATCTTTTTACTCATTATTTGAAGATTTTATTAAACATTTACCAGATCATATATCACTGCCTCAAAATGGTTCTATTGGTGTAGCCGGGCCAATACAAAATCAGGAGGTTAAGATTACAAATCTTGGCTGGGATATCGAATCAAAAAAGTTATCTCTACTTTCAAAAATAAATAATATTGAATTAATAAATGATTTTTCAGTTTTAATCTATGGAATACCATTTTTCAATAGAAACCAATATGAAGTAATACAAGGGACATTAAATTCTGATTACAAAAACAATCAAAAATTAATTGCAATTATCGGAGCTGGTACTGGCTTAGGAATGTCCAGAGGCTTGATAACCCCTAAAAGCATCTCTATATTTCCAAGTGAAGGAGGGCATCGAGAATTTTCCCCAAGAACAGAAAACGAATGGGCATTAGTCAAATGGCTAAAAAAGAAGTTAAATATTCAAAGAATATCCATTGAAAGAATTGTTAGTGGTACTGGCCTTGGCATGATTGCCAGATGGAAATTGGATGATCCAATAAATGAAAGCCATCCACTTCAGGTAATTTTAAAAAATATGGATAGTGACAAATCAGATTCCACAGATTTACCCGCACTTGTTTGGGAAAAAGCAAAAAACGGAGACAAATTAATGACTGAAGCCTTGCAACTATGGCTAAATGCTTATGGGTCTGCAGCTGGAGACCTTGCTTTACAAGAACTTTGCTCTTCAGGCTTATGGATAGCAGGTGGAACAGCAGCAAAAAACCTCGATGGAATAAACTCTTCTAACTTCCTTAGTGCATTTAGTAATAAGGGTCGCTTTCAATCTTATTTAAAGGAAATTCCATTGGTTGTTCTTAAAGATAAAGAAGCGACATTATTCAGCTCAGCTTGCAGAGCACGCTTAATTGCCGAATAAAATGGGAGACTTAGCTAAAGGATAAAAACATGGGGCCGCCAAAAATAGGACAAACTGTCGTAGTAGAAGTCCCTTCTACTACAGCCAATATTGGTCCAGGGTTTGATTGCCTTGGAGCAGCATTAGACCTTTCCAATCAGTTCACTATTAAAAGAATTGAAGGTAATGCTGAAAGATTTGAATTAATAATGGAAAGTACTGAAGGCAATCATTTAAGAGGCGGCCCTGAAAACCTTTTTTATCGAGCCGCGCAAAGAGTTTGGAGAACTGCAGGTATAGAGCCTGTAGCTCTTGAAGCAAGAGTAAAATTGGCAGTACCTCCCGCAAGAGGACTTGGAAGCAGTGCTACAGCCATCGTGGCAGGGCTAGTTGGAGCAAATGCACTTGCTGGATATCCTTTGCCTAAGGAAAAATTATTGGAGCTGGCAATAGATATAGAGGGTCATCCAGACAATGTTGTTCCATCATTAATAGGAGGTCTTTGCGTAACCGCTAAAACTGCATCCGACAGATGGCGAGTGGTCCGCTGTGATTGGGATAAATCAATAAAAGCAGTAGTTGCAATTCCATCTATTCGCCTTAGCACAAGCGAAGCGAGACGTGTAATGCCGGAGAATATTCCAGTCAATGATGCAGTAATCAATTTAGGTGCACTTACTCTTCTGCTTCAAGGACTAAGGACTGGAAATGAGGATTTAATTACAGATGGTATGCATGACAAGCTTCATGAACCCTACAGATGGGGTTTGATTAAAGGTGGGTTAGAGGTAAGAGAAGCAGCAAAGGCTGCCGGAGCTTTAGGATGTGCAATTAGTGGAGCAGGACCAAGCATTCTTGCCTTGTGCAAAGCGACTAAAGGCCGAGAAGTCAGTGTCGCGATGGTCAAAGCTTGGGAAGCTGCTGGTGTAGCAAGTCGTGCTCCTTTAATGAGCCTCCAGCTCACAGGAAGCGAATGCATTTCAAACACCTTTGGGTAGTTCTACTCATGAAAACGAAAAAAAACTGATAGCTTTATGGCTGACTTGCCCCAAATTATGGATGCCAATCTGCCTATGAGTATTGATTCTCAGACGGTATTTCCATGGCTCTCACTCATTGTGCTCCTTCCCATAGTTGGAGCATTGATAATGCCTTTCCTCCCAACGCAAGAAAGTAAAAATTCTAATCTTCCGAGAAATATAGCCCTAGTAATTTTATTAGCCGATTTTCTAATAGTTGTATTGGCTTTAGCCAATTTATTTGATCCAAATAGCGAAAGCTTGCAGTTGGTAGAAAGACTTCAGTGGCTTCCGTCTATAGGACTTGAATGGTCATTGGGAGTAGATGGAATATCCGCTCCGCTGGTAGTCCTAAGCGGTCTAATCACTTTTTTGTCCGCAGCTGCAAGTTGGAAAGTAAAACAAAAAACAAGGCTTTACTTTGCGCTATTACTTATACAAGCTTCAGCCCAAGCTTTAGTTTTCCTATCGCAAGATTTCTTACTATTCTTTTTAGCTTGGGAGCTTGAGCTAGTTCCAGTCTATCTTTTGATTGCTATTTGGGGAGGCAAAAGGAAACTTTATGCAGCAACAAAATTCATTCTTTACACCGCACTGGCTTCCCTTTTAATATTAATTAGTGGGCTTGCTTTAGCTCTTTCTGGAGATCAATTCACCTTCAATTTAAGTGAAATTGCAGCCAAATCTTTTACCGGGAATTTTGGGATATTTTGTTATTTAGGTTTTTTAATTGGTTTTGGAGTAAAGCTTCCTATCTTTCCACTTCATACCTGGCTTCCCGATGCTCATGGGGAAGCAAATGCACCGGTTTCTATGTTATTAGCTGGTGTTTTATTAAAAATGGGAGGTTACGCTCTTATAAGATTTAATGTCCAAATTTTACCTGATACTCATTTAATACTTGCTCCAGCTCTAATCATCATTGGGATAGTAAATATTATTTATGGAGCTCTAAATGCTTTTGCACAAGACAATGTAAAAAGGCGCATCGCTTGCAGTTCTGTAAGTCACATGGGTTTTGTTCTTGTTGGAATTGGCGCAATTAATGCACTTGGAATCAGTGGAGCGATGCTCCAAATGATTAGCCATGGACTGATTGCTGCCGCAATGTTTTTTGTTACTGGAAGTTTTTATGAAAGAACCAATACTCTTTCAATCCCTAACATGGGCGGTTTAGCAAAGGCTTTACCAATTACTTTCGCATTCTTCTTGGCCAGTTCTTTAGCGTCACTTGCCTTACCAGGGATGAGTGGATTTATAAGTGAAATCACAGTTTTTCTAGGCATCACTAGTCAAGAAGGATTCACTTCTTTATTTAGAGCAATAACAATTCTTTTAGCAGCTATCGGACTGGTTTTAACTCCTATCTACCTTCTTTCAATGTGTAGAAGAGTATTTTTTGGCCCTAGGATCCCTGCATTATCCATAGTGAAAGAAATGGATGCTAGAGAGCTTTCAATAGGTTTAAGCCTCTTAGTTCCTACATTAGTAATAGGTTTTTGGCCAAGAATAGCTATTGATTTATATGAGGTATCAACAAATGCTCTCGCACAATCATTAATTACCAATAACCTTGTACCAATCAGTTAGTTTTTGAATCTTAAAAATGACTTCAATAAAGCCAACAGCTCTATTAAAAGGTGAAGGCCTTCCTGATTACGATAAAATCACCCCTAACGAGATCACTGAAAATATACCCAAGCTTATAAAAGAACTAAATGAAAAATTAGATAAACTAGAAGTACAACTCGAAAAACAATTACAAACTAAAAGCTCACTTAGTTGGGATGATGTAATGCCTCAGCTTTATGAAATAGGTGAAAAGCTTAGGTGGAGTTGGGGGGTTGTAAGTCATCTGAATGCAGTATGCAATTCCACTGAATTACGTGCAGTTCATTCAAATCAGCAACCTACAATCGTTAGATTTAGCAATCAGCTCGCTCAAAACGAGGTCATTTTTAAGGCGCTCTTAAATTTAAAAGAGCATGGAAATATAAAGGACGAAACACAAATAAGAATACTTGAGACAGAACTCATAACCATGAAAAACAAAGGGATCGGTCTAGAAGCTGATGAAAAAACACTATTTAATTCTCGTAGTGAGCGACTAGCCGAATTGTCAACGACATTTAGTAACAACGTATTAGATGCTACTAAGAATTGGAGCCTTTTATTAAAAAACAAATCAGAAGTCGAGGGGCTTCCTGAAAGAGCACTTGAAACATTGGCTCTTGCGGCAAAGGAAGCTGGTGACAAAGATGAAGAAGGTAATGACCCGTCATCAGCAATTGGACCATGGAGAGTTGGGTTAGATTTGCCTAGGTACATTCCTTTTCAAACCTATGCAAAAAATAGACGTATTAGAGAGAAAGTCTACAGAGCTTTTGTAAGTAGAGCTAGCGATGGAAAGATTAATAATAAAAAAATAATCGAAGAAATTCTAGATCTCAGAAACAAACAGGCAAAACTATTAGGATATAAAAATTGGTGTGAAATTAGTTTAGCCACAAAGATGGCGGACAATGAAGAAGCTGTTGAGATGTTACTAGAAGAATTACGAATAGCAGCAATACATCATGCCGAAAAAGAAGTAATACATCTTCGTGAGTGTGCCAAAAGAAATGGAGAAAACGAAGATTTTGAGCTATCTCCATGGGATATAAGTTTTTGGTCCGAAGTTCTTCGCAAAGAGAAATACGATCTTGACCAAGAGAAACTCAGGCCATGGTTTCCTCTAGATCAAGTTCTTGATGGTCTATTCAATCTGTGCAAAAGACTTTTTGAAATTGACATTGAAGAAGCAATTAATACAGCTCCTTTATGGCATGAAGATGTTCGTTTCTTCAATGTTAAAAATATAGATGGCCAAAAAATTGCATCTTTTTATCTAGATCCATTCAGTCGTCCTGCGACAAAAAGAGGAGGGGCCTGGATGGATGAATGTTTGTGCCGAAATCAAAAAACAAAAGATGATATTGTTCTCCCAGTAGCCTATTTAGTCTGCAATCAAACTCCTCCAATTGCTAACAAACCCAGTCTTATGAGTTTCGAAGAAGTAGAAACTCTCTTTCATGAATTTGGGCATGGACTACAACATATGCTGACAACTATAAATTACCCTCAAGCAGCCGGTATTAATAACGTCGAATGGGATGCTGTCGAATTAGCAAGCCAATTCATGGAAAATTGGTGCTTGGAGGATCAAACAATTTCTGAAATAGCAATACATTGGAAGACGAAAGAACCATTACCAGAATCTGAAATCAATAAATTAAGGCAAAGCAGAACATTTAATTCTGGGCTAGCGACTTTAAGGCAAATACATTTTGCTCTTACTGATCTAAAACTCCATAGTCAATGGAATGAAGATTTAGAAATTTCCCCAGATGAGTTTCGACGAGAAATCGCAAAAAATACAACAGTAATGGAGCCTATTCCAGAAGATCAATTTCTCTGTGCCTTCAGTCATATTTTTGCTGGTGGCTATGCTGCTGGATACTACTCTTACAAATGGGCTGAGGTACTCAGTTCTGACGCCTTTGCCGCTTTTGAAGAGGCAGGCCTTGCTAATCAGGATGAAGTAAGAAAGATTGGTAAAAAATATCGAGATTCAATTCTTAGTCTTGGTGGTAGTCGTTCACCCAATAAGGTTTTCAAACAATTTAGAGGAAGACTTCCCTCTACTGAAGCACTAATAAGACATAGTGGTCTTAATTAGCTATTTTTAAAAATCTTTTTGACCAAAATATCAAGAGAGCTAGAATTTGTTATCAATTCTTTATGTGTCAACACAGGTAAGTGATAAGACTCACCAATAGAAAGTTTTGCCTGCCAGCCTGGGAATGACATCAAATCCCATTTTGTAAAAAAGCTAGTACATTCGACCTTTTCTAAGGAAGTCAAGTCATTATTTAATAGAGATAATAAACGACTTCCTCTTTTCATCTCAGCAATACCTGGCATCAAAAATGAAGGGATCATTTGAGCTGTGTAAGTACCAAAATGAGGCGTACCAATACTAAAAAAACGTTTAGTTCTTAAAAAACCATCATGATTTTGTAACCAAAACCTGCTTATTAATCCACCCATTGAAAAACCAACAATATCAATTTCGATTTCAGGACCCACCAGTTCTTCAATCTTAGAATCAAGATCTAGAGCTAAACGCTTAAGGGAGGTCTTTCCATATTTGTGTGGCAAATGTGGTCTATACAATTCATAATCATCTTCGTTTATTTTTTTAATTAATTTTTCAAATAATTTAGGATTGTTCCACAAACCATGAACAAGAAAAATTGGTCTTTTGTTTATATACAATTAATTAATAGGAAATAAGAAATTTCTCTTTTTTTCGATTAGAACACTTCCAGTAAATCCATCTATTGGTGGAGAGCATTTTGTCAGCAGAATATGAATTGGCACTGGACCATATAGAGACTCAAGAAGATTCAAAATTTGATCACTAAAATATTCAATCGTTAAGCATTTGATTTCAAATGAAAGTTTTTTAACAGCTTTAACTGCCTCGCTATAATCTATTGATTTATCTAATTTATCAAGCTTGGATGACTCATCCAATTCCAACCAAAAACTGAGGTCAAGAAGAAATCTTTGACCATGTATTCGCTCACTTTCTAAAACACCTACATGAGCCCATAGATTAATATCTTTGATATGAATTGCGCTTAAATTATGAAGTTGACTCATAATGGTAGATCAATATGAGAAAAACTTCTATCTCCAGAAGCGAAGTCCTTAACGAGATCACCATCACCTCTGAGATAATAGCGATAGGTAACTAAGCCTTCCAATCCAACTGGTCCTCTTGGTGGAAGAGTCTGTGTGCTTATACCAACTTCAGCTCCAAACCCATATCGGAAACCATCTGCAAAACGAGTAGAGCAATTATGATAAACACCTGCACTATCAACCGAACTTAAAAATTTTTCAGCAACCATCTTGTCTTCAGTAACTATTGCCTCTGTATGTCGAGAGCTATATTTACGAATATGTTCAATAGCTTCGTTTACATTACGAACAATTTTTATTGAAAGAATTAAATCAAGATATTCTTTAGACCAGTCTGATTCATCAGCCTTATTTTTTACCCCTAAAGCTTGACTCTTTGTATCTCCCTTTAGAGTAACTCCTTCACTTGAAAAAATTGGCAAGCCTTTCTTCAAAAACATCTCGGCAATATCTTCATGAATTAATAATGTCTCAATTGCGTTACAAGCAGCAGGATATTGAATCTTACTATCTAAAGCTATGCTTATAGCCTTATCAATATCTACAGAATTATCCACATATAAATGGCAAATTCCATCAGCGTGCCCTAAGACAGGGATACGAGTATTTTCTTGAATAAATTGAACCAACTCATTGCTACCTCTAGGTATTATCAAATTTACAAACTTATCTAAACGTAGTAAGCCTAGACTTTCTTGACGTGTGGTAAGCAAAGACAACGCCCCAGAACCCACATTTGCTTTTCTTAATCCTTTATCAAGAGAATCCATTATTGCTTGATTTGTGTCTTTTGCCTCACTTCCTCCTTTTAATAACGCTCCATTACCAGAACGAACAGCAAGAGACGCTATTTGTATTAATGCATCTGGTCTCGACTCAAATATCACTCCTAAGACTCCTAATGGAACTGTCACTCTCTCAAGAATAAGGTTTTCATTCAATTCCCTATGAAGTTGTCTTTTACCTATTGGATCTGCAAGATTTGAAACTTTGAGGACTCCGTCTATGCATCCTTTGAGTTTAGTTTTTGTTAACTGAAGTCTTGATAGAAGTGACTTATTCAACCCTTCTTTTTCTGACCTTTCAAGGTCTTGAACATTTGCTTTTAATATTTCATCAGCATTATCATTCAAAGCATTTGCCATTTCAGTCAAAGCCTCACACCGTTGTTTGTTTGTGGATTGACCAAGCGAAATAGAAGCCTCTTTTGCACTCTCGGCTACTTTTACTAGCTGGGGGGTAGGCTCAGGAACTGAAAAGTTTGTACTCATTTGATTTAGATCAACTATTTAATCAAAGATAATTTTTACTATCTTTAAAATATTCCTTTAATGGCTAATCAAGCAATAAAAGAAGATAAAAATCTATCTAACTGAGCATTTTTTAAGTAGATCATTTTTTTTAACTATTCATTATTTAATATCTAAAATAGAGTTGGAGTTGACTTTGCCAATTCCCATTCTTATCAAACGAGCCTAGTAGACCTACGTTGGGATTCATTTGAAAAGTAATATTTCCTTTCGGTGGAATATCTTTTCGGTTAGGAGCAGCCTGAACTGAGAAATTAATTTTATCGTTAAGATCAACTCCTATTTCGGTCACCCATGCCTGTTGACCAGGTAGATTAGTATCTTCCTGGTCAGCACTTGAAGAACTACTATCACTAGTATCATCCTCTGAATCTGATCCATTTATATATGCCGGATACAATGATATTTGAAGCCTATCACTCAAAAAACCATTGATATTGCCTTGAAGATACGAAGCAAAAGATCTATTCAAAAAGCTCGCAAGTACATCACCATTGCCTCCACTACTTATTAGATTTGCAAGAGAATTACCTCCTAAAAGTCCTATCAACTCACTTCTTCCCAAAGATGGAGTACTTCTCAATTGAAAATTTTCACTAATGCGATCTGCAGGTCCAGAAGCCGCCACTTCAACATTTACGAAACGAGATCCTCCAATACCAAATGATGCCATGCCATTAGAGGAAAAATTACTTACGTCTCTAACATTATCTGGAACGCGGCTATTCAGAGTCACATCAATATATGGAACCAAGCCCATAGATGGTACAAATACGGCTACATTTGGTTCACTTTGATCTAGATTAAAAGTAGTCGTAAAGAGATTAACGTAGCCACTATCAAGTTTAATAACTCCACTAACATCAAGGGTCTCGTCAAAAGCGCCATTCAAGATAAGGAATCCATTTGTTTCAAAGCTTGCCAAGGGTTGAGAAACTAATCGCAATGAAGGGCCAAGTGCGAGCTTTAAATTATCAAAGGTTAGTGATTCAAATCCATTAGGCAAACCAGCACTAACTATTCGACTTGCAGGTGCATCTTCATCTTGAATAAATAAAACCAGAGGTTCTTTCTGGTTCCAGTTTTGTTCTGGTAATCTACGAATTATTCTGACCTTAGAATCTTGATAACGATCCGATTTTTCAGATGAAGTCTTACTTGGATTTTTAGCCCTTTTAGCAAAAATCGAACCTTCTGAGATAAAGACTTCACCTGATAATTGAGGTTTCAAAATAGATCCCTTAACAACAAGGCTAGACGAAGCTCTGATGTCAGTAAATGCCGTCTTAATACGTGTTTTTTCTATCGAAAGAGCCAATGGCTCGCTTTCACTTAATTGAGAATCAAACAACGAAATTCCACCTTGACTGCTAATAATGCCGTTAGCCCCCATATTTGCTTTTAGATCACGGATTTCAATTCGATTAAAATCAAAAACTATTGTGCTATTCAAATTATTAATTTCTTTATCTTGAAAAAGTAGCTCACTGTTTTTTAAAACCAAAAAACCATTAGCAACCGGTTTCGCAGGGGTTCCTCTAATCAACAAGCTTAGATCAGCTGTCCCTGAGGTCCAAGAGACATTCCCTTTCGTTAGCCCAGTCAAGAACGCTAACCCATCTCCATGACTTTCGATCTTTAGATCAATAGGATAAGAACTAATTAATGGGTAGGTTCCACCTAACTTAACAGGATTTGCCGAAGATTTATCCCTTAGAGTGATATCAAATTCGAGATTATTGTCTTTAAATATAATATTTCCATTATCTAAAATAATCTTTCTGTTATAAATTACTGTATCTTTAATAATTAAATCTGCTGTAACTTGTGGAGTTGAATTAGCTAAACTATATTTACCTTTTAAACCAAAATACCCATCAACCGCTGAAGGTATTGGCGCAACTAGAGATAATAATGAAAAATTTAAATTAAGTAAAGAAAAATCTCCCAGACCTGAAGCTAGGTTCCCATTAAAAGTTACCTTAAAGGGTCTGATTTTATTAGAATTTATAATCTTTAATTTATTTGTCCAAACCTTACCAAAAGCTTTTGCTTCTAAATTTAAATCAGATAGGTTTGGACCACTTAATTTAATATCAGCATTAATATCCCCCTTTAGATCATAAGGATTAATAATGCTCTCACTATTTACCTTAGAAATCTCTTCTCTATATGAATCTTGAGACCTAGTTAAAGCTTCGAACTGAGAATCTATAGAACTAATTGGATAACCAATTATAAATTTTTCTAAATCTTCAGCCTTCCCAATTGCATCTGAATATTTCAATCCTAATTTAGGAAACTCTAAAGCTGTAGCAGTAATCCAACTAGCGCTTACATCCTTCACTTGAGCTAACAAAGAAAATTCGGAGCCATTATTAATATCAAATTTAATCTTTCCATTTTCAGATGGTATTAATTCACCTGTTAAATTAGTTTCTGAATTTTTAATTTGACCTTTAATACTTGCATTTTTTAATTTGAAACCTAACAATCTAAAATAATCTAAACTCAAATCACCATTAAGAAATAATGGGTCAAGAGAAAATAATCCGTTACCTGTAACTTCCCCAAAGATTCGTTTAAAACTTTTCTCTGGCGGGAATGCCACTTCTACACGATCTAATTTGAATTTATTAGCCTCCCATTCAAAAGCATTTGATTTAGGATTTAGACTTATTTCACCTCCTAATCTATTTAGATTTAAATCATTAAAATCACCATCCTTATTAAAGTTAATTTGAAGATTAGCTGGGATAGAAGCACCTTCTGATTTCATTCTCAAACTCCCCCACTTCTTTTCACTTGGAATTCGAGTAAAAGAACCTCTCCATTTTTCCCTTAATCGAATACCATTAACTTGTGGATTTTCCAAGGAAAGGTTAATAGTAGAGTTCAGAGAAGATAAAGGACCCTGAAAATCACCTTTTGTATTTAATTTCCCTGATAATGATGCATTTAGTATTGGATTTAAAGCACCTAAAGGAAAAGATTCTAAATTAAAATTAGCATTAAGTTCCCCAGGAATAAATTGTCTGTCAACTACTGAGATTGGTAATTTTAATTTTAAAGAAAGTGGTTTATGATCAAAATCTTTAATTTTAATAGTAGTTTCAGAATTTATATAAGTTTTATCTTTTTTATAGAATGGTATTTCAGATGAATTAGATATATCCCAATATCCATAATTCCAATTAGAATCAATTAACTTAAGCTTATTTTTATCACATTCTATTTTTGAATTATTTGTAGACAATGTATCACTTAGAGGCCCTCCCATCAGAGTTAAGTTATTAAGCAATAAACCACCATTACACCTTATCAAGCCTTTCTTAACTCCCAATTTTAGACTTCCATTTATATTTCCTCTTGCAATAAAATTAGAATTATTTCCTAAAATTCTCTCAAAGATAGAAAGACTAAGTTTATTGATTTTTACTTTAGTTTGAAATTCGATTCCATCCCAATAACCCTTTCCTGAAAGATAGAGGCTTCCTTGTTCTTTGGACTCTAGATTAATCGCACCAAAAATTTTTTTCTCACCAAGATTTAGAGATAGATTACCTTTTGCTAATAATGTCGTATCCCCAGCATTAAATACAATTTTGGTTGGTTCTTTTAAATTAAATTTTAGTTGAAGATTGATTTGTTTAGGATTATCTTTCTGGGGAACAACCCAAAATGAACCAGTATCATTTTTGTTTAATATAATTTCTGTTCCTTTTGGATTAAATATTGCTACTGGTTTCCAATTCAATAAACTCGCAAAAGGAGCAAATTTAATTGTTAAATTTGAAATATTAACTGAAGAAGAATCTTTAATCCCTGGAAGGAGCCTTGTTGGCCCTAACTCAACTCCCCATGGTCTGAGCCCCCTGTATGAACCTATTTTTAAAGGATGACCTAATGAATTAGATAATGTTTTTTCTATTTGTGGAGAAAAACGGCTTATAGTTCTATCTACTAGTAGATCTGCGCCACTCCAAATCAAAACACCACCCAACGCAGCAAAGGTTCCAGCAAGTCCCCAACGCTTTAATCTTTTAGAGCTCCACTCATCTCCCATGAAACATTATTCTCAAACTTGGGGGAGCTAACAAACTATAAAGAATCAATTCAGGAGAAACCAGCCTATGTCTATGATTGAAGTTATCCAAGATGTTACAAAATGGCTAGCCTGGGTGGGGGCAGGACTGGGCGTATTGACTATTTTGGCTTATTTATTTAACTGGGGAATTAAATTCCGACTAACTGGGACAACAATTTTCACACTTTTATTATCTGCTAGTTGCTGGGCCTTTGAGCAAAGCTATACTCCTCCCTTTAATGTTGAGGGCTACAAATATGCTCCTATTGTTTACGACAATGGATTTGATTTAGTTGTTGCACAAGCATCTAATGATTTCCCTAAAGAAGCAATAAAACCAACATTGTTACAAATAGCCGGAAATTTGAAAGGGGGAGGAAGAAATGGCGCTCAGGTCAAAGTCAGGCTCAGAAAAATAGAATCCGCTGGTGATGGAACAAGTAAACCAATTATTCTAGGTGAATTAATAAATGATTTAAAAGAATCAAAGATAATAGAATTACCAGACAGGAATTATTCTGCAAGTGAAAATTTCTCAAATGATGCTGATATTGAAGAAATTTCCTTATTAGAGACTGATGAGTAATAAGTCATTTTTGAAAGATCTTCCTAAAAGCTTTTATCAAGAAGAAAAAATACTCATATCAAATAATATAAAAACATGGGATTCTTTATTATCTATTAGTGATGAAGAAATAAATAATCTAATCTATGGAAGCTTGGGAAGTGTTCGCAATCTAAAAAGACTTAAATGCATAGCATATTTTATATGTACTTTAGATATTCAACTTAGCGAAGCTGCCTTATTGATGCACTCAGGGTTAATTTCTAATAAGGCCATTTCACGACTTACGCCTCAAGAGCTAGTTCAAAAGACTGGGCGCTTTGAAAGAACTCTACGAACAGGAAGAATTCCAATAATAGATCTAAAAAAAGCTCATTTTTTAATAGAGAAAGCAAAAAAAAATTTATTTAATGTACCCAAGTGCCATTAGGTAATAGAATATAATTAATCCAATAGAAACTTGGTAAACTAATTGAAATGAATGGTTTACTAATCACTTTAATATTTGCATCATTTGGAATCAATCAAGGTGTAATCGCTCAATCAAGACTTCTTGAAGGTGTAAAAAGGAATCCTGATGAAGCGAAGTCTATTTGTGAAAGCTTTAGAAAACTAAATAAAGAAAACATTTCAGCCGGTTCACAAAAATCTATTCAAAAAATCTCAATTCAAAAAAATATAAGCGAAGGAGATGCTGAGATCCTTTCTATGTACGTAAGAGGTCTTTATTGCCCAGAAACTTTTTAAAGAGATAATGAATTCAATAAGATACAGAGACGAAGACTTACAACTTAGAGACGGAACAGTACTCAAATCTCGAATCTGGTCGCCTCAGGGGAATGGACCATGGCCAGTCTTACTTATGCGCCAACCATATGGAAGAGAAATTGCTTCTACAATTACTTATGCCCATCCATCTTGGTGGGCTAGCAAGGGCTATCTAGTTGTCATACAAGATGTTCGTGGTCAAGGTGGGTCTGGAGGGGAATTTTCAGGTTTCAATCAAGAAGCTTCAGACACTAGTCAAACTCATAATTGGGTCCGATCCTTGCCTGAATGCAATGGTCTACTAGGCACATACGGTTTTTCATATCAAGGATTAACACAGCTCATTGCGGAGGAAGGTACTCCCCCACCTGATTGCATTATTCCTGCAATGACAGGCCTTTCGGAGGATGAACATTGGAGTTGTGAAGGAGGAGCGTTTTGGTGGCACTTGGGAATTGGATGGGGTTTGCAATTAGCCGCCCAAAAAGCACAAAGAGAGAAGAATTGGAAAGGTTGGCATGAAATCCGTGAAAATCTTGAATCGAAAAAATATTTATATAACGGTCATGATTTACTTGAAAAGTATGACCCAGAAGGGATGGCACATAAATGGCTAAATCTTTCGTCAAGCAAAACTCCTCAATGGAAAACTCATAAGCCATTAAGTAGCTGGTTAAAAAAACCCTTGCTTCTAATTGGGGGTTGGTGGGATCCTCATTTGAAAGGAATTTTAGATATTTTTGAGAAAGCTAAAAAGGCTGGAGGCAATCCCAAATTACTAATTGGTCCTGCTACTCATCTTCAATGGTGGGAGGGAGCACAACGCACCCAGTTAGATTTTTTTGATTCTCATTTAAAAGAAAAAAACAAAGAGAGTCATTTCTCTCAAATCAATCTTTGGAACTTAACCACTAAGGGTTGGGAGCTTTCGGTTCAAAACAAAACTCCCACTTGGAGTCTTCGAAGCGAAGGTTTAGCCTCAATAAATCATCTTGAAGGATTCCTAGCCCCGAATTCTGATTTAGAAGCAGATAGTGAGGTGAATTTAGTTCACGACCCATGGAGACCCATACCTTCCATCGGAGGACATCTGAGTGATACCGCTGGTGAAGCAAACAGATATCAGCTTGATATTCGACCTGATGTCGCAGTATTTACATCAGACCCTATTTTGAAAGATCTTAGGCTGGAGGGCATTCCAACTCTTTTTTTAGAAACTAACTGTGACAGGGAATGTTTTGATCTATTTGTTGCATTATCAATAATTCCTAAAGCAGTAGAGAATACTGTTACTCAACTTTCGACGGGTGTACTCAGAATTGCTGATTGTGATAAAGGTATAACAAGTGCTAGAGAAATCAGACTTCAACCTATTCTCGCCACATTTAAAAAAGGGGATCGTTTAAGAATTTCAATTTCAGGATCTGGATGGCCAGCAATTGGAATAAATCCTGGTAAGAGTAAATATTTGTGCGAAGGACCTAGCCCTAACTGCCTAGTGACAACAATTTCACTCTTACTTTTAAATTCAAAACTTAAATTTGAATCACTTATTTCCTCTTAGGGGTTCAATATTTACTTGTAGAGGATTAAGCTTACTAGCTATTTAAGCTATAAATCATGACCGTCTCTATTCTATTAGATTCTTTGAAAGACGACGGACAAAGACTTTCTGAATGCAGACATGAAAGTCCATTTTCAATTCTTGGCCCTCAACCATTTAAAGATAAATGGATCATTCGAATATGGATGCCTGAGGCAAGTCAAGTTGAACTGGTAACACAACAAACTAAAATTAAGCTACAAAATCCCAATCATGAATGGATATTTGAGGGGGTTTTAGAAAAAGATCCAGGTACTGACTATCAAATAAAAGTAAATAGAGGAGGAATTGAACATGTTCAACATGATCCTTGGAGTTTCCGAAAAGAGTGGATGGGTGAAATTGATAGACATCTTTTCGCGGAGGGAAATCACCATCACATATGGCGAAAAATGGGTGCTCATCTCACAGAAATAGATAAAAAGAAAGGAGTTATGTTTTGCTTATGGGCGCCTCATGCAAAGAGTGTTTCCGTTATTGGTGATCTCAATTCATGGGATGGACGCCATCACCCAATGCAAAAACGTCTAGGAGGAATTTGGGAACTATTCATACCTGGTCTAAGTGAGGGAGATTTATACAAATATGAAATCAGGACTGAAAAAGGACATTGCTACGAGAAAGCCGACCCTTATGGTTTTCAACATGAAGTAAGACCAGCAAAAAGCTCAGTTATATCAAAAATCGACTCATTTCAATGGAGTGATCAGTCTTGGATATCCAATCGTGACAATAGAGATCCTTTAGAGCAACCAATTTCGGTTTATGAAATGCATTTAGGAAGCTGGATGCATGCTTCCTCGGACGATCCATTTATCAACTCAAACGGAGAGCATAGAGCTCCAGTTCCAGCTGCAGATATGAAGCCTGGCTCAAGATTGCTTACATATAAAGAACTGGCAAATAAGGTCATTCCCTATGTCAAAGAAAGAGGCTTCACTCATATCGAGCTTATGCCAATTTCAGAGCACCCTTTTGATGGGTCATGGGGGTATCAAGTTACAGGTTGGTATGCGCCTACAAGTAGATTTGGATCACCAGATGAGTTTCGTGCCTTCGTTGATTCATGTCATAAAGAAGGAATAGGAATCATTCTCGATTGGGTCCCGGGCCACTTCCCTAAAGATCAGCATGGACTAGCTTATTTTGATGGCAGCCATCTATACGAGCATTCAGATCCAAGAGTTGGAGAGCATAAAGAATGGGGAACATTAATTTTCAATTACAGTCGAAATGAAGTTCGTAATTTTCTAGTTGCAAATCTAATTTTCTGGTTTGATCAATTTCATATAGATGGCATACGTGTTGATGCAGTTGCCTCAATGCTTTACAAAGACTATCTTCGTCCAGAGGGTGAATGGATACCTAATGAAGATGGAGGGAATGAAAATTTTGAAGCAGTCAGATTTCTACAACAGGCTAATCACGTTCTTTTTCAACATTTTCCAGGTGCACTTTCTATTGCAGAAGAATCAACGACATGGACTGGTGTAACCAAACCAACTGACATGGATGGACTCGGTTTCAATCTAAAATGGAACATGGGTTGGATGCACGATATGCTCGATTATTTTGAAATTGACCCATGGTTTAGACAATTCAATCAAAACAACATTACTTTCTCCATTTGTTATAACTTTACCGAAAACTTTATGCTTGCTTTAAGCCACGATGAAGTTGTTCACGGGAAAAGTCATCTCTTACACAAAATGCCTGGCGATGACTGGCAGAAGTACGCTAATACACGAGCCTTACTTGCATATATGTGGACACATCCAGGTAAAAAAACAATATTTATGGGAATGGAATTTGGGCAGCGCCAAGAATGGAATGTTTGGGATGATTTGCAATGGGATCTTCTAAATTATGAACCTCACAAAGGAATACAGAAATTAGTAGATGATTTGAATAATTTATATAAAAGAGAACCTGCTTTATGGAGAAATGATTTTGACGAATACGGATTCCAGTGGATTGATTGCGATGATAATAAAAATTCAGTAATCAGTTTCATGAGAAGAGAAAAAACTGATGGAGAATGGCTAGTAATAGTGGCAAACTTCACACCTCAAAACCACTCCAATTACAGAATAGGTGTGCCTGTTGACGGATTCTATGAAGAAATTTTCAATACAGATGCGAGTCAATATGGAGGTTCAAACCTAGGTAATATGGGAGGGAAATCAACAGATCTATACAACATACATGGCTATGAAAATTCTATAGATCTTTGCCTTCCTCCTCTTAGCGTTCTGGTTCTAAAGCATAAATCCAAGAAGAATTAAGCTTCCTCGAATAGAAATGTTTCAACCTTGACTTAAAACCTAATTTCAACTGTCGTCTGGATGTAAAAATTCAAAAGGTATGTCGAACTTTTGCAGAGAACGTATTTCATGATTTTCAAGTTACTGCTTCATGTAAGTTTTTCGAATAAAAGGACAAAATAATGAACGAAACTACTCCTTTACTACTCCGTGCAGCTCGCGGAGAAAATGTTGAAAGGCCCCCAGTTTGGATGATGAGACAAGCGGGGAGATACATGAAGGTATATCGTGACCTTCGTGATAATCATCCAAGCTTCAGGGAAAGATCCGAAAACCCCGATCTTTCTTATGAAATTTCAATGCAACCTTTTAAAGCTTTTCAACCAGATGGAGTGATACTTTTTTCAGACATCTTGACTCCTCTTCCTGGGATGGGAATTAACTTTGACATCGTTGAAAGTAAAGGACCCTTAATAAATGACCCAATAAGAAGCCTCAAACAGGTTAAAGACCTTAAACCCCTTCAACCAGAAGAAAGCATGTCTTTTGTTGGGGAAGTCCTTGGAAGGCTAAGGGAAAGCGTTGGGAACAAGGCTGCAGTTCTTGGCTTTGTAGGTGCTCCTTGGACTCTTGCTGCATATGTTGTAGAGGGAAAAAGCAGCAAAAATTATGCAGTTATAAAGGCGATGGCATTCCAAGAGCCAGAACTACTGCATCAACTTTTAAATCACTTTGCAGAATCAATTGCAAACTACTTGTCCTATCAAATTCAATCTGGGGCCCAAGTAGTTCAAATGTTTGATTCATGGGCAGGACAATTAAGTCCACAAGATTATGACGAGTTTGCTGCGCCTTATCAACAAAAAGTAGTCAATTTAGTAAAAGAAAAACATCCAGATACACCTATGATTTTATATATCTCAGGTAGTGCGGGAGTTATTGAAAGGATGGGACAAACCGGAGTAGATATAGTCTCTCTAGATTGGACTGTTGACATGGCAGATGGACTAAAAAGGCTGCCTCAAGCAGTTGGAGTCCAAGGAAATGTTGATCCAGGACTTTTGTTTGGTACTCCTGATGCTATTAGATCAAGAATTGTTGATGTCGTCAGAAAAGCGAAAGGTAGAAAACATATTCTTAACCTTGGTCATGGAATACTTCCAGGGACGCCAGAAGAAAATGCAAGAGTATTTTTCGAGGCTGGTAAAAATGTGAATGAACTTATAAAAGTTTCATCTTGAAAAACGAAATAATTCTGATTACTGGAGCAAGTGGATGTGTTGGGCAATACATAGCAAATTGGCTAATCGAAAACTCAACTTCAGAATTATTTTTATGGGTTAGAGATCCTAAAAAAATAACTTCAATAAATTTAGAAAACCCAAGGATTAAAATTTTAGTCGGAGATTTGAGAGAATCAAATAAGTTCAAGAAAGAAATTTCAGAAGTCAACAGAGTTATTCATACTGCGACTGCTTGGGGTGATCCTAAAAGGGCGAAAGAAGTCAATATTGATGCAGTAAAAAATTTGCTCAATTTACTAAATCCCTCCAATATCAAACAAATTATTTATTTCTCAACTGCAAGTGTTCTTGACAGAAACTTAAATTTGTTACCGGAAGCTTTTACCTATGGAACAGAGTACATACAAACAAAAGCACAATGCCTCAGAGAGCTTGAATCTCATCAGCTTGCAACGAAGATCATAGCTGTTTTCCCAACACTAGTTTTTGGCGGACGTTTAGACGGTAAAAGTAAATTTCCAACTAGTTATCTTACCGAAGGGCTTAGAGATGCATTGAGATGGATCTGGCTGGCTAGATGGATAAAATTATCCTCAAGGTTTCATTTTATTCACGCAGCAGATATCGCTTTCATTTGCGGGCATCTAGCTAACTCTGATTTCGAGCCTGTACAACCTTTTTCTGCCACTAAAATAAAAAAATTAGTTTTAGGGCAACCCTATACAAGTATTGATGTAGTAATTCAGACGCTTCTAATATGGAAAGGAATGAGAAGAGTCCCTCAAATCCCTATTTTGCCTTGGCTTATTGAACTTATAACTATATTACTACCAATTCAAATGACAAATTGGGATAGATTTAGTCTTAGACAAAAACACTTTATACATGAGCCCGTAACCTCTCCTGAAACCTTCGGGGGTATAAGTCATGCCAAAACGCTAAGTCAAGTTTTACATAATTCTGGTTTAACTAAACACTAAAATGGTAAACAGAAGCTAAAGTAGTAAAATTAAAAAAAGAAAAGAATTAAATCCATGATTCGTTCTATTTCAACAGCGTTATTTGCTTTCTTCGCATTCCTAGTAATTGGCGTAACCAATGTGAATGCTTCAACTGTTGAAGTCAAGCTTGGAACTGATGCTGGAATGCTTGCTTTCGAACCAAGCACCCTAAACATAAGCGCTGGTGACACCGTAAAGTTTGTAAATAACAAACTAGCTCCTCACAATGCTGTTTTTGACGGAAATGATGATCTAAGTCATCCTGATTTAGCTTTCGCTCCAGGAGAGTCTTGGGAGAGAACTTTTAGTACAGCTGGAACATACGATTTTTACTGCGAGCCTCACAGGGGCGCAGGCATGGTTGGAAAAATCGTAGTCAACTAAATCTCCAAAAGAATTTATTTAAGATGGGGGAGACCCCATCTTTTTTTATGAAAATCTATATTTAGAACTTCAATCAAATTCACTGAGCATATTTTTTGAGCAAAAACTATTGCAATTTAAAACATCTAAGGATTTATTATTAGTTGAGAAAAGTGTTAATTCGCCAAAAACTGGGAAAATTTTAATTACGTTAAATCTGCTGATCCATAGAAATAGTAGGTCTAAAGTAGATAAAATTAAGATATTACAAATTCAACTAATTAGTTCAAAAATCAAAGTGATCTAACAAATTTATTTTCCCAAGTCAACAAGGTCGGTTTTCTTATATTTATTCAATCAACAAATTTGAATAGTATAAATTTGGTAATTAATTTAAAGCATGAAGGTAAATCCTGATGATTTCACTAACAATGCTTGGCAAGGGATTATTGATGCAAAAGATTTAGCATTAATTGAAAAACATCAGACTTTAGAGACAGAACATCTTTTTTGGTCTCTTCTAAAGAAAAATGAAATAGCAATAAAAATAATAGAAAGATCGGGCGGAGTAATAAAAAATCTACTCACAGAAATAGAGAGTTTTATAAAGAACCAACCAAAAATGCTACTGGCCCAAGAATCTATTTTCTTTGGCAAAAAAATATCTTTATCAATTTCAAGAGCAAAAAACATTCAACAATCTTTCAAAGATGATTTTATTTCAAGCGAACATTTAGTGATTTCCCTATTTGATGACGAGAGAATTTGTAATAGGTTGTTTGAAGAAAATAATGTCGACAAAAACAGCCTTCTTGAGGCTATAAATGCTCTTAGAGGTGACAAAAAAGTGACCCAGAAAAATGCTGAAAATAGCTACGAAGCTCTTCAAAAGTATGGATTAGACCTTACTTCTGCCGCCAGAGATGGAAAATTAGATCCTGTAATTGGAAGAGATGAGGAGATACGAAGAACGATTCAAATACTAAGCCGCAGAACCAAAAATAATCCTGTATTAATTGGAGAAGCTGGCGTTGGTAAAACAGCAATTATTGAGGGTTTAGCACAAAGAATTATCAATGGTGATGTTCCTACAGCCCTTGAAAACCGTCAACTAATTTCCTTAGACATGGGGGCATTAATTGCAGGTGCAAAATTCCGTGGTGAATTTGAAGAGAGACTTAAGTCAGTTCTTAAAAATGTCACAGATTCAGAAGGGAAAATAATTTTGTTCATCGATGAAATACATACAGTTGTCGGAGCAGGAGCGAGTGGTGGAGCAATGGACGCTAGTAATCTCCTAAAACCAATGCTTGCTAGAGGTGAACTAAGATGCATTGGAGCAACAACCATAAATGAACATAGAGAAAATTTTGAGAAAGACCCTGCGCTGGAAAGAAGATTTCAGCAAATACTTGTAAAACAACCCTCAGTCCAAGATACAATTTCGATCTTACGTGGACTAAAAGAAAGATATGAAGTCCATCATGGTGTTCGTATCTCTGATAACGCTCTAATAGCTGCGGCGATTTTGAGCGATAGATATATACCAGAGAGGTTTTTACCTGACAAAGCAATTGATCTAATAGATGAATCAGCCTCACGTTTAAAGATGGAAATAACATCAAAGCCAGAAGAAATTGATGAGATTGATAGAAAAATCATCCAACTTGAAATGGAGAAATTATCTTTGGAAGGTGAGTCAGACACCTCAAGTAAAGAGAGACTAGAATTAATTACGTCAGAACTAGCATTGCTAACAAAAAATCAAATTGAAGTAAACAAAAAATGGAAACGAGAAAAAGAATCAATCGAAGAAATTTCAACACTTAAAGAAGAAATTGAGAAAGTACAACTAGAAATAGAAAAAGCAAAAAGGAATTATGACCTCAATAGGGCTGCTGAACTTGAATACGGCACCCTTGTGAATTATCAACAAAATCTAAAATCAAAAGAACTTAATCTAAAAAATTCCTCTCAAAATGCCGAAAAATCACTTTTGAGAGAAGAGGTTGTAGCCGATGATGTAGCTGAAATAATTGCAAAGTGGACATCTATCCCCGTTAAAAGACTGGCTCAAACAGAAATCGAAAAATTACTCAATCTTGAATCTGAGCTTCAAAAAAAAGTTATTGGTCAAGATAAAGCCGTTCAATCAATATCTTCTGCGATACAAAGATCTAGGACAGGACTTAGTGATCCAAGCAGACCAATCGCAAGTTTTTTATTTTTAGGACCGACAGGCGTGGGGAAGACAGAATTGTCCAAGGCTTTAGCTTCTCAACTTTTTGATAGTGAAAATTCCTTAATCAGAATAGACATGTCTGAATATATGGAAAAGCACTCTGTAAGTCGCTTAATTGGCGCTCCTCCTGGTTACGTTGGTTACGAAGCAGGTGGACAATTAACAGAAGCAATCAGAAGAAAACCTTATTGCGTTTTGCTCTTCGATGAAATTGAAAAGGCACATAAAGATGTTTTCAATGTATTGCTTCAGATACTTGACGAAGGCCGAGTAACTGATGGACAAGGAAGAACAACAAATTTCAAAAACACTATTATTATTCTCACCAGTAATTTAGGAAGCGAATTAATTTCTGAAAATGATGTAACTAATGATCCTTTGACAAATATAGATGAACTTATTAATCAAGAACTGAAATCAAATTTCAGGCCTGAGTTCCTAAACAGACTTGATGAAATAATTAATTTTGAACCACTTAAAAAAGAAACTCTACTTAAAGTAGTCGATTTACAATTAAACCGTTTAAGAGAAAGGTTAGGAGCTAAAGGAATCGAGCTTAAAATTGATGATGATGTCCTATTTTTCATTACTGAACTTGGATACAACCCTAGCTATGGTGCTAGGCCCTTAAAAAGAGTTATTCAAAAAGAACTAGAAAGTGAAATAGCAAGATATATTCTTAAAGGCAAATATAAAGAAGGATGCACTATAAAGATAGAGAATAAAGAATCAAAATTAATTTTCCACTAAAAAACTTAAAAAACTTAAAACGTTAATTGTATTTCAACAGGAAAATTTTACTGTATCAAGGGGTGAACCACTCAGGGAGGAAGGTATAACTAGCGGAATTAACATCATTTTCATGTGCTATTGCTCTCCAACAACAAGATCTACCTTTCTCTCTTGAAAATAATAAATCATTTGCCCATCCCCACACTAATTCAGCAGTTGATTCCATACCAACATTGTTCATAACTCTAAGATCTAGTACTTCTTTAGAGTGAAGTTCTTTCCATGTTTCAAGAAAAGGGTCATCAGAATTGACTAGAAAAGTATGATCAAAATGATCTTTTAAGTGCTCTTCCAAAGGTCTCAGACTTGAGAAATCGACAACGAAGCCATTTTCATCAAGTTTGTTTGAAGCAAAATAAAAGGTAAAGCTTCGACTATATCCATGAACATAACGACAGTGTCCTTTATGTTTCCATTGACGGTGAGAGCATGGATAGTCTTTAAAATGCTTTGAGCAATTAAATGTAATATCTTTAATCGTCATAAAAAGATGAATAAAAAACCAATAGAGGATTAAATTTAAATAATTAAAGTTAAAAAGCCTAACTGGCTTAATTAAAAATGTTTTTTATAGATAATCTTCATTTTGATCAAAACGGCTTGATCCCAGCCATAGCGCAAGATTGGGTCGATGGCGCAGTCTTAATGATGGCATGGATGAACAAAGAATCCATTACAAAAACATTAGAATCTGGTGAGGTTCACTATTGGAGTCGTTCAAGGAAAGAACTTTGGCACAAAGGAAAAACGAGCGGACATTTTCAAAAATTGAAAGGAATTAGGACTGATTGCGATTCAGATACAATACTTTTGTCAATTGAGCAAATTGGTTCAATCGCATGCCATACAGGGAAAAGAAGTTGTTTTTTTAAAGATTTAGAAACAAATAAAGACGTTCTTCACCCTCCATCTAATGCTTGTAGTGAATTATTCAACGTCATAGAGAGTCGTAAGAGTAATCCTGAGGAGGGAAGCTATACAAATACTCTTTTGAAGGAAGGCGATAATAAAATCCTAAAAAAGATAGGAGAAGAAACAGCCGAATTTATTATGGCTTGTAAAGATAAAAATCCTATTTCAGTTGCTAATGAGGCTGCAGATCTACTTTTCCATATGCAGGTTTCTCTAGCCCATCAAAACGTTTCCTGGGAAGAAGTTCTAAAAGTTCTAGTCAAAAGAAGAGGCGCTCCCAGAAGAAATCAATAGGCAAAGAACTAACTCTTTTATAATCTTTTTTACTTATAAATAAATTGCTTTGGTAGAAAGACAAAGAATCAAATTAATAAAAAGTCTTGAAAGAGAAAAAAACAAATCAACTGATTTTCTTAAATCTTTGGTAATTTATCGTTTACCTAAAATCAGGAGTAGTGCGTAAAAATAATTTTTTCGAGACTAAGAATTCTTTAAAGAGTTTTATAGGTAAAGAAACTGCTTTAAAGAATGTCGTTCATATCAATGATTTTAAGACATTTTAATTAAAACATAATTTATCTAATTTTATTTTAAAAAAGCCAACTAAAGAACAAAGGAAACTTTTTTTAGATTAATTGACCTGGCGAAGGCATTAAGAATAGATAAAAGGATTACTAATAAATTCCGAACACTTTATTACGCCTATTGAAAGTAAACAATTTTTCTCTAGGTTATAAATATAAGGAGGAATAAATCGTGAGTTCTTTAAGCGACTTTCTTGGAGAAATAGGAAGACACGAATTGCTCACACCAGAGCAAGAACTCACTTTGGGTAGAGAAGTGCAAGCAATGGTTGCACTTAATGAACGCTGTCAACAAGCTGGAGGTCATGGACCAGAGTGCGAATATTCAAGCGCAGAGAAGAAAAAATTTAAGGCAGGGGAACGGGCCAAGAATCAAATGATCACAGCAAATCTGAGGCTTGTTGTGAATTTGGCCAAGCGCTATCAAGGCAAAGGGCTTGACCTTCTTGATTTAATTCAAGAGGGCACCTTAGGATTAACAAGAGCTGTTGAGAAGTACGATCCCAAAAGAGGTCATCGATTTTCAACTTACGCTTACTGGTGGATTAGGCAAGGACTAAATAGAGCGCTATCAACGCAAAGTAGAACAATACGAATTCCTGTAAACATAAATGAGAAACTAACAAAACTTCGTGCTGCCAAGTCTCGACTAATGCAAGAGCTTGGGGTTCATCCCTCAACTAACCAGATAGCCATACAAATGAAAATTCCTTTAGAGGAAGTAGAGGAATTACTTGCATGCGAGCTGAGAAGTATCACAGTGAGCTTGCAAGGGGC
Source organism: Prochlorococcus marinus str. NATL2A (assembly GCF_000012465.1). Taxonomy (NCBI): domain Bacteria; kingdom Bacillati; phylum Cyanobacteriota; class Cyanophyceae; order Synechococcales; family Prochlorococcaceae; genus Prochlorococcus; species Prochlorococcus marinus. The sequence continues at coordinate 560,557 of NC_007335.2, read as the reverse complement.
AGTCAAATCTAAAGCAGACCCCTCTGAGCTTGTCGATATTCTTCCAAGTGAAGAAGTACCTCCCATGGAACTAGCTGAATTAGCAGAGAGAAGTGCATCAGCTTGGTCGTTATTGGATAAATCAAATCTCACACCCAAAGAGAGAACGATACTAAGCCTTCGATTTGGCCTAGATGGATCGAACGAATGGAGAACTCTAGCCGAAGTCGCCAGACAAATGAATTGCAGCAGGGAATATTGCAGACAAGTAGTTCAACGTGCATTAAGAAAGTTGAGAAAAACAGGGATTCAAAGTGGTCTTTTAGAGAAAAGTATTTAATTGTGGTTAGTTCAAGAAACTCCAATAAAGAAGTTTTTGAAGCAGAGGTACTTGAAAGTTCTGTTATAGACGAGGGGGTACTTAAAAAGATCTTATTAAGAGCAGGCAGAGTAATTGCACAGCCTGCTTTAGAGGGATTTGAACTCATTATGGATAATACAACTCCTCCCCAAGTGAGGTTATCCATTATGGGAGCACTTACTTATTTAATTGTTCCTTTTGATTTAATTCCCGACTTTATTCCCGCTTCAGGTTTTAGCGATGATCTTGTGGCCCTAACAGCTGTCATTAGTCTATGGCAACATCACATTACTCCAGAGATAAAATTCAGAGCAAAATCTAAGCTGGATAAATGGTTTCCACTATGAGCAAAGAACGCTGGTCAAAAGATATCGAAGAGGATCTAGTACTTCTAATCAAAGACTGGTTAAGGCAAACAGGTAGAACGCAATCAGAACTTTGCCGAAGTCTTAATCTCCCTTCAGCAAGAATGCCAACTTTAATTGAATCTTTAAAAAAAGATTTTAGTTCTGGTGGAATTCCAAAAATTGCAAATCGACTTTGTGAAGTTGAAGAGTTATGGACAAACGGTGAAGAAGGGAAAACAAAGAAGAGCTTTGAATTAAATTCTTCTGGACAACTTGATCTTCTTGACGAGATTTGTGAGGATCTTTCAAAAATTAATTTCAATAAATAAGGTTTACAAGACTATGAAAAAAAATACAAATTTTTTTTTCATAAAATTAAGAGTTTTTTTTCTAATCAGTATTTGTTGCACATTTTTTTATTTAAGTTTGCCAAAAGAGCTCAATGCTATTGAAGCAGATTCAGGGAGAACTCTTTTTAACCACAACTGTGCTGGATGTCATATTAATGGTGGGAACATCATCAGAAGATCAAAAAATTTGAAGATTTCATCATTAAAGCGTAATGGAATTGACAATCCAGAAGCTATAGCGAAGATCGCAAGACAAGGGGTAGGAATAATGAGTGGTTATGAAGATGAGCTAGGAGATAATGGCGACCAAATCGTAGCTAATTGGGTCTGGGAGCAAGCTCAAAAAGCTTGGGTCCAAGAGTAAATTTCGAAATCAGTCCATATTCCCTCTCTCCAGTAAACGTCCTCTTTGATAAGACTTCTAATATATTCAATGTCTCCAGATTTAAATATCCCAAAAACATATCTATTACATTTTGTCGGGCCTAAAGTTATTAATATACCTTTTTCCTTAAGTAATGAGAGCCTTTGAAGATGCTCTTCCCTAAAAGGTGTTCTCTTTAGTAGAGCATCTTCACAGTAAGACCCCCAAAGGACAAATTTATCCATGGTTTTCAATTTAAATAAAGACAATATTTCTCAAGATCAAACATAGAAAAGAATTCAATATTCAGCTTGATCTGTTGCTATTTAAAAAAATATTCATTAGTTGCGGCTCTTAGTTCTTTACAAAAAGAACCAGCTTCTTCGACTTTCATTTCGATCGAGGCATTAGCAATTCTTTTAACTAAAGCACTACCAACAATTGCGCCATCAGCGCCCCATTCTCTAACTTGTTCAATGTGTTTTACATCTGAAATTCCAAAGCCCACAGCAATTGGACTAGATGAAGAATCTTTTAGTTGTTGCACAAGAGATCCTACATTATCTTCTAATGATGACCTTTCTCCAGTCACCCCAGTAACACTTACAAGATAAGTGAATCCATTAGAAGTCGCTGCGATTCTTTTCATACGATCCTTTGGGGTTGTAGGAGCAACAAGTAAAACCAAATCAATTTCCTTAGATTCAGCAATATCAGAAAGTTTTTCTGCTTCCTCTAGAGGAAGATCTGGTACGACAAGTCCTGAAACACCTACTTTCGATGCTTGCAAGCAAAATTCTTCCAGACCTTTATTAATAAGTGGGTTTGAGTAAGTAAATAAAATTATTGGTATTGTCAATTGATCTCTCAATTCAAACAACATTTTAAAAACCCTGTCAGGGGAGGTTCCTGCAGAAAGAGCTCGAGAAGCTGCTAATTGAATAATCGGACCATCTGCTAAAGGATCACTGTATGGAATGCCTAGCTCAATCATGTCAGCGCCATTTGCCTGAAGCTCTAACAAAATCTTTGCTGTAGTTTCCAAATCAGGGTCACCTGCCATAAGGAAAGGCATTAGTGCAATTCTTTTCTCCTTTTTTATTTTGGAAAAAGACCTACTGATATTTGTACTTTTCAATGTTCTAAGACTTGGGTCTCTTTCTTTTTTATCATTTTTGTATCCCTAAGAGTAAAAAATTATTGAGACTTAGTAATTAAAACTTAAGTTTGTTCAATACTTTCTTCCTCAACGGATTTTAGTAATTCATTTTTTTCATCATCTGTCATTGCCTCAAACTTTTCTCTGATTTTTTCATCAGTCAATTTTTCATAAGCCTCTCTGTATCTTTTACGTTGCTCCATAAAAGTCATATTCCCAGAAAAAACCCTAAAAAGGTAAGAAGCTGTCCATGCAAAAATAATTAAAATTAATATTGACTGCGCAGCAATACCCGCTGATATTGATTCAAATCCAAGCAACTGAAACATTTCATATCCCAAGCCTCCTAAAACAAAAACAATAAAACCTATTTGAAAAACCTGTGCTCTTGTCAAAGTTCAAGACCCCTCTTTCCCATTCATTCTTAAATTAAGAAACGGCGCAAACAAAATCATTCCTGGAAAGAAAAGAAACACAAGTCCATATATAAAAAGGCGTTCTAACTTTCCCATAACATTCCAACGATTATTCATCCAATAAAAAAGAAATAAAGGAACTACCAATAAATACATCCCCCCCAATACCGCATATGCAGATAATGTAATTATTGGATTAACAGCTCCGATTAATCCAAAAGGGATTAAACACACAATCGAGATCAAAGACATTACTTGAGTGAGGGGAGTTGAACCCCCACAGCTAAAAAGCGGCCAACAGATTTCAAGCTGGGTGGATTCATCGAGAACACTGACTGCGACTCAAGGATTTTCATTAATAGGATTCTAGTTCATGGTGAAAAATGTGCAGAGTTTTAAGTTCAGTAGATGACATCTGTTGGCGGTAATTAACCTAGGGTTATAGGATTGAAGAACCACTTGCCAGCGTGGTGGAATTGGTAGACACACAGGACTTAAAATCCTGAGATCCGCAAGGGTCGTACGAGTTCAAGTCTCGTCGCTGGTATTCGTTTATGAATGGCCTCACCACATCTATTTAGGGGGTGGATATTAGTTTGTAAATAAACTTGCATAGCTTTTAAAGTTTTCCATCCACCAAAAGTCATTAAATCAAATTGTTTTACATAAGGATCAGCAATCTCACTAAACATCCTCTATTGCCCATCTAAGAGTTTCTCCTGAATGAAATGGTTTTACAAAATCATTGGGATCACCATCTAATCCAACATCAATCATTTGAGGTACGGAAATATCTTTTCTAATTAAAGTTATTCTCTCTGTGTTTAAAGGTAATCCATAAAAAGTTGCTCCATTAATACTTGAAAAAGCTTCAAACCTATCTAGGGCATTTTCCTCTTCGAAAACTTTTAAATAGCTTTCCAAAGCGAAAGGGGCATTAAAGATTCCTGCACATCCACATGAACTTTCCTTAAATCTACGGGTATGAGGTGCTGAATCAGTTCCCAGGAAAAAGCAAGGTTTACCGCTAGTAGCCGCTTGTCTTAGAGCAATACGATGGATTTCACGTTTAGCTGTTGGTAAGCAGTAAAAATCACTCCTTAAACCACCATTGAACATTGCGTTTCGATTGATATGTAGATGATGAGGTGTGATTGTAGCGGCTATATCAAACTCACTTTTTTCTACAAAGTCAATTGCATCTATGGTCGTGATGTGTTCTAAAACCACTTTAAGTGATGAAAATGTTCGTAATAGTGGTTCAAGGTGACGCTCAATAAAAACAGCTTCTCTATCAAATACATCAACATTAAAATCGGTCACTTCTCCATGAATCAATAATGGCATACCAATTCTTTCCATCGTCTCAAATAAATTGCTGACTTTACTTATATCTGTAACCCCATAAGAAGAATTAGTTGTCACATTAGCTGGATAGAGCTTTGCCCCATGAAAGACACCTTCTCTAAAGCCTCTCTCTAAGACATTCGCAGGCATATCATCTGTAAGATATGCTGTCATTAATGGGGTAAAAGAAACACCTTTAGGGATAGACTGGATAATTCTTTTTTTATACTCTTGTGCTTGGCTTAAAGTAGTTATTGGCGGATCAAGATTAGGCATGATGATTGCACGGCAAAACACATCAGCTGTATGACTTAAAACACCTTTAAGAATCTTTCCATCTCTCAAATGCAGATGCCAATCATCCGGCTTTAATAATGAGATTTGATTAACAGAAGCAATCACAGGATTAAAGCTTTTTCAATGTATATCTTATGCAACCTTGATCTATAAGTCTTCAAGTATCCATAAAGGGCTAAGATATTAAGATAATACCAAATGGAAATAATATAAATTAATTCACTAATTAAGTTTCTCAATAAATCACTCAATTATGCCATCAATATTATTGTCATTTTTAGAGCTTATTGCTGGGATACTTTTACTTTTTAGCGGCGGGGAGTTCTTTATTCAAGGATCTGTAGCTTTAGCCTTAATCCTTGGGATTCCTCAACTAGTCATTGGTTTAACAATAGTATCTCTAGGGACAAGTGCACCTGAACTATTTGTGAGTGTCAACTCCTCCCTCAATGGATCAGATAGTCTAGCTTTGAGCAACATTGTTGGCAGCAATATTTTCAATGTGATGGTAGTTCTCGGAGGAAGTGCACTTTTACGACCATTAAGAGTTGAAAGTCGTCTTGTAAGAAGAGACATTCCTCTTCTTTTAGCAGTCTCAACTGCCGTTTGGGGGATGGCCGCTTCAGAGCTGATAACTTGGCAATTTGGAGTAGCTTTAATAGTTGCGCTAATAATAAATACCACTTGGGAAATTCGTACAGCAAGAGAGGAACCTCAAAAAACCCAAGAAGCAGAGCCAGAAATCAATATAGAAAAAGACTCAACCAGTTTATTAAAGGCAGGCGTGAAATTATTAGGTGGTATTTTCTTGCTAACTCTTGGATCACGACTTTTAATAGAAGGCGCATCTACAATTGCAGGATTGTTAGGGGTAAGCGAAGCTATAATTGGGTTAACGATAGTTTCACTGGGCACTTCTTTACCTGAGTTAATCACGTCATTAGTGGCCGCTATTCGTGGTCAAACTGATCTAGCGATAGGCAACGTAATTGGAAGTTGTTTATTAAATCAATTACTAGTTTTAGGTAGCTGTTCTCTATTATCTGGAGGCAGTGGTTTAGTGGTTGAGAGTTTACTAATAACTAAGGATATTCCTATCATGGTAATTACTACACTTGCGTGCATGCCAATTTTTTGGACAAAAGGAATAATAAGTCGAGGAGAAGGTGGCGTTTTATTAGGATTGTATATGCTTTATATTGCAGACAAAATAATACCTCTAACTCTACCAACTTTACATACAGCATTCAAAGAATTAGTTTTTATAGCTATATTATTAGCAATAACAATAATTATATACAAAACAATTGCTTACTGGTTAAGACTAAGAAAAAGTTCTAATAACTAATGCCTTCTCTAAATCATCTCATTGTCACGAATTCCTCGGCTATTGTAGGATGCAAGGCCATTGTATTATCAAAGTCAGATTTTTTAGCTCCTAACATTAGAGAGATTGATGCCATCTGAATGATTTCAGATGCATTATCACCAATCATGTGACATCCCAAAACTTTATTATTATTTTTATCAACTATTAGCTTTAAAATACATTTAGAGCCAGTCTTTGGCAATGATTTAGATAAGGGTCTAAATATTGATCTATATACTTTAATGTTATCTTTCCCCATCGACTGGATAGCCTTCTCTTCAGTCATGCCCACAGAAGCTATTTCAGGCTGACTAAATACAGCATAAGGAACAAAATTATAATTAACCTTATGATCTGATTCGCCATAATTTCTATCAGCAAACTTTCTACCCTCATCAATTGCGACAGGTGTCAAGTTAATCCTGTCAGTTACATCTCCAATGGCAAAGATATTAGAAATATTTGTTTTACCTTCACTATCAACTTTAATTTTATTTTCAAGAATTTCTATACCCACTTGTTCTAACTTCAACCCATCTAAAAATGGCTCTCTGCCAGTAGCGAAAAGCAATCCATTCGAGTCAAACTCTTTACCTGCATTTGTTTTTATAATTAAAGATCCAGGAGTTCCTTTTAGTGAAGAAATCTGCTCGCCAAAGCTTATGTTAACTCCTTTGTTTTTCATTGCCTCGGTTAATGCTGAAGAAAGTTCAAAGTCAAACCCTCTTAAAATCCTGTCACCTCTTACTAATTGAGTAACCTCAACACCTAAACCATGCAATATGCATGCAAATTCGCAAGCAATATAGCCTGCACCAACAATTGTAATTTTTTTCGGAAAGCTCTTAAGAAGAAACATATCATCACTGGTCCATCCTAAAGATGCACCTTCGATACTTGGTCTTTTAGGTCTGCCTCCCACTGCAATCAAAATTCTTTCTCCATAAAGTTCATTTAAAGTCTCTCCATTTTTTCGATCTTTTACTTCAACACAATTTGAATTTCTAAACTCACCCCAACCTTTAAAAAGCTCAACATTAGCTTTATTTAAAAAATTCTCGTGTAATTCATTCAGCCTTTGCACTTCCTTCCGAATATTAGCTAATAAAACTTCTGACTTGATCTTTATATTATCAAAATCAAAGCCATAAGATGTTGCAGACAAAAAACTCTCCAAGAGAGAAGAGCCACAAACTAATAATTTTTTAGGAACGCAACCTCTTATTACACACGTTCCTCCGACAAGATCACCCTCAACGATCGCTACAGATGCTCCATAACTTGCTGCTTTCTTTGCAGCAGCTAATCCACCGGATCCTGCACCAATGACAATTAAATCAAAAGAACTTTTCAATTTTGCAACCTAGTATTATTTCCCTATTCTCGTTGAAATAAATGAATCCAACCAGAAATGCAATGAGTTGGGAAGAATTAGCAATATATGCAGCCGATCCAGTTGATCAAATCAATGGGTTAAACAACCCATATTCCTCACTACGTCTTTTTAATAAAAATGAGTCTCAGGCAATTGTTACTCTTTACAGAGACAATCATGCTTGGTGTCCTTATTGCCAAAAAGTTTGGATTTGGTTAGAGCTTAAAAATATTCCTTACCGGATTAAAAAAGTCACAATGCGTTGCTACGGAGAAAAGGAAAGATGGTATTTAAAAAAAGTGCCCTCAGGAATGCTTCCTGCAATAGAAATTGAAAATCATGTAATCACAGAAAGTGATGAGATCCTATTTGTGTTAGAAGAAATTTATGGTCCTTTAGGTCAATCTCTAAATGAGAATAAAGTCTTAGAGCATAGGAGACTTGAAAGAGAACTATTTTCATCATGGTGTAACTGGTTATGTCGCAACTCTCTTTTCCAAGCCCAAGAAGAACAAAAGAAAGAGAATTTCAAAAATGTTGCAAATAAATTTGAAAAAGAACTACAAAAAAATGCTTCAAGGTGGCTAACACCTGTCTCAACAAAGAATGGCGAAAAGCCTGGATCAGCAGACGTAATTTTCATTCCATATGTTGAAAGAATGAATGCCTCATTGGCTTACTACAAAGGATATTCATTGAGAGAAGAGCATCCTATTATAAATATATGGCTTAAAAACCTTGAGAAACTTGAGGAGTATAGAGGGACTCAAGGAGATTTTCATACTCATGCTCATGATTTACCTCCTCAAATGGGAGGTTGCTTTACTTATTCAAATAAAAACCAACAATTATTTGCCCAAGAAATTGATATAGGTGCTGGATTAGGACAATTAGAACTAGTAGATTTCAAAGTTGACCAAAAATCGGAACAACATTTTGAGGCATTAGCTTTAGAAAGAGTGATCAGACATAAAGAAAGGATCGTTTCTGTAAGCCCAATGAAAAATAAATTATTTGATCAGCCATTGAGAGCAGCCTTAACTTCAATGATTTCAAAAAAAGATTGCCGTCCAGAGGAGAATAGTGCCTCTGCATTACGTTACCTCCGAGATAGAATTTCAGTGCCGAGAGATATGCCTTTATTATCAGGGAGATTATTTAGACAAGCTCTTGAACGCACAGCAAATATTGATGGTAGTGATCTAGGCCCTAAAATACCTACACGAAATAGGCTAGATCAAAATCCCATACAGTTTAATTAATAAATATAAAATCTCTCTCACTATCCAATATTAAATTTAACGACGTTTCCGTGAATCGATCTGAAGAAGATCCTTAACTTTTTGAACTTGACTTGCTAATTGTGGCTCACTTGATAATTTTTTTTCTACTTGTTCAATGGCATACATAACTGTTGTATGGTCCTTTCCCCCAAAAGATTCTCCAATACGAGGAAGACTTAAATCTGTCCCATGACGCATTAAATACATGCCTACCTGTCTTGCCTGACTAACAGGCCTACGTCTACTTGGACTACGCATTTCCTCCTCGGTAACTCCAAAGACCTCAGCTACTTTTTCTAGTACTTGCTTAGGCTTAACTTCTACTCCTTGTCCAGTAGGATCAAGCATTGGTGCTACTGATTCCACTGTCATTGGCAACCCAGTTATAGAGGCAAATGCGACAGCACGAGTAAACGCTCCCTCTAACTCTCTTATATTAGAAGTGAATCGTCCAGCAATAAACTGAATCAAATCTCTTGGCAAACGCATTCTTTCATGCTCAGCTTTTTTTTGTAATATTGCCATTCTCGTCTCCAAATCGGGCGCTTGGATATCTGCAATTAGTCCCATTGAGAATCTTGAAATCAATCGTTCTTGTAAACGAGGTATTTGACTTGGAGGCCTATCACTTGTAAGAACAATTTGCCTGCCTGCCTCATGCAAAGCATTAAATGTATGGAAGAATTCTTCCTGAGTATATTCCTTACCTTCTATAAATTGAATATCGTCAACCAAAATCAAATCAGCTTCTCTATATCTATTTCTGAAAGCTTGCATTCCATCTTTTCTGATTGCAACTATTAAATCATTGGTAAAAGTCTCAGTAGAAACATATGCAACCTTTGCTCCTGGATCGATTTCCAACCTGTAATGACCTATAGATTGCATTAGATGTGTTTTACCTAGGCCAACCCCCCCACAAATAAATAATGGATTAAATTCCCGACCAGGGGCCTCGGCTACTGCCATTGCAGCAGCATGAGCCATCCGGCTATTAGGACCAACAACAAATCTATTAAAAACATATCGAAGATTCAAACTCGGTAAAAATTTTTTTATTTGAGTTTGTTTAGATTTAACGTCGTAATTCTCACTAGTGGCAATAGAATTTGCTTCTACATTTGAATAATTCTTTTTCTTATTGCTTTTGTTTGATGAAAATTCTTCCTTAACTTTTATACATACTTTAACTTCATGGCCAAATATCTCTGATGCAATCTCCTCAATTGTTTGAGAGTAATTTTTCCTTAACCAATCACTTGAGAAACTATTTGGAGCAATCAAAGTCAAGCATCCATCTTTGAAATCAAAGAATTCAGCCGGACGTATCCATGTCTCATATGAAGGCTTACTTAAATTCTTTTGCAGTAATTGCTGCACCTTCGTCCATAGCTCATCCCGAGTTGGCACAGGCATTACTTAATGGAATATGAGTGTAGCTAAAAACCTTTATGAGTCATTCTTAAATTTGGGAATCCAGTTGTAAAATTTTTAATACATTATTCTAAAAGCAACTATTGCAATTGATTAGGGAAATAAATGCAAGTGTGAATTTATTTTTTTCAGAACAAAATTTAATCAGATGCAATAAATAGTAACTTAAGCTTCAAAAACATAGAATGGTTTGAGATGAGAAGCTATGAATCTGGCTATCAGTAAAACAAAAAGCACAAAAAAACTTTCTGTGAATAGCAAACCAACTATTGTTTTAATGACGAAATGGCACGCGATATTTAGATGTAAAAGTCGATTAGCAAAGGATATAGGGGCTTTTAAAGCAGCAAAAATCCAAGAGAAACTAACGAATCACACAATTAAAGTTGCCAAAGAGATTCAAAAAAAAGGTCTTGCAGAAATAAAAGTTGCAATCGATGGAATTGGGATTAAAGCCGCAAAAAAATGGGCCGTATTAAATAAAATCAAAACGGTTGAGATTCAAGGCCCTGGCAATCTAGGAACAAAAATGAAAAGACAGTTTTCAAAGACTCATTCGGAAAAAAATCTTTCTCACCAAATTCAAAATCCTATCTTAATTATTGGCAGTGATTTACCATCAATTTCACATTTTGAATTAATTCAAGCTATTCAAATACTTAATCATAAAGAAATGGTTTTAGGACCTTCAAATGATGGAGGATATTGGCTTATAGGTCTATCAAATAAACTTTTAAATCCTTTATGTGCCTGGCCATTTTCTGGTATCAGTTGGGGAAGCGATAAAGTCCTAAAAGAAACAATTCGATTAGCATCCTTCAATCAAATCGATTATCAACTACTTCAAACTAAAAATGATCTGGATAATATTATGGATTTGTCACCATGGCTAGATCACAAAAAATTCCTGCTCTCAGCATCATCATACCAACTTTAAATGAAGCGGATCACCTCCCTCTTCTTCTTGCTGATTTAAATGAATGGCCATATAATTTTGAATTAATCATAGTTGATGGAGGAAGTATAGATTTAACTATTTCGATTGCACAAATACAAGGAATAGATGTTATTAAAAGCAGTAAAAAGAATAGAGGCTATCAATTAAAAAAAGGTGCATCAAATGCAAGAGGAGATTGGCTTTTATTTCTACATGCCGATAGTAGACTAAGACCCACTTGGTTTAAAAATTTATCTCAAATAATACAAAATAAAAAGTCAGAAAATTTTGCATGGTATTTTGACTTTAAAATCAAAAAACATAATTTAGAATTCAGATTTTTAGAAATAGCAGTAGCACTAAGAAGTTATTTCTTACAACATCCTTATGGAGATCAAGGCCTACTAATACATAAAGATCTCTATTCTAATACAGGAGGGTATTCTTCCTTGAAAATAATGGAAGATATCGACTTGATAACAAGAATTACTAAAAAGACTAAAGTAAAGCGTATTAGAGAAAATATATATACAGATGATATAAAGTGGACAAATTCAAATATAATAAAACGTGCAATTAAAAATGCTAAATTAAGAAATAAGTGGCGTCAGGGTTTTGACATAGATTATCTTTCAAAAGAATATAATTCATGATTTTCTAATCCCTATCTAACCAATCAGTTTGAATACCAAAATGCACATTTATTACCTTTTGGCTCTAAAGTCCATCCTTGCCTTTTATAAAAAGTAATAACATCAGAATCAGCAAATAAAGTTACTCTACTAATACCTTCTCTTTTTAAACTCTTCATTAAATATTCCATTAGTTGCTTTCCTAATCCATAACCTTGATAAACAGGGTTTATAGCCACATCCCAGATTGTTGCGTCAATAATTCCGTCACCTGTACATCTTGCAAATCCAATCAACTTTGGAAATTTAGGATCATGCTGCCATAGACCAACCTTAATTAAACTATTATCAAGTGCACGTTTTACTCTTCTAAGAGGCCTTCTTCCCCAACCTACTGCTTGAAGAAGTTGCTCAAGTTCAATTAAATCAAAAGACTTTGAATGACTAAATACAAAGAGAGATGAATTAGTTTGGTTAAAATATTGAAAAGCTTGTTTTCCGTATATATTTTTCAAAGTTTCATCAGAAAGAAGTTTTTCATTTTTCCATCCTGACATTCCAATTTTTGTTGATCCTAAATTAATCATAAATTAATCCTAATTAGATAGTTGCGAGACCTTTTTCTTGCAATTCAGAAAGTTGCGAATAAAGTCCACCTAAAGCCCTCAATTCTTCATGGGTACCTTCTTCAATAAGACTTCCTTTTCTCATTACTAAGATTCGATCAGAAGCTTCTATTGTTGCCAATCTATGAGCAATCACAAGTGCTGTCCTTTTTTCTAATAATCTATCAAGATCTCTTTGTAAAGTTGCCTCAGTAGATGGATCCATAAAAGCAGTTGCTTCATCCATGATTAATATTTTTGGATCTCTTATTGCAACTCTTGCTATAGACAAAAGCTGTCTCTCACCTGAAGAAAGATTTCCTCCTCTTTCTCGAATATAAGTATCTAAACCATTTGGCAACTTTCTCAATAAATTATCAAGACCTAAGTCACTACATACATCTTTTAAGCGTTGATTATCTATTGAAGAATCTAAACGTAGATTATCTGCAACATTTCCGCTAAAAAGGAAAGTATCTTGAAGAACAACTCCAAGTTGTTTCCTCAATGAATCGATAGGGATACTTTTAATATTTTGACCATCTATATATATGTTTCCCTTCTGAGGTTCATAAAGTCTACATAATAACCTAATTAAAGTAGTCTTCCCAGAACCAGTTGGACCTACAAGAGCAACATGCTCGCCTGGTTTAATTTTGAAACTTAGATCATTTATTATTGGTTCATCTTCTCTATAAAAAAAACTTACATTTTCAAATAAAACTTCACCAAGAACAGTCTTATTTGAATTTAATGATTCTTTATTTTCAGCTTTGTGGTTAATATGATCATAAATCTCAATTTTCTTCTCAAGCAATTCACCTATTCTCTCAACTGCTGTTAACCCTCCCTGTATTTGTGTAAATCTTTCTGCTAACTGTCTTAAAGGTTCAAATAGTCTTTGTGAATAAAGAATAAATGTCGTTAAAGTTCCTAATCCCATCGCCCCTGCTGTAACCATATAACCTCCCAGAGAAATAACTAAGGCCACTGCAGCTAATGAGACCCATTCAATAAACGCAGAAATGCTACTATCGTAAAAGATTATACCGTTTACTGCATTTTTATAATTAGTTCCAGTTTTGAAAAAGTTTTGACCATTTAATGATTGTCTTCTAAACATTTGAACAACTTCTAAGCCTTGCAGATTTTCCTGGAAATTTGCATTTAATTGGGAAAGTTCTTCTCTAACTTTATAATTTTGTTTTCGATAACGTTTTTGAAGCCAGAGTATAAATAACGTAACAGGTATTTGAACAATCAAAAGGAGAAGACCTAACCTCCATTCTATTAAAATCATTGTTATTGATATAACGATAAGACTTACAAAGTCAGCCAAAACACCAACAGCTCCACTACCAAACACTTCTGACAATGCATCAACATCACTAGTTAATCTTGTAAGTAATTTACCAACAGGCATTTTGTCGTGAAAACGCAAAGATAATGACATGGAATGAGCAAATAAATCATTCCTAATACGTGCCGTCAATCTCTGGCCTACAGACTGAATATTGTATGACTGAAATCCCTGTAATCCAAGCCTAAGTAATACTGTTATGAATAATATTCCTATTATAAAATTAATAGTTAATTCCTTAGGCAAATTATTAAAAAAAGCTATTGTATCTTCTCCTCTTAAGACAGAAATAGCTTGCCCTACAAGCAGTGGTTGGATCGAACCAGCTAATGCAACAGGTATTAATATTAAAAGTATGAGAATTAAACGTTTTTTTTCTCTTTTTAAATACTTTCCAAGTTTCTTAATTCTTCGAAAATCATTTTTTGCCATCAGAAAGGAGGTTTGTCTGAGATTGGATTTGAATTGAATCAATAATTTCTTGAAGTGGCCCTTTATCAAGTCTCAGGGATAGTGGATGACCGACAAGCCGAGCACTTGATTTAAAAAGTTCTTCAATTTCTACAAGACCATTATCTCTAAGAGTACGACCAGTTGCGACTAAATCAACGATTGCTTCAGCCATACCCGTTATGGGACCCAGTTCAACAGATCCACTCAAATGTACCAATTGAACGGGCAAATCAATTTGATCAAAAAAATGCTTTGCGCAGTTAGTGAATTTACTTGCCACGCGACAGTTTGGTGGCAGATCAGAAGCACTCAAATAACCACTGCTGGATTTAACTGCAACCGACATATGACACTCTCCAAATCCAAGGTCAACTAAATTAGACACTTGCAATTTTTGCTCTTGTAATACATCAAAACCCACTATTCCTAGTTGCGCCTGACCATAAGATACGTAAACAGGAACATCGCTATTCCTCACCAAAAGAGCTTTAGCACGGCCACAAGCTGACGGAACCATTAATTGCCGATTGCTATCGTCTAAAACAGCAGAGAAATCAAGTCCAACGTCAGAAAACATTGAGACTGATTCTTGCAATAAGGCACCTTTAGCTAATGCAACAGTAAACATGTCAAAAACCCTTGAAATGGACTCTAATTACTCCATTACCTAAAGAAACAATGTTAGGGAAAAAAAGCGACTTCACTATTCACCCAATTAATGTCTTACAGGACAATATCGTATGGGTATGGGTCCACAATTGCAATGCAGTGGTAGTAGATCCCTCCATATCAGGCCCAGTAGAAAAATGGCTTTTAGAAAAGAACCTATCATTAAAAGCTATCCTTCAAACACATCATCATGATGACCATATTGGTGGAACACAAAAGTTAATCAAAACATGGCCAGAGGCAAAGGTAGTTGCATCAAAAAAAGAACATAAAAGAATACCTTTTCAAACATTTTCGGTTGACGATAATGATATTTTTAATTTAATGGATGCTGAGATTAAAGTTATCGAAGTGCATGGTCACACTGACAA
The DNA here is from genome assembly GCF_000012465.1 of Prochlorococcus marinus str. NATL2A. Taxonomy (NCBI): domain Bacteria; kingdom Bacillati; phylum Cyanobacteriota; class Cyanophyceae; order Synechococcales; family Prochlorococcaceae; genus Prochlorococcus; species Prochlorococcus marinus. The sequence goes on along the minus strand of NC_007335.2, from coordinate 545,449 downwards.
CCATATAGCTTTTTACATATCAAAACAAAATGCTAAATGTAATATACTATTCCCAGGAGATACGCTATTTGGAGGGGGTTGTGGTCGTCTACTAGAAGGTAGTCCTGTTCAAATGTTTGAAAGTTTATATAAACTTAATTCTCTTCCAGAAAACACTGAAATATACCCAGCTCATGAATACACAGAAAGCAACTTAAAATGGGCCCTATCATTAGAGCCTGGAAATATTTCTATCATCGAAAGACTAAAGCTTATTCAAAAAAAACTTCAAAAGGGAATGTCTAGTCTCCCATCAACACTCTCAGAAGAAAGAAAAACAAATTTATTTTTAATAGCAGAAAATGTCGAGAAATTTACAATGCTAAGGAAACACAAAGATAGATGGAAATGTTAAATTCTAATTTGTGTATCAAATCTATTCATTAAAGTCTAATCATTCATGAAAAGTTCATCGATTGAGGCCATAGAAACAAAATTTGCGCCTAAGCCCGTTGGTCCCTACAACCAAGCTATTTTGGTTGAAAACTACTTATATTGCTCAGGACAAATTGCTTTAGACCCTTCAACTGGTGTAATGGTCGGGAATGGAAATATAGAAGAAGAAACTAGACAAGTTCTAAAAAATTTAATGGCTGTAGTTGAAGCCGCTGGAGGAAAAAGTTCAGCTGTAATAAGAACAACCATCTACTTAACGGATTTAAATGATTTCGCAAAAGTAAATGAAATTTATGCAGAAACTTTCAACAAAACAGTAAGTCCCGCAAGAGCATGCGTTGAAGTATCAAAGCTTCCTAAAGGAGGAAAGATTGAGATAGATTGCATCGCTTGGTTAGAAAACAAAAAGTAAAAAACAACATTATGACTAAATCGAGCCTTGCCACTTTGCTAAGTGGCCCCATTATTGACTAAGTTAATTATTGATTAGCAATACACAATGTCCACTGCCAAGTTGACCATTGGCGAATTAGAAGCAGGATACCCTCTTTATTGCAAAGCACTTAGGAGGCTTTTGCAACAAGGACGTACCGCTGATCAGATTCAAAGAACTGTTTGCTGGAGCCACTTAGAGACTCTAAATCGCTGCTTACCAGGAAGATATAAAACCCCCTCCTACTTGATGGCATTAATCAAAAGAGACCTAGAACAACCAAAAGAAGAAGATTAATTTTCTTCTTGTTTATTTAAAAAATCTATTTCACTTGCGAAATCATGATCATCATTTGATATTTCCTCTTTTACATTATTTTCTTCAGGCCTGATGGTTATATTTGCATAAGTCTTGCCAAAACTTATATCGGGGAAGCGATTAACCTTCTCGCAATATTCTCCTAGTGCATCAAGAAAATCTCTATTTTTTTCATAAGATTGAAATTCGAATCTTTTTTCTAGACACTCTGGTCTTTTTTTTTGCCTCCACCCTTCCATGAAAAAACCTTCTCTCTTATAAAAACTACTACATCGTGAATTGATTGAAGAAATAATTTATAAATCAAAAACTACTTAACTTCTCCTTTTTGCTCCACTTCCTCTCAATGCTGGCTCAATCTCGCCATGAGGTCGGGCAATGATATGTGCAGCTACTAATCCATCTCCAACGCGCTCACAGGCATCAGCACCTGCTCTTACTGAAGCATTTACAGCACCAGTCTCACCACGAACCATTACTGTTACATATCCTCCACCAACGAGTTCTTTAACGATCAAATTAACTTCAGCAGCCTTAGTCATTGCATCTGCTGCTTCTATTGCTGGTACAAGACCACGAGTTTCAATCATTCCTAGAGCTATTCCAAAATTTGACTTAGTTTCAAAAGCTTTGTTTTGTCCAATTCGGGCATTAAATGAGCCCCCACCCCCGGAAGCATTGGATAGATTTTTAGCACTAGGAATGCTTTTAGTATTAGATGCTTTTTCAGCTGAGGAAGACTGTATCCTTGAAGAGTTTTTTGATTTAGTGGTTGAATTCAAAGGAGTAACATCAACAACCTGATCTTTAGGCTTAATAGTTTTATTACTACTTTTTGGTCGACGATTTGAAGAGTTAGTCATAGTTAGGAATTTATAAAATCAAGTTTTATTGAATAGCAGTCAGGCTAATCATCAGGATTCCAATGATCAATAATCCCACCAATAGTTAAATCAGTTTGAACATTAGGGTCTGGGCACCCCCACCTCGCAGCGGTTCCTGTTGCAGTAAAAACCCAATTACCTTCTCGTGCACCGACAGGGTCAACAGCCACAAGTCTTTTACCTTTGTTATTACACAATATTCTTAAATGCATATGTCCTAACCCTTCCACTCTTTGTGTACAAACCAAGCGTCCCATAACTTGCATTATCTCCATTACTTTGCTCCTCCTGATATCTGTTGCTGTGTCTCTGGATCCCAATGGTCAATAATTCCAACAATAGTTAAATCACTTGGATAAGACTTGCTTCCAGCAGCTTCGCGAGCGGCAGAACTTCCTACACATATAACCCAATCATCTGGTTTACATCCAACAGCATCAACAGCAACTTTTTTTGAGCTGCCGTCCAATACAACCTGTAAATGCTTATGTTCAAAGCCTGGAATACGATTGGTTGAGACAAGTGGTTTGAGAACTTTACAAATGAGCATTTAGTGAGCCTCCTGAGTGACTGGATCGAGGGAAGAGCCTACAACTTCTGCAGGAGCCTTTTTATCTCGATCTCGAATAGTAAGAAATGTGTGAAGTGAACCATTATCTATTAAATCTCGATAACGAGACTTAATAGCCTCATTAATTCTATGACAATCAGATAATGCTCTATTCCTTGCATGAGGGACACTACCTGAATAATCAAAGCGAATAACAATAGGGATTGGTAAACTCCTAGAGATATTGAGACCTGTAAAAATTTTCACTCCGACATCTAGATCAGGAGCTCCTTGTTCAACAGTCTCCAAATGAGCAAAATAAGTAAGATTCCTTAAGTGAACTTCTTTAAAACCAATACCTACACCAATAAACCTCTCAGCATGACCTGCATCTTGGTAGCTTCCGGAATGAAAATTCTTAACATAATCAATTTGAGAAATATTATTTGAAATGAGTCTGGTAATAAACATAACCATATTTGGATCTGTTTCTCCAGGGCAAACCCTTTTGATGTTTTCTTGAATTTTTTGAAGAGCCTCTTCAGCTTTTAGAAATTGAGTCTCTTTGTATATTTCATTTGCACAAACCCATGATTTCAAATCAACTTCATTAGTTTTCGAAGGTGTATGAACTCTTATTGCATCTGTATCCGTATCAATACCAATTAAAAGCAAATCAACAGAGGCACCACAACAAAAACTATTTTCGACTGCTTCCCTAAAATCTAATAATCGCTGTAGGCCTTCTGATGCTGCTAATTCATCATTACTACCATGAGCAGCACATCCTTGGTGTGTAGGATCAACAGAACTAAAATGATAGATTACTGATTTTAAATATCTTGTTGGCTCAGTTGCAGAATTCGGAGTTGACTCTCTATATCTACTATGTTCGGTTTTAATCCAACGATTAACTGTTTTTTCAATATCAAATAGTGCACCTGCATGAGAACGCCTCCTAACAGAGCTAAAAGGTATACGTAATGCATAAGAAATAGCATGAGCTAATCGACCATCTGCACAAGGAGTTATATCTAAAAGATGAAACCCACATTGATAGAGAAATGACTGAAAAGATTTAGCATATTGACTATTTTCAGATCCCTCTATTGGATCTGAATTAAAAAATTCATTACTCGTTAATTGGTGTGACTGAAAAACACACCATGCAAACAAGGCACTTATGTCTATACTTCCAACCCACGCCTTTTCAAGTATATGCAATGGCAACTCATAACCTAATTCTGATCGACATAAATTTTGAGCTCTTTCTACAAAATTCAAATCATTTTGAAGACTAGATACTCTTTTTAAAAGAGGAACAATATTGTCAAATCGACCTTTAACCTTATTTTCGTATTGATTTAACTTCTGGTTTTCCTGAGAATTGGTTAAGGGATGATCAGTAGAAAAAGAGCTAATAGTTTTTATTTCATCGGAGAAAGAATTAGTAGTTTTAATAACTTCAGAATTCAAATTCTTTGTCTCTAGGTCGATAAACCTCTTCATAGGAGCTGTAGGCCCACGACGAGATTTCTTGGCCAAATTACGATAGGCCATTGACTATTTAACCTCTTGCTCCACCAGAGAAAGTAACCAATTGGCCATCCCTTGTATTGCCACTAGAACCAGTGATCAGGAAGTCTGGTTCGGGAACCTCTTGGTTTCTTTTTAATTCAGCTGCATTCATTGCACTCATTGGTCCTGGACGAGAAGGATTTCTACGCTTAGCAGATGCCCCTTCTGTTCCAGTGACATGCTCTCCTCTAGCCCAATCATCACCAGTTATATTCAATCCTGCGGATTGTCCTTCTCCTGTTATTTGTGAGGTTGGGCGTTGCTTAGATTCTTCATTAACTATTTGATCAACTTTATTATTTGTAGAGTTTGATGGTTTTCTGTCAAAGCGAAATTGTTCAGTACCTGTCACTTTGTTTGCAGCCATGTCGAATGGACCAGTAATTCTTGAACTATCTTCGTAACTCGTACCGGTGACACCTGCATTAATTTCATTTTGAATGTGTGCTTGCCTTGCAGGAGATTTCACACTGAAACTTGTCCATGCAGCTGCTTTTTCAGTAGTTTCCTGATGAGCATAACCTTCGGGAGAAGTTGAAATACCACAATTGTCTGCTAGTTGATCGCCTCCTACATAAGGAGTTCCAGTTAAAGGCTCACAAGCGCCTTTATGAGCACCTGTCATTTTTCCGCCTATACCTGGCTGCTGACCAGTCAATCTTGCTCCAGGAGTACCAGTTTTCCTAGGAGTTCTAGCCTCTACCTCAGATGATGCAGAATTGTCACACCATTGATTTGCCTGATCTAATCCTGCATAGGGAGTACCTGTTACTGCTTTACATGTACCAGGTTCATCTCCTGTTACGAGATGCGATCTACCTGTCATAGTTCCACTAACTGATTGAGTTTTATTGGTAATACTTAGACCAACTTTTGCTGGATCAGGAGCAGGCTTGCTTCCACAAAAAGAATCAAATTGCCCAGCACCCACATACTCATCTCCAGTCACGTTCTTACAACTACCAGCCTCATTACCTGTAACGTTCTCTCTTCTAGAGACATCGGTACCAGTTACTCCGTTCCCGCGAATTGTCGTTAGTGAGCCAACCTTTTCTGCTGGTCTACCAGAAGGTAGTGGATCAGATCCTAAATACTGATCGCCAGTTAAACCTTTATTTGATCCGGCTTCATTTCCAGTAACTAAAGCGGACCTTCCTGTCATTGTTCCACTGACTTTTTGACCATCAATAGTCTGGCTATAGCCAATTTTTGAGGGTGAAGGGTTAACGCCTCCGCAATAATTATTAGATTGATTCGCAGAAATATATTCAGTCCCAGTAAGGTTTTTACAAGTTCCTGGTTCGTCACCCGTAACCTTCTCTGATCTACCAACCTCGTTACCAGTTACAAGATTTCCATGACTAGTACTTGTAACTGCAACTTTTGCAGGCTGACTTATCTGGGTATTTGATCCATTACAGAAAGAATCAATAACTTCTGAACCTAAATACTGAGTACCAGTTATTGAACGGCATGTACTTGCCTCATTACCAGTAGTTTTCAAAGATCTATTCGCCTGAGTACCGGTAACAATTTGTCCAGTAGACGTCTCACTTATACCAACTTTCCAATGAGCATCAGGGACACTAGCATTTTGCTTCGCTCCATTCTTATTTGGACCACATGGACGAGTTACTGATGTGCGTTTTGATCCAGTGGCACCTGTTTTACTTTTAAGTTCTCTAACTCGTTGAGCTATTTCCTTAGTCGTTAAATCTGGATTACCTTGTCGAGCAACTGATGCAGCTGTAGTTGGTTGTTTCCCTGCAGACTTACCATGTTTTGACAAGGCTTCTCTCCGAGCCAAAACAAAAGCTCTACTTGAATTCGTAATTGCTTTTCTTTTTACAGTTGAACGGTGATCAGTAGTTCTCTTATTCAATTTCAAACTGATCTCTGGTTTTTGGGTTGTATTACTAGTCTCTTCTAAAGCTTTTTGCTCACATTCTGGACAACAATGTTCGGCATTTTTTGCGTCATAAGAAGGAGCACTCTGAACCTTTTTCCTTTCAAGCTCAACACGAGTTATATCTTTAGTATTATCTGCAGATTTACCTCTACGTGACAATGCTTCTCTTCTTGCAATAACAAGCTGACGACTTGGTTGCGCTACGGAACTTCTATATGATCTTGAACTACTTGCGCTCCCAGAGGTACTTAATTGAAAACTACTAGTACTTGATTGAGAGGAAGAATTATTTGCACTAGCAATAGATTTATTGGGTTTCACAAAACCAGAGTTTGTCCTAGTAGCTCTTGCATCAGCAGAAGAACGGACTCTATTAGCTGTAGAGCCGCCTTTAATAGATGCATTTTTGCCTCCTTGACTAAGAGCCTGGCGGCGTTCAAGAACTAATTGTCGACTTGTTTGTTTTGCCATATCAACCCAATGGAGAGGTTACAAAAAATAATTTTTAATTCTCTAAAGAATTATTAGCCCCAAAGATGTTTCGGGGCTAATTAATAAAAGACTACTAATCTAGCGGCCTTGGAAAACTACAAAGCAAGTACCTTGACTTTGTGTATACGCGTCATATCCAACGATACGAACGTGATGGTCAGGATATGCTCTATGGCAAGCTTCTAACTCGCTAACAACCAAATTTAAATCTTTCTCGCCAAAGAAAGGTAACTTCCAATAAGACCAATAAGTCTGCATTGAACCACTTGGCTGAACATGCTCAATAACCGGGCTCCAACCCTGAGCAATGATATAAGCGATTTGATCGTAGATTTCGTCCTGGGTCATCGGCGGTAAGAAGCCGAATGTTTCCAGGGTGGCGACTGTTTGATAGTCACCTACTGTGCTCTGGAAAGGCATGGTGAACTTAAGTTAGTGAATGAGTGAAAGTCGATTTAGTTATCGACTAGTGAATTTAAGAAAGTTAGAGGCAACTTATAATGTCACCTCTATATCTTTTCTACTGAACGTCGAGTTTATCGACTGTATCGAATTCGAACTTAATCTCCTTCCATGTCTCAAGAGCAATTGCCAACTCAGGGCTATGCTTTGCGGCTTCTAGAAGGATATCGCGACTTTCTTTTTCGATTTCTCTGCCTGCATTACGCGCTTTCACACATGCCTCTAGAGCTACTCGGTTAGCGGCCGCACCAGCAGCTGATCCCCAAGGGTGTCCATGGGTACCACCTCCAAATTGGAGACATGAATCATCTCCAAAGATTGCAAGCAATGCTGGCATATGCCAAACATGAATACCACCAGATGCCACAGCAAATACACCAGGCATAGAACCCCAATCTTGATCAAAGAAGTTACCGCGAGTACGGTCTTCAGGAACAAAGGATTCACGTAGGTTATCGATATAACCAAGAGTTGTTTGACGATCTCCTTCTAGTTTTCCAACAACTGTTCCGGTATGAAGTTGATCTCCGCCAGATAGACGCAAACACTTAGCAAGAACTCTGAAGTGGATACCATGCTGAGGATGACGGTCGATAACCGCATGCATAGCACGGTGAATATGAAGAAGCATGCCATTTTCACGGCACCAATTAGCAAGACCTGTATTAGCAGTAAAACCACCAGTTATGTAGTCATGCATGATGATTGGCATGTCAAGTTCTTTAGCGAACTCAGCACGCTTATACATCTCTTCAGGAGTAGTTGCTGTGCAATTCAGGTAGTGACCTTTAACTTCACCAGTTTCCTGTTGAGCTAGCTTTACCGCTTCAGCAACAAATTCAAAACGCTCTCTCCAACGCTGGAATGGCTGAGAATTGATATTCTCATCATCTTTAGTTAGATCAAGACCACCACGAAGGCATTCGTAAACAACACGACCGTAGTTTTTACCAGAAAGACCAAGTTTTGGCTTAATAGTACAACCAAGTAATGGACGACCGTATTTATTAAGACGATCACGTTCAACTACTATTCCACTAGGTGGTCCGCCGCAGGTTTTGATAAATGCCATTGGGAAGCGAATATCTTCAAGTCGAAGATGACGCAAAGCTTTAAAACCAAAGACGTTTCCAACAAGTGATGTCAAAACGTTAGTTATAGATCCTTCTTCAAAAAGATCTAAGGGATAAGCAATAAATGCATAGAAGGCATCCTTGTCACCAGGGACATCTTCAATGCGGTAACAGCGGCCTTTGTAGAATTCAAGATCTACAAGTAATTCTGACCAAACTGTTGACCATGTACCTGTAGATGATTCAGCCGCAACAGCTGCTGCAACTTCTTCTTTAGGTACACCTTCCTGACCTGTGCATTTAAAACATGCAAGTAGATCAGTATCTAGGGGGACGTAATCAGGAGTGAAGTAAGTATCTCTATACTCCTTAACTCCAGCATCATACTTTTTAGCCATTGATAGCTCCGGTTAATTAGTTAGAAGGTTGAAAATTTGAAAAGTCCTCTCCTCTTAGGACTTAGTCAAATTCAGTCCTTCTGACCTAAGAAGTTACCGTTGCCCAAAGCTGGCTCAACTTCACGATGAGGACGAGCAATAATGTGCGCTGCAACTAGTCCGTCACCTACACGCTCACAAGCATCTGCGCCTGCACGAACTGCTGCGTTTACAGCACCAGTTTCTCCGCGAACCAAAACTGTTACGTAACCACCACCAACAAACTCACGACCAATCAAGCGCACTTCTGCTGCCTTGGTCATAGCGTCAGCAGCTTCAATAGCTGGTACTAATCCGCGTGTCTCGATCATGCCGAGAGCAATACCCATTGTTTCGCTAGCCATGTCCTATTTCTGTAAAGGGATGGAATGTTCAGGAGGGACAATGGCCCGCCAAAGAGCAATTAGTCAAGGGGATTTTCTAATAGCGCTGATTACAGTTTCTAGTCCTATTCATAAGCTGAGCTTATCACCCTTGCTACGACAGTTGAGTAACACTGTTCGATCAACAGTCAGGACATACTCATATTGCATTGCGTAAACAAGTTCATGTAGTTATTTTTACTCACGAGACAGCCTCCTTGCTATGTCAGGGTTGGAATGTTCACCAAAAAACTGTCTCAAAATCATCTATAAAATTCAACGACTATTGTTTTTGACTTCTTCTTGTAAGACTATATAAGACTAGTTAAATTATTCGATTTGAAAAAACCACTAATAACCATTGCTAGTGGTAATCCCAAGAAGGTTGCTGAGATAGAGGCAATGCTTGGGCCGCTACCAATTGAAGTTAAAAAACAACCTAGTTCTTTAGATGTTGAAGAAACAGGAAAAACATATCTGGAGAATGCCATATTGAAAGCAAAAGCAGCAGCGGCATTGACTAACAGTTGGACTATTGCAGATGATTCTGGACTTGAAATTGATTCTCTTGGTAATGCTCCAGGTATCTTTTCTGCACGACTTGCTAATACAAATGAAAAAAAAATAGAAAAAATCCTAACTGCTCTCGGAGACAGTCCTTATAGAAGCGCAAAAGTTTGCAGCGTAATGGTTCTCTGCTCTAACAGTGGAGAGATAATCCAAAATACAATAGGAATTTGCTGGGGCGAAATTTTAAAAGAGCCTGCTTACCCCAATGGTGAATTTGAATCATTATTTTGGGTTCGTGAAACTAATTGCACTTATGGAGAATTAAATAATGCACAATTATCAAAACATGGAAGTAGAGGTAAAGCCGCCAGAGAATTAGCGCCTTACCTTTTGAAAGCTATAGGAATTAAAAATAATTAACTTCTATTGATTTGGTCAATAGATCTCATCGCCGCAGCCGCAGCCTCCTCAACATCTCCTTCTTTCCCAGCTAAAGTCAGTCTTCCAAAAGCACCAACTCCTTTCACATCAACGATTGTGATGTTTGATGCCTTCTCTGCTTCGTTCGCAGCCATCAAAACATATCCAGCTGGTTCAGTCTCAAGAATGAACATACTCATTCCAGATTGAATCATTGAGCCACGTCTATTTTGTCGATTGATCAAAACAGCATGGTCCGGAGTAATAGAGCGAATAACCTCAGTCCAAGTAACTTGCGGATCCGTTCTCCTATCAATTGTGCTACCTATGGCATCCAAAACGACATCGCCTGAATGCAGTACTGTGCTTTGATCTCGGTGATAAAGAGCAAGAGATCCAAATGCCCTTTCAACGATCATTTGCCCTAATCGAACGTTGCTGGCTTTTAGTGCGATATCTGTAACCCTATGCACAGCCATTCCAGGAGAAACCTCCATCCAAAGACAAGCATCACCGGGTATGGGTAAAAATCCTGAACTTGCAGTACCCATATAAGCAGCAAGTTGAGGTTGCAAAGAATCTAGAAATACATATGTTCTTAATTCAATTTGTTTTACATGACTTGCTTGACGAGCAACTAACGATTTTTCAGAATCAGTTGTTATTACTCTCTTTGGATCATCGACAAGATATTTATTAACCTCTGCACCAGTAATTCTTTGACTTCCTCCTGGTCGCCTCTCATTATTTTCAAATGTGGCGAATCTCGTCATGCGCGAGATACTACCTCAAAGATTGTCTTTTTAGCTAGCAATTGAGACTTGCATGCTGATTGTAAGCCGATAAATTCAAGATATATTGATTTTACGAAAGAATGTCTGCAACTCAGCCAAAGGATCCCAAAAACAATAACTCAAATGCTGAAATCAATCCGGAGCAAGCGCTAGGTTTAGTCTCGTTAGGTCTTATGCAAAAATTGTCTGACAAAGGACTTGCCGACTTGAATTGGTTAAAAGAAGACGAAAAATGTGATACGTATGAGCTGCGTCAAAGACTTGAACTAACTTCTCTAGCTCTAGAAACAGGTGCTCCACTAAGCACAACAGAAGTATCAAAACTTTTGGGCGTTAGGCCAGGCTCCTCAAAAGTTGAGAGAGGTGGTCTAATTGCTAAGAAGTTATCAAGAAATGTTTGGAGATTAATCAAATCAAGCCAAGAAAGTTCTCATTGGCGTAATTAGAAGGACCAAATTTAGGCTTTATAATGAGCCTTAGCGTCATATAGAGTTTCTTCGTTGATTTCTCTACATCCAGCTTGGCGAGCATAATTCTCTGTATTTCTTCTTACCTTACCTCTTACAAAAAATGGGATTTTCGAAAGTTCTTTTTCACCTTCATGTGTCCAGATAGGGTCGCTATCTGTAATTACTGAATCTTGTAAGTTTGTTTTTATAGCCTCTTTATTTGTATTTTGAGTTCCTTTTCCACCTAAATGTCCTAGATGACTTTGGTGGCCATCAACAAATTCGAAGTCATGCTTAAACATTCCAATTAAATGTTCCTCCAGTCCCATCATTAATGGATGAACCCAGTCATCAAAAATGACATTTGCACCCTCCCATCCCATTTGAGGGCTATATCGAGCAGGTACATCCTGCACATGCATTGGTGTACTGATCACAGCGCATGGGATACCAAGTCTTTTTGCACTATGTCGCTCCATTTGTGTGCCAAGGACTAGTTCTGGAGATGTTTCTTTTATCGCATCTTCTACTTCTAAGTAGTCATTGGTTATCAATGCCTCTAAACCAAGTGCCTTAGCGGCTGGACGAACTTTCCTAGCCATTTCTCGACTATAAGTTCCTAGACCTACAACTTTAAAACCAAGCTCCTCATTAGCAATTCTTGCTGCAGCAAGAGCGTGTGTTCCGTCTCCAAAAATAAAGACTCTTTTACCTGTTAGGTAATTCGAATCCACTGAATTCGAGTACCAGGTTAATTTCGAATTATTAGATTCGTTTACTGATTGAGGGATTTCCATCTCTAACACTTTGTGTAATTCCTTAAGAAAATCCTGAGTAGCCCCAACACCAAGCGGAACTGTTGTTGTAAAAGGAATATTTAAATTTCTTTCAAGCCAAATACAAGTTGATTCCGCTATTTCTGGATAAAGGCAAACATTTACATCAGCATTGGGGATTCGCAATATATCTGCAGGTGATGCTCCTAGTGGCGCCACAACATTGACGTCTATCCCGTACTGACCAAGTAGTTTTTGTATTTCCAAAACATCATCCCTACATCTAAATCCAAGCAAAGTTGGACCAAGTAGATTTACCCTCGGTCTTCTTTTTTCTTCCTGCCACGTATGCTTGGATTCATTCGAGTGGTCTTTGAGTAAAGTTCTTACGATTTGATAAAAGGTCTCAGATCCACCCCAGTTTTCCTTTTTGCTATAGGCCGGTAATTCGAGGCTGACAATTGGGATATCAAAACCCATACCTTTTGCTAGTGATCCGGGCTGATCTTGAATTAATTCAGCTGTACAACTTTCTCCTACCAAAAGAGTCTCTGGCTTAAATCTGTCTACGGCTTCTTTTATATGTCCTTTTACAAGTTCTGCTGTATCACCTCCTAAATCTCTAGCTTGAAAAGTTGTATAAGTTACAGGTGGTCTACTTCCGCGGCGTTCAATCATCGTAAAAAGAAGGTCAGCGTAAGTATCCCCTTGAGGAGCATGTAAAACATAATGTAATTTTTTCATAGACGTAGCAATCCTCATCGCTCCGATATGAGGAGGTCCTTCGTATGTCCAGAGAGTTAATTCCATGAAATTAATTTGATGTAAGTGTTTTAGGATTTAAAATGTCATGCCTGCGAAGTGGCCTTGAGAACAATTCTGCGAGATCAGAAGCTTGATCAATCCCGTGAATTGGGCTGAAAACCATTTCAATCGACCATTTAGTTGATATCCCTTCTGCTTCGAGTGGATTAGCAAGCCCCATTCCACAAACAACTAGATCTGGCGAACTATCTCTTACTCTGTCTAATTGCCTCTCAACATGCTGTCCCTCAACGATACGACAATCGGGTGGTAGCAAGTCTATTTCTGCTTTCATTAAATCTCTATTTAAGTAAGGCGTTCCTATTTCAATAATCTCCATTCCACACTCGTTACTTAGAAATCTGGCGAGAGGTATTTCTAACTGAGATTCGGGCAAAAGAAACAGTTTCTTTCCAGAAAGTTTCTCTACATGGGGGATCAAGGCTTGCTTTGCCCTAGATATCAATGGATTTAATATTGAATCAACTAGAGATTTCTCTATTCCAAATGAATCCGCAGCAGCCTGAATCCATAAGGTACTTCCCGTGACACCTAAGGGAAAGGGAGCTTCAATTATTTCAGCACCTTTATTTTTCAACTCTCTTGCCGTATCAGTTAAATATGGCTGAGTAAGTAGGACTTTAGTCTCCGGGCCAATTGAAGGTAATTCAGTTGACTGCCTGGGTGGAAAACTTTCTACTTTGTCTATGCCAAGTCGATTAAAAATACTAGTAAGCCGATCCTCTACAGCATTTGCAAGAGTACCTACTAAAAGCAATTTCTTTTGATCACTCTTCGGCATCAATGGGATCAATGCTTTTAAAGCTCCATCTTCGCCTTGAGTGAAAGTTGTTTCAATTCCACTACCCGAATAATTCAATACTGTTACTTGACCTTTAAGTTCAATATTCAGATTTTCGGCAACTCTTGAAAGATCTATTTTTATTACTTCGCTTGGGCATGAACCAACTAGAAAAAGAGTTTTTATTTCCGGACGTCTTGCTAAAAGATTTTTAACTACTCTGTTTAACTCGTCATGAGCATCAGCTAATCCTGCCAAATCTCTTTCTTCCAAAATGGCTGTGCCAAAACGCGGCTCAGCAAAAATCATCACACCAGCTGCACTTTGAATCAGATGGGCACAGGTTCTAGAACCCACAACCAGAAAGAAAGCATCAGGCATTCTCCTATGGAGCCAAACAATAGATGTTAGGCCGCAAAAAACCTCTCTTGGACCAGATTCCTTAAGGAGCGTTGCACCGCTCATAGAAATAAATTCGATACATGTATATATTCAAATTGCATCCAAAAAGGGTAAAGCGTCAACAAACACTTAATCTCTTTCGTATTTAGTTACTTTTTAGTTACCTAATATCTGCCTACGGTGACTTTTGTGCTCCCAACAGTTAGCAGCCCTTAGTGCCCACAACACATTTGAAAGCTAATTCACTATCCAATACGCAGGTTAAAGGCATGAGTAAAAATACGCATATGTGCTGTTCAATATATATATGTTTTCATTTGAAGACATATATTTAATGCCAAATGTATCGAATTCGCTAAACATTTCCTAAAGAGATATTTGACTGCAAGAATATAAATAAGGACTTTCGAAAGAAAAAGATTAATGACTTCGACAATAACTCGTAAGGAGGATGGTGAAGGTAGCGTTCAGGTAAAACAAGACCCGAAAGCACAAATTCAGGAAGGAGCACTGGTTATTGCTGTTTATGGCAAAGGAGGTATTGGTAAATCAACTACTTCTTCTAATTTGTCTGCCGCATTTTCAAAGCTTGGAAAGAAAGTACTTCAAATTGGTTGTGATCCAAAGCATGACAGCACTTTTACCCTTACGCACAAAATGGTGCCTACCGTTATAGATATTCTTGAAGAAGTAGATTTTCATAGTGAAGAACTAAGACCTGAAGACTTTATGTTTAAAGGTTTCAATGGGGTTATGTGCGTTGAGAGTGGTGGACCACCAGCGGGAACTGGCTGTGGTGGTTATGTCACAGGTCAAACGGTCAAACTATTAAAAGAGCATCATCTTTTAGAAGATACTGATGTAGTTATATTTGATGTTCTTGGTGACGTTGTATGCGGTGGCTTCGCAGCTCCATTGCAACACGCAAATTATTGTCTAATTGTTACCGCAAATGATTTTGATTCTATTTTCGCAATGAATCGCATCGTCGCAGCAATAAACGCTAAAGCAAAAAATTACAAAGTTCGTCTAGGAGGTGTCATAGCGAACCGATCTGCTGAATTAGATCAGATAGAGAAATTCAATGAAAGAACAGGTCTTAAGACCATGGCTCATTTCCGTAACGTAGATGCCATACGCAGATCAAGACTCAAAAAGTGCACAATTTTCGAGATGGATTCGGAAGAGGAAGGCGTAGTGGAAGTACAAAATGAGTATCTTTCATTAGCCCAGAAAATGATAGATAACGTTGAGCCATTAGAGGCAGAACCCTTAAAAGACCGTGAAATATTTGATCTATTGGGCTTTGATTAAAGAGCTAGTTCAAGAATTATTTCAGCCCAACTAATCGCATAGACAATTCCCAAACTTTTCTAGAGGTCACTGGATCAGTGACTCGATCAGACAATTCTTGTGAAAATTGTTGTCTATCCTTGCGTTGTCTATTACCCCAACTCCAATGAACTCCAGAAATAGCAAATTGAGGGTCTGAAACAACTTGGGCGACTCTATCGCCAGCCAGTGCTTCACTTACGAAACCTCCTGTTATTAATTTCTGAAACCATGGAAACAACCACTGAAATAGTTTAGGAGTGTTTCTAAATAATCTAGTATTAGCTACACATCCTGGATATAGAGAACTAAAAAGAATTGGAGAAGAATTAAATCGCCTATGTAATTCTTGGGTTGTAATCATATTGCATAACTTACTGTCTTTATAGGCTTTCCCTGGTTTAAAACGTTTTCCACTAGCCATTGAGATGGGATCGCAAAAACCTTCTTCAAAACCAGATAGATTTCCCAGATCAGCAGGAGCTGGTATTGGTATTTTCCCGCCAAGTTCTTTATTGTTAGCAGTTACTGTTCCTAAGATAACCACTCTAGATGATTCCACCCCCCAAGATCTTCCCTTCCAAACTGGTCTTGAAGACTTACTAAGATTTTCCAATAGCATCTGAATTAATAAAAAGTGCCCAAAATGATTCGTTGCCATTGATATTTCATATCCCTGTGGAGATCTCAAAGGTTTTTTTAAACGCGGAAGATATACAGCAGCATTACAAACCAAAGCATCCAATGGCTTTTCCAAATCTTCTAGAAGACTTTTAGCCCCATTACGTACGCTATCCAAGTCGCCAAGATCAATTTGTATATGTTTAAGTTGTCTTGGACTATTGGTAGGTAATCCAACTGCGGATGCAGACGCTTCAGCTCTCAAAGAACATCTATTAGCAGTAATAACTCTCCACCCCCTCTCAACCAAAGACTTTGTGGCATATAACCCAACTCCTGATGTTGTTCCAGTAATCAATACAGTTCCTGGTGCCGCTTGTACTAGAGCCATATTCCTTAATAAAAACTATCTAAATCAATTTTCAAACACAAATCTAAACCTAAGAGAAGCAAAGTTAATCATCGCCAGATAACTCTGACACTATTTGGAGTAATCCACTGATCTTGCTCCTTAAAAAAACTTTGTTCTCCACCATTAGTAAACATTTCATCAAAACGCAGTCTTAACTTGTGAAGTTTTTTTGATTCTTTTTCTAATAAATATGACAACTCTAGATTTCTATTCACACGTTGATGAGAAGCAAGTCCTAAGTTCACGAGGCTGGTTGCAAACACAATAAATAATCCAAACTTCAAAATTAATCCCACATTGCTATATAAAAGCTCCCGCCTAACTGCTTCTTTCTGGAATTCAGAAACTTGAGTAAAAGCATCGATTTTTTCATTTACAGAAGGATTTCTTTTATTAATTTTTTTTGAACGTTTCCTTCTGAACGGCTCTTCAATTCGTTGAGGTTGTCCCAAAATTAAATTAGAAAGTCCTAATTTTTTTCATGGTAACTTAATTAATAATGGAATCAATTATTTGACTTCTTCCAATGCATTTATAAATTCAAAAGACAATAAATTTGGGGGGTATATAAATAACCTAACTTTTTTATGACGAATAACTAAAAATCAAAATGAACAAACTAGAAGAAGTCCTTTATTTAAACCCTCTTGAATTAAGTGGTCCAGAGCAAATGGCAATTGATCTCTTCCTATTAGAAAAGTCATTAGCTGAAAACAATTTTAATATGGCAGTACGTTTTTATACGTGGGATGGAGACTGGCTATCGATTGGAAAAAATCAAAAAGAACTCCCAAAAAAATGGATTGAACTTTTAAAAAATGAACAGTTAAAAATTGTAAGAAGACCTAGTGGAGGGAAAGCTGTTCTTCATAGCAGAGGACTCACTTACGCTCTTATATGGAAATATCCACCAAGGAATAAAAAAGAATCATATTTAAAGACAACTGAATGGCTAAAAGATGGTATTAAAAAAGCTGGAGTGGATTTATTTTATGGTAATCAGCCTGTGAATATATCCAATAGTAATTGTTTTTCGACTTCAACATTAGCTGACCTAGTTGATCAAGATAAAAACAAACATATTGGAAGTGCTCAGTACTGGAGAAATGGTCACTTACTTCAGCATGGAGAGATCTTAATGGAACCGTCAAAACAGTTATGGCAAAAAGTTTTTAATGCAGATCCACCCAAGATAAAAAATGAAATTAAAGATAAAGATAAAATTATAAATTTTCTAAAAGATTCGTTAGGGAAAACATGGCCTAATTCACAGATATTTACATATACATTAAATCAAAAAGACAAAGAAATAATAAAACGTTTTGCTATAAATAAATTTAAAAAAATAAATAATTATTAATCCTAGATCAAGTCACTTGAATCCATTGATTGTGCAATATTAGGTAAATTTAATCCCAGTGGATAAATATTTTCTTTTCTTGCAATTTTAATTAATTGGTCTGGAAGATTTAATCCGATTTTTTTAAGTACTGCTTTACCTAAATCTACTCTATCTAAAGTTCCAAGAGGAAGACCAGAAAATGATAGTACAAGTAGTCTTCCATCTTTTGTTTTTTCTATTTTTAATATTGCTTTCCATAATGATTCTTTTTCACTAATAGATGGCAATTCATTTATTGGTTGTGAGAATTCATAAAGAAATTTTTTATCCCAGTTTTGTACAGAAATATTCTTCAAGATTTTTTCATTTACATAACCGACCCATCTCCCTTCTCTACACAAAAGGATCCATACTTCATTGGAAAAATTATCTTTATTAAATGAACTATATTTAGATAAAACTTTCACAGGCAAATCATCCTCTAGGACCCTAAATGAACGACTACAAACCTGATTAACATATAATTCAGATAATATCTTTTGTATTTGAATAATTTGGCTCTGTGATTTAGATGAAGAAAAAACAAATAAACCAATAATAGAAAAGCAAATGGAAAGATAGAAGTTGCCCCTAAGCAAACTTAAAATACCAATAAAAATAGCAAGAAAAGAAATTAATCTTGCAGAGCCAATAGCCACTTTAATCCCTGCTCTTTTACTCCCCGTAAAGTACCAAATTAAAGATTTTAATATTACGCCACCATCTAGAGGCATTATCGGAAGTAAATTAAATACACCTATTAAAAGGTTGAGGCTACCAACCTGCTTAAATAAATTAGAGAGAATAAAATTTGATACTGATAAATTATTACTTAATAAAATCATTAAAAAAGCTAATAAAAGACTAACAACAGGACCTGAAATAGCGATTTTCAAACTTCCTTTTGAAGTCGGACATTCCTTTTCAAGACTTGCCATACCTCCAAGAAAAAAAAGTGTTATGTCTCTAACTTTTAGACCCTCTCCAATTGCTACAAAAGAATGAGCCAATTCATGCAATAAAACAGATAAAAACAAAAGAGAAGAGGTAGATGCACCAATCACCCATCCATTCCAAATAGATGCTTGACCATTCAAAAGCGTCTCGAACTGATCTTTAGCTGACAAAGTAAAATACAAGAAAACCAAAAACCAACTTGGATGGATCCTCAAAGGGATACCTCTGATTTTCAAAACTTCCCAACTACCCAAACTTAAATGCCTCCAAGCTCACAATAAAATCCATTTCAATCAATCCTAATAAAAGTTCTGGTAATGATCAGAAAATCTTCTTCTAAAAAGTCAACAGCAATAAAAATTTGTGGCCTAACAAAGACTTCGCAAGCACGATCGATAGCGGAATTAAAAATAAATGCTATTGGCGTTATTGGCGTTAAAAATTCACCTCGTTTTGTACCTGAAGAAGAATGCATGAAAATTTTTAATGAAGTAGAAAAAGTTTCTTCAAGTATTGAGAAAGTATTAGTAATCGCAAATGCAAAATTAGAGGAGGTCAAATGTATAAATAACAGATCAACCCCACCATCAGTAATCCAATTGCATGGGAATGAATCAGTTGATTATTGTCGAGAATTAAAGAATGAATTTCCAGGAATTAAAATATGGAAAGCCTTCAGGTTAAAAGCTATTAATGATTTAGAAAATATAAGTCAATATGAAAAGAATATTGATGCTATTCTCATAGATGCTTGGGATAAAAAATCACTTGGAGGCACTGGGAATAGAGTCCCAATAGAATTACTACTTAATAAAACTTTTAAAGCTCCTTGGATCTTAGCTGGTGGAATATCTGCTGAAATAATTCCTGAAATTTTTTCTAAACTTAGACCTGATGGTATTGATGCATCTAGTCGACTAGAGATATCTCCAGGTATTAAAGACATTAAGAAAGTTGCATCTCTTGTTCGCGAAATAAGAGAACAAGATTAAAAGGCTCCGGCAGATGGCATCAAAGTTACATCCTCGATAATTTGATTAGTTGGTTGACTAGCAAGATGTAAAAGTTCACATGCAACTTGATCAACTGAAAGCATCGAATCTCTATCAAATTGCATCCCAACGCTATCAGAATCCCAAAGAGATGAATTTACCGATCCAAGAGTAAGTGTGCATGCTCGTATTAAATTCTTACGTTCTTCTTCTGCTAAGGATTTGGTAAAACTTGCTAGAGCTGCTTTGGAAACACAATAGGCTCCCCATTGTGGAAAAATATTTCGAGAAGCATGACTACTAACGTTGATAACTAATCCTCCTTTATTTCTCATTAAAGGAACCACCTCAGAGCAAACCTGAAAGATGCTGGTGAGATTCATTTGCATGATCCATTCCCATTTTTCAAGGGGCATTGATAAAAGATCTCCAGTCCAAGCAACTCCAGCATTATTAATTAGAACTGAGGGAATCAAACCATTATTCATTAATTCAACTATTCCCTTAGATATATTTTTAGGATTACTTAGATCAATAGATTTGTAGAAAACCTTAACTTTTTTGTTATCAATTTCTTCTACAAGTCTTGCTAGAGCTTCTTCAGACCTAGCTAGAAGTAGTAAGTCCCATCCAGAATCAGCAAAAGCTTTAGCAGTTGCTCTCCCAATTCCTCTAGAAGCGCCCGTAATTAATACTGTTGACAAGAAAGTTAAAAGCAAACACTAAAACTTTAAACTGAAATTTCACTTTCGATAGACTGAGATTCCAAATATTTTCCCATTTTTCTAAATTTGGAATATCTATTGTTTCTCAATTCATCAGGGGATAAAGCCAACAATTCGGATAAATGCTTCTCAAGGGCATTTTTCAAAGTATCTCCAGCCTGAAGCGGGGCCCAATTATTCCCCCCAGAAGGCTCTTTTAGTACCTCGTCAACAATTCCTAACTTCATAAGATCAGGTCCAGTAATTTTTAATGCTGATGCTGCTTCCGGAGCCTTGCCAGCATCCCTCCATAGAATCGAAGCACAAGCTTCAGGGCTTGCAACTGTGTAAACACTATGTTCAAACATAAGTAACCTGTCTGCGACGCCTATCCCCAATGCGCCACCAGAGCCACCTTCCCCTATTACAGTTGCAATTATTGGAACTTTAAGCCTAAACATTTCTCGTAGATTCACTGCGATTGCCTCTCCTTGTCCTTGTTCTTCTGCTATGAGCCCTGCATAAGCTCCAGGAGTATCTATGAAAGAAATTATTGGAAGATTAAAGCGATCGGCATGGTCCATCAGCCTCAAAGCCTTTCTGTAGCCTCCAGGTTTTGCCATGCCAAAGTTTCTTGCAACATTCTCTTTTGTATCTCTACCTTTTTGTTGTCCAATTAAAAGGACGGATTTTTCACCTATTCGAGCTAACCCTCCTATTAGAGCTTGATCATCAGTTCCGTTCCTGTCTCCATGTAATTCAACCCAATCATCACAAAACATCTGTATGTAATCGAGTGTGCTAGGCCTTTGGGGGTGCCTAGCTACTTGAATCTTCTGAGCTGGAGTAAGTGCATTAAATATTTCTTCTCGCCTTCGTGCTGCAAGTGTTTCTAATTGCAAAAGTTGCTGACTTACATCAACTTCTGAATCTCTTGCTAATTCTCTGATTTGATCAATCTGATTCTCTAATTCAACAAGAGGTTTTTCAAATTCGAGGAGAAAACGTCTAGCCATAAAAAAAAGTAACCAAATGTTCAGACGGTTAATGTCTGAATATTTGATTTCAAACCAACAGCCGAAAACCCGTGCCTTTCAGAAGCCTTGCCGATGAAATCCATCTTTTCCAACGTTATATTATTTCTTCCCCAACTGAAGTTGGTATGACAATTCTCGAATTCAAGAAGCATTGCTTCAGCAAAACAAGCAAACATTTCTCTTTTAGGATTTTCCATCTCAGCCAATTCCATCATGCTCCAACCAATATCTTTGAAAAATTGAACTATTCCTCCTTTTAATACGTGTATTCCAGGTCCTGAAAACTTCTCACCCAAGTTTTTAGGGTATCCACCATCAATCATTAAACAAGGTCTTTTAATTTTAGATGGGTCAATTTCTAAGGTTTTAGGCATGCTTGCAACCCAAATAACAATATCTGCTTCTGGTAAAGCATCATCAAGACTAAGAATTCTTCCTCCTCCAAGTTGAGATTGAAGTTCAAGTAAAGGCTTTTGCTGTCTGGCTACTAAAAGGAGTTCAGAAACACCAGTTCGATTGGAAAGCCACCTACAAACAGCACTGCCAATGTCACCAGTAGCGCCAACAACAGCTACTTTTGATTTACTCAAATCAATTCCTATTCGAGGTGCATTTTGCTCTAGCTGCCTACATATCACCCAAGCTGTATGAGTATTACCAGTGGTAAACCTTTGCCAATCAAGAGTCGTATTTCTAACTTGTTGATTTTGGAGCAAATTAAAATTCTCAAAAATTATTGATGTAAAGCCACCTAGAGCAGTGATACTGATCTCTTTCTTTTGCGCCAACTCCATTGCATTCAAAACCTTTCTTCTTGCAGTTTTGAAGCGACTTAGCATCTCTGGAACAAAGCATGAGTCTATATATGCTCCCTCAATAGTCTTTCCGATCGCACTGACAACTTTCACATTCTCAACCAACTGAGGAGGTGCAGTACACCATACGTCCAAATCCCCTTGAGCGATATGGTCATACCCCAAGCCTAATGCCTTTCGCTTGGCATCTTCAAAACTTGTTGAATGTCCAATTAGACCAAACATTTGGCACCAAGCAAGATCAAAATTGAAACTAAATATTTATCCAAGTTTGAAGATTAGACCACCACGGTCACAAAAAAAAGAATTCCTCAAGAACTTTAAGTTCTTGAGGAATAACGAAAGATGCAAAATATTAAATCCTTATATCACCGCTGCAAGAGCCATTCTTGCAATTTCTCTATTATCAAGACCTATTTCAAGAAGGGAATCTTGATAAGCAATCATAAATTCCTCCATTAACTCTTCTTTATCCATATGAAGGACTTCGGCGTCGTTTGAAACTTCATCGAGCATGGACTTTATAAGAGGCAAGTTTTCCTTATTAGCCCTCATAAGATCTTTCTTAACTGTCTCTAGATTGGCCTTAAGCCATTCTTGACCATAGTTCAAATGCAAGTATTCATCTTGGACAACACCCTCTGTGATTCTTTTGGCGAATGGATCAGCAACACGTATATAAACGTGATATGCGGATATTGCAAAAGATTCAATCAAGATGCATTGAATTAGGAGACAGGTAGTCGTATCTCCTACTTTGAAAGCCTCTAAAAAATTATTATGGAGTTTTGAGAAAAAGGTCTTTGCAAAAGGCATATCAGGCTTTACAGCAAGATTTCTCCCGCAAGCACAAAAACCATTCATATGCTTTTTCTCCATCTTCCCTAGCCTCACAAGCTCATCTGCATGTTCAGGAATCAATTTAGCGAGATCAAGAAAATTAGAATAAGCTTCTTGCTCCCCTTCAATTACAACTGCATTGATTCTGCTGTAAGCATCTTTGTAAGATTCTGAGGTGAAATCTGGAAGAGAGTTAGAACTTAGCTCTTCTTTTTCTACGGTTAAATTGTTGGATGCAAAAGCTTGCATAGATCTATTAGAAATTTGTCAATCTGAGTGATCTTACAGAATTTAATCCAAAACGGTAGTTCAGTTACCACATCTTAACTGCTAGAAACAGGCCTTTCTGACCTAATTGGCGGCCAATCACTCTCCAAAAGGCTTGTAAATAGGGCAATCCAATGATCTACTAGTGCATTTTCTAAAGCGGCACCCAATTCAGAATTTGAAGAACTTGCATCGCCAATAACTCCAGATGAGCTCAAATCTTCTGTCAACCATGCGCACGGTGATGCTCCTTCAAGGCTCCACCCTTTTGGGGTAGTAACTATTTGTTTATCTACATTCTTTATTTCTAAGTAAGAATCATTTCGTACCAAATCTCTAGCCATGTGCAACATAAGACTTGTTTCCGCTAATGCCGCATGAAGTCCCTCCTCAACCTCTTTTTCAGGTAAAAGTTGATCTAATCCTGGGACACCACTCCAAAGGAAACAAGGCAATACAGCTATTGAAGGACATTGAATTCTCAACTGCCTTGAAACCGCCTGGAGCAGACCAATTTGCCCACCATGAGCGTTAAAAAAAACTAATCTATTAAATCCCATAGAGGCTATTTGCTGGCCAACATCAGTAACCATTGAAATCAAAACATCAGCTGATAGGGACAAAGTTCCTGGGAAAGCTTGATGTTCAGGAGAAAAACCAATCGATTGAGATGGCATCATCCATATCGGCATATTTTCTGGCAACCTATTAAGAGTCTTGATTAAAATATTTTCAGCAAAAAAAGTATCAGTAATCAAAGGTAAATGTGGTCCATGTTGTTCACATGCACCAAAGGGCCAAACCAATGTAGATCCATTCTCTGAAGCGGCTTTAGAGGCCTCAGGCCATGTCAAATGCTCAAATCGGCGAGTTTGAAAAATGATAGAAATCTCCTAATAATTAAAAAACAACTTACCCTTGGCTGTAAGAATGTTTCACTTATTACCAAGGGTATTATGGCCGGGTCAGATCCTCAGCCTAAAAAAGCAACTCCCCAAAGGCCGGCAATAAATGCACCTCGCAAGCCATTGCAGGTTATGCATATCAGTCGAAAGCCTGAAGAAGAAATAATCAATGAAGAATCATCTGAGAAAGAATTCTCCGAGCAACCTAAGGATAGAAGATTTGCTGAAAAGGTTCTAGCTCCAAAAGAAATTTCTTACTTAAAGAAAGCACCTGAACAACAAAATTCAATCGGGAAAGACTCTAGCGATGATTTCCAGTCAGAGACAATGGAAGATCTTCTAAGATCTGAGAATAATACTAACTATAAAAATAATATTGAAGCCTTCGATGATCAAAATATTTTTGAACAAAAAAGTAGAACAGTTGATGAATTTGATTTTGATGAAGACGAATTCTTAGCAGCCTTAGAAGAAAACCAACCAATCGGGACAACTGGAGAAATTGCAAAAGGTTCAGTTATTGCAGTTGAAAGTGATGGTATTTATGTAGACATAGGGGGTAAAGCTCCTGGATTCATGCCGAAAAATGAATGTGGTCTAGGTGTAATTACAAATTTAAAAGAGCGTTTCCCAAAAGGGTTAAAAGTCGAAGTTCTTGTTACTAGAGAACAAAATGCAGATGGGATGGTAACAATCAGTTGTAGGGCGTTAGAACTAAGAAAAAGCTGGGACAAAGTTCAAAATCTTGCAAAAGAAGGAAAAGTTATTCGAGTTAAAATAAATGGTTTTAACCGTGGGGGTGTTACTTGCGACTTCGAAGGTTTAAGAGGTTTTATTCCTAGATCTCAGCTTGAAGATGGAGAAAATCATCAATCTCTTGTTTCAAAAACAATTAGTACTGCTTTTTTAGAGGTAAATCCAGAGAGGCGAAAACTTGTTCTCTCCGAAAAGAAAGCTGCAATTGCTTCAAGATTTTCAGAATTAGAAATTGGACAACTAATCGAGGGCGAAATCTTAACAATAAAACCTTATGGTTTTTTTGTTGATTTGAGGGGTGTAAGTGGATTGTTGCATCATTCAATGGTAACTAATGGAAGCATGAGAAGCCTTAGAGAAGTTTTTCAACCAGGTGAATCCATCAAAGCTTTGATAACTGATTTAGATCCCTCTAGAGGACGAATTGGATTAAATACAGCTCTTTTAGAGGGCCCTCCAGGAGAACTTATTACTGATAAGACAAAAGTTATGGAAGAGGCAAATGAGAGAGCGATTAAAGCGCGAAATAGCTTGAATAAAGAAAAAGTTGATCCTCAAAAGGAAAAGGAAGACATCAACTTATCCTCATAACTTTACATTGAAGAAAAAAAATTGTGATTGCATCAAAAAAACCTAATTTAAAAAAAACAGACTGGGAAATAGATTTTTATTCCCGCCCAATAATTGATGAAAATGGAAAAAAAAGATGGGAATTATTAATTACATCTACAAATAATTTCAAAGACAAGAAAACATTTAAATGGGAAAAGATATGTCCAGCATCAAGTGTTAATTCAATTTGGTTAAAAGATGCATTTGATGAAGCCATTGATGAAGCTTATTTACAAGGTTGGGATAAACCATCAGTTATTCGATGTTGGCGATCCTCTATGAAAACAATGATAAAACGTGCAGCAGATCAAATAGGAATTGAACTTATTTCTAGCAGAAGAACATATTCATTATTGGAGTGGCTTATTGAAAGAGAAAGGAGTTTCTATCCTCAGCAAAAAGGGTATACCGGCGTTAATCTTGCTCCTCCTTCAAACCCAATTACAAACCAAGCCATCCCTTTACCAGAGGAAGTAAGAGGTGAATCATGGAGCTTTGCTTCCTTATCTCTAAATACACTTAGAGAGGCTGATGAATGGGAAATAGAGTTTTCTAATTTAATTCCCATAAAAGATTCAATTAATGAAAATATATCTATTCCAGGTATTAGGCTTTTTAGCCCAAAAAGATCCTTGGCACTTGCAGCTTGGCTAGGGGGACTTGAACCAGCAAAGCTTTTAATAGAAGGTACTCAAATAATTCTAGAGGCAGGGCAAGCTGACAGATGGTTAGTAACTGATGTCGAAGAAGAAGCTAAAAAAGTTATTGAAAATAATTTTCTAAATACAAAATTATATGCAGATGGACTTCAATTTATTTCAGTTCAAAAAAGTCCTGAAGAAAATTCTCTACATGGGTTTTGGATGCTAAAAGATATTGAAGAGTATTAACAATTTCCTCTAAAAATAGATTTCAAATATAGTTTTTGGATTAAACAGATAGCAATAAATAAAAATATAAATCCTTAAGGATATTGAATTTATTAATCTGATCTGTTACAAGAAAATAATTTGATTTTTGCCATAGGAGCTTCTACAAAAGGAGATAAATATGAAATCAATATACATAGATTTTGTACATACTCATATACAAAACTATTTAATACTTATAGGAGTAAATAAAGCTAATTAATGAAAATAGAGTTTCATTAATTCATAGTCATTTTCATCTAGAAGTTTACAATTTATTTAACATTTATTTGTTGCTAATCCTTCATTTATATATTTCTCAGTTATGTCGATTTCACTATCAAAAGGAATAACTTTGGCAACTAGAACACCATTTACTGATCCTTTAGGTTTTAAATTTACTTTTGTATGTCTGGGTAGTTGTTTTTTGAGCCACTTAAGAGATTCTTCTTCTAAATCAGGAGTGATTTCTGTACATGCTAATTTCACAGTGTAGGTACGATTATGATCTCCGATTAGCAAAACAGACGAACTAGTCACTTGTAAAATTTCAGCGGCATCAACTCCCGAATGAAACCAAAAAAGAGAAGCTAATAATATTAAAATCTTTGTAAAAAATTTATTCATAAAACGTTTTTAACTTATTTCTTTATCTTATATGCCAACCATTTCAGCATTACTTTTCCCGGGTGGCACCATAGGGTAACAATTTTCACCTTTTCTTACATTTACGTTAACAAGAACTGGTCCTTCATTTTCCAATGC
Source organism: Prochlorococcus marinus str. NATL2A (assembly GCF_000012465.1). Lineage (NCBI taxonomy): Bacteria > Bacillati > Cyanobacteriota > Cyanophyceae > Synechococcales > Prochlorococcaceae > Prochlorococcus > Prochlorococcus marinus. The sequence goes on along the minus strand of NC_007335.2, from coordinate 518,255 downwards.
TTTTTGGAGTTGAGGAATTAGGTTTTCTCTTTCTGAAATTACTATACCCTCAATTCCAAAAGCCTTAGATAGCGAAATAAAGTCAGGCTCCCCAACAGACATGTTAGATGCCGAATATCGTTCATCGTAAAAACTTTCTTGCCATTGCCTAACCATCCCTTGCCAATGATTATTGATGATAATTACTTTTAAATTCAACTTATATTGAGCAATAGTTCCAAGCTCCTGAATATTCATGAGGATACTTGCATCACCGGCGATACAAATTACTTTCTCCTTAGGCAAAGCAACTTTGACTCCCATTGCAGCGGGCATTCCAAAGCCCATTGTCCCAAGTCCGGCACTGCTAATCCATTGTCTTGGTCCATTTAACAAGTACTGAGCAGCCCACATCTGATGTTGTCCAACATCAGTTGTAATGTAAGCATCTTGAGCCAAATCTCTCAACGCAATTAAAACTTCCTGTGGATAAATTTCTCCTTCTTTAGGGGGAGTTATCAAAGGAAAATTATTTTTCCAGTTTTTAATTTTGTTAAGCCATTGAGAAGTTCTTGGATTTGTTTTCCTTTGGTTGCTGAGATCTAATAATTTAACAAGGCTAATTCCAACATCACCTAATACAGAAACTTCAACAACTCTATTTTTATTTATTTCAGCAGGATCAATCTCAAAATGAATTACTTTTGCTTTAGGAGCAAAAGTATCTAATTTACCTGTAACTCTGTCGTCAAATCTTGCTCCAATGGCAATCAACAAATCACATTCAGTCACAGCAAAGTTGGCATAAGCTGTTCCATGCATACCAAGCATTCCAACTGATAAAGGATCACGTTCATCAAAAGCGCCTTTGCCCATTAAAGTTGTTGTTACAGGTATTTGATATCTATTAGCAATCGCAGCCAGAGTTTCATGTGCCCCCGAAGAAATAACACCGCCGCCAACGTAAAGGAGTGGTTGCTCAGCATTTTCAATTAGATCTAAGGCTGAACTTATGGCTTTATGTTCTGGCGCGAATGGTAGTTCAAACCCTAGTGGCTTTATTGAACCAGGCTCAACAGGAACATATTTAAACATCTCTTGTCCAACATCTTTCGGTATGTCAATCAAAACAGGGCCTGGTCTACCCGACGAAGCGATGAGAAAGGCTTGTGCTACAACTTTTGCAATTTCAGAGGGATCTCTTACGACCCATGAATGTTTAACAATTGGAAGTGTTATTCCAAAAATATCTGTTTCTTGAAAAGCATCAGTTCCAATAGCAGGTCTAGGAACTTGCCCTGTTATGACGACAAGAGGTACAGAATCCATCTGAGCGGTTGCTATTCCTGTGACTAGATTCGTAGCGCCTGGACCTGATGTGCCAAAACAAACCCCAACTTTCCCCGTCGCTCTAGCAAAACCATCTGCAGCATGAGTTCCACCTTGTTCATGTCGAACAAGAATGTGTTTTAACCATCCCTCTTGCTCCGCTTTAAAAACCGCGTCATATATTGGGAGGATTGCTCCGCCAGGATAACCAAAAATAGTATCGACTCCATGCCTACGAAGAGAATCCATCAAGGCATCAGCTCCTGACATCTCATATTGAGTTTGTGTCCCTGAATCTTCTATTTGATTAGGCGTAGAAGTCAGGGTCACGGCAGAAGAAAATCTAAACTAACAATAAATCTTAGTATGCATAATTTCAATTCAACTAAATTAAGCAAAGATTTAATTAAATTCTCTAAGTTTTAACAGCAAGTTGATTATCAAACTAATCAACACAAATAGTTATTTTAATTCTTTAGAGCAATCCTATTTGGTGTAAAGGACCACCACCAATTATTAATTCCATCAAAAAGCTAAGAAACACAATCATTGCAACTCTTCCATTCCAAACTTCAGAGCTGTTATTCCAACCCCATTGCCATTTCTCTTGAGGATAAAGTTTTACTCTTTCTGGCAATTTTGATGCTTCCTCTAAACTAATTCCCTCGCCGTTTAAGCAAGAAGAAACTAGATCGGCCAATCCTTCAATAAACAACGGATAGACATCAAGAGCTGGAACTCTTTTAAAATTAACAATTCCATTTTTCTGAGCAATTTCTTTGTACTCGATATCAATCTCTTGGAGAGTTTCAATATGCTCACTCACAAAACTTATTGGGACCACGACAAGTTCCTTAACACCTGATTTTCCTAATTTTTCTAATACTTCTTCGGTATATGGTTTGAGCCACTCTTCTGGGCCTACTCTGCTTTGATAAGCGAGTGAAAATGAATTGGTGAATCCAAGCGAATTTTCAAGCTGGTCAATAATCAAAAGTGAACAGTTCTGTATTTGATCTTGATATGGATCACCGGCTTCTTCTACATAGCTTTTAGGAACACCATGTGCAGTAAAAAAAACGTGGGACTCTTGGGGTAAATCACAAGCTAAGATTTGCTTCTTTATTAATTCAGCCATTGAAGAGACATAGGCTGGATGATCAAACCAGCTTCGGATACAACGAATTGATAATTCTGCAAACTCATCGTCACCATCTTTTAACCTTTTCAATTCTCTAAAGCTGGATCCACTTGTACTTATAGAAAAATGGGGATAAAGAGGTAAAACAACAACTTCGCTAACACCGTCAGCCTTCATATCCGCTACAGCTGACTCAGTAAATGGATGCCAATACCTCATTGCGACATATGTTGTAGCGTCTATTCCTATATTTCTTAGATAGCTTTGGAGTTCTCTTGCCTGTTGCTCGGTAATACGACGCAAAGGTGATCCACCTCCAATTGATCTATAAGCCTCTTGTGATTTACTACTTCTTAATAAGCTTATAAGCCAAGCCAGAGGTTTTTGAAAAGCACGCACTGGTAAACGAATTATCTCTGGATCAGAAAATAAATTATACAAAAATGGTCCCACGTCCTTAATCCTCTCAGGACCTCCGAGATTTAATAAGAGGACACCAACCCGAGCCATTTTAGAAAAAACTCCTTATAAAAGGATATACAAACCCTTATCAAAGTAAAGCTAACTAAATTTACAGGATCATGGACGAGAATCAAAAGTTACTAGATATCAACCATGACCTTGAATCAAAGGGAATCAATCTAAGAATTGAGAAAAGGGGTAAAGTTTTAAACATTCGTGGTTCTTTGCCAGATAAAAAATCTCATAATCTTTCTAAAGTTCAAAGAATAAGTCTGAAACTTCCACACGACATTAACGGTCTAGAAGAGGCTAGAAAAGCTATAGAATTGATAGATTTTCAACTTAAAAAAAATCAATTTTGTTGGTCTAATTGGATTAAAGAGAAAGCTCTCTCATCAACAAAGACTAATAAAACCGTAATAAGCAATGAAATAGAAAGTTTTAAAAGACAATTTTTTTCTGATACATCCAGGAGCAAATCATCAGCCGGAATGATCAGCACTTGGCAGTCTGCTTACAAACCCTATTTGAACAGATTAATTGCAGTAAGTCATAAATCTACTCTTAAATTAAGCGAGGAGCTCCTAGTGAAAATCCTTTTAAGTTACAGAGAAAATTCAAGGAGCAGGCAACAATGTGGAATTGCTTTAAGTGCTTTAGCTAGGCACCTTAAAGTAGAGCTACCCAAGAACTGGAAGCAACTTCAAAGTGGTTATGGAATACACGAATCAAATTTCAGAGAGTTACCTAGTGATAAAGAAATTATTAATAGCTTTCAATTAATACCAAATCCAAAATGGAGATTTGTTTATGCGTTAATGGCAACTTATGGGCTTAGAAATCATGAAGTCTTTTTTAGTGACTTATCTTGTTTAAAAAAAGGTGGGGATAAAATACTCCGGGTTTTCCCAAATACGAAGACAGGAGAGCATCAAGTTTGGCCATTTCATCCTGAATGGGTTGCTTTATTTGAGCTAGGGAACATAACTGATACTTCAGATTTACTCCCAGATATTAAAACAGATCTAAAAGAGACAACTCTTCAACATATAGGAAGAAGAGTATCTGAGCAATTTAGAAGATATGAAATATCTTTTACCCCCTATGATTTAAGACATGCATGGGCAGTTAGGACCATCTTAATAGGCCTACCAAATACTGTAGCTGCAAAAATGATGGGACACTCAGTGTCAATACATACAAAAACCTATCATCATTGGATAACAAGAAGAGATCAGCAAATTGCAGTCGATAGTGCTCTATCTAGAGTCAAATATTAACAAGAAGAATAATTAATATTTATAGCTATATCTTTTTTTGAAAATTATTCTTTTATTAACTTATTTAATTTAAGCCAAGGAAATGAAAAATAAAATCACTAAAGAGGATTCAAGACTTAATAAGCTAGATAAGAGTGCAGAAAGAATCGGAATGGGTGGTAATTTAATACCAAATATGACCGAAGAAAAATATAAAGAACGAATGCAAAAGAGAAAAGAAGTTCAAACACAAAGATTAAAAGAAAGAAAAAAAGAAAAAGGTCTAATAATAGTTAATACAGGTCAAGGTAAAGGTAAAACTACAGCTGCTCTTGGTATGGGATTAAGAACTATTGGTCATAACCACAATGTTGCAATAATTCAATTTATCAAAGGTGGATGGGAACCAGGTGAGTCATTAGCTTTCAAAATATTTGGGGATAAGTTAAAGTTTCATGCATGTGGGGAAGGGTTCACGTGGGAAACACAAGATAGAAATAGAGATATAAATTTAGTCAAGTCAAGCTGGAGAAAGGCGGTCTCATATATTAAAGACCCAAATTATAAACTTATAATTTTAGACGAGATCATTGTTGCAATAAAACTTGGATATATTGATGAAGATGAAATTATAAATGGTATAAATTTGCGTCCAGAACTTACACATATAGTCTTGACTGGAAGAGGAGCCTCAGAAAAATTAATCAATTCAGCTGATCTTGTGACAGAAATGAAATTAATCCACCACCCCTTTAGAGAGCAGGGAATAAAAGCACAAGAAGGAATTGAATATTAATCTATAGTCCTAAGAATATTTCCATCGCAAGGGATCCAATACAGATTTCAAGACGTTCACCCAGGACTTGCTACTGTCAAATTGTTATGAATTTTTAATGACATACTCTAGAGCACTAATAAAACTCAGTGGTGAAGCTCTTATGGGAGATAAACCTTATGGGATTGATCCTGAAATTGTTCAATCAATTGCCAAGGATGTTTCAAAAGTGGTTGAAAATGGCACGCAAATAGCAATTGTTGTTGGCGGCGGAAATATTTTTAGAGGTTTAAAAGGATCAGCGGCAGGAATGGATAGAGCCACGGCTGACTATGTAGGGATGCTTGCAACCGTAATGAATGCAATTACACTTCAAGATGGATTAGAAAGAGCTGGAGTACCTACAAGAGTTCAATCTGCTATTGACATGCAACAGATTGCAGAACCGTACATAAGAAGAAGAGCAATAAGACATCTTGAAAAAGGAAGAGTAGTAGTTTTTGGAGGTGGTTGCGGCAATCCATTTTTTACAACTGATACCACTGCTGCACTTAGGGCCGCTGAAATTAACGCCGAAGTTGTTTTCAAAGCTACGAAAGTTGATGGGGTTTACGATCGAGATCCAAAAAAATTCACTGATGCTGTCAAATATGACAATCTCACCTTTCAAGATGTATTGGCTAACGAAATAGGAGTAATGGATAGCACTGCTATCGCTCTTTGCAAAGATAATAAAATCCCAATAGTTGTATTTAATATTTTCCAACCTGGGAATATTGCTAAAGCAATTTCTGGTGAACCAATTGGATCAAGAATTTCTAATTCAAGTTAAAATTAAACTTTTTAAGCTTTTTAAGCTTTTTAAACTTTTAAAAATCAATTCGCAATAACTTTATCTGAATGTCAAATCAAGAGCTAAAAACCACAATGAGCAAATCTATAGAGGCAGCTCAGAGGAATTTCAATACCATCAGGACGGGGAGGGCAAATACATCTTTATTAGACAGAATATCAGTTGAATACTACGGGGCTGAAACTCCATTAAAATCTCTCGCAACTATCACTACCCCTGACTCTCAAACGATAGCAATTCAACCCTTCGACTTAGGCTCATTAGCTTCAATCGAAAAAGCAATTGCAACAAGTGATCTAGGTTTTACGCCAAATAATGATGGCAAGATAATTCGTATAAATGTTCCACCATTGACTGAAGAGCGTAGAAAAGAATTTTGCAAACTCGCATCCAAGTATGCAGAGGAAGGAAAAGTTGCCTTAAGAAATATACGCCGTGAAGCAATAGATAGAGTCAAAAAATCTGAAAAGGATGGTGATCTTTCAGAAGATCAAAGCAGAGATGAACAAGAAACAATTCAGAAAGAGACGGACAATTTTATTAAAGATATTGAAAAAAAACTTTCAGAAAAAGAAGCTGAGATTTTAAAAGTTTGACCCTCATAGATGTTGCCATTATTGGAGGGGGAGCATCAGGTACTACTACAGCATTTCATCTGGCTAGTAATAGTAAAAAGGTATGTATTCTTGAAAAAAATATTTTTTCTTCAGAGAGAATTTGCGGGGGTGGAATGTCTGCTGCAGTGCAAAACTGGTTTCCTTTTAAACTTTTACCAATAGTTGATGAAGTAATAACAAATGTAGAGTTTAGTTGGTGCAATACCGACAAGGTAGTCGCTGAGCTCTCGGGATCTTCTCCCTTTTGGATAGTTAAACGTGAAAAACTTGATTCATTCTTATTAGATCAAGCACTAAATTCTGGTTGTAATTTATTGACTACTTTTAAGGTAGTCGATATAAAAAAAAAATCTAATGTCTGGCATATTACCGCTCTTGATGGGAGACAAATAGAGGCAAGAGCAGTTGTTATTGCTGATGGTTCTCAATCGCCATGGCCTAAAACTTTTAATTTAGGTCCAACTCAACAGAAATTTGCCTCCACTTTCTCAGGGAGAATTAAAAGGAGGGGAAATTTAAGGAATGAAACTGCTAGATTTGAATTTGGTCTAGTAAAAAATGGATTTGCATGGGCCTTTCCATTAGACAATGAAGTAAATATTGGGATGGGAACTTTCCTAGATAATAAGAATTCACTTCCAGTTAATGAAATACTTAAATCATTTCTTCCTGATTTATGTTTTGATCCTTCTGAAGTAATTGGTCATGAAAAAAAATTAAGGATATGGAATGGCCACTGTAAATTAAACGGAGAAGGAATTCTCTTGGTTGGCGATGCCGCCTCATTATGTGATCCCTTTTTAGCGGAAGGATTAAGGCCCGCTTTGATGAGTGGATTTGAAGCTGCAAAAAGCCTTATTTATTGGCTAGATGGAGAAGTGAATTGTTTAGACGCATATACAAATACGATGCAAATAAACTGGGGGAATTCGATGGCTTGGGGTAAAAGAATTTCTCAAGTTTTTTATCGTTTTCCCAAAGTCGGATACCAATTAGGTGTAAAAAGGCCTACTGCTCCAAAAAGAATTGCACAAATTCTTTCAGGTGAGATGAGTTATGAAGACATTGCAAAAAGAGTAATCAAGCGATTACTCTTTCAAAATTAAAGCTCAGTGAGTTAGGGCAACTTCTCCTTCAATCAACTCAAGTCTTTCGTTCAATTGATTTTCTAATTTATCAATTGCTTTACTAAAACCGCTAATTCCATCGTCAAGTTTTTCCGTAGCCATTTTATCTCCAGCCATCATTAGTTCAAAAGAAGTCTGGTCTAGATGTATTTTCTCTTCAATGACTAAAGGTTTTTGTGCATTCAACTTAATGGGCAAGTCCATATGAGTTTCATTAAGTTGCTGAAGTAATTTGGGAGAAATCGTTAAGAGATCACATCCTGCAAGCTCGGTTATTTCCTCTATATTTCTGAAACTTGCTCCCATGACCTCTGTCTTATAACCATTTGACTTGAAAAAATTAAATATTTTAGTAACCGAAACTACCCCTGGGTCCTCAGTCGCTGGATAAGAATCCCTTCCTGTAGCAGATTTATACCAATCTAAAATTCTTCCAACAAAGGGTGAAATAAGCGTTACACCTGCCTCAGCACAAGCAACTGCTTGATAAAAATTAAACAACAAAGTTAAGTTGCAATGAATATTCTCTTTTTCTAATACTTCAGCAGCTTTTATTCCCTCCCACGTAGAGGCAATTTTGATTAAAACACGATCATTAGAAATACCATCTGCATTATATTTAGCAATTATTTTTCTTGCTTTTTCAATGGTCGCATCAGTATCAAAGCTTAGTCTTGCATCAACCTCTGTTGAAACACGGCCAGGAATTAATTTCAAAATCTCTTTACCAAAGACAACACACAGTTCATCCAAAGCTTCCTTAACCACATCGGCCTTAGCGGCACTGGTCCCTAACATTTCTCTTGAGGTGGTAAGTGCTTGATCAATCAAACTTTGATAAGCAGGCATTTGTGCAGCCGCAAGAATTAAAGAAGGATTTGTTGTAGCGTCTCTGGGATGATATTTTTTGATCGCTTCAAGATCACCAGTATCAGCCACCACCACAGTCATTGAAGATAGCTGACTAAGAAGGGATTCCATAATAAAAAACGTCTTTCATATGTAATAGACTAGCCATATTTTTTATAGATTTCACCCTTTAATTAGTACTTTTGGGAAAATTTAGCCATCTCTTAGCTTTTGCTAGCCAAATGTTCTTTTTTAGAAATACTTGGAGGGATTTTTTCTATCACAAGCAAAGTCTCAATAATTTTTTTTGCCACAGGGAGAGCCACCGTTGATCCATATGCATTTGGCTTTTGGGGTTCATCAATAACTGCTAAAACGACATAGCGAGGATCATCGATAGGAAGACTTGCAACAAAACTGCAAATTTTAGAATTATAGTTAAAACCATCCTGCGATTTTTGTGCCGTCCCTGTTTTTCCTCCAATTCGATAGCCAGGAACATCTACATCAATACCACTTTCATCGTAAAATGACACAACTGTTTCCATCCATCCAAGAACAGTCTTTGTAACCTCAGGAGATAACACCTGCTTTGGTTCTGAAGGAGAATTGAAATACGACTCATAATCACCTTTCAGGCCTTTAGTGATATGAGGCGTCACAAGTCTGCCTCCATTTGCAATTAAAGCGTGCAATTGAGCTAGTTTAAGCGGAGTAACAGAAAAGCCTTGACCAAAGGAGGCTACCGCTGGTTCTATCGGTTGATTGACAAAAGTCTGCTTTGATTTTATTTGCCCAGAAACTGCTCCTGGAAGATCAGTTTCTGGTATTTCTTCAATGCCTAGGCGCCTTAACCATTGCCAGTAAATACTCGCATTCAATTTATTCATAATTTTAACCATACCTACATTGCTTGAGACTTGTAACACTTCAGGGAAAGTCAATATCCCGTTAGGCCTCCGATCCCAATTAGAGAGAGGCCATCCTCCTACTGTAACTAGACCATCATCATTCACTTCTCCATTAGGGCTTATAACCCCCTCCTCCAATGCTAATGCCAAGTTAATTGGCTTAAAGGTAGAACCAGGTTCAAATAATTCTTGCACTGACCACTCTTTAAAAAGAGATGGAGAATAATCCCAATATTTATTAGGATCATAAGTTGGCGTAGAAGCCAATGCCAGAAGTTCTCCTGTATCTATATCCATTACGATGACCACACCTTTTTTTGCATCCCACTTCTTTACTTGCTTACTTATTTCTTTAATGGCTACTTCTTGAAGCCTTACATCTAAGGTTAATTGGAGACTTAGTTGATCCTCTTCAAAGACACCACGTTGAACACCTGTAGGCAAAGGTGTTCCATCAGCTCCTCTTCTGATTAAACTTGCTTTTTCTAGACGCTTTAGATCACTATCTAAACTTAATTCCAATCCAGCCTGAGGTCTTCTATCCAAATCCAAAAAACCAACTACATTTGCAAAAAGAGACCCGTGAGGATAAAGCCTTTGAGGATACACCTCCAAATCAATACCACTTATTCCAAGTTTCTTAATAGCATTAGCTTGCTCGGGCGTCACCCCCTCTGCAAGTTTTACCCCTGAGGAATAATTTCCTACTTTTTTTAAAATATCATCAACACTTATGGATAGTGGGGCAGAAAGAAGCTTTGCTACTTCGACTGGTTTACGAACTGTCCTAGATGAATCACCGGGAAAATTAAAATACCTAGGGTGAGCCCAAATTTTAAAACGTCTCTCATCTATTGCGACAAGCTTTCCATTTCTATCTAAAATAGATCGACGTGTCCCCAGAGGGGTCTTTTGTTCTGTTTGAACTTCGCGTGCTAGAGCTCTTAATTGTTCAGACTGAAATAGCTGAAGCCAACCTACCCTTAAAAAAAGGCCCCCAAGTCCAAGGCATAATAAAACAAAGATAATTCTAAATCTGGAATGAGATAGGGGCTGAAGAGTGTTTACTTTAAAAGTCTTTCTTTTCTTTCTATGATCAGAACTTCTCATGGGAATTATTAGTAACCTGATTTAACGGGAAAAGAAGATATTTTCTCTAGAAGTCTACTTTTCAATGTCACATCGAATGATTTTTTAGTTTCTTCTGGTTTTGGTCTATCTACGTATATAAGATCTTCCGCTTTAGTGGGAACTAAATTTCTAGACAACTTTTGATTTCTCAATAGATAACTTTCAAGGATTGATGTTGACTCCAATGTCCTTCGGTTCAAGTCTCTAGTAGTTTCAAGTTTAGTAAAAGACTTAGTCCACAAATATTGAGAATGCAGAGCTACGGATGACATTATCGCCACTGTTATGAGTATGCCTAACAATGCACCATCTAAAACGATATGAAGAGCTGCTTGAATTGGAAACTTTCTTTGAACCTGTTTTGAGGAGAAAACACTGTTTAACAATTCCTTGGACAACTTCTTTTTTTGAAATTGGCCTGCTTTCTGTTTATATTGAGTTCGACTAATCAAATCAAAATTCGAAAGTAATTCAAGTCAAACACCTTGATCAAGCAACTGCAAGAGCTGGAATACTGATATTTTTTTTATTTAATCTCAAGCTACTAATAGTAGACTAATAAAAGTGACTCCATTCCAGAGGGAATGCATAAGAGCACAAGGAAATAACCTTCCTGAGCTCAATCTCATCAAACCAAGACCAATTCCTAATACAAATAGAGGAGGTAATTCCCCTACACTTAAATGAGCTAAAGCAAAGATCAAGGCACTTAATAAAACTCCGCTAGCTTTGCCAACTTTGGATACCAATACAGGCAAAAGAATACCCCTAAAAACTAACTCCTCAAAAACTGGAGCCAAAACAACAGTTGTAATCAAAAGCAAAAATAATGGAAAGAATTCATCACTACCTAAAACCAATTCCAATAGAGGATTACTTCCTCCTTGGTCACCAATAATCTCATTCATTAGCCATCCAATAAGCAGCACTAAAGGCATAATCATTAACCATCCACTTATTGATTTAAAAAGTCCTTCTTTGATTGGTCTGATTTTCCATTGAAGCCAACCTCCATCAATCCCCGAAGGAACTAAACCCATTAATTGATATCTAATTATAAATAAAGGAGCTATAGTCATTGAACAGTAACCAATAAATACTCTTAGAGATTGGTTTAATGGAGAGGATAAATTATTAAACAATAAATCTGTTATTGGTATAATTAGTGCGGGGAAAACGACTTCACCAATAACAACGAAACCACCAGAGATTAGAAGAACCATATCTATTAATGATAGGGGGGGGGATATCATTTCTGGCCATGGAGTATTTTTCTTTCTTAAGAAAACGAAAGCATACCTAATCAAGAATATACTCCCTATAACAGAAGCAAAAAATGGAAATAATTGTGAAGTTAAAAGCCTTATAGCTGTTAGGGAATTATATTTTTGATTAATACATTTTTCATCAGTAAATCCCAAGTTGGAACATGAAATTTGATAAAGTAAAGGGTCTAATTTAATCTCATCAAAATCAGGAAATTTATATAGTTCTTTACCTTGTTGTCTATCCAATATATAGCCTTTAATTGTTTCAAACTTTTTATCATTAAAATCTTTCATCAACATAAATTTTTGCTCACTCTCAGACTCTTCCAGAATTGCTAGTAACAATCTTTCTCTATCCTCTATTTGTTCCAAAGGAATGTCACTGAGGGCTTGATAAAGTTTTTTTTGAGGTTCTGAACCTAAAAATACTTCTTGTATTGTTTCAGGTAAAGATGAAGAAGCTGACACTGCCATCTCAGTTTGCATCAAAGAAATCTTTGGAGCTACTGAGGGTCGTTCAAAGCTTTCTTGCAAACCTTGTTGCCATATCAGAACAGTTAAAAGTAATGAAAATAGAGCGATCGCCCATTTCCAACCAGTTTTGGCTTGTCTCATAAAATCAACTTGTTAAGACTGACATGGAGAAAGACTTCTATCTTTACTAAAAGAACCTTAGATTGCCCTCATGGCGAATACCATAAATATCTAGAAGACACTTTATTTAATGACATTGCGTCTAATTTTTGTCCGTCATGGATTGAGCAGTTTTAACAAGGAAGGTCGTATTCAAGGAAGAAACGACCTTTCAACATTAACTAGAGAAGGGCAATTGCAAGCTGAAGCGGCCGGAAAAACAATTTCTTCTATTCCAATAGATGCAATTTATAGCTCTCCTTTACAAAGAGCATCAGAAACCACAAGAATCATTATTAAACAACATCAAAGTGAGCTTCAAGCAACTTATACAGACGAACTCCTAGAGGTTGACCTTGGGCCTTGGAGTGGTTTAACAAAAAATGAAATAAAAAATCAGTTCCCAGAAGAGCTGTCTATTTGGCAAAAAGAGCCAAAGGAACTGACTATTAATAGAGACGACGGTTCAAAATTTCAACCAATTAAAGAACTCTTATCTCAAGCTGAAAATTTCTTAAAATCACTATTTGATGCTCATTCAGGGTCAAATAAAACAATTTTGATAGTTGCCCATAATGCAATTCTTAGATGCTTGATACTGAAATTAATTAATGAGCCATCAAAAGGGTTTAGAAGATTGAAGTTAGATAACACCTCAATCTCAATTTGTAATATTAATTTTAATGATTGGAAAGATAGACAAGTTCAAATCCAATGTCTCAATAATGTTGCTCATTTAAATCCTACAATTCCAAAAAAAAAGAGTAAAAAAAGAATTATTTTAGTTAGGCATGGTGAAACAGACTGGAATAAACAAGGAAGGTTCCAAGGACAAATTGATATTCCCTTAAATAAAAATGGTAAATCCCAAGCAAAGGCCGCAAGTGAATTTTTAAAAACCAATATTTTACAAAAAGCTTTCAGTAGCTCTCTATCAAGACCAAAAGAAACAGCTCAGATAATTCTAAACGAACATCCAGGGATCGAAATTTCTCTCAAAGACAACCTAATAGAAATTGGTCACGGAAAATGGGAAGGGAAGTTGGAGTCTGAGATAAAGACCGACTGGCCAGATCTTCTACAAACATGGAAGATTTCACCTGAAAAAGTTCAAATGCCAGAGGGAGAAAATATAAAAGAAGTCTCCACGAGATCCATTACTGGTTGGAATGAGATTTGCAAAGACCTTAAAAACGATGAAACCGCATTGGTTGTCGCTCATGATGCAGTTAACAAAACCATTCTTTGTCATCTTTTAGGGTTAATGCCATCAAATATTTGGATGATAAAACAAGGTAATGGAGGCGTTACAGTCATTGATCTCTCAGACAACGAAGGGCAACCAGATCAAATTACCTGTTTAAATATCACTTCACATTTAGGAGGAATTATCGACTCAACAGCTGCTGGAGCTCTCTAATTTAATGACTAGTAGTTATTTTATGATGATATTCAAATCCTGAAAAGGAAGCATCACATATCAAAAGAGAAGCTGTTTTAATCAAAATGGGGGTGAACAAAGACAAAAGGCAGTTGGGAAAGTTATTGATTATAGGCTCAGTAATTAAGCTTACCTAAACGATTAATAGGCCAAAAGCGCCAGCTTGCTTTGCCAATTATTTCATTATGGGGTAAGAACCCCCCTCCTGGCCAAAAGCGACTATCCCAACTATTAGCACGGTTATCCCCCAAAACGAATACATGCCCTTTTGGAACAGTTGAAGTCATCGGAGGACATAGATTAAATTTAGATTTACTTGGGCAGAAGTTCATAACATATGGTTCATTGATTGATCTACCGTTCAAAACAATCTCTCCCTTACCATTAATCAAAAGACGATCTCCTCCCACCGCTACTATTCGTTTGATATAAGCATCACAAGCACGATCAGATAGAGTAGGTATCCAAGAAATTAATGGAAAAGTTATTAATGAACATTGAAATTTAGACGGAAGTTGTTTAGTCCTATCAGCTATCAATTTCTTATCAAAGGAATATGGTGAGTTGAAAACTACAATTTCCCCACGCAAAGGTGACCTTTGGCGCAAAGAAAGTTTTTCAACAATTAGTCGATCATTAACTTTCAATCCTGGCAGCATTGAACCCGAGGGTATATATCTAGCTTCTGCTATAAAATGACGAATACCTATATAAAGGAGAATAGTTAGAGAAATAGGTCCCCACGTATCAAAGAAAGAATACCACCAACAATTTTTACTTTCTTTACTCGAGTCTGAATGGTTGTGCTTCAATTGTTTATCAATAATAAATGTATAGTTTACTTTATTTGTAAAGACTACTTATATTCAGTCAATGATAGTGATCATGTGAATTTCAAAGTAATTTCTCAGCCCACTTTTCTTCTTTAAATCCAACTAAAAAACATTTACTAGATTTGTATAAAAAAGGTCTCTTTATTAATCTGGGTTCCAATATAAGTTGCTCAAACAAATCATTATCACTCATTTTTTTTACAGCATCCGAACCCATAGAACGATATACAACCCCACTAGTATTTAAAAGATATTTTCTATCCCCATATAGCTCACTAGCTGAGATAAGCATTTCCTTGGACGGGGGGGATTTTAAAAGATCAATTAATTCAAAGGGAATATCATTGTATTTAAGCCACTTAATCGCTCTGCGACAAGTTGAGCATGAGGAATAACTAAATAATTTCAAGTTTTCAAAGCATAAAAAAGATAAGTTTACCCAAAAAAGAAAATTAAAATAGTTATTTTTGGGTTATCTCCAAATGATGTGCTTCTATGCAACTTTTTAATAATTCATCAACAGCATCGTAGTCTCTCCATCCATCTATTTCGATCACCCTCCCTTCCAAGCTTTTATAGGTTCTAAAAAACTCAGCCACATCCTCCAATTGGTCCTGAGCTATTTGCTTAATAGTATTAATTTCTCTTTGTCTTGGATCTGCAGTAGGTACACATAAAAGTTTGCCATCGTAGGCCCCAGAATCATGCATATCAAGAACTCCTATAGGTCTTGCCTGAATCAAGCAACCTGCAAAAGTAGGTTCTTCCATCACGACCATTGCATCAAGCGGCGCTCCATCCTCAGCAAGAGTATTTGGAACAAATCCATAATCAAATGGGTATTTCACTGAAGAATGCAAAACTCTATCCAGAGCCATAATTCCTGCAGAGCTAAAATATTCGTATTTATTTCTACTGCCAGCAGGAATCTCTACAACTAGATTTACTAATCCAGGCGATGGTGAAGGAGGAAGATCACTCAGGTCCATTTTGATTTATTGAAGTCGGTAAGCTTTTTGTTGTCTCTGGCCTTTCACTTATGACAGCTAATAATGGTATTCCTAGCATTACAAATACTATTGCTAAACCAATTAAAGAAGTTGAGGTACTATTAAAACTATAAGGATCTTCATCATCTGCAGATAGTTGGTCTTTTTCTTTATTAAGCAAAAGAGGGTCAATCTCGGGTGATTGCGTATTAATTAAATGTGGTTCTAAATCCATGTAATGTTTGGAATAAATAAACCGTTAGTCAAATGCGTGGAAATCAATTAAAATTCTTAATTAATGAGAATGTATATAGATACTATCCCACATTTAAGAATAACTAAGCAGCCTTTTTATCAGGATCTTGTAAATGATTAGGAATAGAGTGATTCTTATCAGATTGTCCATCAAGTTTATTCCTTATAATTCTCAACTCATCAAGTATTGCATTTAGAATATTTTGTGTTTCAGATGATGGAGAATTTAATATTTCTACAGTTACTTCCTTAATTCTGAGTATATCTTTTGCAAATCTTGCGACTTCATTGGGATGAAAAAGCAATTGATCTTTTTGATCGCTTCTAAATTCAGTGTTTAGTTTTCTAGGATTGAAAGGGGGATTAAGATTTCTTGTGTCAGTATTTGTATACCTGTATACGGAAGCTCTAGATCTATTCAATGTTTTCTGAACTTCGTCAATAGTCAATAATGAATCACTTGAGTTAGAAGCTGTATTCAACCCTTTATCTAAAAACTCCTCTGATCTTCCATTTGTTACTGAATTCACTGGCCCGTTAAACATTGCTAAAGAAAGCTTCTAGGAAAACATGTGGAAGAAGTTAGCAGAATAATCTAATTTAGACCATGTACAATTGGACACTTTAAAAAAACAACATGATTCCCGCACAAACAATATAGATATTCTTATGGCCAACACTCAAAGGACTAATCTCATAAAGATTTAAATTTTAGGCTTATGCGCGTCTCCCGCCTAATGCTGAACACTCTTAGAGACGTCCCTGCAGAAGCCGATATAATTTCACATCAGTTACTGGTAAGAGGTGGTTATGTTAAGCGCCTAACCGGAGGCATTTATGCATATATGCCATTACTTTGGAAGGTTCTAAAAAAAATAACCTCAATAGTTGAAGAAGAGTTATCAACAAAAGGTTGCCTGCAAACTCTTCTCCCTCAACTTCAGCCTTCAGAAATATGGGAAAGAAGTGGGAGGTGGAAATCATATACAAAGGGAGAAGGTATTATGTTTAGTCTTAAAGATAGACAAGGTAAAGAACTAGGACTGGGACCAACTCATGAAGAAGTAATTACGCAAATAATTTCTCAAACTATTCACTCCTACAAACAATTACCCATAAATATATTCCAAATTCAAACAAAATTTAGAGATGAAATAAGGCCAAGATTTGGGTTAATGAGAAGTAGAGAATTCATCATGAAGGATGCTTATTCCTTTCATGCAAATGAGAATGATCTTCAATCAACTTATTCAGACATGAGAAATGCCTATGAAAATATATTTACAAAATGTGGGCTAGATTTTGTTTGTGTCGACGCAGATAGTGGAGCTATTGGGGGTGCAGCATCTCAAGAATTCATGGTAACAGCTGAGTCTGGAGAGGACTTGATTTTAATAAGTTCTGATAGCAAGTATGGGGCTAATCAAGAAAAAGCTGTTTCCATTATTGAAGAAGGAAAATTATTAGAACCTAATAAACCATCGATAATTAAGACACCTAATCAAAAAACCATAGATGAATTATGTAATTACAATGATTTCCACCCAAGTCAAATTGTAAAAGTATTAGCTTATCTAGCAACGTGTGATGATAATAAAAAATACCCAGTTCTAGTAAGTATTCGGGGGGATCAAGAAATAAATGATATTAAACTTTCAAATAAAATATCTCAAGAATTAAAGCAAAATGTACTTGATATTAGAATTATTTCTAATGAAGATATGCAAAAGCAAGGCATTTCTAATATTCCATTTGGTTTTATAGGTCCTGATCTTAGCGATAATTTACTTGCACAATCAAAAGCATGGGAAAAAAAATTCATAAGAATCGCTGACAATTCTGCAAAAGATCTTAAAAGTTTTATATGTGGAAACAATATTAAGGATGAGCATAAAATATTTTATAATTGGAATCTAATTAATACTGTGCAAATGATATGTGATATTAGAAAAGCCAAACCAGGAGACAGGTGTATTCATGATAAAACACAAAAGCTTCAAGAATGTAGAGGGATAGAAATAGGGCATATATTTCAATTAGGGACTAAGTATTCTAAATCATTAAATGCTACTTTTACTAATGAAAAAGGTGTTGAAGACCACTTCTGGATGGGTTGCTATGGAATTGGTATTTCCAGATTAGCTCAAGCAGCAGTAGAACAAAATCATGATGATCTAGGTATTATCTGGCCGACATCAATTGCACCTTTTACAGTAATAATTATCATTGCCAATATAAAGAATAATGATCAAAAATGTTTAGCTGAAGATATCTATCAAAAATTAATACAAGATCGGGTTGATGTTCTTCTTGACGATCGGGATGAGAGGGCTGGGATAAAGTTTAAAGATGCAGACCTTATTGGAATCCCATGGAGAATTGTTGCTGGGCGAGAAGCTAGTTCGGGACTGGTTGAATTACATAATAGAAAAACAAAAATTACAGAGTTGTTAGATCTGAACTCCGTTTTTAAAAAACTTTCTGAAGAATTTAATACTGAAAAACTATAAATTGAGCCCAAAGGACTCTAGAGTCTTACGTAACTGCAAAAAACAAATGATTTCTGCCTTTCATCGCCTCTCCATCAGGTTGGTGAGGGCAGCTTTGGCTATATGCCTTGGCTTCTGCCTCATGCTCTTCCAATTCGCTTCAGAAGTGAATGCAGCCAAAACACTAATGACTGGAGATTTTGCGAAAGACACTATTGCAGTCTCATCAACTTTAAAAGAGACCATAACTTTACCTAAAGAAGACAAAGGACTATCTGAGGCAGAAAAAGAAGCTGTTTTTCTAATAAGTGATTACATTTCAAGATATAGGAATCGATCTCAAGTAAACACTTCCACGACCTTTACAACAATGCAGACCGCATTAAATGCTTTATCAGGTCATTACAAGACTTTTGCAAACAGACCAGTTCCTGAAAATCTCAAAGAGAGGTTAAACAAAGAATTATCTAAAGCAGAGAAATTGGCAGCTAGAGATAGTTAAAGATAATCTTTAATTCATTTCTTTGACTCAGGGTAGGGCTATCTGCAAATCTTATTTCTTCTAAAGTAAATCGGTTTCGAGCCGAATTTTCTTCCTTGGCAAATGTTGTAGTTATAGGCGCTCAATGGGGTGATGAAGGTAAAGGCAAAATCACCGATTTGCTCAGTCGCTCCGCAGATGTAGTTGTTCGCTATCAAGGTGGGGTTAATGCCGGTCATACAATTGTTGTAGAAGACAAAGTTCTCAAATTACATTTAATCCCCTCAGGGATTTTGTATCCAGATACGATTTGTCTTATTGGTTCAGGAACAGTTGTTGATCCGAAAGTAATGATTAAAGAAATAAAAATGCTTGAAGATAACGATATTGATATTTCAGGCTTAAAGCTTGCTTCAACTGCTCATGTAACGATGCCGTATCACAGGCTTCTTGATTTGGCTATGGAGCAAAAGCGAGGTGACCAAAAAATCGGTACTACTGGTAGGGGCATTGGTCCAACATATGCTGACAAATCTCAAAGGAATGGGATTCGAATAATTGATCTGATGAGCAGGGAAAAGCTTCAAGAAAGATTACAGGTCCCTTTATCAGAGAAAAACGGACTACTCCAAAAGATTTATGGAATCGAGCCATTAATTATTGATGAAATAATAGAAGAATATCTTGATTACGGAAAACAGCTCAAAAAACATATTGTTGACTGCAACCGAACAATTCATCAAGCAGCCAGAAAAAAGAAGAACATCTTATTTGAGGGAGCTCAAGGGACTCTTTTAGATCTTGATCACGGAACCTACCCTTATGTAACCTCCTCTAATCCAGTGTCAGGCGGGGCCTGCATTGGTGCAGGAGTAGGTCCTACCCTTATAGACAGGGTTATCGGGGTTGCTAAAGCCTATACGACTAGAGTGGGAGAAGGTCCCTTCCCGACTGAATTGCACGGGAGTATTAATGATCAACTTTGTGATAGAGGTGGTGAATTTGGAACGACTACTGGACGAAGAAGGAGATGTGGCTGGTTTGATGGAGTCATTGGAAAATACGCAGTTGAGGTAAATGGATTGGATTGCCTTGCTATTACTAAATTAGACGTTTTAGATGAACTAGAAGAAATTGATATATGTGTTGCTTATGAATTAAATGGTAAAAGAATTGATTATTTCCCAACTAGTGTTGAAGATTTTGAAAAATGTAATCCGATTTTTAAAAAGCTACCTGGCTGGAGATGCTCTACAGAAAATTGTCGTCGTCTAGAAGATCTTCCACCTGCAGCAATGAGTTACTTGAGATTCCTAGCTGAGCTCATGGAAGTACCCATAGCAATAGTTTCCCTAGGAGCTAATAGAGATCAAACAATTGTTATTGAAGATCCTATTCACGGACCAAAAAGAGCTCTTTTGAATTCTTAAAAACAAACAATTGTTCTTTTATGATTTTTTAAACAAACTTGATGACTAATAAGACAAACGCCGCTTCACTAGACATAGTAGGTATTGGGAATGCAATTGTAGACGTATTAACAACAACAGATGATTCCTTTCTAAAGAAGCTATCTTTCGACAAAGGTTCAATGACCTTGATTGATGAAAAGAAAGCTAAAGAACTTTATGAAATGACGACTAACAGAATTCAAAAGTCGGGAGGTTCTGTTGCCAATTCATTAGCATGTGTTGCACAGCTAGGTGGGAAGGCAGCCTTTATTGGAAGGGTGAGAGATGACAAGCTAGGAGAAATCTTTACAGAGGAAATATCAACGACTGGGACCATTTTTAAGACCCCACCATCATCCGTTGGTCCCTCGACTGCTAGATGCATAATTTTTGTCACTCCAGATGCTCAGAGAACTATGTGCACTTATCTGGGCGCTTCAGTTCTCTTAGAACCTAAGGATATAGACCTCTCACTAGTCAGGGAAGCAAAAATACTTTATTTAGAGGGATACCTATGGGATAACCCAGCTGCTAAAAATGCATTTATTAAAGCGGCAGAAATAGCTAAAAATGCAGGTCGAAAAGTTGCTTTATCCCTTTCTGATTCATTTTGTGTTAGCAGACACCGCGAGAGTTTTATAAAACTAGTTGAAGAACATATAGATATATTATTTGCCAATGAAGATGAAATAACAAATTTGTATGAGACCTCTTCTCTAAGTAATGCTCTTGAAAAATTGAAAAAAAAATGTGATCTTGCGGCAATCACAATTGGTGAAAAAGGATCAATTCTAATTTCAAATGGCAAAGAAATAAAAATAGATCCTTTCATTCTTGGGAAGGCTATTGATACTACGGGTGCTGGAGATCTTTATGCTGGAGCTTTTTTAAAAGGGTATGCAGATGGCCTAAAGCCAGAATTATCTGCAAAAATTGGATCTATTTGTGCAGGACAGATCGTTACACAATTAGGATCTCGTTCCAATACTGATCTTTTAAATTTGATCAATTCACATTTAGAAGCCTAAGGATTGAAAGCTTAAATAGAATTCATCCAATGATGGTAATTTTTATTAGCTGAAACGCGAAAATAAATTATTTCTGGTATTTCGTAGCTATGTAATTCAGAAATTTTATTACAAACGTTATCTAGATTTTCTTTCTTACACTTAATCATTAATTGTACTTCTTGCGATTGATTAATATTTCCTTCCCACCAAAAATGTGATTCGATATTCTTAAAAGTTACGCAAGGTATTAATTTCTCCCTCAAGAGTAGATTAGCTAATTTAGATGCATTTTTTTTATCAAATTCAGTAGTTATAACCAAATAAATTTCTTGATTGAAGCTAGATAAAGACATGATCTCAAAAACTTTTTATTCCATACTAATAGATTTTAATTTTTTAATTAATTTTTCATAGCTATCTACTGAATTAATATTTTTAAATTCAGTAGGTCTTTCCAACAACCAAAGATTAATTTTCATACTCATACAAATTCGGTGCCATAAGATTTCATTACTTCCTCCTGATTGCCTACAAATGACACCACTAATATTCCATTTCCTAACAAGAGCTTTTTCAATTTTTCCATTACTAGAAACTGAAGGATTTAATACCGCAAAATTTGTTTTTTGAATTGATGAAGACAGTGTTTTTCTTATACTTTCTGGATTAGCTAAAACTCTTGCATAAACATTTGCTCCTGAATTTCTCGCGAAAATAAAGGCTTCCTGAAGATGTCTTACTCCTATGGCGAGCAAAATAGATTTATTCTTTAGATCATAATTTCTTAAATCACTAAATTTTTCTATTAAAAATGCATTTGAAATATTATCGATAGCTCTTTCATACCTTATGAATGTTTGACCTAGTTCCTTGCAAACTTTTGAGATTGACCGTGTGATTTTCATAGCAAATGGGTGAGTCAGATCAACAACGCAATGAAATCCATTTTGATGAATTCTGGCATTTAATATGACTCCCCGGATCTCTTCTTCAGTAATTAAGGCACCAATTAATATTTTCTCTAAGTTTAATTTTTCATATGGAATCGAGGCTCTATCCGAAACAACACTAACAGTAATTTTCCAGCCTTCTTTCAATAGAGACTCAGCGAAAATATGACCTTCGCCTGTTCCTGTTAACAACCAAAGATGTGGCTGGCATTTTTCCCTTATATCCATCAAGATAAACCACAATAACTAAAGAAAAAAGATGAACCATTGCATGCTTGAGGTTTTGGTAAAGAAGGCTCCAACAGTTCGTTTTACCCAAGACAACAAAACTCCGCTAGCTGAACTAGAAGTTGAATTTGACAGCCTCCGTGCTGATGACCCTCCCTGTGCAATTAAGGTAGTTGGTTGGGGGAAATTAGCAGAAGAACTTCAAAACAAGGTTCAAGTCAATACTAAATTAGTAATTGAAGGTCGCTTAAGAATGAATACTGTTCCTCGCCAGGATGGGACTAAAGAGAAACAAGCTGAATTTACTCTTTCTCGAATCCACCCCTTTTCCTCTAAAACACCTCTTCCATCAATACCTTCTCAAACTCAGTCAAATATAAAAAGCAATTCAGCAAATCCTTTAAATAACGAGGGTGTTAAATGGGACAGCTCACCATTAATCCCTGATACAGATGACATTCCATTCTGAAAAAATTAACCATTTTCTTCAATGTATTCTGCAGCCCTAGTTAAAAGTTGACCTAATTCTCTCTCCAAAGCTGCCAGATCAGGTCTAAATTCAGGCCAGCAACCTTTATCTAGTTGTTCAAGGATCCAAGCTCTATCCTTGTTTAATTTTTCAACAAGATCAGTTAACTCAGAAAATTGTTTTTGGTGTGAGGCCATGAGACTGTCTCCTGAAAAACCCATCTGCCCACGATTTTAGCCAAAATTACACTCATGAATAAACTTCTGTCACCGGCAAGCCTCATCACTATCGGAGGAGCATCCCTTTCTCTAATAGGCCTAACAGCCTATTTCACTGATGCAACAAACCTCAGTGTTCCTACTTTCTTCTATGGAGTACCTATTTTTCTAATAGGTATATCACTGAAAACGACTGAAGTTCCTCCTGCCCTAAGAGTAGTTCCTACAACTAAGTTTGCCTCAGAGAGAGACAGAGCTCCTGAAGAGCTAGGAAAACTAGTTAAAGATGTAACTAGATGGCGCTATGGCCAATCTTGCCAACTTGAATCATCTCTAAGAGTATTAAAACTTTGGGACATAGACAATCCTCCCCAACTTCTAGAAGTAGAAGAGTTGGTTAAAGAAGGTAATTATGGAATACGAATGAGATTTGAAATGGCTGCTGTGTCCTTAGAAAGATGGAATGCTCAAAAAGAACGTTTAGGAAGATTCTTTGCTAAAGGTTTGTGCGCTGAATTATTTTGTCCTACACCAGGTGCAATAGATTTAATCCTACTTCCGCAAAAACAAGAAGATAATCCACAAGAAAATGAATAAAGAAATCCAACAAGCTAAGCACAGTAAGAATATTAATAAACCCTTCACGGACAAAGATTCAATAAGGGTTTCTGTGTTAAGTGAGGCACTTCCTTATATTCAGCGTTTTGCAAATAAGCGAATCGTAATCAAATATGGTGGTTCAGCCATGGCAGATAAAACACTTCAAAATGCAGTATTTAGAGATCTAGCTCTTCTCTCGTCGGTTGGAGTACAAATAGTAGTCGTTCATGGTGGCGGGCCTGAGATAAACCAATGGTTAGAAAAATTAGGAATAAAACCAGTTTTCCTGGATGGTTTACGTATTACTGATACCGAGACCATGGATGTCGTAGAAATGGTTCTTACGGGAAGAGTAAATAAACAGATTGTAAGTGGAATAAACAATCACGGAAGATTGGCTGTTGGACTATGTGGAATAGATGGCGGACTTATTGAGGCAAGAACGCTTGGAGGTGGAAGTCATGGTCTTGTCGGAGAAGTTGCAAAAGTAAATACAAAGATTTTGAGCCCTCTTCTCGAAGAAGGTTACGTCCCAGTCATTTCTAGCGTAGCCAACTCTTCTGATGGCAAATCACACAATATCAATGCTGATACTGTTGCTGGGGAGCTTGCTGCAGCACTAGGTGCCGAAAAATTAATCCTTCTAACAGATACTCCTGGTATTTTAAGAAATGAAAATGATCCTTCTTCCTTAATAGAAAAGATACGTTTATCGGAAGCTAGAGAATTAATTGATAAAGGGATAGTTAAAGCAGGTATGAAACCAAAAGTTGAATGTTGTATACGTTCGCTTGCCCAAGGTGTTAACGCTGCCCATATCATTGACGGAAGGACTCCTCACTCACTTCTTTTAGAAGTTTTCACTGATGCAGGTATTGGAACAATGGTTATGGGTAGAGGTTAAATGTCAAATATAGCTTCAGCTATAAAAGCTACTGAAGCGGCCCTTGAAAAAGGTGATTACGGTATTTGCATAAAAATAATTGACCCTTTACTTCTAGATTTCCAAGCAGAGACAGAAATTGGAGGTCAACTTAGGCTCCTCATAGTTACTGCATACATGGGGAAAGGTGATGAACAAAAGGCGATCAATATCTGTCAAACATTAATTCATAACAAAGACGAAAGCGTCCGTCAACAAGCTAAACAGCTTTTATCAATACTTGATGCTCCACGTCTACCAAAACCATCAAACTGGTCGGTAGAAATACCAAATTTAGAGATGGAACCTTCTCTAAAATCGTCAGTTAGCAAAGCAAAAAAGAAGAGGGAGAAAATTTATCATCCTCCAACTGGTCCAACAAAAAGTCTAGACTTTGGATTTTCAATAATAACTTTATTAGTTATTTTATTAATAACATTCCTTTTGAGTGGTTGCGTTGATATATCAACAAACTTGAGTGTTACAGGTCCAGATCGACTAAAGATTTCACTTGATATAGATAGTAATTCTGGTGAATCAATTCCATGGCAAATGGCATTTGAAGAAAATCTTAGTAAAAAACATAGTATCTTAAAACTCCAAACTCATGAGGATAAGCAGCATTTTGAATCACCAACTATTCGTTTTGAAGAAGTAAATAAATTACTTCAAGAAATAGTTTTAGTAGCTTCAAAAGCTAGCGGATTCAGTATAAATAAACCTGAAATAATTACAAACAACAAAAACTGGATAATTGGTACAAGTCAAAATTTTAAGATTTATTTTGATTTGAGAGAAATCCCAAAAATTCCGGGATTAAAAATAAACATCGTTATTAATGGTATTGGCAATAAAAATAATTTTAAAACCAAACCTCTAGAACCTACTTTTAATCAAGGTCTAACTTCCTTTCCTCTTGAAATTGGACAGATTAACCAACTGGAGATTTCAAATTGGAAATGGAACCAAATTTCAGTTGGGATTATCTTGATAATTGCTTTAACTTTGCTGAGCTTATCCCTTCAGAGATTACGTCTACAAATGGGCTTCGGTTTCCCTGAGCTACCACCTTAAAAAAAGATAAAACTCATAATTGTAGAGGATCAGGATCAATAGAAAGAGTTACTCCTTTTGGTAAATCTTTCCATAATTCAGGTCCATAAGGGAGTGGTATATGACTTAATTCTGGACCGTACAAAAGAAGTTGCCAACGGCTTTTACCTGCGACTCTCTCAACTAATGAAGGTGCTGGACCGACTAATTTCCAACCTTTTTGACTGCAAGCATCCTTTATTTTTGATAAAACATCAAATGCTCCATGTGATGCCAACTCTGAAGATTCGCCAGAGAACCTTAACAAGCAGGCTCGACTGTATGGAACCATCGAGGCTTCTTTTCTAGTCTTCTCTTCTTTTTTCAAAAATTCTTCGTAACTACCATCAATCAAATGAAGAATTACTGGATGATCAGGACAATAAGTTTGCACTACAACCTTTCCAGGTTGCTCACCTCGCCCTGCACGACCAGCTAATTGCATAAATAGTTGAAGCGTTTCTTCAGTAGCCATTAAATCAGGACGATACAATAAACCATCTGCTGCTAAGACGACGGCAAGAGTTACCTTTGGTAAATCCATTCCCTTAGATAGCATCTGAGTACCTACTAAAATATCGGCGTCACCATTAGCAAATCTTTCTAGCAACAATCTATGGCCATCACGGCCTCTAGTTGTATCTCTATCAAACCTTAATAAACTTATACCCTCTAGTTCTCTTTCTAAATGATCCATCACTCTTTGTGTTCCAGTACCAAACGGTTTAAAAGCATTTGAACCACATTCTCCACACTTATCACTAATATTCGAACGAAAGTCGCACCAATGACAACGTAACCATTGATTACCCTCTTTAGAACGATGTACAGTTAGTGCAATATCACAATGTGGACATTGAACGACCTCTCCACAACTGCGGCAACTTAAAAAACTACTATATCCACGTCTAGGAACCAAAACAATAGCTTGATTTCCACTCTCTTTTATACTCAAAAGTTGTTTTTTTAGATATCTACTAATTAAGCTTCGATTCCCAAGCGCTAATTCCTCTCGCATGTCAACGACACTAACAGTTGGTAATTTACGATTCGAAATCCTTTTGGTTAATTTTGCAACAACTACATTTCCATTTGGTTTTAAATTTTTCCAAACATTCAAAGATGGAGTTGCTGTTCCAAGTATTACTTTAGCACCTGTTTTTTTTGCTCTATGAATTGCCAATTCTCTTGCATGATAGCAAGGCATAGGGGATTCCTGTTTAAAAGAGCTATCGTGTTCTTCATCAAGAACTATCAATCCTAAGCTGGATAATGGCAGAAAAATAGCTGATCGAGTACCAATAAAAACACTAGGTTTTGTGTTGTCTAAAGCTCTCTTCCATGTCTCAATTTTCTCTTTAGTAGAACAATTACTATGATATTCAAAAACATTTAACCCAAATCTTTTTCGAAAGCGATCAACTAATTGTGGTACTAACCCAATTTCTGGTGTAAGGATAAGACAATGTCTACTTTCAGATAACTCATGCGCTGCAATTTGTAGGTATACCTCCGTCTTCCCAGACCCAGTAACACCCCAAAGCAAAAGAGCTGATCCGTCTGGAAGAGACTCATATTTTTCTTTTGCTGATTTTTGCTCTAGTGTTAAAGGTTGAGGTTCCTCAATCTTTAACATCTTTTTATCATTAGATTCTTCATTATCAAAAGAATTAAAAAGATAAAGACGTTTTTCTCTTTCTCCGCAACCAACTGAGACAAAGTTTCTAATCAATACAGAAGAAAATCCCTCAGCCTCCAAATCCTTTTGCCATTTTCCTCCTCCATTTAAGAGAAGATTTTTCTTTAACTCAATCTGTCGAGAAGATATCTTTCCCTCATAATTATTGCTAGACAATTTTACCCACCAGAGTTTTTTAGGTCTATTCGATAGTTTCGATCTTCCTAACCAACCAGGAGGTAACGCGGTCTTAAGCATCTGAAAATCACTTACATATAAATCAAGAGCAATTTCTTCTAGCCACTCTCTCCATTCTTTTGTGATAGCTGCTTTTTGAACCAATGTTTCTACATTATTCAGCGAAAAATTATTTAAATTTTGGTGTGTACTAGTTATGTTTTTTTTCATCTTCTTAACAACCAACCCTTGCATGCGTTGCCCTTTTAGACGCACTGTCACAACATCGCCTAAATCAATATCTAAATTATTTCCATCTTGATAAGAAAAACATCGCCCTTCGCGACCCACATGTAACCAAATATCAAATATAAAAGAATTCATATCTGTTTTAATACTTGCCGACTTTAGAAATTTTTTCTACCATTGGATTGTGAACAGCTTTAAAGCTGTTGTGGAACTTGCAAAATTCCACCCAGAGGGAAGACTAGAAGCTTTATCAAGAATAGGAAAAATCCAATTCTGAGATAAGCCGGTCTGAGAAATCCCCTGACCTCCTTGCTTATACATTTCTATTCTTCAACAAAACATCCTTCATGATCTCAAGTCCATATTGATTTCATGTGATTTTTCGCAAGATTTATCACGATTAAGGACAATCTCAAATTAGAGTGTTTTTGTTGAAATTTTACAAATTAAATAGTTTTTCCTGAAATAACATCTCTAGGAGATTCCGACCATTTTTTCGGGTACTAACCTGAGCTCTGCAACTGACCACAAAACCATCGGGGGAATCATGTTAAAGGAAAAACAGACATCTAAAAATATTTCTATTAATCAGGATCCTAAAAACAATTCCAAAAAAATTAAAAAAACAGCTGCCAAATTAAACGTGACTAAAGAAACCCAGACTCTTCCTCAAGAATCTTCAAATGATCTAAAAATTGATTTAGATCTAGAGGCGGATAAATTAATTGCTGAAGCTAATAAAGTGCCTGAAGCCGATATCGATCTAGATGATGATGACGATAATGCCTCTGTGCTATCAAGTGCTCAAGAAGCAGCAGCTAAAGCCTTAGCAAGTATAAAAATAGGGCCAAAGGGTGTTTATACAGAAGACTCGATTAGGGTTTATCTACAAGAAATTGGTCGTATAAGACTTCTCAGGCCAGATGAAGAAATTGAATTAGCCAGGAAGATAGCAGATCTTCTTCAATTAGAGGAAGAAGCTGCGCAATTTGAAAGTGAGAATGGACATTTCCCATCAGTCAAAGAATGGGCAGTTCTTGCAGACATGCCATTAGCTCGCTTCCGCAGGCGACTAATGCTTGGCAGACGAGCAAAAGAAAAAATGGTGCAATCGAATCTACGACTAGTAGTTTCAATTGCCAAGAAATATATGAATAGAGGTTTGTCTTTTCAAGATCTTATTCAAGAAGGAAGTCTTGGTCTAATTCGTGCAGCTGAAAAATTTGATCATGAGAAAGGATATAAATTCTCAACTTATGCTACTTGGTGGATAAGGCAGGCTATCACTAGAGCAATTGCAGATCAAAGCAGAACAATTCGTTTGCCTGTGCATTTATATGAAACAATTTCAAGGATCAAGAAAACCACTAAAGTTTTAAGTCAAGAGTTTGGAAGGAAACCAACCGAGGAAGAAATCGCCGAAAGCATGGAAATGACGATTGAAAAACTCAGATTCATTGCAAAAAGTGCTCAGCTCCCCATTTCTCTTGAGACCCCTATTGGGAAAGAAGAAGATTCTAGACTTGGTGACTTTATTGAAGCAGACATAGAAAATCCTGAACAAGATGTGGCAAAAACCTTATTAAGAGAAGATTTGGAGGGTGTTCTCGCTACACTAAGTCCCAGAGAGAGGGATGTTCTAAGACTTCGTTATGGCTTAGATGATGGAAGAATGAAAACCCTTGAAGAAATTGGACAAATTTTTGATGTAACTAGAGAGAGGATCAGACAAATAGAGGCTAAGGCTCTCAGAAAACTCCGCCATCCAAACAGAAACGGGGTTCTTAAAGAATATATCAAGCTAAATTAAAAAACTAAACTAAATAACCTTTACTTTTACAACCAACAAATACAAATAATTGTTTAGATCATAGATTTCATTTCACATCAACCTTATTAAATTATTTTCCAAGATTTTTAATTTGGTAAGGTTGACTGCTTAAGGTAAAGAAATAGAAAATATTTGCTAATGACTCTAGACCAACTGCGCATCGCCTCTCGCCGAAGCCAGCTGGCCATGGTTCAGACGAACTGGGTACGAGATGAACTACAAAGAGAACATCCTGATCTTGTTATCACTATCGAAGCAATGGCTACGCAGGGTGACAAAATACTTGATGTGGCTTTAGCAAAAATAGGAGATAAAGGTCTTTTCACTAAAGAGCTTGAAGCACAAATGCTTCTTGGTCATGCTGAAATTGCAGTCCACTCACTTAAGGATTTACCCACGAACCTTCCAGATGGATTGATTCTTGGCTGCATCACAAAAAGAGAAGATCCTTCAGACGCGTTAGTTGTTAATGAGAAAAATCAAATTCACAAACTAGAGACTCTTCCAGAAGGTTCTGTTGTGGGGACTAGTTCATTAAGAAGGCTTGCTCAATTGAGATACCATTATCCACATCTTGTTTTCAAAGATGTAAGAGGAAATGTTATTACACGATTAGAAAAGCTTGACTCAGGAGAATATGACTGTCTTATATTGGCTGCTGCTGGATTGCAAAGACTTGGCTTTGCTAATCGAATACATCAGTTAATCCCAACAGATATTTCACTTCATGCTGTGGGGCAGGGAGCTCTTGGTATTGAATGTGTAAGTGGTCAACAAAAGGTACTAGATATTTTAAAAACACTTGAACACGAATCAACATCTAAAAGATGTTTAGCTGAAAGGTCTTTCCTCAGAGAGCTTGAAGGAGGATGTCAAGTTCCAATAGGCGTTAGAACGGAAATTAACAACAATGAATTAATTCTTGAAGGAATGGTCGCAAGTTTAGATGGTAAAAGATTAATTAGAGATATAAAAAAAGGATCGGTAAGCTCTGCGGAGGAAATAGGAATAGACTTAGCCAATGAATTAAAAGGCCGTGGAGCAGGGGAAATATTAGAAGAGATATTCAAGTCTGCAAGGGCCTAAATCATTCATAAAATTTAATTAATTAAATTAGGATCTATTGCAGATAAGTAACGCTCCTCACAGGATTTAATAATCTGAACTGCTTTTTCAACACCAAAGAAACCATTTACAGTACAAGTTCCTGGTTTTTTAAGATCCTTGTAATGCTCCCAATAATAAGTTGTTTCATTAATCCAATGCTTACCTAATTGTTCAAAGCTTTGTATGTGATCCATCCTCTTGTCATCGGCTATTACGCCAATAACTTTGTCGTCAACTTCACCTCCATCATCAAAAGTCATTATTCCTATAATCCTTGCCTCAACAATTGAACCGGGAACCAAAGGCTCTGTAACATTCACAATTTCGATATCTAATGGGTCCCCGTCTTCATCCCATGTCCGTGGAAGACACCCATAAGCAAAAGGGTAGGCCAGAGAAGAATATCCGACACGATCAAGTTTTAGATGCCCTGTTTCAGTAATAAGTTCGTATTTATTTATAGTATTTGAATTTAACTCAACGATTGTATTGACTCTAAGTTCAGATTCATTGGCAAACGCAGGCAATATATGAAGCAGATTAGGCATTGTTCTGCTAGGCGCTTGGTCAAGGTTAGCCATGGTATTTTTCTATGTTCTTACATGGTAAATCAACGCAGTAAATGCAAATGGAGTTGCGTCGGATAATTTAGAAAAGTTTCAACAAAAGACATGCTCCTCTTAATTTTTTTGGCAATATATGTCTATTTTACTTAGAGATTGTAGACAGCTTTTCAAGTTTATTATCTAAGTATTCAAGAAAATAAGTTGGTGATAATTTTGCTCCAGTAACCTTCCTTACAAGTTCCTCAGAATCTAAACTTCTCCCATAATGATGAACATTTTTGCGAAGCCAACCCAATATTTTACTGATTTCCGTAGATTCAATAAGATTTTCAATTTTCCCTAAATCTTCTTCAAGAGTTTTTGTCAACTGAGCGCTAATAAGATGACCAAGCAAATAAGAAGGGAAATAACCAAACATCCCCTCACTCCAGTGCACATCTTGCAAACATCCTTCAGTATCATTTTTAGGCGACACACCTAGAAGGTGCAAATACCTCTTATTCCATTCATTAGGCAGATCTTCCACAGAAAGGCCTCTCTCGAGAAGATCAATTTCCAATTCAGTCCTAATCATTATGTGCAAGCCATAACTGAGCTCATCAGCCTCTACTCGGTTCAATCCCGGAGTAAATGGATTTAGATTGATCCATAAATCATCTCCAGAGTGAATTGGAGCACCTGCATTCTCAAAATGATGCCAAAAAGACTTTGCAAATGAAAAGCTCCTAGCAATCCTATTTTCCCAAAATAGAGATTGACTCTCATGAACAGCCATAGAGGTTGCTTGACCTAACGGCCATGCAAACCATTGGTGACTTTTAGAAGGCAAACCTTGTTCATAAAGAGAATGACCCCACTCATGGGCAGTAGCTAATAAGCAAGAAAGTGGCTGACCTTTAACTATTCTTGTCGTAATTCGATAATCATCCGGACCTAAAGTTATAGAGAATGGATGAGGAGACTTAGCTATCGCTGTATTAGCAGGATCCCTAGACCAATCATTTAAAAGTATTTGACAGAGTTTTTCTTGATCACTAATTGCTAAATCCCATTTTTCACTCTTTTTATTGGTAATTGTCTCAGCCTTCTGAATCAATTCTGGCAATCTCTTTTGTAAAGGTTCAAATAGTTCGCTTACACGATCAATCGTTAAATTCGGTTCAAAAGGCTGGGCAAGTGTCTCCCAGCAACTTCTTTCTTCACAGAGCTGATTGGATTGTTCTGTTCGTAATGCAATTAATTTCTTAAGAGCTGGAGAAAAGCTTTTGAAATCATTATTTTTCCTAGCTTCCTGCCAACACATATACCCTTCAGACTTTGCTGTTGCAAGCTCAACGACCAATTGAGGATCCAAACTTTTCTGTCTATTGAAATCTTGCTCAAGCAAATCAATATTTCTAAATCTATCTGTGATGAGTTGTGATTCAAAATCATCTTTTTCTTTTGAATTTTGAAGTTCAGATTTAGCTTCTTTTATTAAAATTTCGAACTGTTCAGAACTTTGTCTTGCATGAAGTTGCTTAGCTATAAGACTTAATTGCTCTCCTCTCCAATTGGAACCAGCAATAGGCATAGATGTATTTTGATCCCAGTAGAGAGTGCTTTGTATAGATCCCAACAACTGCGTATCTTTTAGGTAATCACCCAAAAGCTGCCAAGCAGACTTTGACAATGTATTTAATTTGATATATGTGTAATCCTAATATCAAATTGATTAAAAGAGATCAGTATTTGATCAATTTTAAATATTTAAATCATAAGTTCTTAATTAAATTATTCATGATTTAAAAATCAAACAGGTTATATCTTTTTTATAAGATCGAATTCAAAATACTTAACCTGATAAGAAAGAAACAAACCTGTTAGGATTTAATAAAGTCAGGTTAAACGATTTATTAGAAATGGAACAGATTTTATCAACTATTGATTTCGAGACGAAGGGACAAGGTTTTACTGACATAACAAAAAACATTAATCATTGGATCAAATATAAAAAGCTTAAAAAAGGAATACTTCTTATTTTTCTAAAACATACAAGCTGTAGTTTAATTATAAATGAAAATGCGGATATTAATGTTCTTAAAGACCTATCAGCTTACATGAATGCTATTGTCCCAGAGGAGGGAGTTTATCCTCTCAACAAAAATCTTAAAAAAATAGAATATCTTCATTCAGAAGAAGGTTTAGACGATATGCCTGCTCATATAAGAACAATGCTTACTTCAAATAATTTAAGCTTCAGTGTTGTTGACGGCAAATTAGAAATAGGCTTATGGCAAGCCATCTATATATGGGAACATAGAGCATCAAATAAATCAAGGTCATTACAATTACATGCAATTGGTGATTTTGATTTAAATTAAAATGAAATATGAAAAACTCATGGTTTCCTTAATAGAGAAAAATCAACTAGATTCTTTTATAGAAAAGAATCCTTCTTGGATAATAGATAATAAAACGATAAAGAAAGAATTTAAATTTGAAAATTTCATTGAGGCTTTTGGATTTATGAGTAAAGTCGCTCTTTTATCTGAAAAAATAGATCATCATCCAGATTGGCAGAATATATATAATAAAGTTAAAATCAATTTAACCACTCATGACAAAGGTGGAATCACTACCAATGACATAAAGCTTGCTGAGGCTATTGATAAATTAATCAATAGCTAATGTATCATTATTTACTGCAATTAAAATGAACGCTAGCGTATCTAATCTTAATAAAAATATGGTTTCCAAAAAAAATATCCCTATTACAATTATATCAGGTTTTTTAGGCTCAGGGAAAACAACTTTATTAAATCATATACTTACTAATCAGCAAGGTATAAAGACAGCTGTATTAGTTAACGAGTTTGGTGAAATAGGAATTGATAATGAGTTAATAATTAAGACTGAAGAAGAAATGATAGAACTAAGTAATGGATGTATATGTTGCTCTATAAATGGTGAGTTAGTAGAAGCAATAGAAAAGTTAATCAATGTCAACAAGAAGTTAGACTATATTATAATTGAAACTACAGGATTAGCAGATCCTCTTCCAGTTGCGATGACATTACTTGGAAGTGATTTAAGAGATCAAACAAGATTAGACTCAATTATAACTCTAATTGATGCTGAGAACTTTAATGATGTTGCTTTAGAAAGTTCAATAGGAAGATCACAGGTAATCTATGGTGATATTTTACTTCTAAATAAATGTGATTTAGTAACTAATAAAAATATAGAAGAAACCATAGACAAGTTAAAAGAAATAAAAAATGATGTGAGAATTTTAAAAAGCATTAAAGGAAATATTCCTCTTAATCTATTATTAAGTGTGGGTCTATTTGAAACTGATCTAATTAATCAAAAAGAATCAGTTCATGATCACTCTCATGAACATAAACATGGACATGGACATGGACATGGACATGGACATGGACACTCAGAAGAAGATAATAGAATTGAAGACTTTCTTTCTGTTTCTTTTCAAACTAAAGAACCTTTCTCTCTTAGAAAATTCCAATATTTTCTAGATAATCAATTAAAAAGCGATGTTTTCAGAGCAAAGGGTATTCTTTGGTTCAGCGAAAGCGAAAGAAGACATGTCTTTCACCTCGCTGGTAAAAGAATTTCTATTGAAGATAGTGAATGGGGAGAAGAAAGAAATAATCAACTTGTCTTTATTGGTAAAGAATTAGATAAAACAAAAATACTGTCTCAATTAAATGCATGTATTGACAAATAATCACAAAATGACAAATTTAAGAATAAATTGAACAACAACAGACCTGCTTCAAAGGCCTTCAAAATAGAAAAAAATATTAATTTCGTCTATAATCTAATTGGATTAAATAATAGTCGTTACATATTAAAGTACTTAGTAGTTTTATTAACATTTTTTATTTTATGGCCGTTATTTAATCTCGTAAAAGAGGGTTTATACGGTATTCAAAAAGGTTCTATTTATTTAACTACAGCCAATCTTAATGAAATAAAAGGAACACTTTTACTGTTGATTTTTTCTCTAACTCTAGGAGGATTTTTAGGTGTAACAAATGGTTGGATTTTAGCCAATTGCCATTTCAAAGGTAGAAAAGTACTTAAAGTTTGCCAACTAATTCCTTTCGCAACACCAGCTTATCTTTTAGCTGCTACATTCATTGACCTCGGTAGCATTTATTCCATCAGAATTACCGGCATGTTGTGGGGTGTAGTAATAATGGCATTTACAACATATCCATATGTATTTTTACTAAGTTCAGAAAGTTTTGAGGAAGGCGGTAGAAAACAAATTGAAGCATGCAGAACTCTTGGTATAGGCCCTTGGAAAAGTTTCTTTAGAATATCTCTCCCAATAGCAATTCCCTCAATCACTGCTGGATTAGCTTTAATGGCCATGGAAATCATAAATGAATTAGGTGCCGTTCAACTGTTAAATATTCCAAGTATTTCAGCTGGAATACTTGAGAGTTGGATAGAGAAAGGTGAGCCCTCAGGTGCCATTGCTCTTGCCTTATTTGCTCTAATTTTAGTTTTTCTATTAGTTGCAATTGAACGCAAATCAAGAGAAAAAAGTAAACGATGGATAGACGGAATAAGTAGCGTAGATGCACCAAAATGGGAATTAAAAGGTATAAATCTATTCCTTGCTCAAGTTGTAACCTTTACCCCTCCAATTCTTACATTGGGTATTCCAATCACATGGGCAATAATAAATATTGATCAAATAAATCAAGGGTTCAATATAGATTTAGTTGGATTGACTATTAGAAGCTTTAGCTTAGCCTTAGCTGTTTCATTAATAACGATATTTATATCATTGATTTTATCAATTTCCAAGAGGTGGCATAATCATCAATGGCTCAATATATTGACCTTCTTATCCAGTATTGGCTATGCAATTCCAGGATCTGTTTTAGCCCTTTCTCTTCTTTCCTTTAAAGGAAGTATCTTGCAAGTCAACATATTAAGCTTACTAATCTGGGGTTATAGCATTCGATTCTTAGCTGTTTCAAAAGGTGGTCTTGATGCTGGCTTTGAGAGGATCTCGCCAAATATAGATAATGCTGCCATAAATCTAGGGAAAAACTGGTCGGAGGTCCTTTTTAAAATACATCTACCACTTCTCAAAGGACCTATTCTGGTAGGCATCCTTCTTGTTTTTGTAGACACAATAAAGGAATTACCACTAACTTTTATATTAAGACCATTTGATTTTGATACGCTTTCAGTAAGAATATTCCAATATGCAGGAGATGAAAGACTAGCAGAATCTATCTTACCTTCTTTGATAATAATATGCCTGGGATTAATAGCCTCTTTAGCCCTAATACCAAGCTTAAATAACAGAAATAAGTAAAATGAATATTTAAACTTTAAATAGTTTTTTAACTGGATAAATCAAAGCTGCCAATATATCAGAAACTGTTGAAACTAGCCGATAGCAAAGCAATGAAGCCAAGAGAGGTGCCTCTGGCAAATGTGAACTTAGACTAAATAGAATCACAGATTCAAACACACCTAACCCTCCCGGTGCGGCAGGGACTACAAGACCAATTATCCAAGCCAAGGAAAAGGAAGATATTAATTCACCATGTGAAACTAATGACCCAATAGAAAATGCATTTACACAACATAAAAAACCAATAAATCTGAAAAAAATAAATATAATCTCTACAAATAGTGGCTTATATGGGTAAAACAAACTTGTTGAAATATTTTGACTATTTTTCGCTAAATCTCTGTCTTTAATATTAACATTATTAGTAAAAATGCTTGCCTTCATTGTCCTCAATTTCTTTATTAGTGACTGTCTAAATGTTGGCAAGAAGAGTAAAGTAGATGACCAGCAAAGTATATAAATGGGCAGATTGAAACCTCTAAAAGGTATAAAAATAAAGCCTGCAACTAGCATTAAGATTGGCTCTAATAAAATAGATTCAATTGATTTTTCATTTGAAAGTTCTAACCGCAAGTTCTTATATCTAGAAACAAAATGCCATATTCCACCAGGCAAATATTTATATATATTTGTAGCCAGGAAAAGTTGTATTATATTCAAATTACTAATACTACAACCAATGTTATTTATTAAAAGCTTCCATGCATAAGCATTAATAATTATACTAAAGAAACTAAATATAACCCCCCATAATAGCCATGATATTTCTTCACTAGTAATTGTCTGATTAGATAATGAATCAAAATTCCCATATATTGAATTCCCAAGAAATGCAAAACAAATTAATGTTATCAAAAATTTAATGTTGATTTTAGAAATCATTCCAAAAACAAAATTTCTTCTGATAATTTCATTCATGATAAAATTAATCATCAAAAAGACCAATCATCGATTTCATAAAATTCTGATAATTCTATGATTAATTTCTGACGTATTTCTTCTATTGGGATTCCTGTATTTAAAGTTATTCGAGTCAAGTCTTTATGTTCTATTTTTATTGAAGTCTGACCATTTGGTCTCATTACTTGCTTAACATTAACTGTCCCAAATTTAGTTTTATGACTCACTATTCTTCTTGGAAGTATCCAGCGGCTAATATTATTTTCTCTTATTCCAATTGTTGTACTGTAGTTAAACCAAACTTCACGCAGTAAATTTTTATGCTTTGGGTAGACAATAGCTTGTATACATATACCTTTTCTATTTTTTTTCATATCGACCGAATAACAAATAACATCTATGGCACCTGCAGACCTTAATCTATCGATTAAAACAGCAACATCTTCAGGAGTAGAATCATCAATCCAAGCCTCCTGAGAAATTATATTTTCATTAGAGGGTTTATTATTTTCCATATAATAATCATTTTCATCTATTAGCAGAATACGTAAAAAGTTAGGACGAGATATATTTTTACTTCCTAAGCCAATACCAATATTTTGAATATTTAGATTACTTGGTTGGCCAAACTTATCTATAAAAGTTGCTATCAATGCGATGCCAGTAGGAGTTGTTATTTCACCAAAATATTTATCATCAAGCACCATTAATGGGATTTCATTTTGCCTCGCTATCTCTAAAACAGTAGGCACTGGAACAGGCATAGGGCCATGTGAAGTGGATACAATTCCTTTCCCAGAAGGTGGATTTGAAAAATAAATTTTGTATGGCTTTAAAAAGTCTATCGCTGAGCAAACATTAACAATATCAAGGATGGAATCTATTGAACCTAGTTCATGAAAATGAACATCTGAGATTTGATTCCCGTGAACAACTGCTTCAGCTTCAGCAAGAATTTCAAAAACCTTAATAGACTTTTTCTTCACATAATCATTCAAGCTTGAATCGAGAAGTAAGTTCTTTATCTCATTAAGACTTCTAGATAATTCCTTAAATTGAATTTCGTTTTTTTTACAGACAATGCCTTTTATGCCATCACTATCTCCCGCTTCAAATTTTAGTTTATAATTTTTATCTATATTTAAACTTACTAAGTTATCCAAGAAAATAGAGTGTGGAACACCTAAATCGAATAAAGCTGATGCGAGCATATCTCCAGATATTCCAAGACTACAATCAATAAAAATAGATTTCATTTACTAGTAAATATATAATTAGTTTTATAGATGGAATGCATTTATATATAATTCTCGAAATAAGACTAATTTTTATTTTTTAAGATTTTTTTACTTTTATTGTTTATTTGTTGTTTAGAAAGAGGGCCTATTATTTGAAAATCCTCAATCAAAAGTTGATAGTCAATACGACGAACATTTAGACTAATAAAATGTTTTAAATAATTAATAGGTACTTCACCTTTAAGATTCAATTTGAAAGGTAACGCTTTTTTTTGCTGATTTCTTGGCTTTTGACGAATTTTAATAACTACATTCTTTTCCTCTGGCTTAGTAAAAATTAATTCTCCTCTTATTGAAAAATAATCATCACCCTCCAATAAAGAATCAGAATCCCCCTTGAGACCTGAATTTTCATTCAATCCCTCGCTATCAAGAAGATCTTTTTTTAAAGTACTTGGTTCCCAAATACCTGTGATTTGCAAATGAAGATTTTGATTATTCCTACATCTTGGATATACGACCCAGAGGTGAGTTTTTTCTAGAGGGACGTGATTTTTAATCAAGGTTATGACTCTTCCAAGGACAACTGAATCTATTTCATTACCTTTTGAATCAATTAGAGCTCCACGAGTAAAGGTGTCTTCATCTTGAGGCTTGTAAATACCTCTAACTAATCCAATTGCTCGGTATTGCAATGGATCAGTGACCGAGGGGATTGGATGGTTCTGCATCTATTTAATTAAGAGGCCATTAGGGACCAATTTTAAATTTACCAAAAGCCTAAGGATACTATTGTGTTTTTATTCATTTGGGATATTCTCATCCTCTGACTGATCAAATGCATTGAGAGCTGCATCGAGTGCATCTGATGGGGTTGTAGCATTATTCATAGCTCCTGCTTGCTTAAGACGGTTCATTAAATCAAATGGATCGATTGGTAAACCTTGATCAATTTGATCTTCTGTATCAAAAGTGCTGTAAATATCTCTTTTCTCATCAGTTGAATAATTTTTTAGTTCCGAAATTCTTATTGTTTTTGAAGGCGAAAAAACTTGGCCTACCGTAATTAAAATTGGTGCCAAGCAAGATAAAGCAAACCATAATTGGCCATTAATAAAACGTGCAGTTTGCTTCAAAACTAAACTTTCGTCTAAATTTACATAATAATAACTTAAGCAATAAAATTTTTAAGTCTTGCTTGTTGCAACCTGGAATGTGAATTCTATTCGTTCAAGAATAGATCATGTCAAAGAATGGCTCATCACTAACAAGATTGACATTCTTTGCTTACAAGAGACAAAAACAGAAGATAAATTTT
This sequence comes from Prochlorococcus marinus str. NATL2A, assembly GCF_000012465.1. NCBI lineage: Bacteria > Bacillati > Cyanobacteriota > Cyanophyceae > Synechococcales > Prochlorococcaceae > Prochlorococcus > Prochlorococcus marinus. The sequence goes on along the minus strand of NC_007335.2, from coordinate 478,043 downwards.
TTCCAATTGAAATTTTTTCAGACCTTGGGTATGAGGTATCAATCTCTGGCCAAAAGTCTTATAATGGAGTGGCAATAATAAGTCGATTCCCAATTAATGATATAAAGATTGGGTTTAATGAAGTTACCAACGACTATCAAGATTTATCTATATTAAGTGAGCAGAAAAGAATTATAAGCGCTGATATCAATGATATTAGAATCATAAATGTTTATGTTCCAAATGGATCATCTATAAATTCAGATAAGTTTATTTATAAAAAAAAATGGCTAAAATGCCTACAGGTTTACCTAAGAGAAATCAATAAAAATAATACACCTATATGTTTACTAGGAGACTTTAATATTGCCCCTGAAGATAGAGATATCCATACACCAAGTAGATATGAAGAGTCAATCATGGCCTCTTCCAAAGAGAGGGAATTACTCAAAGATGCTTTAGGAGGGGAACTAGAAGATGTTTTTAGGATTTTTGAGCCGGGAGAGAAAAATTGGTCTTGGTGGGATTATCGGCATTCAGCCTGGGAAAGAGACAAGGGTTGGAGGATCGATCATATTTACCTAACAGAAGATATTCTTAGTTGTGCCAATAGTTGTTGGATCGACAAAGAACAAAGATCTAGAGAGAAACCTAGTGATCACGCACCTGTAGTTGTGGATATCAACTGGCCTCCATCAGATATTGAAAATGAATTTTTCTTCTAAAAAATTCATTTGTTTTCTATTTTCAAATCATCACAGAATTAACAAATCAAATATTTACAATTAGCCAAAAACGATTGAAATTACAGGGCATAATATCCAAGGAAGTATTACTGCTACTTGTTTTTAAGCTTAAGTTCAATTAGGAAGATAGAATTTATTAAGGATTAAAAAAAATAACCAGATGCTGAACAGATTCAAAAATTTAGACGAATCAGTCACTTTTAGGCCATTATGACTGACTGTGTTTATGAGCTCATTCGCTGAGGTGCTGTGACAGACGCGTTGAACACAAAAAGATCTGAAGAGATTTTTGGTGCTGCCAAAAATTTGATGCCTGGTGGAGTCAGTTCACCTGTAAGGGCTTTCAAATCTGTTGAAGGGGATCCAATCGTTTTTGATCGAGTTAAAGGTCCCTATGCTTGGGATGTTGATGGGAACAGATACATCGACTATGTTGGCAGTTGGGGGCCTGCGATTTGTGGCCATGCTCACCCTGAGGTAATAGCAGCCCTTCAAGAAACACTTGAAAAAGGTACGAGCTTCGGAGCACCTTGTGTTCTGGAAAACCAGCTCGCTGAAATGGTTATAGATGCCGTACCTAGCGTTGAAATGGTCCGCTTCGTCAATAGTGGTACTGAAGCATGTATGGCTGTTCTCCGTTTAATGAGAGCCTTCACTGGAAGAGATAAAGTTATCAAGTTTGAGGGCTGCTATCACGGACATGCAGATATGTTTTTAGTGAAAGCTGGCTCAGGAGTAGCAACACTTGGTTTGCCAGACTCACCAGGTGTACCAAGAAGTACAACAGCCAATACACTTACTGCTCCTTATAACGATCTTGAAGCAGTCAAAGAACTATTTGCTGAAAACCCTGATGCTATTTCAGGAGTCATACTTGAGCCTGTTGTGGGGAATGCAGGCTTCATAACACCTGAGCCAGGATTCTTAGAAGGATTAAGAGAGGTAACTCAAGAGAACGGTGCTCTTTTGGTTTTTGATGAGGTAATGACTGGTTTTCGAATCAGCTATGGGGGAGCACAAGAGCGTTTTGGAGTTACCCCTGATTTGACGACTATGGGTAAAGTAATTGGGGGTGGCCTTCCAGTAGGAGCTTATGGAGGCCGTAAAGAAATCATGTCAATGGTCTCACCATCCGGTCCAATGTATCAAGCAGGTACTTTGAGCGGAAATCCTCTTGCCATGACAGCAGGTATTAAAACTCTTGAACTGCTTAAACAAGAAGGAACATATGAAAAATTAGAAGCTATTACAAAAAAGCTTTTGGATGGGATCCTCACTGCTGCTAAAGAATCAAATATTCCTATTTATGGTCAGAGCATTAGCGCTATGTTCGGTTTTTACTTATGTGAGGGCCCTGTTAGAAACTTTGAGGAAGCCAAATCTTCTGACACTGAACTATTCAGTAAAATTCATAGACTGATGCTTCAAAAGGGTGTTTATCTAGCTCCAAGTGCATTTGAAGCTGGTTTTACATCACTTGCTCATTCTGAAGATGATATAAATGCGACAATAAAAGCTTTTAAAGAAATCTTTTCTGAAATGTCATAAAAAAATCCAATTCAAGTAAAACTTGGATTGGACTTTTTTTAGTAATTTTGAAAGGATAATTAGTTTTTTCCTCTAACAATTACAGGAACATTTCCTGAACCGTTTCCTGGCAATGAAGGAACAACTTGTGTCTCACCATTCCATTTATCTAAAAACAATTTGAAAAGAACTTGATCATCAAGACTTTTATTTAGAGTGTCGTATCTAAGAGCTTCTTGCTCTGCAATTTTAACTTCGGTTTGAGCTCTCAATAATTGCTGCTCAGCAATCTGTTTTTGTTCAATAGCTGCTCGATATTCATCTGCAATTGTTAAACCAGTTAAATCAAGAGATTGAACATCAACATAGTCAAACTTATTTAGTTCCTCTGCAACCGTATCCTCTACTAATTCTGAAATATCACTCCAAGAACTAGCTATGGTTACCAACTCATACTTTGAGAAGACTGACTTGAGTGCTTTAAGTAGTGATGGTTGAATAATCCTGTTATATATCTCTCTGTCGTTATAAGAGATAGTTTTAAAGACTCTTCCAGCCTCATTAGGTTTTAGAGCATATTTAACAGTGGCGGTTGCAGAAATAACTTGCAAATCTTTTGTTAATGAATCAAATTTTTCTGGTCTAACTTGAGTTTGCACATTAAATGGATAGGTATTTTGAACAAAAGGAACTTTAAAATTCAAACCAGGTTTGCGTGAGCCCCCACTGACTTTTCCTAATGTAGTTACTACTGAAACCTGACCAGCCGGAACGACAAAAAATGCTTGAGTAAGAAGTAAAAAACCAGTAAAGGAAAGGACAAGTAGAAGAGTTGTTGTGCCACCTGGTCCATTCGGAGTCACATTACGAAATGGAGTTGTCATAAAAAATATTATCTAAAAAGATTTTATGTTGATTTAATCAAAATTGTTTAATTTGTTAGGCAGAAAAAATAATTACCTAATATTTAAGCATTAGCATGAAGAGCATTTCGGTAACTAAAAATATCCTTCCTCGTTTAGTTAAATCATCTCTTTAGCTACGCTTAAAACCTGTAAATATAGTTCTTCATCAATCTCTCTAATATCATATTCCGTTGGCATTGCTCCATGCTTATACTCATGAACAATCATCCAACATGTTCTTTCTAGTTCTTTTTTTGACTTTCCTGATAAGTCAATTGCTTTTTTAGAAAGTTTTTTTATTAATGAATCCATGGCAAAAAACTGAATAACTAAAGTTTCTATATATTCATAAACTATCTATAATTTTGGAATTGAAGAGCTATATCGAATTCCTCCTCCTGTTTCTTAATTAAATTAATTGCAGCTTGTAAATCATCTTTATTTTTTCCTGTAATTCTCAAACTATCTCCTTGTATTGATGCAGTTACTTTCTTCATATTATCTCGGACTAACTTACTTAATTTTTTTGATATTTCTTGAGAAAGACCTTTCTTTAGTTTAACAATTTGCATTACCATATTTCCTCCTATAGTTTCAATCTTTTGAAAATCAAATATCTTTAATGACAAATTTCTTTTAGTAGCTTTTTGTAATAAAATATCTTTTACAGATTCAATTGTCATATCGCTGAGAGAAACAATAGATAGTTCATCTTCTTTAATGTCAATTTTTGTCTTTGAGTCTTTTAGATCATACCTTTGATCAACTTCTCTCCTCAATTGATCAATAGCATTTACTAATTCCTGCTGATCAAATTCTGAAACCACGTCAAAAGAATAAGAAGAGGGCATAAAAATTTCTATTTGTTTTCACCATTTTATGAAAAAAAGCCAAGATTGCTTGTAAATATAATTGTGAGATATTTCGTAGGTTAAGAAAAAGTATCAATAGGTAGATGATTGTCTTTAATTGAAAATCAATCAAAAAACATAAGGCTCACTACTTTCCCCATATCTTCGGCACTATGGCAACTACTCAATAATGTTTCACTATCATGAAATGCGAAACAAATTAATTGATCACATCTGTTAATAATTTCTTGATTACAAAGACTGCTTGCCATTGGCAAAGGTAAATCATTATTGTCTTCTTTCTCTATTAGATGTAAAACGCTACCAAGAAGATCCTTTACCTCTGCAGTTTGCCTGTCAAGAGACTGAGGCAGCAAAACAGTTAATAGAGAGGGGTTAACATCTAGAACCGCTCTAATGACTGCAGCATTTACACCTTGAGAGCCTGAAGTGATTATCGAATGGCCTTCTTGAGCCAAAGACCTAGCTATTAATTCAACAATATGAATAGAAACTACAGGTACATGCCGACTACCTAAAAAAGCAATTCTTCTTTTCCCCTCGTTTTTCAACAAGGCCAATTCCTGAGCGAGAGTATCAACTCGTCCCAATGCAGGAAGATCGAGTGATCGACTCAAGGACATACTAATTCAGATAATTTAAAGGTAGCCATTATTCATCAACTCAAGAAGAAATTCCTAAAGTTTTAAAGATTCGATCGAGATCGCAATGTTCTTGTACTAAACGAAAAGCATAAGTAGCTTTGACTGTCTCATGAAGACGAACATGACCAAAGGCTTGTTCAATGACCTCAACTGTTGAAAGAGTATCTCTATCAACTTTTAGCAATGGAACATCTAACTCTTCTGATCTATTAATCAATTGTGGTAGAGGTTCGCCAGCTCCTGTTAATATTAAACATTGAGTCGAAGCTTCCAAAGCAGCCAATTGTATATCTGTTCGATCTGCTCCGGTCACTACGGCCATATTACGCCTTCTTCGAAAAAATTCCATTGCAGAATTAACACTCATCGCCCCTATGCTTAATGTCTCGACCATCAACTCAAGCCTGTCAGAACAACAAATAACTCGAGCATTTAAACGTCTCACCAATTCTTCAACAGTGACACTCCTCAACAAAGGAGACCTAGGCATTACTCCAAAGATCTCTAAACCTAATGCCTTAAGAGATGGAACTATATTTTCTTTAATATCTTTGATTTGATCAGGGTTAACCGCATTTAAAATAACACCACTTAGATGGTCTCCTAGCTGATTTTTAGCCTCCAATAAAGCTTCAACACTTCTACTATCTTGCCAGAAATGAGCAAGTAAAACTTTAGCCTTTAAACCTTTAGCAAGTTGAGGGAGACTTAATCCATACAATAGCCCCTCATGCAAACTACCTGCTGCTTCAAGAATATTGATAGCCTCACCAGAAGAATTAAGAGATAGCTGGAACTCGTCAACCCCCCCCCCCGGATCTAAGATATTTTTTTGAATCCTCTCATTAGCAGTAGAAGCCGCCAAAAATTGAATGGAAGGAATTAAATTCTCAGGAGATAATTGTAATGTCTCCCCAACGAATCTGACATCATCATCAATCATATCTTGAATGTCTCCTCTTTCAGAGACATTTAATTCAAGGCTTGTGGCTAATGGTTTACCAAATCTAACCATATGATTGGAAGCAATTAAATTCCTTGCTATGCCAAGAACTAATGCTGACTTACCGCTAAATGGTTCGCATGATCCAATCAGAAAGGTCTTGCTCATTAATTAAAGACCTGATGGGAGATAAATAACTTTATAAGTTTAGGCTTTTTAAAAAAGTTCTCAACACTAAATCTGTATAAAATTCTAATTAGACAAAGATTACCCAGTAATTCCTGATTTTTTCACAAGAAATACAATGCATTCAACTAAATGAAAAAAAGCTTGTCAGACAAATCAAGGTTTAAAGGTTTAAAAATTGCCATAACCGGTGCGAATGGAAGCCTAGGCAAGTCTCTTATTGAGGTTCTAAAAAAAGAAGGGGCTTATCTAATTGGCTTAACTCATGACAAAAAGAATGATAGTAACTCTGAGGGAGGCAAACCTGACGAATGGATTCTATGGTCCTGTGGAAAAGAAAGACTCCTTTCAAGTATTCTCGCTAATATTGACATCTTAATACTTAATCATGGATTTAATCCAAAAGGAATGATTGAATCAAATGAAATAAATAAAGCCTTAGAAATAAATTCCCTTAGTCATTTGAGATTAATAGAAATCTTTGAGGATTTAGCCCTATCAAATAATTTAAATAAGTACAATTCTAAGGAAATATGGGTAAATACATCTGAAGCAGAGATTCAAATAGCTTTTAGTCCAGTATATGAAATAACAAAACGTCTAATAGGTGAACTTATAAGTTTAAAAAAAAGTAAATTATTAATGGAAAAAAGAAATTCTTTTATCATCAAAAAATTAATATTAGGTCCTTTTAAATCGAAATTAAATCCACAAGGAATCATGAGCCCTGAATTTGTGGCAAAAAAAATAGTTCAAAAAGCAAAAAAAGAGGATTATTTAGTAATAGTATCTCCTAATCCCATAACACATTTAATAATGCCATTAGTTGAATCAATTAGAATATTATATTCAAGATTTATAAATAAAATTTACTCAAATGCCACCCCTTTAAAATAAAATCAATCACCTCTATCAGTTAATATCTCGCAACCATTTTTTGTAACCAAAACAGTATGTTCCCATTGAGCAGATAGATTTCCATCTTTTGTAATGACTGTCCATCCATCACTCAGTGTCTTACAGTGTTTTGACCCAAGATTAATTATAGGTTCCACTGCAATAGTCATCCCCTCTCTTAGAGTAACATTTGGTAAATCATTAGTTCTGAAATTAAACACCGAAGGTTCTTCGTGAAGGTTTCTACCTACTCCATGCCCAGTGTAATCTTCGACGACACTAAAACCATTGGCTTTCACATAATCTTCTATTGCACCTGCAATATCAAGAAGTTTGTTTTGTGGCCTAATTTGTTTTATTCCAAGCATCAAAGCTTCTCTAGCGACTCTACTCAATTCGTTTGCTTTATCTGAGGTATTACCTACGCATATTGTTATACAACTATCGCCATGGTAACCATTATAAAAAGCTCCCGTATCTACTTTTAGCAAATCTCCATCATTAATAATCTTCTTCTTACTCGGAATTCCATGAACAACTTCGTTATTTATGCTTGAACATATACTACCTGGGAAGCCATGATATCCTTTGAAGCTTGGCTTTGCATCATGATCTCTTATTCGTTTTTCAGCATAATTATCTAGATCTAGTGTAGACATTCCAGGTTTAACTAAGTCTCTAATTTCACTCAATACAGTTGCAACTATTTTGCTGGATTTACGCATAATTTCTATCTCTCTTGAAGACTTAATTTCAACCCCTCTCCTTTGTTTAATTACAGGGCCATTATTTATGGGGATTTTTGAGTTTTCAGAAGAAAGAAGATCAGAGAAAAGATTCATTGTTTAGTAAAAAAGTAAAAACCTCAAAATTTGCCATTATTGATGATTTAATAATAGATAAACTATCAAATGAAGAGGGACAGTTTCATTGAAAAAATTCTTTTCTTTAATAAAATTTCCATATTGTAGAAAAGAGAGAAAAGACTAGTTTTTCTTTTCAACGCTCAATCAACGACTGAATAAAAGCTAAATCTGAAAATCATGGTCAAATAGAGATGAAAAGATCAGATATATGAAAAATTTTTAATTTGAGAAACCAGCGGTTACAATATAAGTCCGGCCAAATAAAGAGTAATTGGTGATGTCCGTCGATTCGAAAGAGCCCTCATCACAAGAGGTAAAAATTGAAGATGAATCAAATGCTTCAGAGGACTCTGAGGTTAAAACAGCTTCTGAAACCAAATCTAAAGGAAAGAAAATTTCAATTCAGAATCTCTCTCCTGCAGAAATAATAAAGACTTTTGAAGATGCGCAACTAGGCAAAGATCTCCCTGATGTTTACGTTGGAGATACCGTTCGTGTTGGTGTCCGAATTAGTGAGGGCAATAAGGAGAGGGTTCAGCCCTATGAGGGTGTCGTAATAGCAAAGAGACATGGAGGAATTCATCAAACAATTACCGTAAGGAGAATTTTCCAAGGAATAGGAGTTGAGAGAATTTTTCTGGTTCACAGTCCACAAGTTGCATCGATTAAGGTTGAGCGCCGAGGTAAAGTAAGAAGAGCGAAGCTTTTCTATCTGCGTGAGCGAGTGGGCAAAGCCACACGCGTCAAGCAGCGCTTCGACCGCTGAGGTTTCGGCCTCCTCAACAAAAGTCATTGTTCAACAATGATTTAAAGGGCATATAAAATGCGCCGTTAGTTCAGTTGGTAGAACGCAGGTCTCCAAAACCTGATGTCGGGGGTTCAAGTCCTCCACGGCGCGTTCGAAAACCCTTTCCGCAGTTACTTTTTTAAAGAATGGAGTTGGATCTTCAACCTGGCGATGTCGTAAAAGTTCTTGAGTCAGCCGCATTAGGCTGGGTCAGAGCTAGAGTTATTCGTGTTAAATCAGGTGGCCGAGTTGTAGTGCAGAGCGACCAAGGTCGCGAGTTCACTGCTCGTGGGAATCAAGTTAGGCTTATAGAACCTGCTGGTTTTCGTCCTTAAAAGTCATCTACTTATTTAGTTTTATTTCATGAGCGTCTCTAAATTAATAGAGAATTTGATTGAAAAAACTTACAAAGATAGTTTTCTTAAGTCAAGAATATAAATTCTTAGTTGACTAGAAGGCATTTTTAGGATGATACTCATTGGGTCAGTACAAGGGATTTCTTAATTAAAGATACAATCCTTTTCTTGGCTTAAACTGGGACCGTAGTTCAACTGGTTAGAGCACCGCCCTGTCACGGCGGAAGTTGCGGGTTCGAATCCCGTCGGTCCCGTATCTAAATCGAATTAGAGCTTTGAAAGTTAGGGTAAGATTGGCACCAAGTCCAACTGGAACACTTCATCTAGGAACAGCGAGAACGGCACTATTTAACTGGCTATTTGCAAAAAAAGAAGGTGGAACTTTTCTCTTAAGAATTGAAGATACAGATATTGAAAGATCAAGAGAAGAGTATATAAACGACATATATGATGGTCTCCAGTGGCTAGGAATCAACTGGGATGAATCCCCAACAATTCAAAGTGAAAGAGTAAATGAACATAAACAAATTATAAAAACTCTCGTCGATAAAGGATTTGCATATAAATGTTATGCATCAGAAGCTGAACTAGATGAAATGAGAGAAACTCAAAAGAGAAATGGTTTAGCCCCAAAATATGACAATAGGCACAGAAACTTAACTCCTGAGCAAGAATCAGAATTTATAAAGAGTGGAAGAGATCCTGTTATCAGATTCAAAATCAGTGATGAAAAATTAATTTCATGGAATGACTTGATTCGTGGAAAAATGACTTGGAGTGGAAAAGATTTAGGAGGTGATATGGTCATCGCAAGAAGAGCACCAGCGAATTCAATTGGTGATCCCTTATACAATTTAGTTGTGGTAGCTGATGATTCAGCAATGAAAATTTCTCATGTAATAAGGGGAGAAGATCATCTTGCAAATACAGCGAAACAAATTCTTCTTTACGAAGCTCTTGATCTAAATATTCCAGTTTTTGCTCATACTCCTTTAATTCTTAATTCTGAAGGTAAAAAACTTTCCAAGAGGGATGGAGTTACTTCCATTTCTGAATTCAAGAAAATGGGTTACACATCTGAAGCGATGGCTAATTATATGACTCTTCTTGGCTGGTCAGTTCCAGAAGGAATTAATGAAAGATTCAACATTTCAGAAGTTTCAGAGATTTTCAGTTTTAAAAAGGTTAATAAAGCTTCAGCAAAATTTGATTGGGACAAATTGAACTGGCTCAACTCTCAAGTAATCCATGAGATGTCAGCAGAAACTCTATTAGAAAATTTAGAACCTTTATTTAAAGAAAATGGATGGCATCTTCCAAGTCATGAATGGGGCATCAATCTAGTAGGTTTAATAGGGCCATCCATGGTTCTTATTAATGATGGAGTGGACCAAGCTAAACCTTTTTTTGAAGAGCAAGAATTAAGTGAAGATGGCAAAAAGCAATTGGAAATCAAAGAAGCAGCTGTAATTTTAAAGTTTATTCTTGAAAAGTTGGAGGACACAGATGCTGCATCTTTTTCTAAAGAGAAAGCTCTTGATTTAATTAATCAAGCTACAAAAAGCTGCGAAGTAAAAAAAGGTCTTGTTATGAAAAGTCTTAGAGCTGCGCTTTTTGGAACGCTCAATGGTCCTGATTTAATTCAAAGTTGGGTTTTACTCTCAAGATTCAGTAAAGATAGAGCCCGAATTAGTCGGCTTATCTAAATCTTTATCTTCATCCAGTAGACCCAACATTTTTGCCAATGGTTGAGCTGTTAAACCTTGAATACCTACTGTCATTAATATTGTCAAAAAGACTAATCCCTGAAGTTTTCCAGCCCCTAAAACGCCTGCCTGCTCCAATCTAATTGAGAATAAAGAAGCAACTGCTGCAGTCACTATTCCACGGGGAGCCAACCAACCAAGAAATAATCTTTGTTTATTATCAAGAGGCAATCCAAAAGTTGCTATCGATACAGCTATTGGCCTCACTATGATCATCAAAAAAAGTACGCAAGTTATACCTCCCCAGCCCAAAGGACTCAATTCACCCCATGAAACGTCGGCTGCTAATAAAGGAAAAAGCATAGTTATTGCTAACTGAGCTAATTCTCTTATTAATTTATCAAGTTCATTCGCCTGTGTAGAAGGTCTTTGTCCTACAACAAATCCTGCGGCAACAGATGCCGGCAAGCCTGATTCAGGTAACAACCATTCGCATACGCCATAAAGCAGAAAAACTACTCCAAGAGTAAGTTGTAATCTGATCCCGATATAAGGCTCAGAGCGTAAGCGCTTCAAACCCTCTGAAAGGAAAAGACCTGCGAGTGACCCAATTAAAACTCCTCCTCCAAGCCTTGAAAGCAAACCAAGAAAAAGCTCTCTCCAGCCATGTAAATCTCCAACAACAAGCTCTAACAACAAAAGCGCAAGCACTGCTCCAATAGGTTCGAGTATCAAACCTTCAGCTTCAAGAACATCACTCAATGGCGATGCAAGTCGAATTTGTCGAACTAAAGGAGTTACAACCGTTGGCCCAGTAGCAAGAACAATCGCGCTATAAACTCCTGCGACTGACCAACCAAGCCCAGCGAACCAATGTGCAGCAAAGAAGCCAGCTGCCAATGAAATAATTAATCTGATTGAGGAAATTCTTAGAACTATTGACTTGATTGCCCCTCCAGGAAATCGAAGATTCAAACCACCATCAAACAAAACAAGGCTTACCAACAAACCAACGATTGTCTCCAACCCCTTACCTAGATCTAAAGGTTCAACCAATCCAAGACCTGATCTACCAATCAACAAGCCAGATAGCAACAATAAAACTACCCCAGGAAGTCCTGTTAGCACTGATAGTAATCTTGCTCCAGCCCCAGAAAAAACTGTGATGCCCCAGAGCAAACCCAGTCGCTCAGGAGTCATAAATAACTAGCAATGAAGACATAAGAGAGTATCCATTAAATCTACCTAAGAAAATAAATAAGTTAATAAGATGATTTTACTTACATATTCTTATAGAGTAGCAACCCTTTCAATCCAAATATTATTTATACATTCTCCTTTAGAAAATAACTGACAAAACCAATTCGAAATTATAGATCAAATCTTCTTAAGAAAGAATGATTAGGCATATAGAGAGGGTGACGAGGGTTACCTTTTTTACTCAGGCCAAGACTTAAAACACGTTTGGAATAATTATTTTCATTAGATTTGAAATTTGAAAAATTTTTTATTAATTTTAGAACTTTAAGATCACGTCCATTTAATTGACCTTTATCACCCCATCCTAACCACAAATCACAATTATTATTTTCCCGCCAAAATTCTAATGATTTTAAAGTAATTAAATCATTATTTTCTCCTATTGGATCATTGCTTTTTGATAGTTGAAGAGGAGACTTGGAAATCAGGCCAAAGAGGTTAATTATATAGATATTTTTATAATTCCAACTCGAAGAAAAATTAATTATCCGCATTAGAGTCCTATCGTTATGGGAAGAATTAGCTTTTGAAGGATTCAAGCCAATAAAGAGGATGGTCTTTTTTCCACTTAATAACTCTCTTTTTAAGATCCATCGATAGGACCGGCATTCACTAAACAAGCAAAATGACAACCAAAAAATTCAAACTAAATATTAATTTAAAGTATACTTTTTCCTAGCCAGAAAAAAACAAATTTGATGCTAAAAGAATAATTAATACAATAATTAAACCTGCAATTGCCATTCTGCCATTCCAAATCTCAGCTTGAGGAGTGAATCCTCTCTTCCATGAATTAAGTTCATTTGAGCTTGCAAGCTTGGTGGATTTATTTTCTTCATCAATTTCTTTTAAAGACATAATAAAGATTAAAAGGTTAAAAATATAAATTAAAAAGGAGGAATCGGATCATAAAGTAAATCAGATTTTTCTAGTGGCCATCGAGCAGATACACCTAATTCCATTGAACTTTTAAAGCTTTCAGATGACAATCTTAACAAAGCTGCCGCCCCAATCATTGCCGCATTATCAGTACAAAATTCCATTGGTGCAAGAGTAATATCAATTGAATTTTCAGATGCTTTTGCAAGCATCATTTCCCTTAATCTCACATTTGCAGCAACTCCTCCAACTAAAACAAGAGAATTTAAACCTTGGTCAAGGGCACATTTAAAGCTCCTCTCTACTAAGACCTCAGCCACTATGTATTCAAAACTTGCAGCAATATCTTCTATTGGTAATTTTTTATTTTCTGATCTAATTTTTTCTATCTGGCGAAATACAGCCGTTTTTAAACCACTAAAAGAAAAGTCATATGGATAAAAACCACCTTCAGGTTTAGAGACTCTTCCTTTTGGAAATAAAAATTTTTTTGGGTCTCCCGATTTAGCTATTTTTTGAATTGCAGGGCCCCCTGGATATGAAAGTCCCAAAAGTCTTGCAACCTTATCAAAAGCTTCTCCAGCTGCATCATCATGACTTCTACCAAGACGTTGATACTTATGTTTAACATCTACTTTTATCAATTCAGTGTGTCCTCCACTAACCAATAAGACTAAAAAAGGAGGTTTAGGATGTTTTTCTGACAAATATATCGAGGAAAGATGTCCCTCCAAATGATGGATACCTAAGAATGGAATTTGATGTAAATTAGCTAAAGTTCTTGCCGTAATTGATCCGACCAACAGTGATCCTGCTAATCCTGGAGTAACAGTTGCGGCTACTGCATCTATATCTTTTATCTGTAATTTTGATTTTGCAAAAACCTCTTCAATTAAAAATGGAAGGTTTTCTAAATGTCTTCTTGAAGCGATTTCTGGAACAACACCACCCCAATTAGCATGTTCATCAATTTGTGAAGCTATTTCATTAGCTAACAAATCAATTTTTCCTTTTTCATTAGAAACCAAAGCCGCTGCAGACTCGTCACAACTTGTTTCGAGGGATAAAATTATTGACATTTCTAGCTATTGATCAACTAAGTTTAGTATTGAAATCCCATTAAAACAGGGCAACAGATAAAAATCAGAACTCATGAGTCGTCTTTTATCAATTTTTCTTTCAGCATTTCTTTTCTTAGGAATAGCTCCAATAGCTAATGCAAGACCAGGCCCCGCACTAAACGCTGATAGAGCTCCTACAGATTTTACTGCCTCTGCTTTGGTTTCTTGCGCTGATAATCCCCGTTTCCAAGAGAGAGCAAGTACCGCCTCCACAGATCAAGCCATAAAAAGATTTGAAAGATATAGCAAAGCCCTTTGCGGAGACGACGGGCTGCCTCATCTAATAATTGGTCCACCCATTGAACCTTGGGGTGCATGGATCAACAGAGGTCATGAAGGAGATCTACTTATCCCAGGAGTAATGTTTATATATATTGCTGGGATTATTGGTTGGTCTGGTAGGGAGTATGTAAGAGCTGTTAGAGGCAAAAAGAACGCAGCAGAATACGAAATCATCATCGACACTTCACTAGCCTGGCAATGTTTAAAAAGAGGAGCCGCTTGGCCACTTCAAGCTAATAGAGAAGGTAAAAATGGAGAACTCAGGGCAAAAGACAATAACGTTTCTCTTAATGGTCCAAGAGGCTAAATATAGTTATTTATTAATCCCTAAAAGTCACTTAACTTATTTCAATCATGTTTCAATTATTTCGCACTAAATGGTTTAGATCAGCCCCCGTTGTAGCTACGATTTGGATCACTCTCACAGCAGGTATTATCGTTGAATTCAATAGATTCGTACCAGACTTACTTTTCCACCCAATGTCTTTTTAAAAAAAAGACATTTATTAATTAAATTAAAGTTTTAATCCCATAAAGCCTTCAATTTCCTTGAAGGCTTTTTCTATATCTTCATTAATAACTACAGCGTCAAACTCTTTTTGGGCAATAAGTTCTTTCTCAGCTATGGACAAACGATCTCTAATAGATTCTTCTGTTTCAGTTCCTCTTCCTCTAATTCTTTTTTCAAGTTCATATAAATTTGGTGGTGCTAAAAATATTTGAAATGCCTCCGGAAAAGACTTTCGAATTTGTCGAGCACCCTCTAGTTCAATTTCAAGAAGAACATTAGTTCCCTTTTCAATCTTTTCTTTAACTATTTTTTTTGGAGTTCCATAAAAATTATTAGAGAATGAAGCCCACTCAAGGAAACCATCTTTATCAATTATTTCTTGAAATTGTTTTTTCTCTAAGAAGAAATAATGCTCTCCGTCAATTTCTCCAGATCTTGGCTGACGAGTAGTAGCAGAAATAGAAAGCCATACATCACTATGACTTTCGAGGATTTTCCTAACAATTGTTCCTTTACCCACCCCGCTAGGGCCAGTAAGAACAGTAAGATTTCCTAAAGACGACATAAATAAACTCTATCTAATTTGCCTAGCAAAGGTTAATTGCATTATTTATCAATTTGAAAGGATGATAGATGAACACAGTTCCAATTCAAATAATGGACTTAACAACCCTTAAAGCGGTTGTATTTGAACTTAGCCAAGAAATAGTTCCAAGTCGATTTGAGACTGCACAGCAAATTGATTCACATACCATTCAATTAGGACTTAGAACCCTAGAAAAACTAACATGGATCGAAATAAGTTGGCTTCCTGAGTCTCCAATAATTGTATCAATACCGCCTCCAAAAAAATATGGCGAGAAAAGTACATTAGCTAAACAAATAAAACATTTATTAGTCAATTTAGCTTTAGTAGATATAACGCAAATTGGTTTTGAAAGAATAGTAAGGTTTAAATTTTCTAGTAGACCTGGTAAAGAAATAGAGAAAGAATTAATAGTCGAACTGATGGGTAGACACAGCAATATTCTACTTTTAGACAGATCAGGTAAAGTAATTACTCTTGGGAAACAAATCAAAGAGAGTCAATCAAGATTAAGGCCGATAGGAACAGGAGATATCTATACATCTCCTCCACCTCTTAAAGGCCTAGTTCCTGTATTATCTGAACCATTCAATTCATGGAAAGAGAATATATGTTTAGTACCATCAACATTTAAGAATAGCCTTAAAGATACTTATCAAGGAATAAGTCCTGCTCTAACATTACAAATTGTGAGCAGTGATTATAACGAATCACTTAAAATAATAAATAAACCAGTAACAAGTATTGAATTAGAAACTTGGGAAGCAATTTATAAAAGATGGAAAGAGTGGTTATTAGATCTTGAGAATAGTAATTACACTATTAACTTCGAAGGCCCAACAGATTATATTGTCTGGGGGAAAAAAGAATCAACAGCTAAAAACAAAAAGATAGGACTTAGCCTTAGCATCTATTATTCGAATAAAATCGTAGAAAGAAAAATAAATTCTATTAGAGAAAAATTGAAACAAGATCTGGCAAATTCTAAAGGCCATGAAAAAAGAAAGCTAGATGTTCAGGAATTACTAATTAAAAATATTTCTGAATATACAACCATGCAAAATAAGGCTAAAAGCTTACTCACTTTACCTTCCCCTACAAAGAAGCAAATAATTGAAGCTCAAAGCCTTTTTAAAGAAGCTAAAAGAAAAAAAAGATCTCGGGAATCAATTGTAAATAGAATCAATTTTCACAAGAAAAAAATATCAGATATTCAATGCTGCGAATCATTTATTGATTCATTTCTATATGAAGAAAATGAGGATAATAAAAACAAGCTAGAATCAATTATTGAACTTAAAGAAGAAGTAGAAGAATATATTTGCATCAAAAAAAATAATTCTAAATTTAAATTAAAGAGAAAAAAAGAAACTTCATTACATATAAAAGAGATTCAGAGTCCTAGCGGTCTAAAAATTCAAATAGGAGGTAATAACAGGCAAAACGAATTAATCAGTTTGAAGAAAGGGAAAAAAGGAGATCTTTGGTTTCATGCTCAAGAAATACCAGGAAGCCATGTTGTACTGAAATCATCTGATGGAATTGTGGATGAGACAGATATTCAATTAGCTGCTGATCTGGCTTCTTTTTTTAGCCGTGCGAGAGGCAACAAACTCACACCAATAATTATGGTTCCAATTGAGAATCTAAAAAGGATATCAGGATCACTACCTGGGACAGTTAGTCATAGGGGTGGGAAGGTCCTGTGGGGGAAAGCTGAAAGAGCTGCGAAATATTTCCACCATAAGTGAACTTTAATGACTTACTATCATCTTCATTAGACCAGTTTAAAATGATTGACTTTTTGCTAGGCACGCATGAGTTTCTTGGTAATCACACTTTCCCAGAGTTTTTAATTGGATATTTATTTGGTGCTGCTTTAATAATTGGTGCTCCAACAGTCTTTCTTTTATTAGCATTTACAAGCGCTTTAATGAAAACCAACGGAAAAATGGGTGGTTATAAAGAATATGCTAGTTATGGTGAATCTTCACTAAATGATTGTCCTCCTTTTATTTTGCCTGACCCAACAAAAAACAAGTAAAAAACTTTATCCCGAAAGAGGAATCATCAATAATTTATCTATTTATCACTTGTAAAATATCTAGCAAAATTTCTTATTTACTACTTACAAACTCAATTTCCGACTAAAATAATCTTATTAAGCTAAATCAACCTGAATAGCTCCAACAAAAACGAAAATATTTTAAAAGCTCCTCCTCCTATAAGGATCAAGGGAAAAGCTAATTCATATGAGGCATCTCAACCCCTTGAGATGCCTTTGGTTGATCATCTTGAAGAACTTCGTCAAAGGATCCTAAAAAGTCTTATTGCAGTTCTTCTTTCATCAGGTTTTTGCTTGTTATTTGTCAGGAAGCTTGTACAAGCATTAGAGATGCCAGCGGGGAAAATACAATTTTTACAAGTAGCACCCGGTGAATTTTTATTTACTTCAATAAAAGTTGCAGGTTATGGAGGGCTTACTCTCTCTCTTCCTTTTATACTTTTCCAATTTTTAAAGTTCATCCTTCCGGGTCTAACAAAAAAAGAAAAGCTTTTAATAGCACCATCAGTTGCAGGTTCAGCAATTTTATTTTTCTTAGGAATTTTCTTTGCTTGGAAGGCTTTAATACCCGCAGCTTTGGGATTTCTAGTAAGTTATGGTGCTGATGTGGTTGAACCACTTTGGTCAATAGAAAAATATTTAGATTTCGTACTTCTGCTAATGCTCTCAACTGGTTTAGCCTTCCAGTTACCAATCCTTCAATTGATTTTGGGGTTCCTAGAAATAATTTCTTGGAAAAAGATGTTATCAGCTTGGAGATTAGTAGTAATGGCTTCAGCAGTTGCAGGAGCTGTTTTAACTCCATCGACTGATCCCATAACCATGCTTCTTCTCTCAACATCGATAACTTTTTTGTTTTTTGTTGGAATTGGGTTAGTGGCCTTAACAACAAATCTCAAAGGACAAATTCGTCCATCCTTTGATCCATAGGCAAAGGTAAAGTTATTGCCCTTCCAAGTCTTGGCTTTGCCTGTACATTTTCCAACCAATTTCTTACGAAACCTGATTGACCTGCCCGATTAATAATTTCTAGGGTTCGATTTAAATTTTCTCTAAAGGTCTCCTCGTCCAATGGAAAAGATTGTTGTTCTAAAAATCCCCACATCATTTGTAAATATATTCTGTCTTTTTTGATTAACAATTTCAAATCATATGTGACACCCCATCGCCTTCTTAAGCACCCCACTACTTCGTCTACTTCCAAGGGGATTGGAGAAGGAAAGCTACCAGTATTCAATTCATTAGATTTAAAACTCATGTCAAAAGCCAGTCTTGGCAGAGATTAATAACCCTTTATGTGTCCATTCTGGTCTAATATCTTTATATAGGTGAATGTCTGTAATGACACAAATGACAACTGCAGATGTGCCCTCAATGGGCAGGAGGCAGTTCATGAATCTGCTTACTTTTGGAACAGTTACAGGGGTTGCTTTAGGAGCGTTATATCCAGTAGCCCAATACTTCACCCCATATAGGGCTGGTGGTGGTGGTGGTGGAACAAATGCAAAAGATGAGTTAGGAAATAATGTAAGTGCAAGTGGTTGGCTATCAACCCATCCAGTTGGTGATAGAAGTTTGGTTCAAGGGCTTAAAGGTGATCCAACCTACCTAATAGTTGAAGGCGAGGATGCAATTACTAGTTACGGAATCAATGCTATTTGTACTCACCTTGGTTGTGTAGTGCCATGGAATAGCGGAGCAAATAAATATATGTGTCCATGTCATGGAAGTCAATACGATTCAACAGGAAAAGTTGTTAGAGGACCAGCCCCTCTATCTCTAGCCATAGCTCATGTCTCAATTGAGGATGATCAAGTTCTAGTAAGTCAGTGGACAGAAACTGATTTTCGAACTGGTACTGATCCTTGGTGGGGATGATCAATAAATGAAAAAAAACTTTTATACCATTTCTAAAACCATGAGTCGCTCATTAAAACTTATTCTCTTTTCAGTTTTTATTGGATTTTCAATATTTTTAATTCCTCAACCAACTTGGGCCTACCCATTTTGGGCTCAACAAAAATTTGAAAATCCTAGAGAAGCAACTGGAAAAATTGTTTGTGCTAATTGTCATGTAGCTAGTATGCCAACAAGAGCTGAAGTGCCTCAGGCAGTTGCTGCTGATAGTGTTTTCAAAACAGTCGTAGAAATACCCTATAAAAAGGACCTACAAGAGATAGGAGCTGATGGAAGCAAAGTTCCTCTCCAAGTCGGAGCCGTTGTAATGCTTCCAGATGGATTTAAACTTGCGCCTCAAGAAAGATGGACTGATGAAATAAAAGAAGAGACACAAGGTGTTTACTTCACCCAATACAGCGAGGAACAAGAAAATATTATTTTAGTAGGTCCTTTACCTGGGGATCAAAATAGAGAGATTGTCTTCCCTGTATTATCACCTGATCCAAGAAAAGACAGCAATTATAATTTTGGAAAGTATTCAATTCATGTAGGGGGTAATAGAGGAAGAGGTCAGGTTTATCCAACTGGTGAGAAGAGCAATAACAATTTGTTTACTGCAACCAATTCAGGGACAATAACTTCAATAGAAACTAACGAAGATGGATCACAAATAATTAATCTAAACAATGAAGAAGGAGAAAGTTTTACTGAAAATCTTCCTGCAGGGACTTCATTATTAATAAAAGAAGGCGACACTATTGAGAAAGGTGCAAAATTAACTGAAGATCCAAATGTTGGAGGTTTTGGGCAACTTGACAAAGAGATAGTTTTACAAAGTAAAGCAAGAGTTATTGGAATGATAATTTTCTTTATAGGAGTTGGCTTATCCCAAATAATGCTAGTTCTTAAAAAGAAACAAGTAGAAAAAGTTCAAGCTGCTGAAGGAATATAAATTCAACTAGTTGATGGAACATATTTTTTTAGCGCTTAGATCACCTGGGCCTGAGTTGTTTCAACTGGGCCCTTTTTCTTTAAGGTGGTATGGATTGCTAATAGCTATTTCAGTTTTAGTAGGTCTAAATTTATCAAGTGAGTTAGCCTCAAAAAAAGGATTAAAAAAAAGCCTTATTAACGATTTACTTCCTATTTTAGTTTTGGCATCTGTAATTGGTGCAAGAATTTATTATGTTGCATTTGAATGGAGAAATTACACTGGCAAAAACTTCTGGAGTTCAATTAATTTCCTAAACTTAAATATTCCTATTCCCAGTGCGCTAGAAATCTGGGGAGGAGGAATTGCAATTCATGGGGCACTGATAATGGGTACATTGTCCATCATATTTTTTTGCCGCTGGAGACAAGAACATTTTTGGGATGTTATTGATGTTTTGGTCCCCTCAGTTGCATTAGGCCAAGCAATAGGTAGATGGGGAAATTTTTTTAATAATGAAGCTTTTGGGATACCTACAAATTTACCCTGGAAATTATTTATACCTTATAGATTTAGGCCAGAAATCTTCTCAACAATAGATTATTTTCACCCTACCTTTCTTTATGAATCAGTATGGAATATTTTTGTTTTTGGCATACTGATTTTTCTTTTTAGAAAGGCAAATAAAAAAGACCTTAAGCTTCCACCTGGTAGCTTAAGTTGCTTGTATTTAATCACTTACAGCTTAGGCAGGTTTTGGATAGAAGGCTTAAGAACTGATCCTCTCTGCTTGGGTGGGGTTCCACCTTTTTGTGAAGGAGGACTAAGAATCGCACAATTGATTAGCTTATTTTTAATTAGTGCAGGTTTATTAGGAATATGGAGAATTTATGTTTCTAAAAAAGCGCTCCCCGATCCTTCCTCGATGAATGGGAGAAATCAATGAATCCGATTTCAATTGTTGGCGCAGGTCCAGGCGCTTTAGACTTAATGACAATAAGAGCTCAACAAAGACTTAAATCAGCAGATGTTCTTGTTTGGACAGACTCTCTCATTCCTATACAAATTACAAAACTTGTTAAAGATGATTGTGAAAAGATAAAGACAAGTTCATTAACACTAGAAGAAATACTTTTAATCTTAATTAAAAAGCATAAGGAAGGTAAAAAAATTGTTCGTCTCCATGATGGTGATCCTTGCTTATATGGAGCCATATCAGAACAAATATGCAGATTAAATGATGAAGGGATTGAGGTAGAAGTAGTACCGGGAGTAAGCGCATATCAAGCAACAGCAGCAACTTTAGGATTCGAACTAACAGTTCCAGATTTAACCCAAACAATAATACTAAGCAGAGCTGATGGTAGGACAGGAAAACCAAAGAGGGAGAGCCTTCAAAAGCTAGCATCTATTCAATCTTCTTTATGTCTCTACCTAAGTGCAAGACATGTGGAAGAAGTGCAATCCATACTTATAAAGTATTATCCTGCGAACACCCCTGTAGCAATTGCATATAGAGTAACTTGGCCAGACGAATGGATAAAAGTCATACCTTTGACTGAGATGGCAAAAACATCTCAAGAACAAAATTTGATCAGAACAACTTTATATATAATCAGTCCAACTCTAAAAATCGGTAATAATAGATCAAAGCTTTATAATCCTACTCATTCACATTTATTTAGGTCGAGTTAAAGATAAAAACTAAGGATTGTATTTTAACAATGACTAGAGCTAGAGATAAATTATCTTTTAGAGACAATCGACTTTACAGAGCCTTTAGAATAATCTAAATACCCAAAAGGTTTTTAATTGGAAAAAAGTGAAGAAAGAAAAAGCGGTAATTCTCATGTCGCAAATAAAAAATCCTCATTACGAACTGTTGGTGAGTTTCTCAGAGAAGCCCGACAAGGTAGAAATCTTTCAGTAGAGGATCTATCTTCCTCACTAAGAATTGGGAAAGAACAATTGATTGCACTTGAGACAGGAGACGAAAGCGCACTTCCTGAAAAAGTTTTTATTAGAGCAATGGTTCGAAGAATTGCCGAGAAATTAAACTTAGATACAAGTTTTATTCTTGAAGAACTTAATGAAAAGAAAAAAAATGAACCTAAACCTAGCCCTGTGATTAAGAAGAAAAATACTAGAAAAAACAAAAACTTCAATCCATTTATCATTGTAATTTTATCGGGTGCTTTAGGATTATTTACTTCGATTATGCTATTAAAATATATTCAAAAAGGACAAAATGATTCCTTTAATCCTAAGCGAAGTGATATCTTTTTATTAGACAAAAAGATATCTTCTTAAAGTATATTTATATCAACATCCATAATCTTTTTAACAAGTAAAATTGCCTTATTTAAGCTCCATTTCTCAAGATCTAAATTTTGACCTAAGTTATTAGGAATCAGCTCTATATTAACTACCTTGTTATTAGCTTCAATAACTATTTTGGATACCAAAGGTTCTGGCCTTCTA
The DNA here is from genome assembly GCF_000012465.1 of Prochlorococcus marinus str. NATL2A. NCBI lineage: Bacteria > Bacillati > Cyanobacteriota > Cyanophyceae > Synechococcales > Prochlorococcaceae > Prochlorococcus > Prochlorococcus marinus. The sequence continues at coordinate 455,614 of NC_007335.2, read as the reverse complement.
TCCAAAGAGCATGAAAGTCGAAGAAGTAAAGACATATCAGCTACCAAACTTCTTTGACTTTCATTAACCAATAATTGCCAAGATTCATGTCTTTTTTTTGGAAAACTTTTCCTGTGATACCTTGCAATAGCAGCAACCATTAAATGCTCACTTTGGGAATAACCTAAGAGCTCTCCATTTTTGATTAAATACCACGAATGCTTGTGATAGGCACTTATGTTAATTTGTTTACCACATGCGTGAAGCTTAGCTGCTGCCCACAAAAGATCTCTACCTCCACCATTATCATTGTGCAAAATCCCCTTAGTCTGATCATAAAAAGTAAGTGCAAATTCTGATACACTTTTTGATCGTTTTGAATTAACACCAAATCTTTTCGCTTGATGAATAACTGTTCTTTCTCTAATTGATCCTTGAAAACTCAGCTGATCTTTTAAATAATTATTTCGACACATCCAATCAACAACCAATCCTTCCCGAAGAGCTCTTTCACTTAAAATAATTTCATTAACATCGACCATATTCATTATGGTTTGCAAAATCAAAGCGCCTGGAACAATAATCTCAGATCTTCTTTCACTTAATGAGGATAATTGACTCCGTTCAGAAGGTGTCATTTTAATTAACTGACTAACAATTATATCTAAATTATTTTTTGTGATTTTATATCCTTGTAATTTTGATTGCATATGATTTTCTTTATTAGATATTAACGACCCAATAGCCATAGCAGTTCCACTAGTTGCTACTAAAACTGGTATTTCTCCCGCTTCAATTCTCTTAGATACTTTATCAATTGCAGACTCCATAGAGCCTCTGATAAATGACCTTAAAAACAATTCATTTTGAGAGGATATTGGATCTTTTTTAATAAATTCTCTTTGTAATCTTACTGCTCCAATCTTTGTACTTGTTAATGCTCGAGCCTCAGAGCTATCAGCAAGGATTAATTCTGTCGAACCTCCTCCAATGTCTAGGACGAGATGAGGTTTATTCCCAAATTGCATCCCTGAAAGTACACCTAGATAAATCAATCTTGCTTCTTCTGCTCCGCTTATCAATTCAACATCTAAGCCTATCTTCTTTTTAATTTCAGCAATAAAGATTTTCCCATTTGGTGCTTCTCTAACTGCACTTGTAGCGGCAATAATAAGACTCTCAACTTTATAACTTTCTGATAAATCCTTAAACCTCTTTAATGTTGAAAAAGCCCTATTCATAGCAAGGGATGTAAGTTCTCCTGTCTGAGGATCTCTTTCTCCTAGTCGTGTTGTCGATTTCTCTGCAAGTTCAATACTAAAAGTATTTAATTTTCGCTCAATCTTTGCAATTAATAAATGCGTTGAGTTGGTGCCAATATCAATTGTTGCCACACGGCATAATTCAGCATCTTCCTTTTCGCCAAGATCTAATTCAATAGAATTCCTTTCAGAGGAATTATTTATTGAGTCACCTAACATAAATAAGTAGGTTTAACCTCAATACTCTGACACCCTCAGCACCCCATTGAGAAGACCTTATAAATCATTATCAATTTGAATTTTCGTGAATAATCTTCTTACCCAAAAAATGGGATATTATTTTCAACTTCTTAGATGGAACAAACCCAGCGGAAGATTGATACTTCTCATTCCCTCTGGCTGGTCTCTTTGGCTAACTCCTGCAGCCCCTCCTTCTCTATTAATTTTGGGAATAATAATTTTAGGTGGATTATTTGTAAGCGGTGCTGGATGTATCGCTAATGATATTTGGGATAGAAAGTTTGACAAGAAGGTAATAAGAACAAAAGAGAGACCATTAGCCAATGGAAAAGTATCTCTAAAGGCAGCATGGATACTACTAATTTTAATGTTATTTTTTAGTCTATTTATAGTTCTTTCAATCCCACAAGATAGTAGGAATTTATGCCTTCTCCTTTCATCCCTATCATTACCTTTTATTCTTTTATATCCATCAGCGAAAAGATGGTTTCAATATCCCCAACTTATTCTTTCTATTTGCTGGGGTTTTTCAGTTTTAATACCTTGGGCAGCAAGTGAATCTTCTTTAGCAGGAGGAGTAACATTACTATTTTGTTGGCTTGCAACTATTCTTTGGACTTTCGGTTTTGATACTGTTTATGCAATGGCAGATGAAAGTGAAGACAAAGTAATTGGTCTAAATAGCAGTGCGATCAGTCTCGGGGGAAAGTCATTAAAAACAGTTTCTCTTTGCTACTTTTTAACTTGTATTTTTCTAGCTCTTGCTGCTTTCAAAGCAAATTTAGGATTAATCTATTGGCCTTTTTGGTTGATAACTACTTTAGGAATGCAAAGAGAGGTTTTCTTATTAAGTTCAAAATCAAAAGGTATTAAGACTTCAGGTTTGCATTTCAGCAATCAAGTGAGACTTGGCAGCTTATTACTTCTTGGCATGGTCTTCAGCAAGATTATTTAATTAATGTACTGACCAAGATTCGCAAATGACTGAACCTATAAAGAAAGGAGATTATTTCCACATAGTTGCGGCAAGTTCGCCAATAACTAAAAAAGAAGATCTTCACTCCGGAATCAAAGTCCTTCAGGAATGGGGATTGATATGTAACCATTTCGATGAAATAGATAGGTCATGGGGTTATTTAGCAGGTAATGATGAAGTTAGATTTAATGAATTACACCCAAGCAATCATTACCCTCTCTTAGCTTTTGCCAGAGGTGGGTGGGGATCAGCAAGATTGCTAGAAAAACAACAACCATGGAAAGAAGGTTGGATGATAGGCTTTTCTGATTTGACTTCCATACTTCTTGCGCGGCTAGCCAGTGGATTTCAAGGAGGCATTCATGGTCCACTAATTACAACTTTAGGTTCCGAACCAGATTGGAGTAAAGACAGGCTTAAATCAATTTTGTTTGGCAATTGCGTACCAGATATTTATGGGGAGCCGTGGGGGGGAGGAATTTCAAAGGGGCGTCTGATAGTTGGCAACCTCACTGTCCTGACTCACTTAATTGGGACTGAACATCTCCCAAGTTTCAAAAAATCAATTCTAATCATCGAAGATATTGGAGAAGCTCCCTACAGAATTGACAGAATGCTAACTCACTTAAGATTGGCTGGAGTTCTACATCAGCTATCTGGACTAGGTTTTGGTTCATTTACAAGTTGTGATGATGAGAAGGACGTCGACAAATCAAAGACGTTTAAGCTTCTTGAAATTTTCAAAGATCGAACACAAGACCTGAAAATCCCAATCGTTTCAAGTCTGCCTATTGGACACTGCTGTGGGAATGCATCACTTCCACTAGGTAGTCAAGCCATCTTGAATGGCGACAAAGGGAGCCTTAGTCTTTTAAAGTAGACAATAAAGACTCTGCTATTACGAGATCAAATGGAGTTGTCACTTTAATATTTGAAGGTCCTGCATCATATATTTTCACTGGCAATCCTAAACGTTCAAACAAGGATGCATCATCGGTTACATTCCATCCTTTGGAGATTGCTTCACTATGAGCATGCTTCAGTTTATTTACTGGAAAACCCTGAGGTGTCTGCGCAGCCCATAAATCTGAGCGAGGAGGGCTCTCAATAATCTCACCATCTATATCAACCTTTTTTATGGTGTCAGTGACTTGTGAAGCAGCAATAACAGATTGTCCCTTGGAAACAATCTTTGAGATCTCATCAAAAACGAATGATCTCACCAAGCATCTTGCTCCATCATGAATCAGCACAGACTTTGCATCATTTGGAAGAGCAGCTAATCCCAGTTGAACTGACTGCTGTCTTGTTGATCCTCCATTGATCCATTGAACTGCCTTTACTGAGTTATCAAGAATTGAACAAATGGGATTTTTATCTTTGGGTTGTCCAATAATTCCAATCCAAGAAATTGTTTTAGCCTCGAAAGCTGCTTTTAAAGTCCATTCTAAAACCGTCTTACCTGCAACCTTCAAAAGGAGTTTATTTCTATCAGCACCCATTCGACTTCCACTCCCTGCCGCCGCAATTAACAAATGCAAAACTGATCCCCCTTTATTGATTATTTATTCAATATATTCGACCAGTAAAAATAACTATTTTTACTATCTGAGCTTAAAGTCTTTATAAAAAGCAAGTAAGTCAATAGTAAGTTAAATAAAATAATTATCCGATTCTAACGATTTTAAAATCATAAGATTATGACATTATCAAAATTACTTGAAGGACAGACTGCAATTGTAACTGGCGCAAGCAGAGGTATTGGTAAAGCTATTGCAATTTTTCTAGCGAAGGAAGGAGCAGAAGTAATCATCAATTATTCTTCATCTTTGGAGAATGCAAATAAAGTCGTATCAGAAATAAACTCCTTTGGAGGCAAAGCATACCCTCTTCAAGCTGATATTTCTAATGAAAACTCGGTAAATGAATTAATAAAAACAGTACTGGAGAAAAATAATAAAATTGATGTCCTCGTCAATAACGCTGGTATAACTAAAGATGGCCTTTTAATGAGAATGAAAACGGACGATTGGCAGAAAGTTTTAGATCTTAACTTGAGTGGTGTTTTTTATTGCACAAGAGCGGTATCAAGGCAGATGTTGAAGCAAAAAAAAGGAAGAATTATCAACATAACTTCTGTCGTTGGGTTGATGGGCAACCCAGGGCAAGCAAATTATTCTGCAGCCAAGGCAGGAGTAGTAGGTCTCACACAAAGTGCTGCAAAAGAATTTGCCAGCAGAGGAATTACTGTAAATGCAGTTGCCCCTGGTTTTATTTCAACTGATATGACAAAAGATCTGAATAGTGAATCAATCCTTTCTGCTATCCCGCTTGGACGATTCGGCAACCCTGAAGATGTTGCAGGGGCAGTGAAGTTTTTAGCAGCGGATCCTTCGGCTTCTTACATAACAGGTCAGGTAATTCAAGTTGATGGAGGGATGGTTATGAGTTAAGAAAACATCAATTTTGAAGAGGCTGTCCTAATTCATCTCTCAATCTTCTAATTCGCTGCAATAATTTTAATCTTCTACTTCTTGCTGTAGCTGTAAGAAATATCCTCAAAGGGAAATAAATCAAAGTCATAGTCCCTGCCAACCCAGCCATGAGAATAAAAAATAAAGCCCCAGGATCGTTCATACGTTGACACTAACTACCTTCTGCAAAAATTGGGAGTAATTTGTGAATTACAATTCGGCTTTCCCCACTTATTTAGCCTCCCCTAATGTGTGATTCCTGTGGGAGATTAATAATAATTCAAATCAAATATGGCAAAACTTCTAAGTTTTTCAGACGAATCTCGCGGTGCTCTCGAAAAAGGAGTAAACAATCTAGCCAACGCTCTAAAAGTCACAATTGGACCTAAAGGTAGAAATGTTGTTATTGAAAAAAAATTTGGAGCCCCAGATATTGTTAATGATGGAGTAACTATTGCAAAGGAAATAGATCTTGAAGATCCATTTGAAAATATAGGAGCAAAGCTCATTGAACAGGTTGCATCAAAAACGAAAGAAAAAGCTGGAGATGGAACAACTACTGCAACAGTTTTAGCGCAATTTATGGTTCAAGAAGGTTTGAGAAATACAGCCGCCGGAGCCAGCCCAATCGAATTAAGAAGGGGAATGGAAAAGGCTGTAGCTCAAATAGTTGATGATTTAAAGAAAAAAAGTAAATCAGTCAGTGGTGATGCTATTAAACAAGTTGCGACAGTAAGTGCCGGTGGAGACGAGGAAATAGGTTCAATGATTGCAGATGCAATAGATAAGGTAAGTTTTGATGGAGTTATAACTGTTGAGGAATCCAAATCTCTAGCCACCGAATTAGATATCACTGAGGGAATGGCATTTGACAGAGGCTATAGCTCTCCATATTTTGTGACAGATGAAGATCGATTAATTTGCGAATTTGAAAATCCTTCAATCCTAATTACTGACAAAAAGATTTCATCAATTGCCGATCTCATTCCTGTTCTAGAAACAGTTCAAAAGAACGGAACACCATTAATAATTCTTGCAGAAGAAGTAGAGGGTGAAGCATTAGCCACATTAGTAGTTAATAAAAATCGTGGTGTTTTACAGGTAGCAGCTGTTAGAGCTCCATCATTTGGCGAGAGACGAAAAGCTGCACTTGGAGATATTGCAGTATTAACTGGCGGCACATTAATAAGCGAAGACAAAGCAATGAGTCTTGAGAAAGTTCAAATTTCTGACCTAGGTCAAGCAAGAAGAGTAACAATTACAAAAGACAGCACAACAATTGTCGCAAATGAGGCTCAAAACACCGAATTATCAAATCGCATTGCCTCAATCAAGAGAGAACTTGAAGAGACAGACTCTGAGTACGATCAAGAGAAATTAAATGAGAGAATAGCTAAACTTGCTGGCGGTGTAGCTGTAATTAAAGTCGGAGCTCCAACTGAAACTGAGTTAAAAAACAGAAAGCTCAGAATTGAGGATGCTCTGAATGCAACTCGTGCAGCCATTGAAGAAGGTATTGTTGCTGGTGGTGGAACAACTCTTTTAGAGCTGAGTGAAGGGCTTGGAGATTTAGCTAAAAAGCTAGAGGGTGATCAGAAAACTGGAGTTGAAATTATAAAAAGAGCATTGACTGCTCCAACAAAACAGATAGCTATAAATGCTGGATTTAACGGAGATGTTGTTGTTTCAGATATCAAGCGTTTAGGCAAAGGCTTCAATGCACAAACTGGAGAGTACGAGGATTTGCTTGAAGCAGGGATCTTAGATGCTTCAAAAGTAATACGGCTTGCTCTTCAAGATGCTGTATCAATTGCTTCACTTCTCATAACTACTGAAGTTGTTATTGCTGACAAACCTGAGCCCCCATCAGCACCAGGAGCTGAAGGTGGAGACCCAATGGGCGGAATGGGCGGAATGGGCGGAATGGGCGGAATGGGCGGAATGGGCGGAATGGGAATGCCAGGAATGATGTAAGAATATAAAAAGATCTACAATCTCAAATTAAAAAATTCTAAATTAGTAAAAACTAATTTAGAATTTATTTTCTCAACAACCACTTCTTGAGATAACTATATTTAGGTTTAGGAGGCAAAGGAATCAAAGCTTTAATTTCAGGGTGACTTCTACTGTCTTTGTATTGGTTTATAGTTTTATCTTCATCATTTTCTTTGTCAGCTATTGAGTAAGATGTAATTGTAAAAGATTTATCATTCTCATCCTTAACTGACTCATCAACCTCTTTGTTTATTATTTCTTTTGACTGATTATCATCGTCTTTGATAGAAGTTTCTTTTTCGCCCTCGAAAGAATCTTCTTTTGATTGATCAATTGTTTGATTATCTACATCACTTGGGGTTTGATTTAACTGTTCTAAATCTAGGCTTTTCAGTTCTTCCAAGCTATCTACTCCAAAACGATGAGCCCATTGAGATTTCAGTAGAGAATATAAATCATTATCGTTAGCCTTCAGAGCTTCTACAATCTGTTTTTGTAGTTGATACTTTCTAGTCTCCAAGATTCTTTTAAATCGCTAAATTAAGATTATCAAGCAAGTTTGCGATTTAAAAGAGGTCTGATAAGAAAAAATAATCCAACTGTAAGAATTAATAGAATTGCTAAACAAGAATATCCATTCACTTCTCCATAAGGAGCCTCTATTAAAATTGCTCTCAGATCGACAGAACTATGGTAAGCCATTCGAATAGGTTCAATTGCAAATGTTAATGGGTTAATTGATGCTATCCATCCAAGCCATTCGGGCATAAAAGATATGGGGGCTAGGGCTGTGCTAGCAAAAAGGACAGGCAGATTAGCTATGAAGATAATTGCAATTAGTTCTATATGTCCTGGTAAAACAAAGGCCAACCCAAGACTTAGGCCAGTTATTGCAAATACCAATAACAATAAGGTTATTGCTATGAGAAGAAAACCTCCCAGACTTGGCCATCCATAACCCAAGAGAGCAGAAGTTGCCATTATTGCAAAACTCTGCAAAAGGCTAATAGAAGTTATATAGATTACTGACGAAATTACTATTGAACTTCTACTACTCAATGGTGCAACTAATAGTCGATTTAGAAAACCAAATTCTCTATCAAACATCAAAGGGAGACCAGCATTAAGAGCACCACTAAAAGCAGTAAAGACTATTAATCCTGCACCAAGGAATTCTCCATAGCTACTGCTCCCTGGCAAAAAATCAATAGGAGCTTTAGAGAATAACGCTGCAAAAAGTAAAAGCCATATCAAAGGCTGAAGAATCCCTGCAAATAACGTTGAGGGTCGTCGAATTAATTGAATGAAAAGCCTCCAAGTTAAAGCAGAAATCTCCTGAGACATTTCATTCAAATCATTTCTAGATTGCTTTTCCTTCTGAAGTGATGGGTTAGTAGTAATCATGTGTTTAATAATTCAGGAGTAATACAGTTCATTAACGCATCGATTTCTTATTCTCAAGCTTAAAATCTCTTTTACCAGCAAGTTCTAATTCAGCGTCCATAAGCGTTTTTCCTGTCGCCTGAAGATAAACATCATCTAAACTTGGCCTACTGTGAGAAAGAGCAAAGACTTCGAAATTTTCTTTTGAAAGATGACCCGACAAATTAGATATAACATCATTACTTTGCACTAAAAAATTTAGAGAATATCCTTGCGTTTGATTCACCACTACATTTGACACCCCATTTATATTTTTAATTAATTTCTTTACAGATTCAGCTTCTACTTCATCACTGAACTCTCGCACCCTAAGTGTCACTCTATCTCCACCAAGTTCTTTCTTTAAATCATCTGGTTTTCCACTCGCAATGACTTTTCCTTTATCAATAATAGCCATCTCATCTGCCAATTCATCCACTTCCTCGAGATAATGACTACTTAAAAGAATTGTAGTTTCTTTATTTCTAAGTTCCTTCAATAATCCCCAAATAACTGACCGACTTTCTATGTCCAACCCAACAGTAGGTTCATCAAGAATCAATAATTCTGGTTCATGCAACAATCCTGAGGAGAGGTCAAGTCTTCTTTTCATACCTCCCGAAAAAGAACCACATCGTCTATCAATCCATTCATGCATATCCAGTCTCTCTATCAATTCTTCAATTCTCCTTCTCTTATATTTTTTATCAAGATGATAAAGATCCCCTTGAAGCTCTAACAACTCTCTACCTGTAAGTATTTTATCGATTGCGACATCTTGAGCTACATAACCCAATCTTCGTCTGGTTTCTTTTTCCTCAAACAAGACATTATGTCCCCCGACCTCAACATGACCAGAATCAGGCGAAAGGAGAGTACAGATAATTCTAAGTGCAGTGCTTTTACCTGCACCATTTGGCCCCAACAATCCATACAAAGAACCTTTAGGGACTTCAAGGTTAAGTCCATTTAGAGCCATAACAGGCCCATAAGACTTAAATAAATCTCTAAGTTTGATGAAAAACATCTAGGAATAAATTGCCTAAAAAGATAAGCTGATATCTTCTAACAAATTCTAATTAATTTTGGAGAGCAAGTTCATAAAGTTTTTATTTTTATTTTATAGATTTACGAAAATCCGGTAGAGAAGTCTTTAATTAAAGCTATCAACTGATCATTAAAAACAATTGACACTTGTAATCTACTAATAACAAGCAAAAAACAAACCCCAAACATGTAAAGAATAGACCATCGAAATAAACCCTTCGCACGATCTAAATCTTCGGGATTATCTCTTAATCTGGAAACCAATTGAAGAAGTCTTGAATTATAAGGTAGCAATAAAATTCCATATAACAAACCTCCTTCAGGTAAAACGAAGCACCCTAAAAAGCTCAAAAATACAGTTAGATAGCCATACACAGAGATAGCCTTAGCTGTAACAAAAGGTCCACTTACTGTAGGAAGCATAGGAATGCCAACAGATCGATAGTCCTCTTTCAACAAGATGGCCAAAGCCCAAAAATGTGCTGGGGTCCACACCATAACCAAAGAGAATAGCCACCAACCACCTAATCCAATATGTCCTGCCGCCGCTGAAGCTCCTACAAGAGGGGGAATTGCTCCAGCAACACCTCCAAAAACTATATTTTGAGATGTTCTAGGTTTTAAGAAAGCTGTATAGAGAAGTACGTAACTACAAAGTCCTAAAAGAGTAAGTCCCGCTGCTAAACAGTTAACTCCACTTACCAAAAGGGCTGAAGAAACAAGTGTACAAGCAACTGCTCCAATAAAAACAGAAGACTGAGAAAGGCGCCCAGAAGGTAATGCTCTATTACTGGTTCGTTTCATTCGCTTATCAAGATCTTGTTCCCATAAGCAATTAAGAGCTCCTGCAGCCGCAGCGGCAAGGGCTCCTCCTCCTAAAGTGCATGCCAATCTTGGAGAGGGTAATGGCCATTCCTCCGAAAGAGCCATTCCTCCAACAGTTGTTGCAAGTAAAAGAGGAATTAATCTTGGTTTGACGACTTCTAGCCAGGCTGGCAGTTTAATACGCTTTCTGGAAGGAACTACTTCCTCACGATTAACGGGCTGTGTAATTAATTCTGACGTAGAGCTAACCATGACATGTCTCCAATGTTGATTGATTTATATAAAGTGATTGGGAAGAGTCATCATTTCCTCTACCTTTAAAATTCAAGGCTGCTATTACGGCAACTAACAAGCAGGCAATTAGTTGATGACCAATGATAAGGCTAGGCTCACTCATCCTTAGATGAATAGAAAAAGCTCCTAAAAGGATTTGTGAAATGATCAAAAAAATAATCGTTAAAAGATAGGGCCATTGCTTAATAAAAACATCTCTCTGTAAAGATGAAACGATTACAAATAAAATCACCAAAAAGCTCACTGGGATAGCACTTACTCGATGAAGTCCTAAAAGATTGCAAGACTCTCCAAAATCCAAGCATCTTTGAGCGGCCCACGAGGTTGCAACCCTACTTCCTAGTAAAGACTGAGCTATCACTGCAAAAAGGGATAAAAATCCAAAACAACGAAGCCAAGTTGGAAAAATTGATTTACCTGGATTAAGTAATTGTTGAGTCACACCACTCATAATGGCAACAAGAGTAAATGCAACTACAAGATGAGCCATGACGACTAAAGATGGTAATAATTGCAGTACTGTCAAAGCACCTAAAAAACCCTGCAGAGAAACCAAAAAAGTCAAGAATCCATAGATCCAAGGAAGCCATTTAGGTAAAGTTTTTGCCCAGTATAAAGAGAAAGCAAATTGTGTAATTAACACAATCCCTACGAAGAAGGCATCTAAGCGATGAAACCATTCCAAGAAGACTTGTAAATTCATTTGCCTACCAGGCAAAAACGATCCGTAGCAAAGGGGCCAGTCTGGGCAAGCGAGACCAGCCTCCATAACTCTGGTTGCTCCTCCTATCACTACAAGAGCAATAAGCGCAACTACCACGTGAGCAGCAAGCTGGCCAAATCTAAAGAGTGGCTTGGGTGGATAAAAAAACTGCACGTATGCAAAAATCCATCAAGATCATTGTTTACTCAACGTAGCGATTACTTCTTACACGTCACCTGAATAAACTGACTGGAACATAAAGATTCTCTTTAAAAAAAATTATTCATCTTGAATTAACAATTAGCCGATACATTAATTACTTTTGCCCATAACCTATAGATAGAAAAGGAGATCTTCTTGCCGAAACTGTCGGCCATCTTAACTCTTACAACAAGTTTAATTCTTGGAATAGCTGGAGTTTGGGTTGCGTACAACGTAGATATGCTTCCCGTGAGCGCGAGCATGAATGCTCCTGTTTACGATGAACTCTATCGAGTCCTGTTCATTATTGGCGCCATACTTTTCATAGGTATGACTGCTTTAGTAATTTATAGTCTTATCCAATTTCGTCGTAGACCTGGAGAAACTGGAGATGGCGTTAACTTAGAGGGTAATATTTCTCTCGAAATTTTCTGGACAGCAGTTCCTGCAATTGTTGTTTTATTTGTAGGTTTATATAGCTACGATATTTATGATCGAATGGGTGGTATGCAACCTTTAATGCATGATCACAGTGGGCAAATGGATAATCAGGCCGAGAGAGTTTGGGGAGGGATTGGTTCTGGTCCAATTGAGTCTTCATCTAAAAAAAATTCATCATCATTACCAATTGAGTTAACTGCAATGCAATTTGCTTTTATCTTTCACTATCCAAAAGGAGATATTATTTCGGGCGAACTTCATGTTCCTGTTGGAAGAGAAGTTAGTTTAAAAATGGAATCTAAAGATGTAATACATGCTTTTTGGGTGCCTCAATTCAGACTTAAACAAGATGTCATTCCTGGCCAACCAACTATTTTAAATTTCACTCCGACAAAAGCAGGTAATTTCCCAATTGTTTGCGCAGAATTGTGTGGTCCTTATCATGGTGGGATGAGATCAAACGTAATAGTTGATGAACAAGAAGACTTTGATACTTGGTTAAAAGAAAACTCTAAAGAATCAATATAAGTTCATGACTATTTCACTCAAACCAAACAACTCTTCTCCAGAAAAACTTCAACCAACTGGATGGCTCAAATATCTGAGTTTTAGTCTTGATCACAAAGTCATAGGACTTCAATATTTAGTTTGTGGTTTCTTGTTTTATTTAATTGGAGGATCTTTAGCTGGAGCAATAAGAGTAGAACTCATCAGTCCCCTCTCAGATTTTATGCCTAGAGAGGTTTACAACCAGGTTTTAACTCTCCACGGCACAATCATGATTTTCTTATGGATCGTGCCTGTAGTAAATGGTGCCTTTGGAAACTATTTAATACCCTTTTATGTTGGGGCTAGGGACATGGCTTTCCCAAGGCTGAATGCAGTTGCTTTTTGGCTAATACCTCCCTCTGGCTTAATGTTAATAACAAGTTATTTCATAAACGGAGCCGCACAATCCGGGTGGACAGCTTACCCGCCTTTAAGCATTACGACTCCAGCCGCTGGGCAAATCATTTGGATATTAAGTGTCTTGCTTTTGGGTGGGAGCTCAATTTTTGGTGGCATTAATTTCATCGCCACCATCCTCAAGCTAAGGAGACCTGGTCTTAAATTAATGCAATTACCTATGTATTGCTGGGCAATGCTTGGCACGAGTATTCTTGTAGTTCTATCAACTCCTGTTCTCGCTGGTACTCTAATACTGCTGAGCTTTGACATAGTTGCTCATACCGGTTTCTTCAACCCAAGTCTTGGTGGGAATGTAATCGTTTATCAACATCTTTTTTGGTTTTACTCGCATCCTGCTGTTTATATCATGGTCTTACCTGCCTTTGGTTTAGTCAGTGAAATACTTCCAATCCATAGTAGAAAACCACTTTTTGGCTATACAACAATGGTCTTCTCAATTATGGGAATAGTTGTGTTAGGTCTAGTTGTTTGGGCTCATCATATGTTTACAAGCGGTACTCCTCCTTGGATGCGCTTATTTTTTACAATCGCTACTGCATTTATAGCTGTTCCCACAGGTATTAAATTTTTTAATTGGGTTGCGACCTTATGGGGAGGGAAAATATCACTTAATGCTGCAATGTTATTTTCCTGCGGATTTATTATTAACTTTGTTTTAGGTGGAATAACGGGAGTTGCACTAGCGCAAGTACCTTTTGATGTTCATGTACACGACACTTATTTTGTTGTTGCCCATTTTCATTACATAGTTTATGGCGGTTCTGTCTTTGTTATCTTCTCCTCGATTTATCACTGGTTCCCAAAATTTACTGGAAAAATGCTCAATGAAAATCTTGGAAGATTCCACTTTATAATTACTTTTATAGGCTTTAATCTTTGTTTTGCTCCTCAACATTGGCTAGGTTTAAACGGAATGCCTCGACGAGTTGCCGAATACGATCCACAATTTCAGTTAATCAATCAAATTAGTAGTGTAGGTGCATTATTAATGGCTTTAAGTACTTTACCTTTCTTATGGAATATTCTTCAAAGCAGCCTCTTTGGGGAAGAAGCTGGTGATAACCCTTGGAATGCACTAACTCCTGAGTGGTTAACAAGTTCTCCTCCTCCTGTTGAGAATTGGGACGGAGAAGCCCCACTCGTTCTTGAACCTTATGGTTATGGAAAAAAAGATTCAAATGAGACTCAGGAGGCAATCAGATGACATCAATAGTTCCAAAAGAGCAATCCTCAGGAAGCAAGAATGAGCTATCAACTGAAGAACATGAAGATTTTCGTTTGTTTGGCTTAATAGCTTTTTTAATCGCAGACGGGATGACCTTTGCAGGTTTTTTCGCGGCATATCTCACTTTCAAAGCAGTCAATCCTATTGGTCCTGATGCTATTTATGAATTAGAACTACCTTTACCAACTTTAAATACAATCTTGCTCTTAGTTAGTAGCTTTACTTTTCATCGGGCTGGGAAATTCCTAGAAAAAAACGAATCAAAGCTCTGCCAAAAATGGCTCCTCATAACAGGTGTATTGGGAGTGGCATTTTTAATCAGCCAAATGTTTGAGTATTTTACTTTGCCTTTTGGATTAACTGACAACCTTTTTGCGAGTACTTTTTATGCATTAACTGGCTTTCATGGGCTTCACGTAACACTTGGTTCAATAATGATAATGATTATTTGGTGGCAAACACGTGTCCCATCTGGCCGAGTGAATAATCAAAACAAGTTTCCATTTGAGGCTGTAGAGCTCTATTGGCACTTCGTCGATGGGATTTGGGTCGTTTTATTCATCATCCTTTATCTGCTTTAAGAGGGGAATAATGATACTAAGCAAGAAACTTTCAATTAATTTGTTGCCACAATTCCACTTATTGGTCAGAATTCAGTTAATTAAAACAGTCTGAAATGCTTGTTGGAAAAGAACTCCTAGACAAAGCAAGATCTTTGAGCGACCGTCCAGAAGACGAAATAGCTAAAGGTTGTGGTTACGTTGGGCCAAGTGGAAGAGTTTTACGTAAAAGTTTTTATCGTGCTCTAGTTGAGGCAAAGGGTTATAAACTTCGTTCAAATGGTCCTGGAAGAGCAGGAAATAGATCCTCAAGAGGAAGGCAGGCAGAATTCCGTACAAAAGTTCATGGCAATGGCAATCTTCTTATTGGGCATGCCTATACAAAAAAATTAGGGCTTGAACCTGGACAGGAATTTCGTATTGATGTACGAAAAGAGTCAGGCGCGATAAGTTTGTTACCACTCAAGAAATAACAAATTTCTCAAAGTAAATTATATAAATTAAACATAAAATTACTATTACCAACCTTGCTCACTTAGCCACTGAGAATTAATTACTGGGCTTTGTTTCGAAATGGAATCATTATTATTTACTTTTAGAAGTTTTTCTGCATACTTAGCCATCAAGTCAACTTCCAAATTAACCTTTTCTCCAATTTTCAAAAACTTCAAGCATGTATTTGACCACGTATGAGGTATTACGGCTACTGAAAATTCACACCCATCAACATAGATCTCAGCGATAGTAAGACTTATTCCATTTAGGCTAATACTCGCCTTATCGCACATATATCTGCAAAAGTTTAAATCATCCCAAGATACTCTCAAATTCCAAGAATTTTTCAAATTTTCGATTGAAACAACTTTACCCAACCCGTCTATGTGTCCACTTACAATATGTCCACCTAAGCGGTCAGACAGACGTAATGCTGGCTCAAGATTTACATAACCATTTTTCTGAGCTTTTTCTGCAAGATTTGTTCTCTTAAGAGTCTCTTCACTTATATTTGAGAAAAAAGAATCATTCATCAACTCAGAAACTGTTAGACACACTCCATCAACAGATACACTATCTCCAAGTTTTAACGGAGAGAAAGGGTTACATCCATCAACAATTACCCCCAAATTATTTTTCTTGATCGTGCCAATAGCCTGAATTAAACCAGTAAACATTATTGAGCTTAGAACTTTTAGAATGCTAGTTATGGTATTTGGAAATGTCTCTGAAAAGGTTTTTGAATTTCAAAGATAGTTCGGTTATGAATTATTCCAATTCAAGGCCAACTCTTTTTTTTCCTGAAAACTTAAAATCGGCAATGACCAACATTTATTCCAAACAC
Source organism: Prochlorococcus marinus str. NATL2A (assembly GCF_000012465.1). Lineage (NCBI taxonomy): Bacteria > Bacillati > Cyanobacteriota > Cyanophyceae > Synechococcales > Prochlorococcaceae > Prochlorococcus > Prochlorococcus marinus. The sequence continues at coordinate 439,662 of NC_007335.2, read as the reverse complement.
TTTCTTCAGGAAGAAAGATAGATTGATACCTTTTGGGTACATTTATATTTTTTCTTCTTAAGTCTAAGAAATTTGTTGGGGGCAAAAAACCTTTACTTATTACACGTCTCAAATAAGTAGAGCTCCATAACGAATTAAACCAATCAGTAGGGAAAGACTCTAGAGACGCGGAAGGAGAAGCAAGTACTGTCCAATTCAGTGGGCTACCCTCTTGGGGCAACAGAACAGACAAACGAGGGTCTTTAACAAGGCTATCAACACAACTAGATAAAGGTAAAACTGCTGCATTAGCTCGACCTGAAACAACCCAATTTAAAGCATTCATATCATCAAATGAATGGGCTTGACTTTTGATTTTTGAGAAATCATTAACTAAATCTATTTTTTGTGCTATTGAAATCAGAAGATAAGGACTTTTAGGAAAAACTATTTGTTTTGTAAGTGAACTCGAAAAAACAACTTCCCAAGAATTCTTATTGTTGAGAGCCAAAGAATCTTCATTTCTAAAAAGTATCACCCAAGGACTAACAGCTAAAGGAAAAAGCTTGTTTTTATAATCCTTTCCTAATCCATCGAGAAAAGCACTAGTCTGCTTGCTGAAATTATTTCTAATATTATTTGCTTTGATTTCTTGAAGTGAATTAATAGGTAAATCGGAAATCCAACCATCATTTAAGACTAATAAATCAGTTTTTTCGTTAAGTGCAGAGTTATAGGGAGATTTCTTGAACTCAATATCTTTTATAGGGAAAAACTCCCAACCGTTAGACAAACTATTAACAAATTCACTTGGGAAACTGTTGGTAACTCCTCTCAAAGCTAATTTTTTTTGAGACGTTGAGCACCCAGATAACAAAACTAAAGAGGAACTCAATCCATATTTGATGAATTCTCTCCTTCCTAGCGTATTAGTATTCATATTACTTAGATCCCTTGACAAGTTTTTTCATTATCAAACTTAAATAGATTACTAACCTCAATATCACATCTTTGAATCATTTCTTTCTGAGTCAACCCCTTGATTTGAGCGAGTAACGATAATGCACCAGCGCCAACACCTTCTTTGACGTAACCAATCTCATAATCTCGCAAAACCTTTTGCTTACTATCATTAAATCTATAACCACTAGCGAGACCTAGGATATTTACTTTGAAATGATTAGCGACATGATTCATTAAATGAATAAAAGAATTTCTATTTTCCGAAGAAGAAAGTGATTCATCAACTAACCATGATGTGGTCCCTATTAAAATTTTACCAACAAATTCAGAGCGTGACTCAGGTTCAATTTCATTTAATGCCAGCGCCAACACTGCCAACATTTGACAACCTCCTCCTAATAAAATCTCCTGGCCAGATTCTCTAGCTCCCATTAAAAGACCAACTGCAATTGGCTGAAATGGATCACCAACAGCAGCCATTAGCTCAACAGAAGATGGATTCTTCTTTAATCTCGCAGCCTCAAGTCCTTGTTTAACTAATTTTATTTTTAATTCTGAAGGTGGATTTCTATGACTTCCACTTATAAGACCATTAACATTTATTCCCAACCCAGAAAGAACAGCAAAAGCTGTAGAGGTACCTCCAGGGACACACTCTGTGAGCAAAAGAGATTTTTTTAATTTCTTACCTATCTCATAACCACCCTCGAATAAAAGTTTAACCCTAGCTCTTTCCATTGCATTTCCTGAACTCAAGCATCTAGCGGGACCAATCTCTGGTGGTTCTAAGGAAACATGCGTAAAGGGAGGAGTTTGTAGTAGTCCTGCAGATATTATTGTTGGTTTAATTTTCAAAAAACTTGAGGCAACGTAACTAATCAATGCAGGAGAGACCCCTGCGGGTAAAGGAGGCAAAGGCCATTTTTTCGGAACATTAGGTCCTCTTAATAAAAGTTCAGCATCTGCAACAGCTGTATAACGTCTTGAAACAGCAGTTGAACCAGCAGCAGAAATCCCCTCAATCTCAGCGGTTTGAGATCCAGCAAGAATTAAAAAGAAAGCCATGTTCGTAATATTTTCTTGCCATCTTTGAACTCTTTCTTCAACATTTTGCTCATGGAGGCCTTCTCCAAAAGCCAAAACTCTCGACGGCAACAAAACGTAGTTGTCTCCTGTCATTTTTAATCAGTTAGATTCTAGAGAAATTAATTTTTCTAGCAAAGCGGGTGGTTCAGGTATAGATGACTTGAGTCTAGGGAAAATCCAATAAGCCAAAGCATGCAAACATAGAACGTAAATGATTTCTTGAGTAATAATTAGACATAGTGCAACTATTTGAACTTGTCTCATATCGGGAGTAAAAGAAAGATTAAAAATATCTATTCCTTTTTCAAGCAATCCCGCTCCAGCACGAGTAAGAATAACCCATAGATTCTCACCAACCAACAAAGACAAGACGAAAACCCTAACAAGAAAACCCATCGTTCCAATCGAGACTCCAACACTCCAACTTAACCACCAATTCCATCCCTTTTCCCAACAATATCCTAACCATAAGGAAAGCAATCCATACGGAAAAAGCACTAAAGGTCCTCTTAGCGGACCCATCAGAACAGTTAATAGCATTACGCATATTGTCACTCCCTCAATACCTGTTTTGACACCTCTCCGAATTTGAAGAAGAGCCAATGGCAATGGTAAAGCAAGACGAAAAACAGCTCCGCCAATAGGCAAATAATAAAGAGCTATCCAAATCAAAGCTGTTGCAGCCGCAAGATAAGAGGACTCAACGATTTTCAAAGCTTGTCTCTTACTTAGAGGGGCTTTATAAAGAGATCTACTTTTTAAAGAGTTTTTATTGTCTAAGTTCAAAATTATTATCTTTTAAAAGATGAATCCTTTGACAAATCCTCCTCATCAAAACGTTCGATCTTCTCCACCTCAAATTGGACACCTGCAGTCCTCAGAGCCTCAGTAACCGTCTCCGCTGGTGCAGATGGATTTGCACCTGATAATCTTAAGATAATTCTGTAGGGTTGTGGATTAAAAATAGTCTTCTTTTTTGATTTGGTTATTTTTTTACTAAGTCTATCTTTATTAGATATTGAATTTTCTTTAACTGTATTAGCAAAAGCATTTTTATTTTCTTTCTTATCATCTTTCGGTATTGATTTGATTTTTGTTTTTTCATCAGGTTTCTGTGGCTTAATATTAGTTTTTTCTGGAGTTCTTGGTTTTTCCATGCTATCAAAACTACTTTCCAACTTTTCGCCAATTAGAGTATTTGAGCATGATTGAAGAGCAAAAAAGGTAACTATTAGAAATGATCTAATAAATATTTTCTCAACTAATCTAGTAATATTCAAAACTTTATTTTGTTTTAATTACCCTTACTTTACTGGCTCTTAGACGTCCTGTTTTAGTTGTAGAGGGCGCTTTTTGAGTACTACTTTTTTTTGATGCTGATGAGTTTAAATCTTTCTTTGTTGACTTGGTTGTCTTTTGTGTAGATTTTCTTTTCTTAGATGTTGTCTTTTTACTTGATTTCTTAGCTGCCAATAATTCAATAGCTACCTCAATAGTGATATCTTCAGCGGTTTTTCCCTCTGGTAGAGAAGCATTTACTTTGCCCTGTTTAACATATAAACCATAAGGACCATCAAATAATTGGATAGTTTCTTTTTCTCCCTCTGGGATACCAAGTTCCTTCAACGCAGTTCTTCCGCCTCTTCCTCTTTTAGGTATTGATAAAAGCTCAAGAGCTCTTTCTAGGCTTACTTGAAGAACGTCATCGTCACCTTTAATTGAGCGATAATCTTTTTCACCACCATTTTTACTCCAAACCACATAGGGACCAAATCTACCTAAACTTGATTGAATCCTACCTCCCTCTGGATGCTCTCCCAGTAGACGTGGTAATTGAATCAATCCAAGGGCCTCCTCAAAGGTCAAGTCCTCTGGTTTTAAACTCTTTGGCAAGGAAGTTCTTTTTGGATTTGGAGCTTTTTTCAATGATTTATCATCTAAATACTCAAGTGCTTTTTCAACATCTATCTCTTCCTCTTTTATATTCTCTGGCAACAAAAGCTGAACCTTTGATGAATCCTGCTTCAAATAGAGTCCATATTGACTGCTTTTGAACAAGCGAAGATTTCCTAATTTTTTCTTACCTTTTGGAATTCCAAGATCTTTCAATTCGACTACTAATCCCCTTTGAACAAAATGACCATATCTACCATTTAATAGATATAGATTCTGTCCACTATCAGGGTCAACCCCAAGTGATTCAGGACCCTCAGCTTTTTGTTTTAAAATCATCTCTGCGATATCCTCATCCAAATCTGCGGGAGTAATTTCCTGTGGAAGAGTAGCTGTTATGGGCTTGCCATTTTCACCCAGTTGCTTTGATTCCAGATATGTTCCAAATTTGCCCAACCTAACTAGAGATGAAAGTCCCTCCAAGGAAACAGCTCTAAACTCGCCTCCATCAATATCCCCTTCCCTTTGTTGAACCTGATTCTCTAGGCCAGTATCACCCTTATAAAAGCCCTTAAGGTATGGAAGCCAACTCACTTTTCCTGTTGAGATCTCATCAAGTGTAGATTCCATTCGAGCAGTAAAACTAGTATCTACAAGATCAGGAAAATGTTCTTCAAGAAGTGCCGTCACAGCAAATGCTGTAAAGCTTGGAGTTAAAGAATTGTTATTTAGGACTGAATAACCTCGATCTACAATTGTTCCTATAATGCTTGCATAAGTTGACGGACGACCTATGCCTTCTTTCTCAAGTGTTTTAACTAATGAAGCTTCGCTATATCTAGCTGGAGGTTGAGTCTGATGCCCCAATGCCTCTACATTCTTAGCTGTTGGAGAATCTCCTACCTCTAATTTAGGCAAAAGCACTTCTTGTCCTTCAAGTGCACTATCAGGATCATCAGTACCTTCAACATAAGCTCTAAAGAATCCAGGAAAATCTATTCGTTTACCACTAGCCCGAAAAGATACATCCGATGCTTTTAATTCGACTCCAAGCATTGTCAACCTTGCATCGGCCATTTGACTAGCAACTGTCCGTTTCCAAATAAGTTCGTATAAAGAAAGATCCCTACCTTGCAAGTTTGACTCTTTGGGTGTTTTAAAGCTCTCACCAGAAGGACGTATTGCTTCATGGGCTTCTTGAGCATTTCTCGTCTTGTTGGAGAATTGTCGGGGCTTTTTACTTAAATATTCAACACCATATTTTGATTCAACACAATTTCGTGAGGCATTAATTGCCTGATCAGACAGATGAACAGAATCTGTTCTCATATATGTAATAAAACCTCTTTCATACAAACCCTGAGCACATCTCATAGTCTCCCTAGCTGATAATCGAAGTTTTCTATTAGCCTCTTGTTGTAATGTGCTTGTTGTAAAAGGAGGAACTGGTTTACGGATTGACGGCTTTTCCTCGACATTAACAACTTTCCATTTATCAGTAGTTAATTTTTGTGCAAGTTCCTTAGACTCCTCTTCCTTGAGTAATATGACATTTCGGCCAGATTTCAATAATCCCGTTGACTCATCAAAATCACTACCTGTAGCAATTCTTTTCCCACCAATTGAGGTCATTTTCACCTCAAATTCACTACCTTCTTTCTCTAATTTTGCTTTTAAGTCCCAATAACTCCCGCTTTTGAAAGCTCTCCTTGCTCTCTCTCTCAGAACTAGCAATCTTACTGCAACTGATTGAACTCTTCCTGCAGATAAACCCCATGAAACTTTCTTCCATAAAAGAGGAGAAAGCGTGTACCCAACTAATCTGTCTAAGATCCTCCTTGTCTCTTGGGCATGAACTAATTCCATATCAATTGCTCTTGTTTTCGATAGAGCTTTGGAAATAGCTTCTTTAGTTATCTCATGAAAGACCATCCTCTTCACAGGGATTTTCGGGTCAAGCACATTCATTAAATGCCAACTTATACTTTCTCCTTCTCTATCTTCATCAGTCGCAAGCAACAATTCACTAGCACCCTTCAAAGATTGTTTTAATTCCTTGACAATTTTTTTCTTGTCTTTGGGTACAACGTACAAAGGATCAAAATCAGCAGTTGTATTAACTCCAATCGTTGCCCACTTTTCGCCTTTGTGCTTCGCAGGGATCTCAGATGCATTGTTAGGCAAGTCTCTTATGTGCCCCATTGACGCAAGAACCTGAAAGTCCTTAGGCAAAAACCCTCTAATAGTTTTTGCCTTTGTAGGACTTTCAACAATCACCAGAGTATGGTCAGTGGGCATCAGCTCAGTTTTCCTCCTTCTTATCTAACGTACTGAATAGTAAAATGCATAGCCCAAAATGATAAAAAAGGCATATTTCATAACTTCGCTAGAGTTATAAAATCTGACACTGCTTAAAAACAATACATAAATGGGAGAACTTTTGTCTTTTCAAATATTCATAAATGAACCTGTGGAGCTTTTAAATCTTTCTTTAAATGCCAAAGCTGTTCTTCCAGAGGCTGCCGTTCTAATGGCAATGCTTGGAACACTTTTGGTTGATTTGGCTGGTGAAAAGATATCAGCCCGCTGGTCCCCTCCAATATGTTACGCAGGTCTTGGTAGTGCTTTGATTTTGCTGGCAATGCAATGGGATGGAGAAATTCAAGAATCTTTTTTAGGTGCATTTATTGCAGACAATCTTGCTATTGCTTTTAGAGGGGTGATAGTTCTTTCAACTCTTATTTCTCTACTTATAAGTTGGAGATATGCTGATCAAAATGGAAGTCCTATTGGTGAATTTGCTGCAATATTATTAGCTGCCACTCTTGGAGCAATGCTTCTATGTGGTTCAACTGATTTGGTCAGTGTTTTCGTGTCATTGGAAACACTTTCCGTGGCTAGCTATCTGCTTTCTGGATATCTCAAAAGAGACTCAAGAAGTTCAGAAGCAGCTTTGAAATATCTGTTAGTTGGTTCTGCTGCAGCAGCTGTATTTTTGTATGGAGCATCCCTCCTCTATGGAATAAGTGGGTCTACAAATTTAAAAGAAATAGGAACAACTTTACTAAGTGCTCCTACACCTTTGTCTGCATTAGCACTGGTTTTCGTATTATCTACAGTAGCTTTCAAAATTGCAGCAGTTCCATTTCATCAATGGACACCCGATGTTTACGAAGGTTCTCCTACGCCAGTAGTTGCCTTCTTATCAGTAGGTTCCAAAGCAGCAGGTTTTGCACTCGCAATAAGAATACTAGTCGGATGTTTTAGTGCTTTTGACACACAATGGAAATTGCTATTTACTGTTTTAGCTGTTCTCAGTATGTCTCTGGGAAATGTTGTAGCGCTAGCTCAAAAATCAATGAAAAGGATGCTTGCTTATAGTTCAATTGGACAAGCTGGCTTTGTAATGATTGGCTTGGTTTGCGGAACTGAAGATGGTTTCGCCGCAATGGTTCTATACATGGCTGCTTATTTGTTTATGAATCTTGGCGCTTTTGCCTGCATAATCCTTTTCTCAATCAGAACGGGTAGTGATCAAATTTCAGATTATGCAGGACTGTACCAAAAAGATCCATTAATCACATTAGGATTAAGTTTATGCCTTCTTTCCTTGGGAGGTATTCCTCCAATGTTGGGATTCTTCGGGAAGATTTATTTATTTTTTGCTGGATGGGCAGATGGGCAATACTTACTAGTAACTGTCGGCCTAGTTACGTCAGTTATTTCAATTTACTACTACATATCAGTTATAAAAATGATGGTAGTAACAGAACCTAAAGAAGCCTCAGATGTTGTAAAAGCATATCCATCAATAGAATGGTCAATTCCTGGGATGTCATCTCTCAAAGTGGCATTGATTTTTTGTGTTCTCGTAACTGCTATTGGTGGAATTATTTCAAACCCTCTCTTCAATTTTGCAGATAGTGCGGTAAACGGAACGCCATTACTTCGTGAAGCCATTACTCTTGCAAGTAAAAGTTCAATTGGTTAACCAATTAAAATCATTGAAAAAGTCTGTAGCGCGACTAACTAATATAAATAAATTTTATGGGGAAGGCTCAGTCAAAGTGAAAGCTCTTGACGAACTAAACCTTGAGGTTTATCAGGGCGATTACCTTGCTGTTATGGGTGCAAGTGGATCTGGGAAAAGTACTGCAATGAATATACTTGGATGCCTTGATCGTCCTACTAATGGGACTTATGAATTAAATGGAACTGCTGTAGAAAAGCTTGATGATGACTTGCTAGCAGATATTAGAAACAAAGAACTTGGTTTTGTTTTTCAACAATTTCATCTGCTTCAAGAAGTTTCAGCACTTGAGAATGTCATGCTTCCAATGATTTATGCATGTGTCCCCTCTTTAGAGAGAGAGAAGCGAGCTGAAGAGGCTCTTAAACGAGTAGGGCTTGGGAATAGGATGACCAATCTTCCTAATCAATTATCAGGTGGACAACAACAACGAGTTGCCATAGCAAGGGCAATAATCAATAAACCATCCCTTTTATTAGCAGACGAACCAACTGGTGCTCTTGATTCCAAAACTACTGAAGATGTTTTAAATCTGTTTGACCAACTTCATAGTCAAGGAATCACAATTGTCTTAGTTACTCATGAAGACAATGTTGCTCAAAGAGCAAAAAAAATAGCACGGTTTAGAGATGGCAAAGTAATAGAGATTACTCATAATTAGCTCAAGCAATCATGCATAATTAGACAAGACTTTCACTTTATCTTCTTTAGAAAGATTCAATCCTCCACTTGAATCTATACCTTTAATATCCCATTTCAATCCAGTTTCTTTATCAATGTATTTTCTTGACCACAGTCTTTGTTCAACCTGACTGCACAAAAAATTTTTATTATCTAAAAGATCTAAAGATCTTTCTATTGCAAGTAGAACTTCTGAAGACCAAAAATTTATATTCATCGTTTTATCTCCAATAATTTGTTTTAGTGAAATCCCTTCTTGAGGAACATTATTAAAAACGTTTAAACCTACTCCAACTCTTAATAATCTAAGTTTTCCTCCTCTAAAAAATAATCTAGGTAAGATTCCAGCTAATTTTTGTCCATCAACCAATAGATCATTAGGCCATTTTATATTGACATTAACTCCTATCCGTTCAATTCTTTCAACCAAAGCTAAAGCCACCGCTAACCCATAAAGCTGAGAATTATTTTCACAAGAATCTTCCCTGTTAATAGCCGCACTAACCCAAACCCCTCCTTTTGGTGCATGCCAAATTCGACCAGCTTGACCTTTACCAAATCTTTGGCAAGAAGAAAAAATAGCTATTGGCTGATTTTTTTTTACTGGTTTTTCTGTAATCCATTTTGATAGTTCTATTTCTGTACTAGCACATATAGTTTTCAGCATTAATCTCCAAGACTTGGGAGAGCAATGATTTGATTTGTGATATTTATAAATCAACCCAACCCCTCTATCGAATTTTTGATTATTCATATCTCAAAGGTAATGTGTTCTTGAAAAATCAAGAATTATCCATTGATTTTTTCATCTCCTCTAATTCAACTTCAACTTCTTGGATTTCTACTGTTTTTACTTCATTGACATCTAAATCAGACGGAGGCAACGCTATTGCCTCAACTCCCGATTTCAATTGAGTCCTCAATGTCTCTAACTCTTTCTCAATATCATCACCTCCTTCTAATGCTGCGAACTTACTTTCTAGATCTTCTCCTGCTAACTCTAATGCAGCTTGCCCAGAAGCTTCCAATGCCTCTACTTTATCCTCCATTCTTTCAAAAGCAGCCATAGCGGACTTGCTCCCTAAATCACCAACTGCACTTTGAATTTGTTCCTGAGCCTTGGCTGCCTGAGCTCTTGCTTTAAGCATATCTTTTTTAGTTCGAGCCTCGGCAATCTTTCTCTCTAATAACAAAAGGCTTTTTTTTAGTTTTTCAACTTGACCATTTTGTGTTTGAAATTGAGTCGATAAAGATTCATAAGTTTCTTGAAATGTTTTTTTTCTACTTAATGCTTCTCTAGCCAGATCATCCTCTTCCTTTTTTAAGGCTAATTCAGCTCTGGTGAACCAATTTTTTATTTGCTCTTTTGCTTGATTTGCCTGATTCTCTAATCTTTTTTGACTTGCAATAGCCATAGCTACAGCTTGACGAAGCTTCACCAAGTCTTCTTGCATATCAGCAACAGACTGATCAAGTATTTTTATTGGATCTTCTGCATCACTGACAAAAGCATTTAGATTTGCCCTTATCAATCGACTTAACCTATCGAATAATCCCATTAGGATTTTTTATGCAATCTAGAAAATATTAGCTAGATTTAAGCACTAACTCACCAATAGTGTCTAATTAAAATTGATTTTAGAAGACTTAAAGCATAAAAAAAAAGAAAAAAAAGAGCAGTCAATTTATACATGTTTAGAGGAAATCAAGTCTTCATGGAAAGGGAATGTCGGGGGACTTATTCAAGATTGGGTAGCAATAGCTGGGGAACAACTCGCATTTAATAGCACACCACTCAATATTCAAAATAAAATTTTAACGATTGGAGCAAGTCATCCTCAGTGGAGACAGGCTATCCAGTACAACCGCTTAGAATTAATTGCGTCTTTAAAATCATATGGCTATCAAATAAAAGAGATTCGGATTAGACAACATTACCCCAAAGATTTAGTTACAAGGGAGAGTGAAAAAGAAATATGGGAAAAGCACCCAAGTAGAACTGATAAGACTGGAATCACCAATTGTCCTATTTGCAAAGTCCCATCTCCCAAGGGAGAAGTTAAATTATGGGGTAAATGTAGTTTTTGTAGAAGAAAAGAATTGAGAATAGATTGAACGATTTTGATTCAGGCTTCAAGTAATAAAATCCCCATTTGTCCCATTGCTAATGTTTGGTATTTTGCTTTTTTGAAGCCCGCAGAAAGTGCCAAATGAATTTGTTTTTCACCAGAGGGAAAGTTAACTAAGCTTTTTTTTATATATGAATATTCTTTTCCTAAACCGAAAAGAGATGAAATTGGAACAACATAAAAACTTAAATAAATCTTTTGGAATAGCCCTTGTATAGAGGTTCCTTCAAAAGATCTAAAATCTAATATCCCAGCTCTTCCTCCTGGTTTCAAAATTCTAAAAGCCTCTTCAAGGCCTGAATAAGGGCTGGAAAGATTCCTTAAGCCATAGGCCATTAAAAGGCCATCAAATTGATGAGATGTGAGATTTGTTTCTAGAGCATCACCATTTATCCATTCAATTGAAGAATAGTTTTGCTTAGATCTTTCCCTCGCAACTACTAATGCTTGAGAAGCTGAATCTATTCCAGTAATATTTTTAGAACTTTTTATATATCTAGCCAAAAGTATTGACATATCGCCAGTTCCACAACAAAGATCTATCCATTTCTCTCCAAAAGTTGGATTAAGAATATCCAATAATCTTGTTTTCCAAAACCTATGCAATCCAAAGCTAAATATATCATTTAAAAAATCATATTTTGAAGAAATTGAATTAAACATTTCTTCTATAGCTTTAGTATTACCAGGCCTCATGTAAATACAGAAAAAAACTTAGATAGCAAAAAAATTTTAAGGTTAAAAACATCGATTTTACATCCTTTGATGAGAATATTTATCATTCAATTGGTCTTATAGGTAAATTTTCCTTAATCAAATATTCTTTTATTTCTCTGATAGTTAATTGTCCATCATGCAATAAAGAAGCCAAAAGAGCAGCTGAAGATTTCCCAAGAGTAAAAGCCTCTTTAATGTGCCTCAAGCAACCAGCGCCTCCCGAAGCTATTACTGGTATTGGAACTTTATCAGCAATACATTTAGTGAGTTCTATGTCATAACCATTTTGAGTTCCATCACCGTCCATGGAGGTTAATAGAATTTCACCTGCTCCCATCTCAAAAACTTTTTCTGCCCATTCAATCGCATCTAAGCCAGTATTATTCCTTCCCCCACTCACATAAACGTCCCACTTATTAGGAATATTTTTGTTCTTTTTTGCATCTATTGCGACCACAATACATTGAGATCCAAAACGATTTGCCCCTTTAGAAATCAACGAAGGGTCTTTAACAGCACTAGAGTTTAAACTTACTTTGTCAGCTCCTGCTCGTAGCAATTCATTAATTCCATTCAATGAACTTATTCCGCCACCAACAGTGAAAGGAATGGTTACTGATTCGGATGTTCGTCTAACCATATCAACCAAAGTAGATCTTTTCTCGTATGTAGCTGTTATGTCAAGGAAGACCAATTCATCTGCTCCAGCCTTGCTATATCTACATCCCAATTCAACTGGATCACCTGCATCACGCAATCCAACAAAGTTAACCCCCTTCACTACCCGTCCGTTTGAAACATCAAGACAAGGAATCAATCTTAAAGCAACCATGATTTTTAAACGGAGGAACTGTTAAGGTGCCGAAATCAAGTAATTTAATTCCATGGCTAAGCCAACCTCCCTTTCAAGGATAGGTTCAAAAATTAAAGTTAATATTGAACGTGTCCAGGACCGCATACCTTCTTATTTGATAGACCAACTATCAGAAGACCCAAGAGGCACTGTAATCGATTATAAGATGACAGATGGAAGGGGTGGAATTGGTGTGGTTATTAAAATGAATGACGGGAGCAAACATTGGTTCTTCGAAGATGAAGTTTCTTAACCCTGAGATTACAAAGTGAGCGATGCTAGGCAACTCCTTGGGATAAAAGGAGGTTCTGAAACAACAAACATATGGAAGCTTCGTTTGCAATTGATGAAGCCCATCACATGGATTCCCTTGTTATGGGGAGTCATATGTGGAGCAGCGGCCAGTGGCAATTATCACTGGGAATTAAGCAACATTCTTGCTTCGATAAGTTGCATGTTTATGAGCGGCCCACTCTTAACTGGATATACCCAAACAATAAATGATTACTTTGATAGAGAAATTGATGCAATAAATGAACCTAATAGACCAATACCTTCAGGGGCAATTTCTCTGTTCCAAGTAAAATGTCAAATTTGGGTTTTACTAATAGCCGGTCTTGGAGTTGCCTATTTATTAGATTTGTGGGCACATCACACGATTCCTTCCGTCCTTCTTTTGGCTTTGGGAGGTTCATTTGTAAGTTTTATTTACTCAGCACCACCTTTAAAACTTAAACAAAATGGTTGGCTTGGTAATTATGCACTTGGTGCGAGCTATATAGCTCTTCCTTGGTGGGCTGGACAGGCTCTATTTGGACATTTAACGTGGACAACGGCCCTGCTTACTCTTGCCTACAGCTTGTCAGGTCTAGGGATTGCGGTGATAAATGATTTTAAAAGCGTGGAAGGGGATAAAAGCCTTGGGCTTGAATCACTTCCTGTTGTTTTTGGTATTAAAAATGCAAGTCGTATTAGCGCAGGAATGATAGATATCTTTCAGCTGGCAATGGTAGTAGTTTTAATAGCTATAGGACAACATTTTGCATCTGTCATTCTGGTTTTACTAATAATTCCTCAAATCACATTCCAAGACATATGGCTATTACGCGATCCATTAAAATTTGATGTTAAATACCAAGCCAGTGCACAACCATTTCTAATTTTAGGAATGCTTGTGACTGCAATAGCTATTGGACATAGTTCCTTAATTAGTTTATAAAATTAATCATTAAAACAAAAAATCATATCAAAGCTAATTAAAAATCGAGTTTACACGTCATATACTTTATTAATTTTTTAATTTATTTAAAACAGAAATATAAAAACCATCTCCATTATCTCCCTCTCCAGGCCAGATCTGTTTTTCATATTCCAATAAAAACTCAGACTTTGATTGAAGAAAATTTTTTATCTGATGAGAATTTTCTTCAGGGTGAATAGTACAAGTGGAATAAACCAACTTCCCTCCATTTTTCAATAAGGGCGCTAACGAGTTAAGCAACTGACTTTGAACAGCGACAAGCTGCTGAATATTATCTTGATTCATCCTCCATCTTGCATCAGGGTGGCGAGCAAGAGTACCCAATCCTGAGCATGGAGCATCTATTAATATACGATCAAAAAAACCTTTCCAATCAGGATTTTTTAGTAATAGCTCATTAGAATCAGCAACCAATATTTGCAAGCATTTAGTCCCAAGCCTCTCTGAGTTAGCTAATATTTTTTTAGATCTTCTTGATGATCGATCAACAGACCAGAGATTGCCCTCATTATTAATTAATTCAGCAATATGTGTTGATTTTCCGCCTGGTGCAGCACAAGCATCAAGAATCTTTTCTCCAGGTAGAGGTCCTAATGATGGGGCAATTAACTGTGAAGATCTATCTTGAACACTCCATTTTCCTTCTTCATAACCGGGCCATTTTCTAGGTTCACCAACACCAGCTCGAACCTCCAATCCGTAAGGACAATTTGGTATCGCTTGATTATGAATACCACAGGAATCAAAAATTTCTTTTACTTCTTTTAAATCTGCACGCAATCTATTCACTCTTATATCAATAGGACTAATACAGTTAAATGCTTTAGCAATCTTCTTAGCATCTTCTAATCCCTTCCACTTAATCAATTCATCTGCCAACCAAAGAGGTAGGGATTCGTTTTTTGCTAGTTCTAAACTAGGATTATTTGATTTAGGCAACAAGAGACCTCTCTCTTTGCTTCTAAGAGCAGATCGCAAAATTCCATTAACAACGGGAGCCAGCTTTTTTAAATGATAAGTTTTCGCAAGCTCTACAGTTGTATTGATTGCAGCCGCTGGAGGTATTCTCTTCATTTTTAAAACCTGATATAGGCCAAGATGCAATAACCATCTCAATAAAGGAGGTTGTTTCTTAGCTGGTACTTTCCCTAAATAATCAATCCAACAATCTAAATAATATCTTTGGCGAATTGCACCATAAGAAAGTTCAGTTATCAATCCTTTATCTATCGACTTAAAGGAATAAAGATTAAAAATCCTTTCCAAAGCAACATCTGCGAATGCACCTCCACCTACGGCTTGGATAACATCCCAAGCAGCTTTTCTGGCATCTAAGCCCTTCATGAATGACAGGTTTTCACTCAAAAGCGATCATTTAAAACTTCAGTTCACTTTAAAATATTTATTGGAATAATCATAGTCCAAACAGCCCCAAAAGTCTTATACTGCAGTGACTTTCAAAGGAATAGTCGGGGCTAGGCCAACTCAAAAGGTGTAACATAAGATACTTTTACTCTCCTCAACGAAACGTTAAATTCGATACAACTTCTTTAATGTGTGAGGACACTATGAAGCTTTTTTCACGTTTATTAGTAGCTCCAGCAGCTTTGGGCCTAATGGCTCCAGTTGCGGCTAATGCAGATACTGCATTTTCATCAACAACAACTCTTTCTGGATCTGCTGTTTTCACAACAGGTTCTGTTGCTGACGGCGGAACAGCAGACAACCAAGAAGAGCTTTATATGCAGTATGCATATGGCCTTGACCTAAATTCTAGCTTCACAGGCGAAGACCTTTTCTCTGCTGGTCTTGTAGCTGGTAATGCTAGTGGCCCACTTGCAAGCATGGATAGTGCTGAATCAGGTGATCTAACTGTTACTTCTCTTTTCTACAACTTCCCTGTTGGCGATCTTTCAGTAACTGTTGGACCTTTGGTTGATCAGGATGATGTTGTTGCTGCAACAACTTCTGCTTATTCAGACGCTTTCAGACTAGGCAGTATGCCTTATTCTTTGGCTGGTAACGAAACTGGTCCTGGAGTTGGTGTTGCTTATTCTAATGACAACGGCGTAGTTGCTTCTGTAAGTTTCGTTTCTGTTGGTGGCTCTGATTCAACAGTAGGAATCGGCGCTGATGATGGAGATGATGTTTCAACTTTCACTCTTGGCTATAACGGCGACGGCTTTGGTGGCGGTCTTGTAATCGCTTCTAACGACGGCGAAGCGGGTGAAGGCTATGACACATTTGGTGGTGGTATCTACTACAGCCCAGAGTCAATTGATGCAACATTCAGCGTTGCTTATGACACAACAGATCCAGAGACAGGTGCTGATGCAACTGACTTGTTCATTGGTGTTGACTACGAAGTTGGTCCTGGAACACTAAGTGCTGCTTACAATGAAACTGATGTTGACGGTGGTAGCTCTGATGATGTAACAGGCTTTGAAGTCTCTTACACTTATGCAATCAATGACAGCGTAACAATCACTCCTGGTTTCTTCACTGTAGAAGACAATACTGGTGATGATGACTCTGGTGTTGTTCTTGAAACTGTATTTAGCTTCTAATTACATAGAATCTTACATTTTCAAAGATAAAGAAAAGCTCCTGTCCTTTAGGCAGGGGCTTTTCTTTATGTAATCTTCTAAAAAGATGTTTTATTTAATTGAGTGATTCATTTAATTATCACATAAACAATTAAAACAACTATCTTCATCAAAGATTAACAACTCTTCTGTAAATCATTAGAAATGCCTCTCCTCCCTAGACGTTTCGAACGTATAAAATCAGTATTAAATAGGAGGATTTCAGATCTCACAGTCTTAATTGAGAATGTTGAAAAGCCTCATAATCTCTCAGCGATAATACGAAGTTGTGATGCTGTTGGTGTTCTTGAAGCATATGCAATCTTCAATAAGGAGAAGTTTTTAACATTTAATAGCACTGCTCAAGGAAGTCAAAAATGGGTCAAAATAAACCAATATAAAAAGACCACTGAGGCGATAAAAGTTCTTAAAGAAAAAGGGTTTAAATTGTACGGAACGAACTTGAATCCCAGATCAATTGATTACAGAAAATGTGACTTCAAGGGACCAACAGCATTTGTGCTTGGTGCCGAGAAATGGGGTATCAGTGAAGAAGCTTCGAGTTTAATGGATGAGCATATTCATATTCCAATGAGAGGGATGGTTGAATCTTTAAATGTATCAGTTGCGGCATCGGCATTATTGTTTGAAGCGCTAAGGCAACGACAAGTAGCCAATATGGTTCCTGAATCTGGGGAAGGCATGAGCCAAGAAACATACAAAGAAAAGCTTTTCGAGTGGGCTTACCCCGAGGTTGCTCAATGGTGCAAAAGTGAAGGCAGAAAATATCCAGAACTTAATTATAAAGGTGAGATTATAGATAATCTCCCAAGAACAGAAAAAATGAGATATTAAATCCAAACCTAAAGTAAGTTTTAATTCTGAAGACTAGTTTCACTTAAAATTTTCTCCAAGCCTTCTCCAATAAAAGACAGTCCCAGCACTAAAACGAACATAGCCATACCAGGATAGATCGCTGTCCACCAGATACCAGTAGGTAATGCAACTAATGCCATATTTAAATCACTTCCCCATTCTGGAATATTCTCAGGAAGACCTAATCCAAGAAATCCTAATCCCCCAAGAACTAATACTGCATCTGCAGCATTAAGGGTTAAAACTACAGGGACAGAAGTAAGAACATTTTTAAGAAGGTACTTTCTTATTACCCACAAAGGGGATGCTCCCATTGATATTGCTGCCTCAATATAAAGTTCTGATTTAACCTGTGAAGTCTGGTTCCTAACAAGTCGAAAATATTGAGGAATATAAACGACACACAATGCTATTGATGCATTCAATATGCCTCTACCCAATAAAAATGCCATCACCACAGAAAGAAGAAGGACAGGAATTGTATAAAGAGTATCCATGAAAAGTACCAAAACCCTATCTACAAGGCCACCGATATAGCCACTTAAAAGTCCCAAAGGAATTCCTACGAGAACGGCAAGAGATACGGCAACAAAAACAACTTGTAACGCAACTCCACTCGCAGCCAAAGTTCTAATACAAACATCTCTTCCTAGTCGATCAGTTCCACACCAGTGATCTATCGATGGAGCCGAAAAAATCGGGTTGCCTAAACCAAATTCACCATTAGGCACAATCTCTAAAGTTATTAATAGTGGCACAAAAATAGAGATGCCTATATATATGGATAAAATTATCAGCCCAGCGAAAAATAACCGTGTCGACAAATTATTTCGTCTTAAAAAACCTCTCAAATTCAATTATCAAATAATAAGACCTAATTAAATTTAGCTGTAAAAGGTAGAAATTAAAAAAAAAATTGCTTAAATGAATGAATACATATATTTTAAGATGCATTTTAAAAATGATGGTCTCACCGTAGGGGAGCTCTCAATAACCATTGCAGTTTTAATAATTATAGGTTTCATATGGACGACCCTAACAAAAGATAAAGGGAATCAGGAAGTCTCAATGTTTATAAATAATTCAAGTGAAATAAGCTATGTAAGACAAACATAGATCTTAGAAATAACTATTAATCTTTATTTAATTTCAAAACAGCCATAAAAGCCTCTTGGGGAACATCTACTTTCCCCATAGACTTCATTCGTTTTTTCCCCTTTGCCTGTTTCTTCAACAATTTCTTTTTTCTGGATATATCGCCTCCGTAGCATTTGGACAAAACATCTTTTCGTAAAGCACTAATACCTTCACTTGCAATAATTCGACTCCCAATTGAAGCTTGTAAAGGAATCTTAAATTGCTGTTTTGGAATAAGTTCTTTTAATTTCTCAACAAGTCCTTTCCCTACACCATAAGCGTTATCTTTATGAACAATCGTTGTTAAAGGGTCTGCTCGTTCTGAATTAATTAAAACGTCTAATCTGACTAAATCATTTTCCCTATAACCAATTAAGTGATATTCCATAGAGGCATATCCCTTAGTTCTACTTTTCATCTGATCAAAGAAGTCTGTCACAACTTCTGCAAGAGGTATTTCATAAATAAGCGTCACTCGATCAGTCGTTATGTACTTCATATCGATAAAATCTCCTCTTCTATCCTGACAAAGACCCATCAAGGTACCGTTGTAATCATTGGGAGCATAAATTTCCATTCGGACGTAGGGTTCTTCTATGGTTTCACGTTTTTGAGGGTCTGGAAGTGTAGCTGGATTATCGATCATTCTAATTTCTCCATCAATCATTTTCACTTTATAAATAACTGATGGTGCAGTAACGATTAAATCTAAATCATATTCACGTTCTAAACGCTCTTGAACAATTTCCATATGCAATAAACCTAAAAATCCACAACGAAAGCCAAATCCCATTGCACTACTTGTTTCAGGCTCATATTTCAATGCAGCATCGGATAGTTGCAATTTATCTAGAGCATCTCTTAGATCTGGATATTGATCTGCATCCGTGGGAAACAATCCACAAAAAACCATTGGTTTGGCTTCGGCATAACCTGGCAAAGCATCTTGAGCAGGTCTGTCCACCAACGTAATCGTATCCCCTACTCTCGCATCAGCAACTGCTTTGATAGATGCAGCTAAATATCCAACTTCACCGGCATGAAGAGAATTTACTTTTACTTGATCAGGTGCCATAACACCTATTTCATCTAACTCATAACTTTTCTTACTAGACATAAGCAAAACCTTGTCTTTCTTACTTATGCCACCACTCATGATTCTGAAATAAACAATCACGCCTCTGTAAGGGTCATAATAGGAATCAAAAATAAGTGCTTTTGTAGCTTGATCAGTATTATCTTTCGGAGAAGGTATTCTATCTACTACTGCTTGCAGTATTTCTGGAATACCAACCCCTGTTTTAGCAGAACAGGAAATTGCCTTAGATGTATCTAAACCAATAATTGATTCAATTTCATTTTTGATTTTCTCAGGATCAGCTCCGGGCAAATCAACTTTATTGAGAACAGGAATAATTTCTAAATCATTTTCCAAGGCGAGGTAAACATTGGCCAAAGTTTGAGCTTCTACTCCTTGACTAGCATCAACAACCAGCAAGGCGCCCTCACAAGCCTGTAATGATCGACTCACCTCATAAGAGAAGTCAACATGGCCAGGAGTATCAATCAAATTCAGAACATATTCCTCTCCATCATCTGCTTTATAATTCATCCGCGCAGCCTGTAATTTTATAGTTATTCCTCTCTCTCTCTCAAGGTCCATATTATCCAAGAATTGTTCTTGCATGTCTCTAGAGGAGACAGTGCCAGTATCCTGAAGAAGCCTATCTGCCAAGGTTGATTTACCATGGTCAATATGAGCAATTATGCAGAAGTTCCTCAGACGAGAAATGGGCACATTAGTCATACGAAAGCAATTAAAGGAGCAAGATCTTCATCTATCAATTCAACTCTGAATAAAAATTAAATATAGCTCACCAGTACTAAAGTTTTAAATTAATTTAAGTAAGAAATCGTTTCTTTTTCGAATTGCCAAAAGAGCTTCTTGATCTGAATTAATATCTGTACCAATACTGGGGAAAAGCTCTAACATTTTATTTTTCCATTTACTTGATTTCATTTTTTCCTGCCAGCAGCGGTTTAGAACTTCAATCATGATTGTTACTGCTGTGCTTGCGCCCGGAGAAGCACCAAGCAAAGCAGCTAAAGATCCATCTGATGAAGTAACCACTTCTGTCCCCATTTTTAAAACACCACCTTTAGAGGTTTGTTTAATTATTTGAACACGCTGTCCTGCCGTTGAAAGCTTCCAATCATTAGGTGAAACCTGAGGAAGAAATCTTTTTAAAGTATCTATTCGATCCTCATTTGTTTGTATTAATTGATTTAACAAGTATTTTCCTAGGTCTATATTGTCTAATCCTGCTTGCAACATTGAGAAAAGATTAGTTGTTTTGATTGATCTAAACAAATCCAACTTTGATCCGTATTTTAAAAAATTTGAACTAAATCCTGCGAAAGGACCAAACAAAAGAGATTTTTTTTTATCTATCCATCTTGTATCTAAGTGCGGGACTGACATTGGCGGGGCTCCAACTGCTGCCTTTCCATAAACCTTTGCATTATGTGTTTTTGTTGATTTCTCCTCATCACAAATCAACCACTTGCCGCTAACAGGGAATCCTGCATATAACAAGCCTTCTGGAATTCTCGATTTTTGCAAAAGGGATAAGGCTCCTCCACCTGCCCCTAGGAAAACAAACTTTGATCTAACAATTCTATTTTTTTTGGCTCCTTCTAAAGATAAATACCAATCTCCTTCACTATCTTGTTGAAGATTTTCAACATTAGTAGAGTAATTAATATCAATAGATTTTGCTCCTTCAATTTGATTGATATATGAGCGAGTTAAATTGCCAAAATCAATATCAGTACCTCTTTTAATTCTTGTCGCGGCAATCTTCTCACTCTGTTTCCTACCATCCATAATCAATGGAATCCAGTCTTGTAATTCACCATGGTCCATAGTGAATTCCATTTTGGCAAAAGCGGCATGAGAACTAAGTTTAGAAAACCTTTTTTTAAGCAAAGAAATATCCTCATCTCCAAAGACAAGGCTGATGTGTGGCAACTTATTTAAAAAAGTTTTTGGTATCAATTTCCCTTTTTCTGCCAAAGATGCCCAAAATTCTAAGCTTTGCTCAAAGGATTTATTTATTTCAAAAGCTTTGGTAGTACTAAGATGGCCATCCTCTTGGATTGGAGTGTAATTAAGCTCACAGTTAGCAGCATGTCCTGTTCCAGCATTATTCTTAGCGCAGCTACTTTCCAAGCCAGCAGAAGATAGTTTTTCAACAACCAACAACCGTAAATCCGGCTCAAGCTCATGCAGAAGTACTGCAAGAGTAGAGCTCATGATTCCTGCACCTACTAATATTGCGTCATAAGTATTTTCTGAATCTGGAGTGCCGGTATTAAACAAAATCTTTATCAAGATTACATACAGACTATCCTGCGATTAACTAAGCTAAGCAAAATTAAATTAAGTAAATCGAAATGAGCGACGAAACTCTTGCACTGACGACAGAAAACGTTGAAAAGGTTCTTGATGAATTAAGACCTTTTCTGATGGCTGATGGAGGGAATGTAGAGATAGCTGAAATAGATGGACCAATCGTCAAAGTTAGACTTCAGGGGGCTTGCGGAAGTTGCCCTAGTAGCACAATGACTTTAAAAATGGGTATTGAAAGAAAACTAAGGGAAATGATTCCGGAGGTTAGCGAGGTAATACAAGTTTTATAAATTAACTTTCTAATTAACCTTTATTGTTTAATTTAGAGAACTTAATTCTCTTTTAATTGCAGACTTATAATCAAGACAATCTAAAGGCAGTCCATTATAAATGAGATAACCGATTGGAGCCATTAGTCCAACTGTAAAAATAAGATTAGACACTTCTAAACCTAAGTTTCTTAGCAAAAAAGTTATTCCATATATACCTAAAAGATAAACATGCAGAATCAAAAATTCTTTACTATTTTGAACAGGCCATCTAAAGATAGAACCTAAAAAAAACAAAACACCTTTCATCACTCTTCTTTATAGTTAATTAATCATACATAATCTTTAATAATTTTCACTGATAAATATGTATCTAAAGATGAAAAATGATGTATCAATTAATTTTTGAACTTTGATTTATTTAGAGAATATTCTTTTTTAAGTTTTCTCATTCTTCTTGCCCATATAAGTGTCGCGATAACAACCCACAAAAAGAACCCCCCCAAAGCAAAAAGGCTAGCTGTGTAATTCATGAAGCAATACTTTTAAAAAGTTAGAATTGAGGTCTTTTGAAGCCAAAATATTCCTGTCACTATTGATAGTGCTCCTATTGATCTCATCAAGAAAGGATAAAACATTTTATTCACTTTACTCGTTGCAAAAGATATTCCTAAAACAACGCATCCCATTGCAAAAATTGATCCAAGTAAATATGCAAATAGATAAGCCAATGCTCCAAACAAAGGTAATGCTAATGCTGGAATAACTGCAACCAAATGACTGGCTCCAGCGAACCCGTGTAAAACCCCTAATCCAGTTGCAGCATGTGTATGACTTCTATGAAGTTTATTTCCAAGTGAATGGAAATGAAAATGTTTGTGAGTCGCTTCTTCTCCATGCATATGCTGATGCATGTGAATGTTTACTTTCAAGGAAGTCCTAATAGCGACTCCCCCCACAATCAGAAGGCTTATACCAACAAGAAACTCTGCATAAGAAGACATTAGTTCAATGTTTATTAGGTCTTTAGCCAAAATCCCTAATATCGAGAGAATTAAAACCCCTGCTGAGTGCCCAATCCCCCATGCCAACCCATTAATCAAAGCTACTCGAGGTTTTCTGACAGAGGAAGGAGCCATTGCGACTATATGATCAGCACCACTAACTACATGCACTGCCCCAGCAGAGAAGCCAGTCAAGACGCTGATCAACATGAGAAAAGATCAGAAGAAATTACTTTCTCGAAGAAATTATTATCTTCATTCAATGTGAACAGTTTATCTAAAATCAATTGTTGAATATTACATCCCAGTAGTTTAAATATCTTGATGAAATTTTTTATAAACACAATTTTTCATCAAAATAAAGTTTTGAGACTTTCGTTTTTACGAAATTTGATCCTTTTGAAGTTTTCCAGACATCTCATAGGCCTCTGAACTTCCACCATGACCATGCGCAATACCTAATTCATGCATTTTTGCGTGCTCATCAATAGTGTCTCTGAGCTCTTTTGAGCCCGAACCGAATGTTGAATAAACGCCATAGGCTACTGAGCCGGCTAATAAAACAACAATTCCTCCTATCAGCATCAATAAGGTTGGATCAGTATAGTTGAAGTTTCCATTTGTATTGATTAATTCACGTGATTCTACTGCATGAATACAGACATCGAGAGCTACAAATGGAAACTACTTAAATTGGCCTAATATAAACTTAAATTCAATGGATCAATAATTGAAAAGACATTTGTAGTTAAAGGATTTTGAAGTGATAAATACTTTAAAAAATAATTAATTACCAGCGATAGAAAATAATTTAGTTTATATATGTGTAATTAGAATATTATATTGTTTTTTTATCAACTAATATAATATTAAAGAGTGGAATTATAAGCTAAAAGACCGAAAAAACCCAATATCAAAAGGATGCTAGCAATCCTGCTAAAAGTTATGGGGCCAAAATCGATTTTCATCTTGAAACTTAATTAGGAATAGCATTTTAATATAAAACCCATAAAAAGTGAAACACTTTTAAAAGAAATAAATTCAAAAGTTCAAGAAAATATCATTTCCACTAATTTGCCCAACAAAACCAAAAGCTAATCACTCTTTTGATTGTTAACTTCTAAATGATGCTCATCAGAATCGATCTGTTTCTCACTTTTTTTTATTTGCCCATCGAACATAACCACCCATTCTTGAGCTTTGATTTTTTGTTCTTTTTTAATATTCATGAACCAATAAAAAATTAAAACCATCATACTTTAATAACATGTTTTTTTAATCGCTCATAAAGTACTAAAAAAATGGTAGGCGTTAGGTTGACATAACTAGAAGACAGACACAAATTGGTAAGTTGGCAAAAAAAAGATATTCTTAGTAACCACAACTAAGAAAAAGAAGATATGTCACCAATATTGTTCAAAGACAATATGCCCGCGCTGCAAAATAAAGCTTATTTCAATTATGGAGGTCAAGGTCCACTCCCAACTCAATCATTAAATGCAATAACTTCTAGTTGGCAAACAATTCAAAAATTAGGTCCATTCACAAATCATGTTTGGCCATACATTACGAAAGAAGTAATAACCACAAAAAATCTTATAGCGGAGATTTGCTCTATACATCCCAAGAGAATTGCATTTACTGAAAATGTCACCTCCGGATGTGTCTTGCCTTTACTAGGGCTACCATTTTCTGATGGTGATAATTTGTTACTTAGCGATTGTGAGCATCCGGGGATAGTCGCAGCATGCAAAGAGTTAGCTCGAAAAAAGAATCTAACAATAGCAATACTTCCTGTATCAAAGTTATGCAATGGTAACGACAAGAAAGATGAGACGTATAACTCAGTACTGAAATTGATAGATGAATATCTTCAAAAAAATACGAAGCTTGTTGTTCTCTCACATCTCCTTTGGAATACAGGGCAAATTATGCCAATTGAACTTATTTCAAAAAGACTTAAAGAGCATTCAAGCAAACCTTATTTATTAGTTGATGCTGCTCAAAGTTTTTGTCATATTCCAAGCAAAGGTGCTTGTGATACTGCGGACATCTATGCGTTTACAGGACATAAATGGGCTTACGGGCCTGAGGGCTTGGGCGCTGTTGTTCTTTCAGCAAGAGTTCTAGAAGAATCAAGCCCAACATTGATTGGTTGGAAAAGCTTAAAAGCTGAAGAAGGAATACATATAAATAATAAAGCTCCTTTTCATTCTGATGCCAGACGTTTTGAGATAGCGACTTCTTGTATCCCTCTTTTAGCTGGTCTCAGAAGCTCTCTAGCAATGCTAAAAAATGAAGGTAATGAGACTGAGCGCTTTTTTAAGATTAAAAGCCTCAGCTGTGTCCTGTGGGAGAAACTCAATCAAATCAAAAACATTGAACTTGTTTTAAATAGTCCACCACCCTCAGGAATTATAAGTTTTACCATTAATGGGAACCATTCTCCTGAAGAGGTTGTCAACTATCTTGGTAAAGAGAATTTGTGGATCAGAGTTCTCGAGGATCCTAAATGGCTTCGTGCTTGCGTTCATATAACTACAGATTCAAACGAAATAAATAACCTTGTTATAGGTCTAGAAAATTTCATCTCGACTAAGTAGTCAAATAAAATCTGTTTTTAAAGATAATGCTTTTCTAGCTTGTTCACGATCGTCAAAATAAATTGTCTGATCTTTTAGAATTTGATAATCCTCATGACCTTTCCCTGCTATTAAAACAACGTCGTTTTTCTTGGCTTTTGCTATAGCCAATTGGATTGCAATGGATCTCTCTGGCTCAACAGAAATCTCAGAATCAATTGTTATACCTTTTCCAATATCTTTAATAATTTCGATTGGGTCTTCTTGTCGAGGATTATCAGATGTCACAACTATATAATCTGCAAACTTAGCAGCAACTTCCCCCATCTTAGATCTTTTACCTTTATCTCTATCACCACCACAACCAAAGACACAAATTAATCTTCTTTTCGTCAATGATCTCGATGCGATTAAAGCGTTTTGCAAACCATCCGGTGTATGCGCATAATCTACTATCACTAGTGGATAGCCCTCTTTTACTTTAAATCCATCCATGTTAATCAGTTGCATTCTCCCTGGCACTCCAGGGAACTTGTTCAAAGCTGCCAAAAGATCATTTAATGGGAGTCCCCTTTGAACTAAAATTCCTACTGCTTGCAACATATTCATTAAATTAAACTCACCTATTAGTGGTGAAATAAAATTTTCAACCCCAAAGGGCGTATGCAATTTCCCCTTGTATCCGTCTTGCATAATTTGAAGATTACTTATATATAAATCTGCTTTCTCTCTGGTTTGGGAGTTCTCTTTTAATGAACATGTCCAACATTTTTTGTTGAGCTCTTTTGCTAATTTTGCACCCCATTTATCGTCTATATTAATTACTGATCTAGGGCCACCATCTTCGATCAGATGTGATCGGAACAAACTAGCTTTAGCCTCAAAATAAGATTCCATTGAATCGTGATAATCTAAATGATCTCTTGAAAGGTTTGTAAATACTGCCCCATTAAAATCACAACCAGCAACTCTATTCTGAGACAAAGCATGTGAACTTACTTCCATTGCTCCATATTCAACTCCTGCCTGAACGGCTTTCCTAAGTTTTGCCTGCAAAGGGACCGCAAAAGTAGTTGTATATTTTGAAGTTTCCTCATGGTTAGGCCATCTATTAATTAATGTTCCAAACAAAGCGGATGGATGACCAAGCGAAGTAGTCAGAAATTCAATTAAAAATGATGTAGTCGTTTTACCGTTAGTCCCAGTAATACCTATCAAACAAATCTCACTAGATGGCTTACCCCAAAAATCTGCAGCTAATTTACCCATAAATAGTGATACTGGCTCTGGGAGAATAACTACGGGGTCTTCGTTAGTTGGCGGATTTAAAAGAGAAGCCTTTTTACTAATAATGGCTGCACAAGCACCTCTCTCAATTGCTTTTGCCCAAAAGTTCCCTCCATCAACTTTTTCACCGTCTAAACCTAAGAACAAATCACCTTTTTCGATTTCTCTAGAATCAGTGGAAAGATTTTTTATTTCTGGATTTGCTAACCCTGAGCGGACCTGAAGATCAATTGCTTTCAACAAAGTGTGCAGATAACGCGACAAAACAAACCTCGGATAATGAAAAATCAATGAACGCTCATTTCAAGTATAAAAAGATCTGCATGATTTTCACCACAAAATAAATCAACTTACGATTCAGTAATTAAAAAGAAATTTAATCATCTTCACAAAATAACTTTAGTTGTTAAAAAAATAAATTATGTTTTTCTCTTTGAAATCAATAAAGAAATTTATTAAAAAGAAGAATTGGTTATTTTCTTAAACTTTTTTGTACAAAATATTCAAATTCTTTTGTATCCAAGATAAAAGCATGTCTTCCTTTAAACGTGGAGAGACCCGAGGAAATTCAATATTTTTTAATAATCTAGTTGAGTCAAGAACTATTACTGGAACTTCATTTGTATACTTCATTTGTATATCTAAAGACACTGTTTTACTATCTATGTCGACAATGGAAAGTTCAATAGAAGGGTTTAAATTATCTAAACATATCCTAGATAATTTTTTTTCAAGTGTTTGACACAAGCAGCAGCCTTTACGTGAATACAAGATCAATACATCTGAGTTCATTTTTCTGGAACTGGGTCACACCCACAAGGGGTCAAAGGATGACATTTACTTAATCTTTTCAAAGTCAGCCACCCCCCTCTCCAGGGACCATGCTTATTAACGGCTTCTATCCCATAAGCACTGCAACTAGGGATAAATCGACAACTCGGTCCAAACAATGGCGAAATCCACTTCTGATAAAAGGAAATCAAACTAACAAAAACAAGTGCAATGGCTTTATTGATCTTTGTAAGCATCTTTAGATAGAATAATGAACTGGTGAATAAGGGGCCAATGGATTTATTCCAGATTACCCTTACCAGTAAACATTTTCTAAATTAAACCCCTATGTCTAGATACCGCGGACCTCGTTTGAGGATCACGCGACGCTTGGGAGACCTACCTGGTCTCACCCGGAAGGCCGCTAAAAGGTCTCATCCACCAGGTCAGCACGGCCAAGCCCGTCGCAAGCGCTCTGAATACGCGATCCGACTCGAAGAAAAGCAAAAACTTCGATTCAACTATGGTATTTCTGAACGCCAGCTTGTTCGCTACGTAAAGAAAGCTCGTGCTCAGGAGGGTTCCACAGGAACAAATCTCTTAAAGCTTCTGGAAAATAGGCTTGATAATGTTTGTTTTAGACTTGGGTTTGGGCCTACAATCCCAGGCTCAAGACAGCTAGTAAACCATGGACATGTAACTGTTAATGGCAGGATCACTGACATTGCAAGCTACCAATGCAAGGCTGGAGATGTTATTGCTATCAGAGACAACAAAGCTAGTAAGCAATTAGCTCAAGCCAACTTAGAATTCCCAGGTCTTGCGAATGTTCCTCCACACCTTGAGCTTGATAAAACCAAACTCTCGGCAAAGATATCTGCAAAGACAGATAGGGAATGGGTTGCTATTGAAATTAATGAATTGTTAGTTGTTGAGTATTATTCAAGAAAGGTATAGGCCCTCATAGCTTCTTTCTCATTAAATTTAATTATAGTGCCCCTTTCTTTAGGGGCTTTTTCATGTTTTTCTATAGCCTATAGAAAAACTATTCAAAGGATATGGGATCAGTAAAAAGAGAGAAGGAATTCAGCACTGGAGTAAACACAAGAGTCATTCATCACAAAGATAATTTTTCTGAAGGAACTGGTTCAATAATGCCGCCAATCTTTCCAACCTCAACGTTCGTTCATGGCAATGAGGGTGGCTTTGACTACACTCGTTCAGGAAATCCAAATTTTCGAATTCTTGAATCAGTTTTGTCTGATCTGGAAGAATGTAAGTTCGCAAGTGTATTTAGTTCTGGAGTCGCTGCGATTACAGCAATAGTCTCCACTCTTAAGGCTGGAGACTTAATCCTTTGTGAGGAGAATCTTTATGGATGTACGGTGAGATTATTTGAACAAGTTTTTAATCGTTTTGGATTAAAAACTCAATGGATAGACTTTACTAAGCCTAATTTCCAAGAAGTCATTTCAAATCACAAACCCGCGATGATTTGGATCGAAAGTCCTACTAACCCACTCCTCAAAATTATTGATATTGAAGGGATTTGTCATTTCGCAAATAAAATGAAAATACCTGTTGTTGTAGACAATACTTTTGCAACACCTCTATTACAAAGACCTCTTCAACTTGGAGCGACCTTATCTTTAACTAGCACGACCAAGTTTATCAATGGTCACTCAGATGCACTTGGAGGTGCCGTATGCACTGAGAGTGCTATCTGGAGAGACAAGCTAAATTTCGCCCAGAAAGCTCTTGGATTAAACCCTTCTCCCTTTGATTGCTGGCTTATTACACGAGGAATAAAAACTCTTCCACTTCGTCTAGAAAGACAAGTTAATAATGCATCTAAAATAGCTAATCAATTAGCCGATAATCCAGCAATAAAATATGTTCGATATCCTTTCAGGAATGATCATCCACAATGTAAATTAGCAAAAAGACAAATGGCTATGGGAGGAGCAATTGTTACTGCCACTGTTAACGCAACCCAAGCTCAAACCTATTCATTTTGTAAAAGTCTTCATTACTTCAAAATGGCAGAAAGTCTCGGTGGAATTGAAAGTCTTGTTTGCCATCCAGCCACAATGACACATGCTTCAGTGTCCAAGGAAACAAAAATAAAAATTGGAATTACTGATTCACTTATTCGATTTTCTATTGGATGTGAGGACATTGAAGACTTAAGTGCTGATTTGAATCAAGCCTTAGGAACTATCTCTTGACTGAAAGAAATTTACTAATTGATCCTTGCTGGAGTGCCAAAGATTTAGGAGAGCCTCTACCGAGTAGGCCACATGCTGTATCTGTTGCATTGCCTAGATGGGAAGATGTAATCGCATACGAAGAGAAGGTGCCAGCTTGTATAAATTCATTAAAAGCAATTTACCCTAGATTTGGATTTAATCCTTTTGTTGCCGAGATAGCTCGAAAATCACTTGAATTTCATGGCGAATCGAAGAAAAGCAGTTGGCCTTACCCCAACAGAGCTTCTGCTTTAAGTGCTCAAGAATATTGTCTTCGAAAGAATTCAGATTGTTTTTCAAAAATAGAAGACTTTCTTGGTGTTTCGTGTCTAATTATTGACCAAAAAAATACCTCTTCAGCAAAAGCCTTCTGGCAACACACTGGTCTTGGATTGTCTTCACGTGAAGCGGCAATAGCCCTTGGGAAAGAGAAGAAACCACTCACTTCAGATGGTGATTGCGCCAGAGAGGCACTTATCAAACGCTTAGCAAATATATACAATTGCGATAATAGTCTAATACGACTACATCGTTCAGGTATGGCTGCATTAACGACTATTATTTCAGCGATAAATTGTATTAAAGGAACTTCTTCGACGCTTCAAATAGGCTTCCCATATGTTGATGTACTTAAACTACCTCAAATTATTTTCCAAGGAAGCGATCTCATTATTAAAACAAAATTAAATCATATAAAAGAAGAGCTGGATAAAAAAAATCCAGCTGCATTAATCATAGAAATACCTAGCAACCCTTTATTGCAATGTGTTGACCTAATATCTATTTCAAAATTAGCTAAAGAAAAAAACATACCTGTCATTGTTGACGATACCATCGGTTCATCTCTAAATGTTCACCTGACTCCTTACGCAGATGTGATTTTTAGTTCTCTTACAAAAAGTTTTGCTGGGAGAGGAGATATTCTTGCTGGCAGTACTGTTATCAGTCCATACTCTAAATGGAAAAAAGAAATAGCTGAGATCATTCCTAAAGTTGCATTATCTACACTATCTGATTCAGATGCTATTGAGTTGGAGTTAACTAGTAGAGACGTAAAGGATCGCTTAAAGAGGTTAAATATATCTTGCTTAAAGCTGAAAGAAAAATTAGAAACAAAAAAAGAAATTTCAAAGGTTTTACATCCCCAATATTGTAAAAATTTTAATTCGCTATTAAAGAAAGGAGGAGGTTATGGATGTCTATTATCGTTTGAACTTAAAGGGGGGATTGAAGAATCAAAAAGAGTTTATGATTCATTAAGAGTAAACAAAGGGCCAAGTTTAGGTACAAATTTTACATTGGTTTGTCCATATGTTCAGTTAGCTCACTTCAAAGAATTGAAATGGGCTGAAAGTTGTGGTGTCTCGGAACACTTATTAAGAGTGTCAGTAGGGCTAGAAAATGAAGATGAGTTGTGGTCAAGATTTAATTCAGCAATATAAAAAAATCACTAATAAAGATTATCTAAATAACCAATTACCGAGATTTTTATATAGATTTAGAGTATTAGCTAATTAAGTCATTTTAAAAATGTCAAGAATCTATGAAGACAATAGTTTTGCTATTGGTCATACACCATTGGTCAAACTTAATTCGATCACAAAAAACGCAAAAGCAACAGTACTTGCAAAGATAGAAGGTCGTAACCCTGCCTACAGTGTTAAATGTAGAATAGGAGCAAATATGATCTGGGATGCTGAAAAGAAAGGTTTACTCAATAAAGATAAAGTAATTATTGAACCAACATCTGGGAATACTGGAATAGCACTTGCTTATACAGCCGCTGCTAGAGGTTACAAGTTAATCCTCACGATGCCTGAATCCATGTCAATTGAACGTAGGAGGATGATGGCTGTTCTTGGTGCTGAATTAATACTTACTGAAGCAGCAAAAGGAATGCCTGGTGCCATTGCAAAAGCGAAGGAAATAGCAGATAGCGACCCTAAAAAATACTTCATGCCAGGACAATTTGATAACCCAGCCAATCCAGAAATACATTTCAAAACTACAGGTCCTGAAATTTGGGATGATACGGACGGTCAAATTGATGTTTTAGTCTCTGGTGTCGGAACAGGTGGGACAATTACAGGTGTTTCTCGTTTCATAAAGCAAGAAAAAAATCATTCATTATTGTCTGTT
This sequence comes from Prochlorococcus marinus str. NATL2A, assembly GCF_000012465.1. Taxonomy (NCBI): domain Bacteria; kingdom Bacillati; phylum Cyanobacteriota; class Cyanophyceae; order Synechococcales; family Prochlorococcaceae; genus Prochlorococcus; species Prochlorococcus marinus. Next base: position 407,759 of record NC_007335.2, on the reverse strand, counting down.
GCCGTAGAGCCTACTCACAGCCCAGTAATAACACAAACTCTCAATGGAGAAGAAGTAAAACCCGGCCCTCACAAGATCCAAGGGATTGGAGCTGGGTTTATTCCTCAAAACCTTGACTTATCCGTAGTCGATCAAGTTGAGCAAGTCTCCAATGATGAGTCTATTGCAATGGCATTACGTTTGGCACAAGAAGAAGGTCTACTAGTTGGTATCTCATGTGGTGCTGCTGCTGCTGTGGCCTTAAGGCTGGCCGAAAAAGAGGAGTTCTCAGGGAAGACAATCGTTGTAGTTCTACCTGACCTTGCCGAAAGATATATCTCATCCGTAATGTTTGAGAATGTTCCTACAGGTGTTATTAAAGAACCATCATTAGCTTGACTCTTGGGTCTATATAACTGACTCAGGCGTTATCAACATCGCATCTCCATAAGAGAAAAATCGATATTTATTAGAAATAGCCTGTTTATATAGTTTCAACATACGTTTTCGACCAATTAGAGCACTAACTAAAAGTAATAGAGAACTTTTAGGTAGGTGGAAATTAGTGAGCAGTCCATCAATGACGGAAAATTTAAATCCTGGTTTAATTACCAAATCCACTTTACCTTCATACGGCTTCAAGGCGCCTCTTCCTGAAAGGTAAGCAGCCTCAAGGGCTCTCACACTAGTAGTGCCAACAGCAAAGACTTTCCCCCCATCCTCCTTACAATTAGTTATCGCTTTGATGGTCTCTTCAGTAACCTCTATCCACTCACTGTGTAAATGCAACTGAGATAGATCTTCTTTCTCTAATGGTCTAAAAGTTCCTAAGCCGACATGCAAAGTAATTTGAGCAATTTTAATACCTCTCGTTTTTAAATTTTCTATAAGTTCATCACTTAGATGTAAGCCCGCTGTGGGAGCAGCTATGGCTCCTGGTTTCGAAGCAAATCTAGTCTGATAGCTTTCCTCATGATCACTAGATTTGTCCTTATCTATGTATGGAGGCAATGGGACTTCTCCACATAAATCAAGTATATTTTCCATTTCCGTCCAACTAGTAAACTCATTTGAAAATTGAATAATTCTTCCGCCTGTTCTCTCATCCTTATCAATAACTTTCAAGATTAAAGAATTATCTCGTGACATATCCAACCACAATTGATCACCTCCTCTCATACGCCTAGCAGGACGACCAAGACAAAGCCATCGACCATCACCCCTCGGTTCCATTAGCAATAATTCACCTGCCCCTCCTCCTGACAATCGAATTTTCAATCTTGCTTTAACAACTCGCGTATTATTCACAACTAAAAGATCAGCAGGCTTCAAGATATCCTTTATGTCCCATACCTTTGCATGCACAAGGTTTAAAGAATCATCGAGGCCATCTTTAACAATCATCAATTTGGCATCATGCCTACTCTTGGTAGGTGATTGAGCAATTAATTCATTTGGCAAATCATAGTTATAGGAGCTTAAAAGATTATCTTTTTGATCTAACACATCAAATCAGGTTAAAGTAAGAAAAAATCACTTGTGGTTCGACCAATTAAATCTCACGACGAGAGGCTACAAGGGTTGTTTTCGATTAAGTAAGCCAAGTCCTTCAGGAATAGTGCTCCATCAGCCCCATAGATCACTCTGTGATCAGCGGTAAGATTGACTTGCATCTGTTTTTTGATTGAAATCGAACCATCTTTAGAAGCAACAACTTTAGACAATGAAGCTCCTACCGCTAAAATTGCTCCAGTCCCTGGGGGCAGAATTGCATCAAAACGATCCACACCAAACATACCTAGATTCGAGAGTGTAAACGTTCCACTGCTGTATTCTTGCGGTTCTAATTGCTTATTCCTCGCACGCTTAACAAGATCAGCCCATTGTAGGGATAAATCAGTAAGGCTCGTCTTATCAGCATTTTGCAGCACTGGAGTTATCAACCCTCCGTCCTCCATCGCAACTGCAACGGCTACATTTATTTGTGAAGGATAGGCAATCCCCTCAGAACTAAAAGCTGCATTCACCTGGGGGTGTCTAGCCAGGGTTAAGCCAACTGCTTTAGCAAGTAAAGCAGTCATAGTTACTCCATCAGATTTAACTTGTTTATAAAGATCATCCAATTCATCAGTAAGAATTGAATATCCGACTCTGAAACAAGGAGTATTTAAACTTTCCTCCATGTTCCGATTTACAGCTTGTTGAAGAGTGTTGAATGAAATTGTTTCCCCTCTAGATCCAAAACTTTTCCCTGGAGCAGGTGGCTTACCAGAGTCAACAGATTTTTTTTCTATGCGAGGCACGTCAGAAATGATTTTCGCTGGAGCATTACTTTCTGCAATCCAAGGAACGCTTATGGGTTGCCCTTTTGCACTTTGAACATCCTCAGCTTGTATTCGTCCATGAGGTCCTGAGCCCCTAACAGTTGCCAAATCCACTCCCATTTGAGAAGCAAGTTTTTTAGCTCTTGGGGAAGCAACTATTCGACCATCATTTAAAAACTGATCCTGATTTACAGAGGATTCTGAAACAAGAGGTGCAAGTGATGTCTTTGTAACTACTGTTGCTTTAGGAGAGTCAACAGAGGCTTGTTTTTCTTGAACTTGAGGCGATGAACTCTCTTTTTCTTGACTACCTGATTGAGGGGAAGGAGAAGGTGCATTTGCTTGAGCCTCAGCGATCTCATCTGATGTCTCAACGATCAATCCGATTGTCTCTCCAACAGGTGCAGAGCTGCCTGCAGGCATCACAATCGAAGCGAGAAAGCCATCTTGGAAAGACTCAACATCCATATCAGCTTTATCTGACTCAACAACTAAAACTGACTCACCTCTTTCAACTTTATCTCCAGGTTTTTTTAGCCACTCAACTATTTTGCCCTCAGTCATAGTTGAACTTAAAGCAGGCATAAAGATGTCATGAGTGGCCATAATTTGTTCCTATTTCCTTTATGGAGAGTTTGTGGCAAGGCTTCAAAAATTTCTATCTAGAAGCTTTGCAAGTATCAATACATACCAATGTTAGTTCTACATGAGTGTCCTTACAACGATAGGTTTTTTTATGTGGATTTCTTCTTAATATCAAAAATTATTTTTGGATTAATTGTAGTTCGACCAAATTTCAATCTTGATCAATTGCCTCTACTACGCCATCTCTGACCAAAATACTCACACCCATTTTACTGACTAAGTTATCACCAACTTTTAAATCACAAAAGCTGTCAATTTGTCCTTGCTCGACGATTTGTTCCATCTCCAACTCACGAACTTGAGATTGCTGTGACAGAAGATTTCTTTTTTGTTCTTCAAATTCTGATCTCTTTGAAGCAACTTGGTTCTGAACTTGAGCGACTTGCTCTTGAACTCTTGGGTCAAGGGGATTAGCGCTCTGACGTCTAATACCATCAACAATTTGTTGTCCTTCTTTTTCTAATTCACCCAGTTGCTGATCTATTGCTGATATTGCATTACTTAATTCACGCTCAGCCTCCTCTTTCCATGAAGGTGTGACAACTGCTCTTACAGTTATTGAACGTTTTATAGAAATTGAGTCCACCTGATCAATAAATTATGATTCGATCAATACGTTCTCAACAAAAGATAGTATTGGTCAATTTAATTGGCCAAACAAACAAATTACAAACCATATATTTCATTTATAAGTTTCAAATCACGTTGGATAATTTGTTCACGTTTTTGCTTAAGAGTTTGCGTTAACAAGCCATTTTCTATTGTAAATGGCTCTACTAAGGCAATTGAAAATAATCTCTCTTCTCTTCTAGATCCAAGACGATTTGCCAGTGCTTGATTCATTTCTAATTTTAGAGATTGTCTTAATTCATAATTTTCAGGAGATATTCCAAGAACAACTTTTGAATTCACACCCCTTTCTGCAAGCCATTCTTTTACATGATCAATTCTTGGAACAATCAAAGCAGCAAGATATTTTTGATCTTGCCCCAATAGAAAAGCCTGCTCAATCAATGAACTAGCAATCAAACATTCCTCCAAAGGTCCAGGCTCAATATTTTCTCCACTACTTAGCACAATCGTATCTTTTGCTCTTCCAGTCAGGATTAAGGATCCATCAGAAAGCAACATCCCTAAATCTCCAGTATTAAACCAGCCGGTAGCATCTAAAACCTTCTTCGATTCAGATCGTTTTCCTAAATAACCAGACATTATTTGAGGACCACGCGCAAGAACCAAACCTTTTTGACGCAGTTTTTTTATTTGGAATGTTTCAGGATCTACTATTTTTATCTCAGTCTCTGGTAAAGGTTGACCTGCTCCTCCACGTATATTCCTCCAAGGCCTTCTACATGTGAGGACTGGACTAGTTTCTGTTAAGCCATAACCAACTAATAATTCAACACCTAAAGCTTCAAAGAAAGAATCAATATGCGGAGCAATTGCACCTCCACCACTAATTGGGAATCTCAATCTTCCTCCACAAATCTTGGTAAGAATTTTTGGCCATAAGTAAATAGAAGAAATTCTATGCATTGGGTACCGCAGAAGAATCTCTATGAAAGAGCTAATTTGTTCAAAACTAGAAACACTCTCAATAGTTAAAAAATAAAGTTTTCTTCGAGCCAATTTATATGCCTTACTATTAGAAATCGCACTTTTTATCAAGGTCTTTCTCAGTCTCGGCATTTTATCAACAGCATCCTCAAACCCTAACTTTATTGACTCCCAAAGTCTTGGAACTGTTGCCATTACTATTGGCTTAACCCTTGGCAAATCTTCCTTAAGATGCCTAATTGATGTATATGTTTGAGTACAACCACAAGAAAAAAAATAATATTCTGCACTCCGTTCATATGAATGCCAAATTGGTAAGACACTTAATACAGGCGCACCTGGAGAAGGGTTCGCTACGCAAGCAAGAGACCTAATTTGATGTAATAAATTAGAATGTGTTAGTGGCACTCCTTTAGGTTTACCTGTCGTTCCAGAAGTATATAAAATGGTTGCTATTCTTTTTGGTTGCCTATCAATTATTTTCTCCTGTTTACTTACATTTTCTATATTCAATCCTTTCTTCAAAAAACTCTCCCATTCAAAAACGCCATCACAAGCTTTCCCCTCAAGTTGAAGAACAAATTTCAAACTATTGATTTGATCATCATTAAGCGAAAGTCTTTCCCAGACATCGGAGTTTTGAACAATCAATCCAACCGCATTTGAGTCTTCAAGAATATATCTAAGTTCACTAGGTGGAGCAGTCGCTCCTCTAACAGAGTCTGTTGCACCTATTCGCATAAGACCTTGATCGGCGATGAGCCATCTAGGACTATTTTCGGCAAAAAGAGCGACCACATCATCAGGTCCTACCCCAAGCTTAGTAAAGGAAAATGCTGCCTTAGAAATATTTTCAGCAAGTTCTTTATATGTAAAGCTTTCTGGGTGAAAAGTATGTGGTGAATCAACTGCCAATACATCGCTCAACTGAACTTTTAATAATTCCCAAATCTGGTCAACTTGAGTGATCTTATTAAGGTGAGATCTTCTATTAATTGCTTGTTCCTCTTTCCTATTAGGGATCCAAAAAGCCAAAGCATCCTCAGAAGAAAATATATTTTTTTGTGAGTTAGTTTTTGTCATAGCCAAAAAATAATTTGTTATTTTTTTAGTGATATTTAAAGAGGTTGATTTATTTTTCCCAGTTCAATTTAAAACGTCTTTTAACAGATTCCCTTAAAAGAGGCGTAACGTCACAGACTTTGATGCCAGGTATCCAATCACTCAATTTCCCTACTTTCACTTTATCTAGTCCACAAGGAATTATCTTTTCAAAACCAATTAGATCACAATCTACATTTAGTGAAAACCCATGCTGAGTCACCCATCTCTTGCAACCAATTCCTATTGAACCAACCTTTTTATCTTCACACCAAACTCCTGTTAAGCCATCTACCCTCTTCCCCTCCATTCCCAACAAGTCAAGAACATCAATCAGCACTTGCTCCAATTCTCTCAAATACCAAGATAAGTCTTTTTTGTGAAGACTTAAATTTAAAACTAGGTATCCAACGATCTGCCCAGGCATGTGATGCGTAACTTCACCTCCTCTCTCAATACTAAAAACTGGCAATGGAGAATTATTTTCTTCGAACAACAAATTTTTTTTATCGCTACCTCTACCCATTGTGAAACAAGAAAAATGTTCGAGTAGCCATACTGCTTGGGGTGAGAACGGTTGCTCAATAAGGTTTTTTTGAAAATTCTTCTGCCAACCTAAGGCAGTCTCAAATGGCACAATATTTTTAGGTTCAAAAAGAAAAGCGGAAGAAGATTGTGCAAGTTGAGGGGTTAGATCTAAGTTGCTATTAGGCCCTGTCTCAGGCGAAACAAAATGAAGCTTCTTATCCATGGACGCAATCTTGAATTAACTCAATCGCTTCGTGATTACACCAAAACAAAAATTGATAAAGCAACTCACAATTTCCAAGAAATGGTGCAAGAAGCTGATGTCCACCTCTCAGTCGCTCGAAATCCTCGCGTGCCACAACAGACAGCTGAGGTGACTGTCTTTGCAAACGGAACAGTAATAAGAGCCCAAGAAAGAAGTGAGAATCTTTATGCAAGCATCGACTTAGTAGCAAATAAACTTGCACGACAATTACGTAAGTACAAAGAGCGACATAACAGTCATAATGTTCATCATAATCAGTCAACGAAATCAGTCCAAAACGAAGACACTCAAAATTTTTCTTCCTCGGATCATTCACTCACTGAAGGCAAAGAACCACATCTACCTAGCCCAGGAGTCAGACGCAAATATTTCGAGATGACTCCTATGAATATTGAGCAAGCAAGAGTCCAATTAGACCTGATTGATCATGACTTCTATTTATTTAGAGAGGAAGAAGGATCCGCTTTGCGAGTTATCTATAAGAGAAATCACGGAGGATATGGCGTAATCCAAGAAAAAATTTAAATACTACTAGTCAAATGAGTAAAAACAGCGTGGAAGAAGCTCATGTCAATATTTCTAATGTGATTTATCAAGCAGTCCTAAATCCTCATTTTGATAAAGAAATGATTGTTCAGATTTGTGATGCATCCAAGCAAAATGGCTTTGCAGGTTTATGCACTAGTCTGTCCAATCTACCAATTGCTCGTGAACGGTTAGGAAGCAAAAGTACTACAAAATTAATCTCAGTTATCGCCTTCCCTTTTGGGTTTATCCCAACTTCTATCAAACGAAAAGAAGCCGAATATGCATTAGATAAAGGAGCAGAAGAGTTAGATCTAGTTCCAAATTATTTTGCATTAAAAGAAGGAAATATAGAACTATTTGCCGAGGAAATAAATCAAATAAGTGAACTTGGTATTCCAGTAAGAGTAATTATTGATGCAAATACCCTCTCAAACTTCTCAAGACTTTCCGTGGCAATTGATGCATTAATTGATGCGGGCGCAATTGGAATTCAAATAGGCAATGGTTTTGGGCCATCTGCATCAAAGGATCAAACTAATCATGTCTCTAAACTTGTTAAAAATCGCTGCTCAATTAAAACTGTAGGAGGTATTAAAACTTTTGATCAAGCAATAGAAATTATTGAAGCAGGATCAACATTTATTGGGACAAGTTTTGGTTTTGAAATTACCCAAGAACAAAAGAAAAAGGAATAATGAGTTTAAATCAAAGAATGAAAGGACTTTCTTTAAAAGTTGGACCTCTCGGCGAGAGTGACAGGCTATTAACCATACTTAGTGAAGAAAATGGAATATCTCGTTTTGCTATACCAGGAGCAAGAAAACCCAAAAGCAGGCTTGGAGCGACATCACCTTTTAATTTTTTAGACTTACATATAGTCGGAAAGAAAAATCTTAGGCGAGTTACACAAATAAAGATTCTTAAAAGTTATGGGGATCTAGGAAGAAACATCGAAACACTTTCAGCAGCCCAAGCGATTTCAGAGCTAATTATGGTTATGGTTGGCAATGAAGATCCTCAAAAAGATTTACTTAAATTAGTTTTAATCCATTTAAATAGACTAAATGACTTACATAAAACAGAATTTAATTCATTAGAAGCTTTAGCAATCAGCGTTCAATCGTGTGTTCATTTATTGGCTCTAGGAGGATATTGCCTACCACTTCAAAACTGTTGTCATTCTGGTTCCAGGCTGATACCACCTATTGGAGAATGGAGCTGGAAGTGCAGCTTTATACCTGAAGAAGGTTTTGCTATTGGAACAATTCCTAATGCAAGCGCAGAACTGAATCCATCTGAACTTGCTTTACTTCAGAGACTATTACTTGAAAAATTACCTTTTCACAGTAATGGGAAATTATTAGGTCCTAAAAATGTCTGGTTAAAACTACTGAGAATTGTTGAAACCTGGATTGAAACTCATTTACAAAAAAAAATCACATCTCTTGAAATGATGAGAGAAGTAATAATTAGTAATGAACTAAATACCAAGTAGTAACTTATATTTAAATTTTTTTTAGAAAATCTTATTTATAAATTATTTAACTATTAACAATAGTTTGATTAGAAATATATGATAGCTGCTAATTTAAAATACCGGTTTTCTAGAGTTTGACCCATATCGCCTGGCTAGGCAAAAAAACACCTTTTTGCGGGAATGTCTGTTATGGGCTTAGCACGACTGAAGAGCTCAAAGAAAGAGGATATCAAACAAGTTTTATTCATTTTGATAACCCAATGAGGGATGGGAATAATAAGACTTCCCTCTTGGCGAATGATCCCGACGTAAGTCTTCCTTATTTAATTAAATCTCAGGTTTACACAATTCCTTCTCTAAATGCGCAAAGGGAGCTTAGAGAATCGCTCTCAAGACTGAAACCTGATTTAGTTCATGCAAGTCTTACGCTTTCTCCATTGGATTTCCGACTGCCTGAGCTCTGTCATCAACTTAATTTACCTTTGATAGCAACTTTTCACCCAGCTTTCGATTCAAAGCTCAGAAATCTTACGGCCAATACACAGCAACTTACCTACCAACTTTATGCTCCATCATTAGCTAAGTATGACAAAGTAATTGTTTTTTCAGATTTACAAGCAGAGGTTCTCGCAAAACTAGGAGTAAAAGAGAGCAGACTAGAAGTAATACCTAATGGAATTGATATAAAGAAGTGGAACACGCTTAAACCACATAATTCACAAAATGAACTTCATTTCGAGATAAGGAAAAAGCTTGGTTCTGAGAGAATATTTATCTATATGGGTAGAATAGCTTCTGAAAAAAATGTTGAAGCTCTACTACGTGCATGGAGATTTGTCCAGCCAAAAGGATGTCGATTAGTAATAGTGGGAGATGGTCCACTAAGGCCAACACTCGAAAATCATTCAATTTCCAACAAAGAAGATAATGTGTTTTGGTGGGGATACGAAGCTGATCAAAATAAAAGAGTCGCTCTTCTTCAAATCGCTGAGGTCTTTTTACTTCCAAGTCTTGTAGAAGGATTATCTATTGCCTTGTTGGAAGCTATGGCAACAGGAACAGCATGTGTCGCGACAGATGCTGGAGCAGATGGAGAGGTGCTTGAAAATGGAGCAGGAATCATACTTAATACTGAGGGTGTAACGTCTCAATTAAGGACTCTTTTACCTGTTTTGCACGATCAGCCAGTACTTACCCACGAACTAGGTAGACGTGCACGCTTAAGAGTAGAAGAAAAATATACACTTCAACAAAATATTGACTCACTTGAAAATCTATATACAAACGTACTTAGATCATCTAGCTCTAAACTTCCTCAGCCAATTGACGACTCTTCTGCGCTGCCAAAACAACTGCTTCAATTAAGGCGGATCTCAAGCCAGCAAGTTCAAGGTGTCGAAGAGCACTAATCGTAGTACCTGCAGGAGAGGCAACCATATCTTTTAGTTCAGCAGGGTGCAAACTCTTTTCTCTTAGTAGAGATGCAGTACCTGAAAGGGTTTTATGAGCTAATTGATTGGATAAGAGTCGTGGTAATCCTGCGGCAACAGCTCCATCAGCCATTGCTTCAACAACTAAAGCTATATATGCAGGTCCTGAAGAAGTTAAAGCCAAAAAGGAATCAAGCTTTGGCTCCTCCAATTCGTAAATTTCACTAATAGGTTCAAAAATCTTTCTAACAACTTTCTTTTGATCCAAAGTCATATCATCTGGCCACGCCAAACCAGTAAGCCCTTGGCCGACAAGAGAAGGGGTATTGGGCACTGCTCTTACACATGTGTGTCTAGGGAAAGCTTTCTTAAGACTTTTCAGTGTTATTCCAGCTAAAACTGAAATTAATAACGGTTTAGGAAACTGATCATTCGATTGAAATGACGAGACAGATTCTTTGATTTTGCTCAATTGTTGAGGTTTTACAGCCAATATTTTTATAGGGGCCTTCCACACTTCTTTAGACAAAGAATCTTTGCTTGATACGACTTTTACTTCCTTTGGAAGATCATTCAATGCAGATGCAATACTTGAGCTCCTACCAACAATTCCTAAAACTTGTTGAGGATTGTATTCACCTCTCTCCAAAAGAGGTGAAACAATAGCCTTAGCCATACTGCCAAGGCCAATTATCCCAATAGAAATTTCCAATCTATTTAATCATTTATTCAAAGAGCAGTAGCGACTGTCTCACCCCAAGCAGGCTCTGGCGCAGGAGAGGTTTCCTTGGAAATCAAATCATTACCTTTATTACTCATATTTGAAGGGGAGGCTTCCTCTTGAAATGAATTAGTTACTGTTACGCAAGAAGGTGCAAAAAGAAAAATGCTTTCTCCGACTCTTTCTTGATGTCCATCAATAGCAAACGTTCCGCCTGCGACAAAATCAACTGCTCTTTGAGCCTGATCAGGCTCCATCATTGTGAGATTTAAGATAACTGTTTTACGCTCCCTCAAGGCTTGTATCACTCTTGGCATTTCATCAAAGCTCCGAGGTTCCATCAAACTAACTTCAGAATCATTTGTTGAGATACCAGGCATTCCAATAACGTTTGAGGGAGGGAAACCACTCCTTCCATCAAAAGGATTGGCCTGAGAGATAGTTGCCATTTCTGTACTTCCCTCTTTCTTACCTCTATTGAAATTCTCAAAGTCATCACTTGTTTCGTAATCGAGCTCATCAAAATCACTATCTAAAAAGTCATCGCCAGCGACGACAGCACGAAGACGGGAAATAAGCGACACCAGTTAATCCTCTCGGGATGATTTGTTAAAAGTTGGATAAGCCAACAAAGGATACATCTTCAACAACATGAAGGATGAACCATATACTTAAATAACGTTCCTTAACTTAAGGGGCAAGCTTTTTTATTAGTTTTTTCATATCTTCGACTATTTATCTAATTCTAACGTTTACCAAACAAAAGAGATCCCAATCGAATCCAAGTAGCACCACCTTGAATAGCTTCTTGCCAATCGTTGCTCATTCCCATTGAGCAATCCTTTAATCCCAAATGATTTGCAAAATTTCTACATTCACAAAATAAATCTTTTCTTTGATATGCATTAAGAACTATTGGCGGTATTGTCATTAATCCAATCAAATTAATATTCTTCAAAGAAATAATATTAGACCAACTTTTCAAAAGTTCTTCTTTTAAAAATCCACCCTTGTTGGGGTCCTCTATAAATTTAACTTGTAAAAATATATTCGGAGATTTTTGCTCTTCTTGTGAAATTCTAGAAATACGTTCAAGCAAAGGCAATGAATCAACCGAATGAATAAAGTCAAATTCTTTAATAACTCTTCTAACTTTATTTTTCTGCAATGTTCCAACAAAATGCCATCTGAGTTGCGTTAAATCACTTAGATCGATCTTTTTTAGGATGGCCTCTTGCAAACGACTTTCTCCAAAATCCAACTGACCATAACCAGAAAGTTTACGTATCGAGTCATGCTTATGCCCCTTGCTTACAGCAAGTAAATTTACCCCAAGGGGTATAGAGTCTTTAATTTTCTTAAATTCATTAGAACCAGTCAAAATCAAGTCAAATAGAGTTACATAAAAGTTTGATTAAATAGTTCTTGCCAAACATCCATATCGGAGGATTTTTCTCTTCTACATTTAGCCATATGCATTTCCGAATAATGTCGAGCGTCCATATATGGGATAACTTCAAAGGTTGCTCCCCGTGGTTGCAAAGTAACTAAAAAAAATATTTTCTGTGCATATAAAGTTGCATATACGTCTCTACCATTACTTGCTGGTGACACTAGATATAGCATTCCAAAAGTTGGATGATTTAGATAGCGCTCAGCGTTCAAACCTGATTTTTTTAATTAAGACGTACCATACAGACAACGTAAGCTAATGGCTATCAAAAGCAAAAAAATCGAACTTATGTTAATCCACAAATATTTAGGATTAATAACTATGTTTGGTCTTAATTGCTCTGAAGATAGCCAAAGCCCCTGCCTTGACATTAATGAATCAGCCCCCTGTTCTGCTCTAAGCAAAATATTTGACAATAGTCTTTCCCCTAAAGTCACAAATAACCCCAATGAACTTTTAAGTCCCAATTTTTTAAAATCAATTGCCCTCACACCAATTGAGCGAAAGAGGTTTTGGAGTTCCTCTTGAACTAAAGGTAAAAATCGTAAAGCCAAAAGCAGTTGAAAAGATAGTTTTTCTAAAGGAAATCCCAATAGAGTCAAAGGTGCAAAAAACCACCTTATTGCCCATACAAGGTCTTCAGGAGGTGTTGTAATTAATATCAAATTCACACTGTGAATAACAGTAAAAATCAAGGTTGAAGTTTTAATACCTAATTCAGCCGAGCGGCGATCGATAATTAATGGTCCTAATGAAATTCCCCCGAAGTCAATAGGCCCCAATCTAAAAATCTCCCATGATCGAGTCAAAATAATTGCTCCTGGTATTTCATCAGATGCTCTTATAGGTAATGCAAAGGATGATTGACTAGCAGGTAAAACAATCGATAAGGATCCAATAACCAAAGAGAAAGCCAATAAAAATACTAGAGATCGCCACCAAATACGTGGAGGGAGGAAACTAAGAAATGTAATCAATAAAAGAACAAAAGCTATTGAAATCCTCCAAAGAGAATTAGCTAAAATCGGAGTCAGCAAAAACAACAAGATCCAAGAGAGTTTAATTCGAGGATCAATACCACGAAGCCAGCTAGATTTGCCAGAGACATATTGACCAATTGGAATCTTTTTTAGCCAATCCATAAATAATTACTAATTTCGGACCCCTTTCTGTTGGCGTGCCATATCTTTTTCGACATCGCGTTGCTGCTTCCCTCTCCAAAATAATTTTATAGGAGTCCCTTCAAAACCAAGACCCTCTCTAATTTGTCTCTCAATATATCTTCGATAAGTTTCCCCAAACAATTTAGGTTCATTCACGAACAGAGTAAAACTGGGAGGATTAATAGCTACTTGAGTACCGTAATAAAGACGCCCTTGTTTTCCCCCTCTGGTTGTAGGTGGACTTCTCCATTTTAAGGCCTCAGTCAGCACCTCATTAACAACTGAAGTAGTTACCCTTCTTCTACTCTGATCAACGGCCAAAGTAGCTAATGCAAAAATACCCTCTACTCTTTGACCCGTAACTGCTGATGTAAAGATCATCTGGGCCCAATCGAGAAAATATAATTTTGAACGAATGTCTTTTTCCATTGCAGACATTGTGTGACTATCTTTTTCTACAGCATCCCATTTATTAATGACTATCAAACAAGCTCTTCCTTCCTGCTCAATTCTACCTGCAAGCCTTTGATCTTGTTCTGTAACGCCATCCAAAGCATCTATAACCAACACACAGACATCACTTCTTTCTATTGCCTTAAAACTGCGATTAATACCAAAAAATTCTGGGCCATAATTAACACTTCTACGTCTACGTATTCCCGCCGTATCAACTAATTTCCATTCCTTACCCTGATGAGTAATTCGAGTATCAATCGTATCTCGAGTTGTACCCCTAATAGAGCTAACAATTGCCCTTGTCTCTCCACAAATAGAATTAAGAAGACTTGACTTACCTACATTTGGTCTCCCAATAATTGCCAATTGAACAGGAGAATCACTAACTTCATCTAAATCTTTAGAGGGAAACAAATTAACCACCTGATCAAGCAGATCGCCTGTACCTACTCCATGTATGGCAGAGATTGGATAGGGCTCACCAAGACCAAGCTTCCAAAATTGAGCTGCCATTGCTAAACCTTGTTCGGGAGATTCACATTTATTAACCACCACGAGGGTTTTGCCGGAACGAGACCTTAAAAATTCAGCAATTGATTCATCAGCGGTAGTAATTCCCTCCTGGCCATCAACAATTACTAATGCAACTACGGCTTCCTCAAGCGCAAGATTAGCTTGCTCTCTAATTTCAGGGAGGAACTCACTATCGTCATCAAAGACTAGCCCTCCAGTATCTACAACTTTAAAATCTCTATCCCTCCAGAATCCATCTTGATAAGTTCGATCTCTCGTTACCCCCGGCTCATCATGAACAATGGCTTCTCTGCTCTGACATAAGCGATTCACCAATGTAGATTTCCCAACATTTGGGCGTCCAATTATTGCGACTACTGGTAGCGCCAAATTTCTCTACCTTTCATAAGATTATTGACCCTTTATAGGTCAAAATTAAGATTAATTCTTCATACTACAAGTATGAGCAAAGAGTTCGATTCCAAAATGAAATTTAGAAATCAAACTTCCCTAAAAAGATTGACCAAAAAAAATAGGGATTCATCAACAACCAAACCATCTTTAATAGCAATACTTCTCGTTTTGTTAGCGTTTCTTCAAGTTCCAATTTCCTTAAAAGCATCAATAAATATTTTTTGCTTATTTTCAGAAATCAGCGAAACAGATAAAACTTTCTCTTTTTGTAATGACTGAAATAAATCAAATTTCCCTCTAAAGATGAAAGAGTTTTCTCCGATTTGTTTGTCAGGCAATGGGACACCTAGATCTCTAGAGTGTCTGGTTATTCAGTCCCCACTTGCAGGAGTAAGCGATCAAATATTCAGGAACTTTGTTCGTAGATGGTCTCCAAAAGCTTTACTTTTCACCGAAATGGTAAATGCTAAAAGTCTTGAATTAGGTCATGGTGAAGAGAAAGTAATTGAGCTTTCAGAAGAAAGTGGTCCAATTGGTGTTCAACTTTTTGACCATAGGCCAGATTCAATGGTAGATGCTGCCATCAAAGCCGAATCATCTGGTGCATTTCTTATAGATATCAATATGGGTTGCCCAGTAAAAAAAATTGCCAGGAAAGGAGGCGGAAGTGCTCTATTGAAAGAACCAGAACTTGCACAATTAATCGTCAAAAAGGTTTCAAAAGCCATATCTATTCCAGTAACAGTCAAAATAAGATTGGGGTGGTGTGAAACCACAAGTGATCCAGTATCTTTTGCTTTAGGTCTACAGGAGGCTGGGGCTCAACTCATAACTGTTCATGGGCGAACAAGAAGGCAAGGATTTTCTGGCCATGCAAACTGGAAAGCTATTGCAAAAATCAAAAAGTCATTAGATATACCTGTCATCGCTAATGGTGATATTAAAAACTCTCGAGATGCTATTGAGTGCCTAAAGATCACGAATGCCGATGGGGTGATGATAGGAAGGGCAAGTATGGGAGCCCCATGGCTAGTTGGACAAATTGATGAAGAAATTAAGAACCAAACAACTTTTAAACCACCTGACGCAAAGATGAAAGTGAGTTTATCTTTAGAGCACCTAAAATTACTTGTTTCAAAGAAAGGAAATCATGGGCTTTTGATTGCTAGGAAACATATGAATTGGACTTGTAGAGGTTTTGAAGGTGCGTCTAATCTTCGCCATAAATTAGTTAGAGCACGCACTCCAAACGACGCAATTAAACTACTGGAAGACGAACTGCTTAAATTCAACTAAAAAGTTTTAGGGCATTGTCAAAGGCCAACTTTGTCGAATCAACAGTAAAGAAAAATATGGCCTAGTCCCTGAGGGCAGATCAGATGCCCTAAGTATTTGTTGATCTGAAAATCCTATTCTTTCTGCAAATATAGAAATTTTTATTAGATCAAGTTCTTCAAGCAAAAGTTTGACCCATTCCCATTTTTTACCAAGCTTGAGCAAAACAACTACCCTTTTCTTTGACGCTGCATCAGACAAAATAGACTTCAGCTCGTCATATGAGTCTGGGACAGGTAAGACAAGTAATTCTTCCTCTTGAAAAGCAAGTGGTAATTTACTTTTCGCAGCGGCGGCAGAAAAAGATGTCACACCTGGAATTAATTTAACAACGCACTCTGGATGATATTTTTCTAACTCCTTTGAAAGATAAGAACCTGTCGAGAAAAGCGAGATATCTCCTTGAGCAAGAAAAACAACTCTTTCACCTTTGTCAACCATCTTCATTAAATCATTCCCGGCAACTCGCCATGCACTTTTTAAAGTGTTCTGATCGTCAACCATGGGAAAGTATAAAGGTAATTTTTTTTTATCTTTGGTTATCCATTTTGAAGCAATTTTTTCAGCAAGACTATCTCCTCCTCTAGTAGAGACTGGATAAGAAACAACTGTTGATTCTCGAATGGCCTCAACTGCTGCCAAAGTTAACAAAGAAGGATCACCTGGTCCTACGCCAGCAATAGTCAAAACTTTCATTTGATTGGATAACTTCTGTCTACTTAAAAGAGATAATTAACTATGCATCCTTGGCTGATGATGCATTTCCAATAAAGCATCAGATTCAACCTTAGCTAATTCTTCTAGCCTAGAGGTAAGAAGATTTCTTTCAAAGCGTTCATCTGCCAACTTCCAATAAATTCCAAAATGCCTAGCCTCGCTTTTGAGTAAGTCGGCGTATAAATCACGAAGTTCTACATCAGGGGAATGTATAGACAACAATTTCATTCTTTCATGACTCCTTGCCTCAATAAGTCCGGCGACAAGAAAGCTATCCAACATTCGCAATGGTTCATCTTTGCAAATATTTTTTGCCAGAGTCAATCCATAGGGAGGTGAGGCTAATTTTTGAAGTTTTTGTCCACGAGCATTTAAAATAGATAAAACTCTCTCAAAATGTTCAAGTTCCTCTCGCGCTAATGGGCTCAGTACCTCTGAAAGCCCAGGTTCACTGACATAACGAAACATAAGTTGTAGAGCCACTCCAGCAGCCTTCCTTTCACAATGTGCATGATCCAAAAGAATTTCCATCGGGTTAGAAATTGCAAGATCTATCCAATCTTCAGAAGTTTTATTTATTAGCCAGCGAATCTTTGATGGCCCTGCAACTTGAGATTTTGAATTATTCATAAACTTCTCAGACTCGCTTTAAATAAGAAACTATCCCCTCTAAAGCAAGTTGATAACTATTCGCTCCAAAGCCACAAACCAAACCCAATGCTTTATCTGAAAGGAATGATTTATGGCGAAATTCTTCCCTGGAATAGATATTACTTAAATGTACTTCAACGTAAGGAATAGCAACTCCTAATAAAGCATCTCTAAGAGCAATAGAGGTATGTGTATATGCGCCTGCATTAATCAATATTCCGTCAATGGAGCCAACACTTTTTTGAATGCAATCAATCATCTCGCCCTCTGAATTACTCTGAAAGAATTTGAGCTTTGCATCAAGTTCACTAGCTAAAGTCAATAATTCTGCTTGAATGTCTTCTAAAGTTTGGGATCCATATATGGATGGTTCCCTTTTCCCAACAAGATTTAAATTTGGACCATTAATAAGTAAAAGATCCATAGTCCTTATAAGTTAAACATCTTTCATGATCGTATCGATTCAGAACACAAAGGACCAACAAATTCGAGAAAAGTGGCACCATTTACTGTTAATCTCATCAAGTGGAACGGGTCGGTGCCCGAGTGGTTAATGGGGGCGGACTGTAAATCCGCTGGCTACGCCTACGTTGGTTCAAATCCAACCCGGCCCATCTTTCCACAAGCCCTTGTAGCTCAGCGGTAGAGCACTCCCTTGGTAAGGGAGAGGTCTCGGGTTCAAGTCCCGACGAGGGCACTCAGACCCTCTACCAAGAGCACCTAAGTAGAGTCAAAGACCCCTGAATGGGGTCTTTTTTTTATAGAAGCTCTCTTATCATTTTCTTTGTAAACTGATCTAGCGATTTGAATAAATTCTTTGTCAAATTTTTGATTGCTCTCTTTTATCCTTATTTTATCTTCTATTTCCCAAAGGTTATTGTTTACTTCTTTGAGATTATTAATTAAATCGATATCAATTTCCAAATTTTCATCTTGAAGTATTTTTCTTAGTAGTTTTAGTTCTTTATCTACATTTTTTAATTTTATTCCAGTCATATGTATTTGTTTGATTTCTAGAATCGTGATTTTATCGATTAATTCTCCTAAAGAGACTGGAGCGAGAATAGAAGATAAGGATTTCAATTTTTTAGTCATTTTTTTTCATTTCTTTTGTAATTGCGATTGATACTCTATCCATAACCTCTTGCCAATTATGTCGCTCTTTTTGTCGAAATAATTTCATCGATGGATACCAAAATGTATTCTCCCTTTCAAGTCCCCAAGTCCAAAAAGGAATATCTTTTAGCAGTAACCAAACTTTCTTTCCCATTCCTCCAGCTAAGTGAGCAATTGAAGTATCACAAGTAATAATCAAATCACAGTTTTCAATAATGGCAGCATTTTCA
Source organism: Prochlorococcus marinus str. NATL2A (assembly GCF_000012465.1). Lineage (NCBI taxonomy): Bacteria > Bacillati > Cyanobacteriota > Cyanophyceae > Synechococcales > Prochlorococcaceae > Prochlorococcus > Prochlorococcus marinus. The sequence goes on along the minus strand of NC_007335.2, from coordinate 389,156 downwards.
AGAAAATCCCAAGTCGCATCAATTTGTGGTTGGCATTCAACAAACTCATTTTTAAATGAACAATCATTTAATTGTTCTGAACCAAATCCTTTTTGTAAAGAAAGCATTGTTATATCATTTTCTTTAAGAAGGATTGAGAATATGTCTAAAGGAATTGAACGTCCTTGATAAACGCTTTTTTCTATTTCTGGACTTCCTTGCCAATTAATACCAATGATGGGTCTTTTCTCTTTAGATAGAATGTCTTTCCACTTTTTATTTAATTCATCATTTGATGAAATATATGGCTCAGAAACGATTGGATTTTCTGGCCTTACTTTTAAATATTTAGGTAAAGATAATAATGGAACCCATTCACCTTCTGACACTAAGCTTGCTTGTTCTGGAGTTAATGGATTTAGATCAATACATGATGATTGGATCAATGAATGTAGTTTTGTTTGAGCACAAAAAGAAATATCAAAATCTTTTTTTCGTAGGTAAGGTATGTATCGCATATATTGAAGCGTATCGCCTAAACCTTGTTCGCTAACAACTAAAAGTTTGTTTCCTTTGTCTAATTTTTCATTATTGATTTTTTTTAGTTTTATATTTGCGTGAGTAATAGCAGGTTTTTTGGTTTGAGATCTAAACTCATAGTTTTCTAAACCAGATTCATAATTTCCTTTTAGAAGTTCTAATAATGAAAGATTGGAATATGCCTCTGCGAAATCAGGATTGATTTCAATTGCTTTGCGGAGTGATAATTCAGCTTCTTGTAAGTTGCCAAGATCTTTCAATATATTTCCTAGATTTGAATATGCCTCTGCGTAATTGGGATCGAGTTCAATTGCTTTACGAGTGGATACTTCTGCTTCTTGTAAGTTTCCAAGATCTATAAATATGGTTCCCAGATTTGAAAATGCCATTGCGGAATTGGGATTGAGTTCAATTGCTTTGCGTGTTGATATTTCTGCTTCTTTTAAGTTTCCAAGATCTTTCAATATCGTTCCCAGATTTAAATATGCCTCTGCGTAATTAGTATTGAGTTCAATTGCTTTACGAGTGGATACTTCTGCTTCTTGTAAGTTTCCAAGATCTTTCAATATCGTTCCCAGATTTGAAAATGCTATTGCGTAATTGGGATTGAGTTCAATTGCTTTGCGTGTTGATATTTCTGCTTCTTTTAATTTTCCTAGATCTTTCAATATGAGTCCATAATTAGAAAAAACATTGTGGTTCTTGAAACCTTGCTGTATTAAATATTCATAATATTTTATTGCTTCTGGAATATTACCTCGTAGATGAAACTGAATTGCTTGATTAATTATTTGTTCTTTAGATGGTTTAGATGGTTTAGATGGTTTAGATGGTTTAGATGGTTTAGATGGTTTAGCGGGAGTATTAGTAGTAATAGTTATATTTTCTTGGATTTCACCTAAAGCAAATGGAACAGTAAATGTTTGGATTTTAGGTATATTCTTTTTCCCTTGATCTTTATCACTGGATTCCATTATTTTCTAAGAACTTGTGTATGAAGTAATTCTACTAATACTACAAGTGCCAGTTTGACCTCTTCCTGAGATTATTGATACTTAACTAATAACGCTAGATGATTGATTAGTTGCTTGATAAAACGAACTATTTTGCCAATCAACTACTTGATTGAGGTCATCCAATTTGGTTATGTCCTTTAATCCAAAAAAACGGCATACAAATAAATGTCCAATCATTAATTTCATATGACCTACTAATGTCTAATCTTTTTTTTTAATGCCACCCCTTAATTTTTTCTAAAAAAGTTGTACATAAGTTGGACATTTTCTAAAAATATCGACTTTCCAGTTACCAACTCTTGTCAGGCACTATCAGGTGTTGTGAGTGGTGGTCCCGACGAGGGCATCGTCGGAGGGACATCAAAGAGATTTAATCGCAATCAATAGGACCCAAAAGGTATCTTTTTTTAAGGCGAATGTATTGCTGTATTAGATATCATCTTCACTGTTTACGAAGGGGTTGTATCTGACATTAAAAATCAAAGTCGCTGCAATGCTTAAAAGCAAAAGGCCAAAAACAACTTGTGGGGGTGGAAATATCATTAGACCACTTTAAGAAAGGCACAAAAAAACCGCCCAGTTCTGCTAGGGCGGGTTCTTCGTGAGATCAGGCGTAAGTGTTTCCTTGTTTCCACTACGGAGGATCTCAACTCCTCACAAAATGAATTTATCTGAACAGGCTTAGGAATAAACCCCTAATAGGAGGGTTTATTGATTGGCACAGGCACTAAAAAAGCACCCAATTGGATGCTCTTTCGGCACAGAACTATGTGTGAGGAGTTGTTCTGTATAACTATTCTGATACACCCGAGGTCAAGATGGCAACAACAAAAATAATCTCTTAAATATTGTCAAAAATTGGTGTTCCAAAAAGGGCATGTTATATAAACACGATCATTCAGTAAAATTAAAAGCAAAAAAAATGCCCCTTCCGTAATGACATAGAAGAGGCCTTTTTTTTATTTGATTTGAAAGGTAGGACTACACAATTCCTGGGATGATCCAGCCTGTTAATCCGTAGTTAATCACAGCCGCAAAGAAGCCCATCATCGCAAGGCGGCCATTCATTTGCTCGGCTGTTTTCCAGTAGTTAGTTTCTTTGTTCATCACACGAAACCTGGAATGATTTGACCTGTTGTTGCATAAGCACCAACTAGAGCAATGCATCCAAACAATGCTGCATAGCCGTTAAGTCTTTCTGCAGTTACCTTTTCAGGATCAATGTTTCTTCTGTTGTTGTTGTTTTGAGTAGTCATTAAACAACACCTGGGATAATTTGACCTGTTGTTAGATATGCACCAACAAGGGCTAAACAGCCAATGGATGCAGCTAGGCCATTGAGTCTTTCTGCAATGACTTTGCCTTCTTCTACTCTTGGAGTTTCAGTCGTTTGGTTTTTCATTAAACAACACCTGGGATAAGTTGACCGGTTGTTAGGTAGATACCTGTTAGAAGAACGAATGCCATCATGGCTGGTCTGCCGATGCTTCTTTCTAGGATTGTTTTGTTAGATGGTTGCATTGTTTTTAATAGTTACTTATTAGTAGTTATTGGTTTAGAAAATTCCAGGAATGATTTGACCTGTTGTGAAGTATGAAACCAAAAGGCTGACCATCCCGATCATTGCCCAACGGCCATTTGTCTTCTCAGCTTCTTCTGGATAGCTGGTGTAGTCCTCTACAAGCTGTGGCTGTGTTTCACGGCCAAAGATGTTTTGCTTGCCGTACTCAGTGATTACCTGAGAAGAAGCTGCGTTGGAAGAAGTTGTCATTACTGGAATTGCGTTGATGTGAACAAATGTAAAGTATTAACTTTGTAGCGCAAAGATACGGTCGGGTACGGCTTCTTCTAATAATCAATAAAAATAAGTCTTAAACACTAATGACAGCAACTGATTGGAGAGATATTTATTCAATGATTAGATCTATTGATGACTCTAATAAGTATAAATAGCCCGAACACGAGTGAGTTTACCCACCATTGATATTTTGTTTAGAGGCTATATTTCGATAATCAAATCTAGGCCAAATAAGTCACTTTTCATGAGTTTCGAACCTGATAATTTACAAACACTTATCAGTAAGTACAGAACTATGGACATATATGAATTAGAAGCAAATATCGATAACTGGGATAAAGAAAATGATTGCCCAATTCAAACTCAAAGCCTTGCTATTGCAAAAACCGAACTGGAAATTAAATACAAAGAGAGACAAGAACAAATAGAACTTTTAACTAAATCCCTCACTTCTTCTTCACGAGCTGGTAGATGGATTTTTAGTGTTAAAGCCGTTATTAAACAGCTTCTAAAATTCAAGAAATAAAAGCCATATCACTTTCAGAAGCTGTTGTATCAGTTAGTCCCACGTTGAAATATCCGTAGTTCCTTGTGATCTTTGCATCCATACAATCTTCCATATGCCATCAATTTTCTTGAAAATCAATGAATAAATAGATAAATCATTATTCAGGTCACCTTTGTAGCTAAACACCTCTTTCAAGGTAAATGCAGTAAAGCCCCAATCAGAATCAGCCTCAAGCCGATGAATCTTGACTAATTCGGAAAGTTCAATAACCAAATCATCACTGTCATACATTCCTGCAAGACCCTTCGCGATTATTGGGTTACAACTTGGTCTGATAGCCAAGAAATCATTTGTGGTGTTGGCTAGTAAAAATGTTTTGTTTTGAGACCTGTCTGCAAAACTTTGTATAAGAGCTTCTAGCTGCTGTGAATCAGAAGACAATTTTCTAAAATGTATATGATCGGAGCAACTCAGTGAATCAGGATGTGTAATTTGAGGCATTTGAACAAATAGGAAGTGAATTTACGAGTGGATAAAAAGCACTAAAAAATAGACTTTCAACAGATCTAGTACTCCCTTAAAAAAATTTAGCAAGTCGTCTCATCGGATATATATTCGATTAGTGTCAATCAAAGATGTCAAGCTGCGAAGGTATCGAAATTAAATAGCAGGGTCAAGTAATAGGTAGATATTCTTGCACCTAGTCGCGATATTCCTAGGTCAATGTTCCCGCTAGGCAGCTGCATCATTAATCTGATGTTCAACTAATTCCCAATCATTAGATAGCAGTTCATTCCAAGTTTCATGTGCAGATTCATAGTCCAGTCTTCTTGTATTTTTCAATTGGATTGGGATACCTTGTTCGGTGCAATACCAAAGTTGAGTTAAGACAGTCGGTGCAACCATGACAGATTTAGGGTCACGAATAAAAAACAAACAAAAGTCTCTGGCAGGTGCGACCAACCATCCTGCTGGAGTTGGCAATACTTCTCTTACTGGTTGGTTCATTCTCCTAATTAAAGAAAAAAGAAACCACCAGCGAGCAGGTGGTTTCTTTGCCTTTTGCGACGGGGATTCGACTAATACAAATATACTAATTAGTATTGGTTAGTCAAGCGACTGGTTTTTCCCATTAAAGAAGGGGCGAGATTTTGGTCGCCCCTTTTGAGTTCAGCACTTTTCTATCCATCTGAACTTTCCACCCTGACTAAGCAACCATCTACTGGATCGGAAGTGCTAGAACTCCTAATTCATTTCTAACAAATTCAGATCAGGTGAACATGAGAAAAAACTCCTGTTTAACCAACGATCCAATAATCTTTGTGCTTTCTGAGGATTAGTTTGAGAAGATCGAGAATCATTCTTGTGACCTCAATATTTCAACTGAAAGTAATAAGGAATTAAGTGTGGAAGCATTCCAAGCGAGATCAAAAGAACAGAAAACCAAAGAAAGACTGATGAAAGGGGATTCGATCCATTAGATCTGAAACTACGGGTTGCTGGCATAATTAGACCTCCTGTTAGTTGGATTTTTTAGTAGTCCATTGAGCAGATACCAAACTGCAAACACTCATTCTCGTAATCGACCTCATCAAAATCAGTTTCATAATTAGAAACCAGACCACACCAATCGTTCCCCTGGATAGGAACCCCACAAGATTTCGAGAATGTTTCCTTTACGTCTTCGATTGCATGTTTAAAAGGATTGCCGCATGTCATGGTTTAACCTCCTAATAGTGCTTTGATTTATATCTACTCCTCTTAATTGAAAATATCTATAGGATAAAAGCCCTAAAGTATTAACTCTCATTGGCCTCATAAAGAAAAACTCCTGAAATGAATCAGAGGTTGGGGTTGTTCGGACCGTTGCAGAGACCGAACAAAAAGTTTTCTCTGTTCACATGAGGAGGTGTGAGATTTCTCCCTAGTGTCATTAACAGATCTGCCTTTTTATATCTTCAAGAGTGCTATGAATCTTGATTTACATCTACACTTACCAAAAAAGATCTACGAAGCCAACCAAAACGTAGAAATACTTTGGTGGCCTCAGCCCTATCGATGTCCACTTAAGAGGAGTAAAAATGAGAACACTAGTAAATTAGTTCAATGCCAAGGCTGATGGACTCGAAGGGGGCAAACAAACACTCTCTTACTTCCTACGAGGTATCTCTATGACTAGAAAAAGAGACAAAGGTTGGACTGCAATCATTGAGCTAGACAATGGTTTTCTAAACTTTTCACTAGTGAAGCAGATGCCTTAGTTGATGACTTCGGCAATAATCCACCATCAGAGATAGGAACTCAATCTTATTCAGGAGATACTCACTACAAATGAGATTGATTTAACTCATTTTAATTGCATTAAGAAAGGGACCCTACTGCATCAGCGACCTTGAGTCCCTCTCTTCATTTGCAGAACGAATTGTATGAGGAGTTGTTCTGCTTTTGACTTTCTAATCAAATCCACAAAGGGTCTGCATCAGAAGAAATTCCTAATGACCAAAAGGAGGCAAATTCTTCTTATGCCTTTATTGTTGAAAGGAGCAAACAATTCTCCAACATGTATAAATTTTGGGAGAAAAGACATGATTAAGAAGAAGGAGAAGTTCAATGTGACGCAGGGCATAACTCTTTTGCTTCTTAAAAAAATTTCATTACCTTCAAACCTAGTCTTTCAAATGATTCTCTTTATTACTAATCCTGAAAACAATATTGGATACGAGCATTAATAGGCACAAAAAAACCGCCCGTTCTGAACAAGGCGGTTTTTTGTGAGATCAGTCGCAAGTGTTTCCTTGTTTCCACTGCGGAGGATCTCAACTCCTCACATATAAATATTAAGTTGATTAATACCAATGAAAGCAACAAGCAGTAAAGTTTTTCAACTGTCACAGATCATAAGAATTTAGAAAGTTCACTTCAGCAAGGACAATAAGCTTTATGTAACAAGCTGAACACCGAGGAAAGGATAATAGGCTTATGATTATTGTGTAGCGAAAACTACAAAAAACGTTCAACTCATCAAATGATGAGCCGCAGTTTGACTCAGGCCAAGGAACGGGGACTTGAGCATATTTCGGAGAAAAAAAATGTCTTTAACCTACAGAGGTCTTAAGTACAATCAGCAAAAAGCAGCTGTAGAAAAGCAGCATGTACAACTTACCTATAGAGGTAAGTCTTACCAAAGCTAGCAGCTATAACCAAATCAAAAAAAGCCCCTGAAGGGGCTTTTTTTAACCAATAAATTACTTAATAATATTAGGTCTTTTTTGTAAATATATATTTATCATTGCCAAACTAAATATTATTAAAAACGATGTTATGAATAGAAAAAGATAATTTCCAGAAATCGTATCTAATTCTCCATTTAATATTTTTTGTAAAAAATTTTTTAATCCAATATCCTTGATTTTTCTTGCGGCAACACCGCTGGCGACAAAGGGTGAATCTGAGATTATTATGCTAAAAATTAAAGCAGGCATAAACCTTTTCCATGTTATTTTTGTCAGTCCTATGGCATAGCAAACAAAATCAAAGAACCCTGACATCAAAAGAGCTGTCATAAGGAAATAATTATTTTCTAGATAATCTTGACTAATGCTTTCAACTCTTCTCATTTGTCTTGAACCAAGTAATCTAGTAATAAATTTTCTTCCTAATTTTCTAGCCAATAAAAATGATATTGAACAAGAGAAAAAATCTGCAAAAAATATAATAACTAACCCCTGCGTAAAGCCAAACTGAAACCCAGCAGCAGCGGAAAATATTGTTCCAGGTAAAACTGGTATTATGATACTAGTGGATCTTAATATAAATAATAAGAAAATTAATATTAAGCTGAAAAAGTTATTCGTATTTAAACTGCTAACAATATCATAAAAGAAATCAGCAATAATATTAACATCCAAGTGAATAAAAGTAATACTTAAAATAACAACGAAGAAAATTATTATTACATAACTAAAATATTTACTAATAATAAACTTGTTAGTCATAAAATATTTTTCATAATAGAATATAATTCTATCTTAAATTTACAGCAATAAAATTATTAACAATCTCTAGAAGACTTGCTAATTATGTTCAAACTTTAGACTGCACATTGTATTAGCTTCTGTTAAAGGCATTTCTCCGGAGTTCCATTTCTCATATACACATGCATAGAAAGGCTCATTTAAACTACTCAAATCATTTTTTTGATCTATTAATTCTCTTAGATATTTAGCTTTCGCTCTGAGATATTCTTTTTTATATAACCAGTACATCACCTCGGCAACACCTATAAAAGCCAAAGAGAATATAATGACTACTAACAAATGATTAATCAATCTTTCACTTGTAAGGATTGCTATCTTAGGCCCGATATACAAAAAAAGTAACTCGTAAATAATACTCAAAAATCTTTCTCTTCTTGTTTACTGTGAATATCCATTTATCTTTGAAGTTTTCATAATTTATATTATCAAGAATCAAGAAAAAACACTGCAGCTGTTCATAATACGGAAGTCAAAGACTAAGTCAAAATACTTATAGGAATATCTTCTCTGACCTTAGCCTCAACTTATGATTTATTTTGTTAGAAGGATTGAAAATCGTAATGAGCAATGTCATTAGAAAATTTCGTACTTCATCAATTACAAGATCTAGTTCTATCAGGCAAAACAAGAAATGAGAAATGGAGAAGGGCACAGCTTAAATCCTTATCAACTTTATTAGAAAATCATCAGCAAGAAATATTAAAAGCCTTAAGTCAAGATTTAGGGAAGCCAGCTACAGAAGCGTTCTTCGAGATTATTGCAGTAAAGCAAGAAATAAAACTGGCGCAGAAAAGTTTATCTAATTGGATGAAGACGAGGCAAATCAATGTGCCTGTCTCTCTTAAACCAGCTCAAGCATTGGTCCAGCCGGATCCGTTGGGCTGCATTTTGATAATTGGGCCATGGAATTATCCTTTTTCGCTTACCCTTCAACCACTAGTAGGAGCATTAGCCGCTGGAAACACTGCTGTTTTAAAGCCATCAGAGCATGCTCCTAACGTTTCAAATCTGATAAAAAAACTTATAGAAAAATATTTCCCACCAGAGATCGTGCAAGTTTTTGAAGGAGATGGAAATATTGCTGCTGATTTAATGACTCGACAATTTGATCACGTCTTTTTTACAGGTGGAGAAAATATAGGGAAAAAAGTAATGGAAGCCGCCTCAAAAAACCTCACTCCAGTAACTTTAGAACTTGGTGGCAAAAGCCCAGCTGTTGTTATCGATGGTGCAAATCTAGAAGTAACTTCAAAGAGAGTTATATGGGGAAAAAGTCTAAACGCTGGTCAAACATGTATTGCTCCGGATCATTTACTGGTTGAGGATAAACTTTTTGATTCATTAATTTCTAATTTAATAAATTCGATCAATGATTTCTACGGAAATACGCCTTTAGATTCAAAACATCTGGGGAGCATTATCAATGAAAAGCAATTTAATAGACTTAATAATTTACTAACACAAGCTAAAAAGAATAACCAGATAATCTATGGAGGAGATAGCAATGAAAAAGAGAAAAGAATTAGCCCTACATTGATCAAAATTGACAATAGAAATGATCCTCTTATGAAGGAAGAACTTTTTGGCCCATTGCTGCCTATTTTAAGTATTAAAAATCTCGACCAAGCTATTTCAGATTTCAAGTTATTGCCTAAACCCCTTGCTTTATATCTTTTTGGAGGAGGTGAGAAAGAACAAGGTAAAGTACTCTCTATGACCTCTTCAGGAGGTGTTTGTTTCAATGATGTTGTTCTACAGGCAGGGATACCTGAACTGCCTTTTGGAGGCGTCGGAACAAGTGGCATGGGGAAATACCACGGCAAAGCAGGTTTTGATAACTTTACTCATTACAAATCAGTCCTAAAAAGACCTTTTTGGTTAGATCTAAACTTCAGATACCCTCCTTATAAGTTAGATTTGTCTTTACTTAATAAATTAATAGGTTAAAGTAAATTTAATATCTATAAAATAGATAATCAATTAGCCTAGAGATGATCAAAAATATAAAAACACCTATCGGTTTATTTTATATAAATAGCATTATATTTCTCTTATCAATATTTCCTTTAAAAGTTAGTTCAGAAACAAAAATTGTCGCAAAAAGTGGGGACACCCTTTTCAAAATATCCAAGCAATATGGAGTTACTTTAAAAGAACTAATGTATAAAAACAATCTCAATGATGCTACAAAAATAATAGAAGGTGAAGTTATAATTATACCTCATACAGGAATTGATAAACACAAAAAGAATGAACACCTAACTTATAAAGTGATAGAAGGAGATACTCTTTACAAGATTTCAAGAGATTACAACGTAAGTCTAAATGATATTATTTCCGTGAATAATCTAAGAAAAGATTCTTATCTTAAACTTAATCAGATTATCTTATTACCAAAAGGAGCTAAATATAAGAAAGAAATTAATATTGAAAATATTAAAGTAGCAAGTAAAAAAGTTTTTTATCATAAAACCACTAAGACAGAAGATCTTTCAACCATCGCATATCTGCACAAAATACCTATAGAGCAACTTAAGACTTTAAATAAATTAACTGATCCTATAAAAATCAAGCCTAATATTAAATTAAGATTAAGAAAAGATAAACCTTTAAAATGGATAAAATATGGATCATTAATGATCAATTGGTCAGATTGGACATATTTTGATGGCAACTATATTGCTCAATCAAAAACAAAGAAAAATAAAACTTTCTATTTAGCTCTTAGCTGCAAAAAGAGAGTTTTAAACAATACATTAATTAATTCTTACTGGACAAGTTGGTATTTCCCTGAAACTGATTTTGAATTTAAATTAATTAACGATTTTTGTGATCAGGATTTTAATTTTTAAATTATTTATTTATTTCAAGAGAGGGAGGTTCCAATCTTTCAGAGTCTTCCTCAACAAGTTGTAATCTCAATCTTTTTCCTCCTGAAAGTTCTCCAAGAGAAACTCTTATTGTTGAACCAGTGAGCGTTTGAAGGGTGTCTAAAAGCTCTCTTAAATATGGAGTGCTACTACCCGACTCGACCCATAGTCTCTCTTGCAAGCCTTCTAATCTTTTCCAAGCAGAATGAAACTTCAAAATAGAACTCTCTATAGTTTTTGCTTGTCCAAAAGCATCTGAAAGTAATCCTAAGGAATCCAACCTGAGAGCTTCTTGAGTAGCTTTATCTAAATTTAAATTCTTATTTTGAAAAGCCCTCAATGCTAAAGATGCATCTAAAGACTTGCCCATCCATTTAGCAGTATTCGTCATATCTTTTACTGACTCAATTTCAGGATTTTCTCTTAAAGTTTCGCAGATTTCTTCCTGCTGAATAGGCGTCAACTTGGATAATTCTCTTACTAGTGGCGCCACAAACTTGGCTGGCAATAAATTTGATTGTGTTTTTTCTCTAATTTCATCAGGCAAAAGAGTGCTGGTTGCGGCCATGAATTGATCAGTTAAACTCTTTACTTGTCTTCTTGTTATGTCCCTCCCTTCATTAGCAGCCTCAGAAATCATATGTTGAATCTCAGGCTCAGCTTGGGCTGTTTCTATAAAAGCTCTTTTAGAAAAATTATTTACACTCGCTTCTTCAAGAATTCCATCAACCACGAGATTATCAGAGGAATCAGCTAGTTGGATAAGGGAATAGGCTTTGCTTTTACTAATATCCATCTCCCTAAGCCACTGCAAAAAACCTGTACCTCTGCCATCCCCGCCTCTCTTTTCTCTATCTCTTACAACACGTAAGATTCTTCCTCGCCAAATTTCTGTTTGCAAATCAAACTGCTCACATATTGACCATGCATTCTCTAATCTCTTTATGAAATCAATATTACTTAGGTCATCTTGATCAGGGTCAGGCAAATCAAAGCTAAGAGAAGATGGGTCTAACGATGGCTGTGGTATCACAAAAAAATCTTTAAAGGATTAACATTTCAAAGCTAATTGAAAATTTGCCCAGGAATCAATATGAATTATTTATGTCTTTAAGTAAAAAATCTTTTAAAAAAGATCTAATTTTTTAAAATGCCAGCGACAGTCTGTGACACATCTACAAATATCTCCTGTTCTGATAGATAATAATGATATTAAAGTCTTTTAGGTAAGTCAGATGAGCTTTGCAAGAAAAGATAAGGTTCGCATCTTGCGCCAAGAATCATACTGGTTCAATCAAATTGGAGAAATAGTCTCTATAGATAAATCTCCATTAATGAGATACCCAGTAACTGTCAAATTCGATAAATGTGATTTCAAAGCTTTTAGCGGTGTTGATGGTGGAGCCAATACCAGTCAATTTTCAGTAAAAGAATTAGAAGCTGCAGCAAGTTAGCAGTATTAATACTTTTGCCAGAATTACCTGAAGTTGAGACAGTTAGAAAAGGACTTGAGAAACTTTTAAATGATTTTTATATTGAAAGAATAGAAGTATTAAAAGAGCGATCAATAGCAAGTAATGGGGGATCAAAAAGTTTCATAGTTAGTGTTAAAAATAGTTATTTGGGTAGTTGGGAAAGAAGAGGTAAATATTTAATAGGATCCCTGCTTACAAAAGAAAAATTTAGCAAAGGTTTTTTAGTTGTTCACTTAAGAATGACAGGCCAATTTAAATTACTTGAGAAAGAAGTTTTAGCATGCAAGCATACGAGAGTGAGATTTTTTGATGAGAGAGGGAGAGAACTCCGTTTTATAGATATTAGGAATTTTGGGCAAATGTGGCACGTGCCCTCGTCAAGATCAATTCCGGAGATAGTATCTGGAATTAAAAGATTAGGCCCAGAGCCATTTAGTGATGATTTTAATAGTCATTATTTAGAAGAATATTTGAAGAAAAAAACTCGCTCAATTAAATCTGCTTTATTAGATCAAGAAACTGTTGCTGGAGTTGGAAATATCTATGCAGATGAAACATTATTTGATGCAGGGATTAATCCAAAAAAAGAAAGTAGAAATTTAAAAAGTACTGAATTAAAAAGGCTTTGCAATAGTCTGGTCAAAATTTTAAATATAAGTATTGGAGAGGGAGGCACAACTTTTAGTGACTTTAGAGATTTAGAGGGAATTAATGGAAATTATGGCGGACAAGCTTGGGTATATAGACGAAGCGGTAAAAATTGTAAAAAATGTGGAGAAAAGATATTGCGAGAAAAGATCTGTGGAAGGAGCACACACTGGTGTCCTAATTGCCAAAAATAATTTTCCATAAAAGAAGGGCCCCTAGAGACCCTTCTTTATAATATTTTACCTGGCATTGAGCTATTTTCTCAGGGGGCTACCCCCCAAATATCGTCGCCGCTGATGCGTTTCACAACCGAGTTCGAGATGGATCGGAGTGGTTCCACATCGCCATGAACACCAGGATAGTGTTATTTATGAACCCTGAAGACTGCATAGAAATTATTAAAAAATAAACAAAAAGAATAAAGCAATAAATTGAGTAAAAGCAAAAGAAGGTCAAGCCCTCGATCTATTAGTACTCCTCCGCTGCATCTGTTACCAGACTTCCACGTAGAGCCTATCAACGGGTGTTCTTCCCGTGATCTTACTGGTTTAAACCATGGGAATACTCATCTTGAGGTGGGCTTCCCACTTAGATGCTTTCAGCGGTTATCCACTCCGCACATGGCTACCCAGCGTTTACCGTTGGCACGATAACTGGTACACCAGAGGTGCGTTCCTCCCGGTCCTCTCGTACTAGGGAGAAATCCTCTCAATATTCCTGCGCATACACCGGATATGGACCGAACTGTCTCACGACGTTCTGAACCCAGCTCGCGTACCGCTTTAATGGGCGAACAGCCCAACCCTTGGGACCGACTTCAGCCCCAGGTTGCGATGAGCCGACATCGAGGTGCCAAACCTCCCCGTCGATGTGAACTCTTGGGGGAGATCAGCCTGTTATCCCTAGAGTAACTTTTATCCGTTGAGCGACGGCCCTTCCACTGAGAACCGTCGGATCACTAAAACCGACTTTCGTCCCTGTTCGACTTGTAGGTCTCACAGTCAAGCTTCCTTCTGCTTTTGCACTCGACGACTGATTTCCAACCAGCCTGAGGAAACCTTTGTGCGCCTCCGTTACCTTTTAGGAGGCGACCGCCCCAGTCAAACTGCCCAGCAGATACTGTCCATTTCCCGGATAACGGGTAAATGTTAGATCTCTAGCTCTGAAAGAGTGGTATCTCACCATTGACTCAGTAGCACCCAAAAGCACCACTTCAAAGTCTCCCACCTATCCTGCGCATTCAGAGCCCGAGAGCAATACCAACCTGCAGTAAAGCTTCATAGGGTCTTTCTGTCCTGGTGTATGTAGTCCGCATCTTCACAGACAATTCTATTTCGCCGAGCCTCTCTCCGAGACAGCGCCCAGATCGTTACACCTTTCGTGCGGGTCGGAACTTACCCGACAAGGAATTTCGCTACCTTAGGACCGTTATAGTTACGGCCGCCGTTCACCGGGGCTTCAGTCACTAGCTTCGCTTACGCTAACCAGCTTCCTTAACCTTCCGGCACTGGGCAGGTGTCAGCCCCCATACATCGTCTTGCGACTTAGCGGAGACCTGTGTTTTTGGTAAACAGTCGCCTGGGCCTCTTCACTGCGACCAGCTTGCGCTGGCATCCCTTCTCCCGAAGTTACGGGACCATTTTGCCGAGTTCCTTAGAGAGAGTTATCTCGCGCCCCTCGGTATTCTCTACCACCCCACCTGTGTCGGTTTCGGGTACTGGCAATTATGCCTTAGCGGGTATAGGGATTTTCTTGGAAGCATGACGTCACCAACTTCGCTGCCGTAGCAGCTCGTACTCACGCCTCAGCTCAGAACGTTTTCTCCGTTCCTCAAAGCCTTGAACGCTTGAACCAGTAACCAACATCTGGATTGGCTAGCCTTCTCCGTCCCCCTTCCCAAAACATAACTGGTACAGGAATATTGACCTGTTATCCATCGACTACGCCTTTCGGCCTGACCTTAGGACCAGACTAACCCTCCGCGGACGAGCCTGCCGGAGGAACCCTTAGGGTTTCGGGGCATGGGATTCTCACCCATGTTTTCGCTACTCAAGCCGACATTCTCACTTCTATGCAGTCCACGCCCGCTTACGCTAACGCTTCACCCCACATAGAACGCTCCCCTACCATTTATAAATAAATCCGCAGCTTCGGTACAACACTTAGCCCCGTTCATTTTCGGCGCAGGATCGCTCGACCAGTGGGCTATTACGCACTCCTTTGAGGATGGCTGCTTCTAAGCAAACCTCCTGGTTGTCTGGGCAATCCCACCTCCTTTATCACTTAGTGTTGATTTTGGGACCTTAGCTGGCGGTCTGGGCTGTTTCCCTTTCGACTATGGAGCTTATCCCCCACAGTCTGACTGCCTAGTTACACACAGGGTATTCAGAGTTCATCACGATTTGGTACCGCTCTCGCAGCCCGCACCGAAATGGTCGCTTTACCCCCCTGCTGGAGCACTAGACGCTACGCCTCAACGTATTTCGGGGAGAACCAGCTAGCTCCTGGTTCGATTGGCATTTCACCCCTAACCACAGCTCATCCGGTGACTTTTCAACGTCAGTCGGTTGGGACCTCCACTTGGTATCACCCAAGCTTCATCCTGGCCATGGTTAGATCACCAGGGTTCGGGTCTATAAACACTGACAAAACGCCCTATTCAGACTCGCTTTCGCTATGGCTCCACCATTCTCGGTTTAACCCGCCAGTGCATATAAGTCGCCGGCTCATTCTTCAACAGGCACACGGTCACCCGATAAGTCGGGCTCCCATTGCTTGTAGGCTCATGGTTTCATGTTCTATTTCACTCCCCTCCCGGGGTTCTTTTCACCTTTCCCTCACGGTACTGTTTCACTATCGGTCACACAGGAGTACTTAGCCTTACGAGGTGGTCCTCGTAGATTCACACGGAATTCCACGTGCTCCGTGCTACTCGGGATACAGATAGGCTAACTCTCCTTTCGATTACGGGGCTTTCACCCTCTGTGGCGCGCCATTCAAGCGCTTCTTCTAGGTTTGTTAGTCCACGTTTCTGTCCCACAACCCCGATAGTCGAAACTATCGGTTTGGGCTAGTCCCCGTTCGCTCGCCGCTACTTAGGGAGTCGTTATTTACTTTCCTTTCCTCCAGCTACTAAGATGTTTCAGTTCGCTGGGTTGGCTCGTGCCAGCCTATATATTCAGCTGGCCGTTCTAAGGGTTGCCCCATTCGGAAATTCCCGGATCAAAGCGTGTATCCAGCTCCCCGAGACATATCGCAGGTAACCACGTCCTTCATCGCCTCTGTGTGCCAAGGTATCCGCCATGAGCCCTTTGTAGCTTGACCTTAAATACAATCACAAAATCAATTGTGCTCGGCTTTTACTCAAGAATTAAACATGAATTCTAGATCTAAGTAATTTAGTTTTGAGGCTAAATTAAAAAAATCAGAATTATGCATCCATGAGATGCTTTATTCTTTCTAATCTATGCAGTTTTCAAGGTTCTACTGATTTCTCATGGAATTAATCCATGCGAGCCCAGCATGTTATCAACTATAAAAAGATGACAAGAAGCTAGGTTCTTTTCAGACAGACAATTCTAAGCCACTTCTACAAATTTTTCTCCGAAATTTAGTTATCAGGATAGTTTTCAGTGGAGGTAAGCGGACTCGAACCGCTGACATCCTGCTTGCAAAGCAGGCGCTCTACCAACTGAGCTATACCCCCAACAACGAATGGGCCATCCTGGACTTGAACCAGGGACCTCACCCTTATCAGGGGTGCGCTCTAACCACCTGAGCTAATGGCCCAGGAGAAACCTTTGTTGGGTGTGACCTAGACAAGTTTAGGAACTGAAATCAAAGAATTAATTATAAAACTAATTCAAAAACCTGAGGTACCGATCGACCTTAAGGTGACAGGATTGTGGCCTAAGAATAAATGACTTAGACATCACAATCAATTTATTGTCTCCCTGTTAGGAGGTGATCCAGCCGCACCTTCCGGTACGGCTACCTTGTTACGACTTCACCCCAGTCATCAGCCCCACCTTCGGCGTCCTTCTCCACAAGGGTTAAAGTAACGACTTCGGGCGTGGCCAACTTCCATGGTGTGACGGGCGGTGTGTACAAGGCCCGGGAACGTATTCACCGCAGTATGCTGACCTGCGATTACTAGCGATTCCTACTTCACGTAGGCGAGTTGCAGCCTACGATCTGAACTGAGCCACGGTTTATGGGATTTGCTAGCTCTCGCGAGTTTGCTGCCCTTTGTCCGTAGCATTGTAGTACGTGTGTAGCCCAGGACGTAAGGGGCATGATGACTTGACGTCATCCACACCTTCCTCCGGTTTATCACCGGCGGTCTTTCTAGAGTGCCCAACTGAATGCTGGCAACTAAAAACGTGGGTTGCGCTCGTTGCGGGACTTAACCCAACATCTCACGACACGAGCTGACGACAGCCATGCACCACCTGTCACTGCGTTCCCGAAGGCACCCTCTAATTTCTTAAAGGTTCGCAGGATGTCAAGCCCTGGTAAGGTTCTTCGCGTTGCATCGAATTAAACCACATACTCCACCGCTTGTGCGGGCCCCCGTCAATTCCTTTGAGTTTCACACTTGCGTGCGTACTCCCCAGGCGGAACACTTAACGCGTTAGCTACGACACCGAAGGGGTCGATTCCCCCGACACCTAGTGTTCATCGTTTACGGCCAGGACTACAGGGGTATCTAATCCCTTTCGCTCCCCTGGCTTTCGTCCATGAGCGTCAGTAATGGCCCAGCAGAGCGCCTTCGCCACTGGTGTTCTTCCCGATATCTACGCATTTCACCGCTACACCGGGAATTCCCTCTGCCCCTACCATACTCAAGCCAATCAGTTTCCACTGCCATGATGGAGTTAAGCTCCACGCTTTAACAGCAGACTTGGAAGGCCGCCTGCGGACGCTTTACGCCCAATAATTCCGGATAAAGCTTGCCACTCCCGTATTACCGCGGCTGCTGGCACGGAATTAGCCGTGGCTTATTCCTCAAGTACCGTCATATCTTCTTCCTTGAGAAAAGAGGTTTACAGCCCAGAGGCCTTCGTCCCTCACGCGGCGTTGCTCCGTCAGGCTTTCGCCCATTGCGGAAAATTCCCCACTGCTGCCTCCCGTAGGAGTCTGGGCCGTGTCTCAGTCCCAGTGTGGCTGATCATCCTCTCAGACCAGCTACTGATCGATGCCTTGGTGAGCCATTACCTCACCAACAAGCTAATCAGACGCGGGCTCATCCTCAGGCGAAATTCATTTCACCTCTCGGCATATGGGGTATTAGCGGTCGTTTCCAACCGTTATCCCCCTCCTGAGGGCAGATTCCCACGCGTTACTCACCCGTCCGCCACTAACCCGAAGGTTCGTTCGACTTGCATGTGTTAAGCACGCCGCCAGCGTTCATCCTGAGCCAGGATCAAACTCTCCGTTGTAGTCAGGCCCTATTGTAAAAATAATTTCTACTCAGTCTGATTTGCTTCTCCCACTTAATTCAGCACTGGCGTACTGATTGTGATTGTTGCCACCTTGGTTTTAATAAGGGTTCTAAAGAGTGCACTAAGTTTTATCTTCGTGACTTTCCCGGATCTCAGATCCGTCGTTGCTCTGAGTCTGTAACACCATATATCAAAAAAGAGCCGTGAAACTCCAATTCGAAATAGTGACAAAATCATGCAACTAATTTCTTTTTGACGGGACCTCACACCTTTATCGCAATACATCCGATTCAAAAATGAATCAGACGCGATAAAAGCGTCAGTTCCTAAACTTTTAAGTTGTCTAGGTGCAATGTTTTTGACTTAAAAAGCCAAGAACATTTTCGATCTTTCGACCGTTTTTCAGCTTACAGCACGGAAGGGTTTAGTCTTCAAATGTTGTAAAACTCCCACTTAACTAAAAAAACTTTCGTAATTTTCGCTAACTGAGTACGCTCCAGAATAACTTTTGCGCAGAAGAATATTCTAGACCCTCGAAGTACTTACTTGCAACAAAGTTGCAAATGAAATGTTTTACCTCTTACTATCAATATCAAATGAGTAAGCCATAACTAGCTTTTAGCGATGGCAACAGATTATCTTAATGCCCGCACGTTTTAGCCAACAGAACCAAAGGGTACGCCCCAACTCGAATGAAGACAAAGTTGTTGCAAGAGCTAAAGAACATTTTGAAAAAACTCTGATTCAAATTTCTGGAGATATTGCAGGCAGTGTCGCGGCCTTAGAGCATCCAACAAAAAATGATGCTCTTAATTACGGAGAAATCTTTTTAAGGGATAACGTCCCTGTAATGATCTATCTCTTAACTCAAAAAAGATATGACATAGTCAAAAAATTTTTGACAGTAAGTCTCGATTTGCAAAGTACCACTTATCAAACTCGAGGGGTTTTCCCAACAAGTTTTGTTGAAGAAAAAGGGAAATTAATAGCAGATTATGGTCAGAGGTCTATTGGAAGAATTACCTCTGCTGATGCAAGCTTGTGGTGGCCAATCCTTTGTTGGCTGTATGTGAGAAAAAGTGGTGATCAAAGTTTTGGGACGAGTCAACAAGTGCAAAGAGGTGTGCAACTTCTTCTTGATTTAGTTTTGCATCCAACTTTCGAGGGAAATCCAGTTTTATTCGTGCCAGATTGTTCATTTATGATCGATCGACCCATGGATGTTTGGGGAGCTCCTCTTGAGGTAGAAGTTTTGTTGCATGCATCTTTAAAAAGCTGCATACAACTAATGGAACTAAGCAGAAAACATCAAAAAAGTCGATTGCTCGATCAGAGGCTTGTTTTAACACGTCAGTGGGTGCATGATCTTCGCCAATTTCTTTTGAAGCATTATTGGGTTACAAGTAAAACGATGCAAGTTCTTAGAAGAAGGCCTACAGAACAATACGGTGAAGATCAACATCAAAATGAATTCAATGTCCAACCCCAAGTAGTCCCTTCATGGCTTCAGGATTGGCTTGAAAATAGAGGTGGATACCTTATTGGAAATATAAGAACTGGTAGACCAGATTTTCGTTTTTACAGCTTGGGGAATTCATTAGCATGCATGTTTGGAGTATTGACAGCACCTCAACAGAGAGCATTGTTTCGTCTGGTTCTACATAACCGTGAACACCTCATGGCACAAATGCCAATGAGGATATGCCATCCTCCAATGGATATCGAAGAATGGCAAAACAAAACAGGTTCAGACCCAAAAAACTGGCCATGGAGCTACCACAATGGGGGACATTGGCCTAGTCTTTTATGGTTTTTTGGTGCTTCTATATTGCTTCATGAAAAACGATATCCAAAAGCTGATGTTTTACTCATGGGACAAATGCGGGCTCTTATTGAAGAATGTTATTGGAGTCAATTGAACCAACTCCCAAGACAAAAATGGGCAGAATATTTTGATGGGCCAACTGGTACTTGGGTAGGACAACAATCTAGGACTTATCAAACATGGACTATTGTTGGATTTTTATTAATGCATCATTTGTTAAGAGCTGAGCCTGATGATGTATTGATGCTGGACTTAGAGGAAGAATTCTAAAACAAACCTAAAGTAAGAGATTTATCAATTGGTAGGCAGGCTCCTATACCTAAATACATTGTCAAAACAGTTCCAAATAAAAATAATGACATTGCAACTGGTCTTCTAAAAGGATTAGCAAATTTATTTATGTTTTCAATAAAAGGAAGAATCATTAATCCTAATGGTATCAAAGTCTGCAGAGCAATTCCAAGTAACTTATTAGGTACAACTCTTAAAATCTGAAAAACAGGATATAAATACCATTCAGGGAGAATCTCTAATGGAGTTGCAAAAGGATTTGCTTTATCTCCAAGGAATGCAGGATCTAAAACTGCTAAACCGACAACACAAGCAATAGTCCCAAGAATAACCACTGGGAAGATATATAATAGGTCATTAGGCCATGCTGGTTCTCCGTAATAATTGTGTCCCATACCTTTAGCAAGTTTTGCTCTTAATTTTGTATCGGTTAAATCAGGTTTCTTAAGAGTAGACATGGTTTAAGAAAGGTTTAAAAGAATTAAGGTAAGGGTTGTTTAGATAAATCTTTTTTTAATTATAAGGGACCGGAGATTCCTTGTTTTCTAATCATTAGAAAATGCATCAACATAAAAACTGCTAACAGCCATGGCATCACAAAAGTGTGAAGACTATAAAACCTTGTCAAAGTTGACTGTCCAACGCTCTCACCACCTCTAAGAAGTTCGACCATAAAGTCTCCAATAACTGGGATAGCTGCTGGGACTCCAGAGACAATTTTAACTGCCCAATAACCAACTTGATCCCAAGGCAATGAATATCCTGTAACTCCAAAAGCAACTGTGATTACTGCCATAACCACTCCAGTTATCCATGTCAATTCTCTAGGTCTTTTAAATCCACCAGTCAAATAAACGCGAAAAACATGCAAAATAAGCATGAGTACCATCATTGAGGCACTCCATCTGTGGACTGATCTAATCAACCAACCAAAACTCACATCTGTCATCAGATAACTAACAGAGCTATAAGCTTCAGTTACTGTAGGTTTGTAGTAAAAGGTCATCGCGAATCCAGTCGCGAATTGAATCAAAAAACAAACCAGTGTTATGCCACCAAGACAATAGAAAATGTTGACATGTGGAGGAACGTATTTTGAAGTGACATCATCAGCTATGTCCTGTATCTCAAGACGTTCCTGGAACCAGTCATAAACCGGTGAAGAGTTCGCCATCCACTTATTCACTGTACTTTCAAATATCTTACTCGATGTGCCCCTTGGTCGCCGCAAAAGATCAATCCAATGCTCTCATCTGTTAAATCTTTAACTAAGCCACTGCAAAGACTTTTTGCAGTATTAATTAGCTTTGGGATTTTATTTCAAGTCTTTACTCAGCCCGCTTTTGCCCTAAATGATGGACAATTGCTTGTTATTGAGGCATGGAATCAAGTAAATGCGGGTTATTTAGATCCTAAGAAATTTGATGAAATTCAATGGAAAAAACTTCGTCAAAAAGCTCTTGAAAAGCCAATAAACAATTCTCAACAAGCCTATTCAGCTATTGAAGCAATGCTTCTTCCTCTTGGAGATCCATATACGCGCTTATTAAGACCAGTTGATTACGAGGCGATGAAGAAAAGTAACATAGGTAGTGAAATCAATGGAGTTGGACTTCAATTAGGAGCGAGAAAAGAAGATGGAGACATAGTCGTAATATCTCCTCTTGAAGGCTCTCCAGCATCGGATGCAGGAATTACAAGTGGAACGATTATAAAAAAAGTCAACGGGCAATCCCCAAAACAACTAGGTCTAGAAGCAACAGCCGCAAAATTGAGAGGCCAAACTGGAACACAAGTAATCGTTGAATTAGAGCAACCTGACAATGAAATAAAAGAAATTTCTTTAGAAAGAAGAAGTGTTGATTTAAGACCAGTTAGAACTAAGAGAATAAGGAACGAATCACATACATTTGGTTATTTAAGAATTACACAATTTAGTGAGGGAGTCCCTGAGCAAGTCAAGGAAGCATTGGAAGAACTTTCTGGGAAAGACATAGATGGACTAATTTTGGACCTAAGAAATAATTCTGGAGGTCTTGTAAGTTCTGGACTCGCAGTTGCTGACGATTTCCTCAGCGATATGCCGATTGTTGAAACAAAAAAAAGAGATTCCATAAATGATCCCATCAGTTCTGGACTAGAAACTATTTATGATGGGCCAATGGTTACTCTTGTAAATGAGGGGACAGCAAGTGC
This sequence comes from Prochlorococcus marinus str. NATL2A, assembly GCF_000012465.1. Lineage (NCBI taxonomy): Bacteria > Bacillati > Cyanobacteriota > Cyanophyceae > Synechococcales > Prochlorococcaceae > Prochlorococcus > Prochlorococcus marinus. The sequence continues at coordinate 366,529 of NC_007335.2, read as the reverse complement.
TAGTGAAATTCTTGCTGGTGCTCTTCAGGATAATAAAAGATCTGAACTCATAGGTAATAAAACTTTTGGGAAAGGCCTCATACAATCTTTGACCAATCTTAGTGATGGCAGTGGTTTAGCTGTAACAGTTGCTAGTTATCTAACTCCTAGTGGAAGAGACATACAAAATCTAGGAATTGATCCTGATCGCCTCTTGGAAATGCCAGAGCCACTTAATCCAGGCTCTGATGAAGATAGATGGCTTTTAGATGCAGAGCTGATAATGCAAGCCACCTTGGACAAAGAAGAAGTCTCAGAAAAATTATCAAAAGAGACTTTAGTGAAAGAAGAACAATTAATAAGCCAAGAAATTGAATAAGTCATGTCGTCACGAACTTATTACGACCCTCTTCATCAATCCATTACATTAAATAGTTCGATTCCAGAGGAAAAAATGGTGATGGAATTAATAGATTCCTCCCCATTTCAAAGGTTACGAAGAATCAAACAGTTAGGTCCTGCTTACTTGACATTTCATGGTGCAGAATCAAGCAGGTTCACTCATTCTCTTGGTGTATTTCATCTGGCAAGAAGAGCGATCAATCATTTATTAAGTATTGATTCTGGATTAAAAGAGCATAAATTCATTATTTATGGTGCTGCGCTTTTACATGATCTAGGTCATGGACCACTCAGTCACACAAGTGAGGAAATTTTCAAGATAAAACATGAATATTGGACCGCTAAATTAATAAATTCATGTAAAGAAATAACTACGATACTTAATAAATATGGGAAAGGAAATGCAAAAGCAATTTCAGATTTAATTCAATCGGGAAAAGCTGAAAAAAAATCAATAATTTCGTTAATTAGTAGTCAGCTAGACTGTGATCGACTTGATTATTTAATGAGAGATAGTTATACAACTGGGGCAAGATATGGTCAGTTAGATATAGACCGGATAATTTCAGCAATGACAATTTCACCTGATGGAGATTTAGCAATACACCCAAAAGGATTAATGGCAGTTGAGCATTATTTAGTTATAAGGAATCTAATGTATAGAAGCGTGTACAATCATCGATTAAATGAAGTTTGTAATTGGTTATTAGAGCAAATTATAAAAACAGCAAGAAAAATTGGGCCACAAAGCTTATGGGCAGATAAAAGCATGTCTGAATGGCTTTGGAATCATGAAAAAATGAGCCTAGAAAGTTTTTTATCTAATGATGACACAGTAACTGGATATCATATCCATAAATGGCAAGATTGTAGTTCCAACAATCTATCTAATCTCTGTAAGCGCTTTATACATAGAAATTTATTAAAAGCACTAAATATATCCTCCTTTACTTTAGAGACGAGACTAGAATCTCTAGCAAAAGCTAGAAAACTATCTGAAAAATATTACCTTGAGCCAGATATATCCTGTGGATTAAGAGAACAAGTAGTGAAAAGTTACCATCCTTATAAACATGGACTTCGTTTATGGGACGGAGATAAGTTACAAGCTCTAGAGAGAGTTTCACCATTAGTTGATAGATTAATTCAGCCTAATCAATCTTCATGGTTGATTTATCCAAAAGAAATAGAAATTGAATTAAAAATAGAAATTGAGAACCTAAAAATGAAACACAATTAGAAATGAATTCAAAAAGTCAAAAAATAATAATCAATATAGAGGGTAGAAACTATCCTAATTGGAAAATAGATTTAAAAAATAAATTAAATACACTTAAGTCAAATAATTTAGAAATAGATGCTGAAAATATCGATCTTTCATGTAAAGAGATATCAGAAATCATTGAAATTGCGAATCAATATAATTGTAAGATTATTTGTTTTTGCTCATCATCTCCAAAGACGATTGTAAGCTCTCAATCACTAGGTTATAAATCTCAATTTATTGAAAGTTCTTCAAAAAATACCTCAGAGATAAACAAGAGAAATCCAACTTTTTTAAAAACTCACTTTCATCAAGGAACTGTCAGGTCAGGAGAATATATTGAAAGTCCTGGGGATTTGTTAATCCTTGGAGATGTTAATCCAGGGGCAAATGTTAGCGCAGAGGGAAATATAATTATTTGGGGAAGATTACTTGGGATTGCTCATGCAGGCAACAAAGGAAACTCTAAAGCAAAAATATCCGCACTTCAACTTAGCCCTGTTCAACTAAGAATCGCTAATAAAGTTGCTAGAGGTCCTAAGGAGAAGCCTCAATTTGGTCTTGCAGAACAAGCAAGAATCGATTCTGAAGAAATTATAATTTCCCCACTGGAGACCACATAATTAGAAAACAAAAACCAGTATGGTTTTGGACAAAAAGCAAGAAAAAATTACTTCATAAATGCTTAAAGATGTCTTCAAAAGCAAACCCAATGCAACCGATCTAACAATAAAGCTTTTTTCTTCATCAAAATCGAACTAAAGTTTGTCGAATCCAAGGAGGTCAGTGGCGACAGATACACGTGTCATTCTTATTTGCTCAGGAAAGGGTGGGGTTGGCAAGACAACCCTGACAGCTAATCTTGGCATTTCATTAGCAAGGCAGGGGTTAACCACTGCTGTTTTAGACGCAGACTTTGGTCTGAGAAATTTGGATTTACTATTAGGTCTTGAAAATCGAATTGTATATACGGCTCAAGAAGTTCTAGAGGAGGAATGCAGACTTGATCAGGCCTTAGTGAAGCACAAGCAAGAATCCAATCTATCTTTACTTCCTGCGGGGAATCCAAGAATGCTTGATTGGTTAAAACCCGATGATATGAAGTGCATAGTAGATATGTTAAAAGAACAGTTCAATTACGTTTTAATTGACTGCCCTGCAGGAGTTGAGGATGGATTTAAAAATGCTATGGCAGCCTCTCAAGAAGCAATTGTAGTTACCAACCCTGAGGTATCAGCAGTAAGAGATGCAGACAGAGTAATTGGTCTACTGAACACAAATTCCATTAAACCAGTCCAATTAGTTCTTAATCGAGTTAGGCCAAAGATGATGGCCAACCAAGAAATGCTTTCTATCGATGATGTGACTGATATTTTAGCCTTACCTTTACTTGGCCTTGTGCTAGAGGATGAACAAGTAATTGTAAGTACAAACCGAGGTGAGCCACTAACTTTAAATAGCGTTAATTCCCCAGCAGCTAAATGTTATCTAAATATTGCAAAGAGATTACAAGGAGAAGATATTCCACTTATTGATCCAGCAGAGGAGATTTCTGGATTTGGTGCGAAATTTAGAAGACTAATGCAAACAAAAATTTTCTAAAGCAATGGCAATGACACTTAGAGACATTATCAACAAGTTACTACGTAGACAGCCTGCTAGCGCTAGTACCGCGAGAGAGCGGTTGCAACTTGTTCTGGCTCATGATCGATCAGATCTCAGTACAGAACTTTTAGATCAAATGAGAAAAGAAATACTTGAGGTGGTCGCAAAGTATGTAGAGATAGATGTGGATGAAGGAGCAGTAAGTCTTGAGACAGAGGATCGCATGACCGCATTAGTTGCAAACCTACCAATAAAAAGAACTATGACTGGGCAAATCCAACTTAAAGAGCCTAAGAATCAGTCAGAAGTAGATTCTCCAGAAACTGAAGGCAAAGATCAAAACTCTTAATCAATTTCAAAATGGCATTGATTTGTTGGATGAGATTAAAAAGTATTTCCACAAATTTCTTAAATGGATTAACTTTTAGATTACTTTTTTAGGTAGGATAAAAAGATTGCCGGCTTAGCTCAGCGGTAGAGCAGCGCTTTTGTAAAGCGAAGGTCATCAGTTCAAATCTGTTAGCCGGCATTTAAAAAAAGAACTGAAGGAACTATTTAGATTTACCGGAGATTATCCAAATCAAAAAAGCTGCAATAAACAGGTTGAAAAATTTTAATTGAAAAATCCAATCAAAACTCATTATGGGGAGTCTAAAAAGCCACCAAAAAATTGATTGCACTATCAAAACTATTAATAAAAGATAAATCATTCGTTACTTTTATTTCAAAACGACTGAACCAGGCCTTAACAAATTCCACTTGCCATTTTTCCATTCAACAACTGTGCTTGCCATGCCAGAAGAACTTGGCCAAGGGATAGGAGCCAGTATTGGAATCTCCGGGAATTGAATCGAAGCTTCCATCGCATCTTTGACAGGTGTTTCTCCAGAAATGTTTGCACTTGTAGTTGCAAGAGGACCAGTTTGCATAAGCAAATCTCTTGCAATTCTTAGTGCGGGGACTCTGAAACCAACAGCATTTGAATTAGCATTCAAATATTTAGAAAAATTGCCTATTGTTGGCAAAACCATTGTTAATGCTCCAGGCCAATAGATTTTTGCCAATTGCAAGCTTTCTTCCAAAGCACAAGGATGAACAAATTCAAACAAATCATCCGAGCAACCTCCCATCAGGATAAGTGGCTTACTTGAAGGCCTTTTCTTAATAGTCCAAATTTTTTTTGAGTATTTTGGGTATGAACACAGTGCTGGCAAAGTATCAGTAGGAAATAAAGCTAAAGATCCCTTTTTCAACTTTAAAGCCAAGTCAAAGATTCCAAATTGCTGAGTGATCATTTCATTTTCTGCGACAAATTGCATAGCGCTTGATTCCACTTAAATCTTTTTCAAAAGAAACTTCTTCCATTCCAATATTCTTCATAAAACTAGTTATCTTTTCACTTTGATCATAATGATGTTCAAGAATCAACCAACCTCCTTTGGCAAGTCCATTTAATGCTCCAAGGATGATTTTTCTAGAAGCATTCATTCCATCCTCTCCACCATCCAAAGCAATAATTGGCTCATGGTTTTTAACAACTGGTTCTAACTCTTCAACTAAATAGGAGGGTATATAAGGAGGATTACTTAAAACCAAATCAAATCTTCCCCTCCATCTTTTCAAAGGTTCCCACCAATCACCCAAAGAAAATCTCACATTCGCATTTGGCACAATAGCTTTTAAATTTCTTTTTGCTAGTTCTAATGCTTCATTACTAATATCAGTTGCGTATCCATTCCAATTAGGAAGAGATTTAGCTAAAGATACTGCAATAGCTCCAGAGCCTGTACCAAGATCAGCCCATCTTCCAGAATCAAAATTAATAATTTTTTTCAAAGCAATATCAATCAAAAATTCTGTTTCTTGCCTAGGGATAAGAGCCTCTGCTGAAACCTCTAACTCAACATCTCTCCAAGGGCACTTAGAGATCAAATACTGAAGTGGGGTTTGATCTTTTAAATGAGATTTCCAAATAACTTCTAATTCATCAGTTGAGATATCTAAGGAAATAAACTTCTCAGGATTCAAAATAATGCTTTGCAATTTAGCCCAAGAGACTCCAGCGACCATATCCAAAAGCCAATCAAAATCAACTTTCCTACCGCCTATCAATATCATTTTTTTTCTCCATTTAAGAAAAGCGTCACCTGGAATGGATTTAAACATAATAGATTCTTCAATTCCTTAAAGTTTTGGTCCCTCTTCTAGCATTAATAATATATTTTTAATTTGTACTGGTAATTCTCTTACTAACTTTATAGATTCATTTGTTTTTCTTACAACAACAAGTCCTATTATTGCCTCAGCGCCAATATCACCATTTGATTTTAAGAATAAAGTTTTACAAGTAAGTCGTATTTTATTTTCCAGCTTAAATTGACTCGCTAAAAGAATCTTTTCACCATGAATAAAAGATATTTTATATCTAAGTTGAATTGAAACGACTGGAATTTCGAAACCCTTTTCAGATAGTTTTGTATACGAATGTCCAATTTTATCCAAAGCATCAATTCTCCCCTCTTCTAAAAAGTTTAAATAAGAGCCATGCCACATTACCCCTGCATGGTCAGTGTGCTGGGGAAGAACTGTTTTTGTTAATATCCATCTATTATTTTTTGAACTCATCCTCAATAAGAACCAATTATCTTAGTCGTTTAATTTGATATTAAAACTTTGAAGCAATACCTTTACGGTAAAACCTCAGTAGTGATATTGACCTCGAGCAAAAACTTGAGATCTTTGATTAGAAAAGTCCTAAATCACTTTTTAGGCTCAGGGCTCAATCTACCCTTGCTGGTATCAGAATAAAAGCTTGATTTCTCACCATCACTGGTAGAAACAAATAAACCGATAAGAAAAATAGTTGGTACTCCAACAAATAAAAGACTTGCGGCAAAGCCAAAACTAGTGGTTTCCATAACCGAGGTTTTTACTCAGAACAAATTTTACTGAAATAAACTATATATCCCTTCAGCAGAAAAACTGGGTTTTAAATCAAAGAGACTGAGATTTTGTAATTTGCCGAAAAATTATAATTTTAAAAAGTTTGTCAATTATTTTAGATTTGAAAAGCCAAGAAAAATAATTTTCAAACTATCGATTTCATGTTGATTTAAGCTCGGATTTTTAATTTTTTAAAATTAATTTGGTAAGAAAACGTCTTAAAATTACAAAATCAATTGAAATTCGAAAAATTCTTCTTTTTCTTTTTTTTTTAATTTTTTCTAGTCTGCGACTGTCTATTCTCAATTTTCAGCCCCTCAAAACCAGCTAGATTTGACTCAATAGTGTCAAAAGTCATTTCAGGTCTCTACATCCTGTGCATTAACTCAAGCAATACCATTTACGATCATGCGAGTCTTGCTGCATTAAGCAGCTTCGTTATACGAACCTGACCCATGGGATTGCCCTGGTATCGGGTGCACACAGTCGTTATCAACGACCCCGGCCGTCTCTTGGCCGTGCACCTCATGCATACTGCTTTGTTAGCCGGCTGGGCCGGCTCAATGGCCTTATATGAATTGGCCATTTTTGATCCTTCTGATCCAGTACTTAATCCAATGTGGCGCCAAGGCATGTATGTCATGCCCTTTATGGCCCGCCTAGGAATTACAGGCAGCTGGAACGGATGGGATATAACTGGAGCAACCGGAGTTGACCCCGGTTTCTGGAGCTTCGAAGGTGTTGCTGCAGCTCATATAGTTTTCAGTGGTCTCCTGATGCTTGCTGCCGTATGGCACTGGACATATTGGGACCTTGAATTGTGGGAAGATTCCCGCACTGGAGAGCCAGCTTTAGATCTTCCAAGAATATTTGGAATTCATCTTTTCTTAGCAGGCCTTACATGCTTTGGCTTTGGTGCATTTCATTGTTCATCAGTAGGCATATGGGTTTCTGATCCATATGGATTAACTGGGCATGTAGAAAAAGTTGCTCCAGTCTGGGGTGCAGAAGGATTTAATCCATTCAATGCTGGAGGAATTGTCGCCAATCATGTTGGGGCAGGACTTTTAGGAATAATTGGTGGAATATTCCATATCACCAATAGACCTGGAGAAAGGCTCTACAGGGCTCTAAAGCTAGGAAGTCTTGAAGGCGTTCTAGCAAGTGCTTTGGCAGCTGTTCTTTTTGTATCCTTCGTAGTTGCTGGAACAATGTGGTATGGATCAGCAACAACTCCAGTGGAATTATTTGGTCCTACTAGATATCAATGGGATTCTGGTTATTTCAAAACTGAAATCAACCGCAGAGTGCAAGAATCTATGAATGATGGTGCATCGAAAGCTGAGGCTTATGCATCTATTCCTGAGCAACTTGCTTTCTACGACTATGTAGGTAATAGTCCCGCCAAAGGAGGACTATTTAGAGTTGGTGCAATGGTTAATGGAGATGGAGTTCCGAGTGGATGGCAAGGTCACATCTCATTTACTGATAGCGATGGCAATGACTTAGAAGTAAGAAGAATTCCAAATTTCTTTGAGAACTTCCCTGTCATTCTTGAAGACAAGGATGGGAATGTCAAAGCTGACATTCCTTTCCGTCGAGCCGAAGCTAAGTACTCCATTGAACAAACTGGAGTCACAGCTACTGTTTATGGTGGTGAATTAAATGGACAAACATTTACTGATCCAGTAATAGTTAAACGTCTAGCTAGAAAATCTCAGCTTGGAGAGGCCTTCAAGTTTGACAGAGATAGATACAAGTCAGATGGTGTATTCAGAAGCTCTCCAAGAGCCTGGTTCACTTATGCTCACTTGTGTTTTGGCTTACTATTCCTCTTCGGGCACTGGTGGCACGCCGCTAGGACTCTATTTGGCGACAGATTCTCAGGTATCGATCCAGAGCTTGGGGATCAGGTTGAGTTTGGTCTCTTCAAAAAACTTGGAGACGAATCTACCCGCCGAGTTCCTGGTCGAGCCTAAATCAGGATTCTTTATCCCCCTTTATACCGAGAACTTAGATGGAAGCTTTCTCCTACGTGCTAATACTTACTTTGGCACTTGTAACGCTCTTCTTTGCTGTCGCATTTCGTGATCCTCCGAAATACGACAAGTAAATAACAATAAAAAAAGCCCTGAAAATTCAGGGCTTTTTTTATTGTTATTTACTTGAAATTAAAAAAATATTTTAAGTCTAAAAGTAGTTTTATTTAATCTACCCCTTCTCAGAAGCCAAATAAATGTTTAAAGTTAGTTAAATCGTTAAAAAGGGCTGCATGCAGTGCCCATCTTGTCAAAATACAGACAGTCGAGTTCTTGAATCTCGTTCGGCTGATTCTGGAAGAAGCGTAAGAAGAAGAAGGGAGTGCTTAAATTGCGACTTCCGATTTACTACTTATGAAAGAGTAGAAACAACACCAATTAATGTTTTAAAAAGAAGCGGAGCAAAAGAATTATTTAATCGAAGTAAAATAATTAATGGCCTAAACAGAGCCTGTGAAAAAACACTTATACATGGATCTAAAATTGAATTTATTGTTGACGAAATAGAGCTAGAACTCCATCAAGGAGTTTGTAAAGAGATCAAATCAATTGAAATTGGAGAAATGGTTCTTACACATTTAAAAGATATTAATGAAGTTGCTTATATCAGATTTGCATCTGTTTATAGACAGTTTAATGGAATTAATGATTTCATGAAAACCCTTGAAGCACTAAAACCAATAAAAAAAGAACAATTGGCATCAGTTATTTAACTAGAAAGACCTATCAATAAAGTAGAATTTAATCTCAATTTGGTCGGCGGGCCATTTTGTATTCCTATCGCACTGTTCTAAAAAGGCAGACCGCCATTCAAGCATGTCTGAAAATCCAGCAAGCAAAATTGAAGAAAAAAATCCTGAAAAAGAGACATCTATACCTGAAGAAACTGTTTCAAATGCCACAATTGCAGAGTTTGAAGAAAATTCAATTACTGAATTAAAAGAAGACGATATTCCAAAAAACATTCCTGCTGCTGATGACTCTTCAAGCAGAATTAATAAGAGTGATCTTGAAACTGCAGGTTTCACACTTGATGAATTTGCATCTTTACTAAGTAAATACGACTACAATTTTAAACCTGGTGACATCGTCAATGGAACAGTTTTTGCTCTTGAATCGAAAGGAGCAATGATTGACATCGGAGCGAAAACAGCTGCTTTTATGCCTATGCAAGAAGTCTCAATAAATAGAGTCGAGGGTCTGAGTGATGTTTTACAGCCCTCAGAAATTAGAGAATTTTTTATAATGACTGAGGAAAATGAGGATGGCCAATTATCCTTATCTATCAGGAGAATTGAATATCAACGAGCTTGGGAAAGAGTTAGACAATTACAAAAAGAAGATGCAACAATTTATTCCGAGGTTTTTGCTACAAATAGAGGCGGTGCACTTGTTCGAGTTGAAGGGCTCAGAGGATTTATTCCTGGATCACACATAAGCACTAGAAAGGCGAAAGAAGAACTAGTTGCTGATTTCTTGCCATTGAAATTCTTAGAAGTTGATGAAGAAAGGAATAGGCTTGTTTTAAGTCATCGCAGGGCTTTAGTCGAGAGAAAAATGAATCGCCTTGAAGTTGGAGAAGTTGTTGTAGGAGCAGTCAGAGGAATTAAACCTTATGGTGCATTTATAGACATTGGTGGCGTAAGTGGACTTCTTCACATCTCTGAAATAAGCCATGAGCATATTGAAACTCCTCACTCCGTATTAAATGTCAATGATCAAATGAAGGTCATGATTATTGATCTAGACGCTGAAAGAGGAAGAATTTCTCTATCGACGAAGGCGCTTGAACCAGAACCTGGAGACATGCTGACTGACCCTCAAAAAGTTTTTGATAAGGCTGAAGAGATGGCAGCGAGATACAAACAAATGCTTCTTGAGCAAGCAGAAGAAGGAGAAGATCCTATTGCAGTAATGACTATTTGATTATTTACATTTATTGAAATGGCAGAACTATTAATAAAAAATAGCTCTGTTGGTTTTATTAAGGCAGTAATATTTGATAAGGATGGGACCTTATCAAATAGTGAGGAGTGCTTATTAGAACTGGCTAAAACTAGGATAAATTTTTTTGAAGATAAACTTAAAAAATTAAAACTAAACAATATTAAAATTTGGTTATTAAAAAAATTGCTTATTTCTGTTTATGGATTAAAGAAAAATTATCTTTCAGCTAATGCAAGTTTAGCTATAGCTTCTAGAGAGCAAAACATTATATCAACTGCGACAATCTTTACTTTATTTGGTTTCGATTGGTTTCAATCACTTTCAATAGGTAAAGAAATCTTCGATGAAGTAGATATTTACCTTTTTAATCAAAAAGGTAATGCGCAGAAGCATAGAAATCTAATTTCAGGAGCTTTAGATCTATTGGTTTCTCTAAAAAAAGAAGGAGTATCTATTGCATTAATGACAAATGATACACAAGTAGGGATTGAAGAATTTATTTGCAGAAATAAATTGGAAGGTATATTTGATTATCATTGGAGTGCTGAAAATAAACCTTCTAAACCCAATCCAGAAGCAGTTATAGAACTTTGCAAAAAAATGAACTTTAACCCGTCAGATTGTGCTCTTATTTCAGATGCAGATACTGATTTAAGAATGGCCAAAGAAGCTGGCATAACAATAGTAGTTGGTTTTAATGGTGGCTGGCAAACCCCCCCAGTTCTGACTGAAAAGAAATTTCTTATAGAAAAATTAAATGAATTAAAAATTCATTCAAGCTATTAAAATATTGAATATTAATATTTTAAATGAGTAGATACGTTTTCACATCTGAATCTGTCACTGAAGGGCATCCAGACAAAATCTGTGATCAAGTGAGTGACGCAGTTTTAGATGCATGCCTCAGTGAAGATCCAACCAGCAGAGTCGCATGTGAAGCAGTTGTTAATACTGGCTTATGTTTAATAACTGGAGAAATAACTTCAAAAGCAGAGGTGGATTTTAATAAGCTTGTCAGAGAAGTTATCAAAAACATTGGATATAGAAGTGCAAGTGATGGCGGATTCGATGCTAATAGTTGCGCCGTTCTAGTCGCACTTGACCAACAGTCTTCAGATATAGCTCAAGGTGTAAATGAAGCTGAAGACCATTCAACAGATCCGCTCGATCAAGTAGGGGCTGGTGATCAGGGGATTATGTTTGGATTTGCTTGCGACGAGACTCCTGAACTTATGCCATTGCCAATAAGTCTCGCTCATCGATTAGCACGAAGGCTGGCATTAGTTAGGCATCAACAATTAATCGATTATCTTTTACCTGATGGCAAAACCCAAGTAAGTGTCTCATACGAAAACGGAGTACCATGCTCCATAGACACAATACTGATTTCTACTCAGCATAAATCCGAAGTAGATGGAATAACTCTTGAAGAGGAAATTCAAAAGAGAATTGCTAAAGACCTATGGAAATTTGTTGTTGAGCCTGCTACCGAAGACCTGCCTCTGAAACCTGCTAAAGGATCAACTCGCTTCCTTGTTAATCCCACAGGGAAATTTGTTATTGGGGGACCCCAAGGCGACGCAGGTCTAACTGGAAGAAAAATAATTGTTGATACCTATGGTGGATATGCTCGACATGGTGGAGGCGCTTTTTCAGGGAAAGACCCTACTAAGGTTGATAGATCTGCAGCTTATGCAGCAAGATTTGTTGCGAAGGCATTAGTTGCAGCAAATCTTGCAAAAAAAGTTGAAGTTCAATTAAGTTATGCAATCGGAGTCGCAAAACCTATATCGATACTTGTGGATTCATTTGGGACAGGAAAGGTTTCAGACTCTGAACTAACACAACTTGTACAAGATCAATTCGATCTAAGACCAGGCGCAATTATTAAAGCATTCGATCTTCAAAACCTACCAAGTATTAGAGGTGGACGTTTTTATAGAGATACCGCGGCCTATGGTCATTTTGGCAGAACGGATATTCTTCTCCCATGGGAGGACGTATCTCAAAAAGCAAAAGAACTAAGTTTGCTCAAATAAAAAGAATTTAATAAAAAAAATGTTAAACAATTCTCTTGTACTTGGTATAGATCTTGGTACATCAGGCGTAAGGATTGCAATCATTAATGTTAAAAAAAAAATACTATTCACATCATCAACAAAATACTCTAAAGGTCTAGAAATATCTGGAGACTGGATAAATAGCCTCAAAACTCTAATACAACAAATTCCAAGAGATCTCAAAGAAAAGTTGGTTTCTTGTTCAGTAGCTGGAACCTCTGGAACACTTCTAGCGTGCAATAGAGATGGAGTTCCTCTAGGGAAAGCCCTACCTTATTTCTTACCATTTTCGGAATATTCATACGAGATAAGAAATCTATTTACTAAAGAATGTGCAGGATCAAGCGTAAGTGGAAGTGTTGGAAGAGCACTAAAACTTCTAGCCTTATATGGTAATGAAATAATCTTAAGGCACCAAGCAGATTGGATTAGTGGATGGCTTATAAATAATTGGGAGTATGGGGAAGAAGGTAACAATATTAGGATGGGTTGGGAAATATCAAATAGTTCATGGCCAGAAAATTTTCAAAATTTAAAATGGTTAAAATGTCTTCCGAAAATAATTCCTTCAGGTCAAATAATGGGAAATGTATGTACTAAAAAAGCAGATGAATTAAGTTTACCAAAAAATCTTAAAGTCATAGCAGGAACTACAGATTCTAATGCTGGGGTTTTAGCTACTTTCCCTAATAAAAATGATGGGATAACAATCCTTGGTAGCACAATAGTAATTAAAAAATTTGTAAATAACCCCTTGGAGGGAAAAGGTATTTCAAATCATAAATTGTTAGGGAATTGGCTATCTGGTGGAGCATCTAATACAGGGGCTTCGATACTACTAGACTTCTTTAATCTTGAATATATTGCAGAATTAAGCAAACAAATAAATCCTAATAAATCATCAGGATTAAACCTTCTTCCATTGTCAAGTCAAGGAGAAAGATTTCCAATAGATGACCCAAATTTACAACCTAAACTTGATCCAAGACCAGTCAGTGATTCTCTTTATCTTCATGCATTATTTGAAGGGTTAGCGAAAATAGAAGCAAGAGGCTGGCAAAAACTTAATGAATTAGGAGCTGATTTACCTCGGCAAATAATTACTATTGGAGGAGGTGCAAAAAATATTACTTGGAAAAAAATAAGAGAAAGAGAAATTGGCATACCAATAAAAATATGCAACACCCCCCCCGCTGCTGGAGTAGCAAGTATTGCTTTGCAGGGATTATTATGAATAAAGGATTAAATTCTTTATAAAATTTTTAATCTGAATTTCTTTAAATCTATCTATCTTATTAATAAGTTTCTAAAATCACTAACAAAAAAATTTTATGAACTCCGAGCCAATCACCCAAGAGTCAAGTACAAGAATATGTAATCATATGAACAAAGACCATGAGGATGCTGTCAATGCATATGCAAAATATTATGGAAAAATTAAAACTTTTAAATCAGCAAAAATGATAAGCCTATCCCCAGAAGCTGTTCAGCTTAAAATTGATGACGAGACATTAGAAATAAAATTCGATCATATTCTTCAAGACTGTTCAGATGCACATAAAACATTGGTTAGGATGATCAAAGCTATTCCTAAGTTATGAAATTTGCTTCCAACAAAATCATTGGAAAGCTAGCATTTTCATGATTTTCAAATTACCTTTGAAATTAGACAAAAGAAAAATAAGGCGATTTCAATTTATTTTTCAATAAGGTACTTACGAATTGGTAGATTATTAGGGTTTAAAGCCGGGATAGCTCAGTTGGTAGAGCAGGCGACTGAAAATCGCCGTGTCCCCAGTTCAAATCTGGGTCCTGGCACCATTAATGAGCACCTTATAGGTGCTTTTTTAATACCCAAAACAAAATATAGTTGCGTTTTCAGGGTTTTAAGTTCGTTAAGGCACAAATTGAGTATCTATAAAAACGGTATGGAAGTGGTATGGAAGTTTCCCTATCAGATCAATGAATTATTACTGCCATGATGTTCTATGAATAATCAGGTATTCATTTTAGAAATCCAGAACTGATACATCCCAGCGAAGGTGTTTGGATGTTTTGCTTCAAACTTTACCCAGTTTTCTAAATCTTGGTGTTCAACTAGATTAAAGAGAAGACATAAGTCATGTAGCATTGATATCTCTTATGGACGACAATTGGAATTTTTTACTTTCTGAATTTCGTAGACTTGGCGGAGTAGCAGATAATGTATTTCAAAAGGAAGGTGAATATGGAAGAGGTATTTTTTCTGTTAATCCAAGTCTGAGAGCGAGAATTTTTACTCCATCAAAGTTAATGATCAAAAAAGACGATATTTATTTAGAAGATAATAAATTAAGAATTAAAAAAGATAAGGAATATAATCAGGAAATTAGAAATTTTTTTAATTTTTACCAAGATAACTTTTCATGGGGATCTGGCGGCAAAGAAACAACAGAATTATTTGAGAGGGGATTAAGTTTATTTAATTCAAATTTAAAAGAATTAATTAAAAAATATGCTTTAGTTGATATAGACGAAAGGCATAAAGGGACATGGAATAATGTTATTAAAAAGCAATTTTTGAATGCTAGAGTATTTAAGTTTAAAAATAGTAGTGTTGTCGTTCCCATAGTGGAACTTGTAAATCATAAAGTAAGATCTTTTCCTTTTATTACTAATAAGGATGGAATAAGCACTCCTAATTATCCTGCTGTAAATGGTGAGTTAAGACATTCATATAGCAGAATTAGTCCATTAAGTCGTTTTTTTTATCAAGGTTTTTTTTCTGAAGAAAGCATAATTTTTTCAATTCCTTTGTCAATAAATATTGAAGATCTTGGAATTCATATTGTCTGCAAGGGGATGAGTATTAACGATGATTCTATGAAAATAGAAAGATCTGGTAAAAAAATCATTTTAGAGGGTTTACCGATCGCTGATGTTAATCATCCGAGATTACCGTATGAATATTTTGATGAGATTCTTAGGAAGATTGATCATATCAATATCCCTCAAGATTTTTTATTGAAAATATTCCAGTTAAATATTTCAATTAGAAATAAAGTTATAAATGAGTCTAAATTAATAGACAACGAAGTCTCAAAGATCTTAACCAAACTTATGCATTATGAGATCAATCTTATATCATCTCATAATTAAAACTGTATGAACCAGCAAGTGACCAGGACCTTAAAGACATAATCTTTTCTGAACATAATCTTGCGTCTTTTAATTTGCCAAGATCTCTCAATATGTTTCCCAGATTTAAATGCGCATCTGTGTTATCAGGTTTGATTTCAATTGCTTTGCGAGTTGATAATTCTGCATCTTGTAATTCACCAAGATCTCTCAATATGTTTCCCAGATTTAAATGCGCATCTGCGTAATCAGATTTGATTTCAATTGCTCTGCGGTATGACAATTCTGCTTGGTCACTTTTACCAAGATCATTCAATATGATTCCCAGGTTGTAATGCGCTTCTGCGTAATCAGGTTTAATTTTAATTGCTTTGCGATATGACAATTCTGCTTCTTGTGATTTACCAAGATCATTCAATAAGTTTCCCAAATTGTAATGAGCATCTGCGTAATCAGATTTGATTTCAATTGCTCTGCGGTATGACAATTCTGCTTGGTCACTTTTACCAAGATCATTCAATATGATTCCCAGGTTGTAATGCGCTTCTGCGTAATCAGGTTTAATTTTAATTGCTTTGCGATATGACAATTCTGCTTCTTGTGATTTACCAAGATCATTCAATATGATTCCAAGATTGTAATGAGCATCTGCGTAATCAGGTTTAATTTCAATCGCTTTGCGATATGACAATTCTGCGTCTTGTAATTTGCCTAGTTCTTTCAATAAGTTTCCCAAATTGTAATGAGCATCTGCGTAATCAGGTTTAATTTCAATCGCTTTGCGATATGACAATTCTGCGTCTTGTGTCTGAGCTAGATTTTTTAAAACCACTCCATAATTAGAAAAAACTATGTGATCTTTGAAACCTTGCTCTACAAACAGTTGATAATATTTTGCTGCTTCTTGAATATTTCCTTTTAGATGAAATTGAATTGCTTGATTGATTATTTGTTCTTTAGAAGGTTTGGAGGGGGTATTTGTTTTAATAGTAAGATTTTCTTGCTTTTCTCCTAAAGCAAATGGAACTGCAAATGTTTTTATTTCAATAATTTTTTTCTTTCCTTCTCTTTCTTGACTAGAACTATCCACCTTCTCTTACCTTTTATCTCTTTTGGTCTTGCAATTTTACTACTAAAGAACAGCGGATACTTGAAATTGATTGGTGTCCTGAAGTTGCTTAAAGATCTTTTGACCTGAACTCTTCTGTATAAACTCCAACGCTAATGATTTGATTGCTTGCTTCTACTTGAAAGATTTTCTTTCGTAAGTCTTTTTCTCAAAGGACCCATCAATGACTACTAACAACTTATTTACTCTTCTGGAACTGCTGAGGTGAGTAAATCCCCAGAACTTCCATACCAATGATTCTTAAATAAAAAAGAAAAACAACTCCCAAAGAATTGTACTGGTATGGAAGTGGTATGGAAGTTTTTGAGAAGGCACCATATCTAGAAATTTGTCCTGTCTTCACAGGCATAAATAGTGTTTTTTTAGTATTTTTTTAAGTTGTCCCCAGTTCAAATCTGGGTCCTGGCACCATTTATTAAGCACCTAATAGGTGCTTTTTTAATAGCAAAAACACCCGATAGTTACTTTTTAAGGATTTTGCTTTGAAACTACCAAGTTAAAAGCTGGGTCCTGACATCATTCAAATATGTACATTTGAATATTAAAAAGCACCTCCAACAAGTTGCTTTTTAATGCCTAGAAAAGAGTTGGCAATAATTTTTGATTTTTAATCTACTCAACCATTCTTTAGAACTTAAAGGCATTTAAGTCGTCAGTTAATAAGCAGACCAATCCTAATTATTACAAAGCTGCATAAGAGTTGATACTAGAAGCTCAAAAAATAAAAGATCATTTCAATCTTGAGTTAGCATAAAAGAAATTAGTAGTTTAGAGATGATGAACCTTTTAATCGGAGTTCAAAGTACATTTGATCTTTCCAAAGTAGATTTCTCATCAGGTCTAGGTATAAATTCACCTGATCTTGCTGGTATATCATTTTTAATGGTTATTTTTGCAGGGGTTTTAGCTTTGAGACTTGGAACCACTCTTAGAGACTCGTAGTTTTATTTAAAAATACTACAAGTTAAATATATAAATCTTTTCACTAAAGCTGATAATTTTTAAATAATAACTCATCTTATTTTTAAACGTTAAAAGATTTGATGATTTTAATTGTCAACTTCTTCTAAAGAAGTTGACAATTAAAATGAAGATAATAATAAGTAAGACTAAAAAATCGTTAATATCTGGCAAAATAAAAAGCTGGTAATCAAATTTATTTTAAACAATAATAATAATTTATGTTGGTTTTACTATCATTTATCTCCAAACGCATTAGTTAGCATATTAAGGATAAGTTATACAGCGATAGGCTTTATCGAGCAAAATTAATAATGATTAACTATATTACAAAGACTTAGTCATTTTTAATATCCCATTAAGGAGTTAAAATGATTTAAACATTTGATTCTATTCATATGAATTTAGAAACATCTAGTGAAAATTTATATAATAATGCTGATAGTTTTGCAATGGCATTTGATGCAGCTTGGAAAGATTGTGATCTAGGAAATAATAAAGATATAAAAATAGATGAAAAGATTGAAATAGCTTTTGAGAAGATTAAAAATCATCCTTTTCTAATTTCAAATCCAATCCAATCAAAAAATGTTGCTCGCTTCAGAATTAAATTATTAGGACTAGCCTAAGTTTTAAATAAACAGAAAAATCAAAACCAGTGTTCAAAAAGTATTTTTAAAATAGTCTAAGTACCATTCAGAGAACAATTTAATACCATTTTCTATGGATGTTATGGGTTTGTAATCTACCCACGAATTAAGCAAGTCCATTCTTGCAGCAGTAGAAACTACATCTCCCGGCTGCATAGGTTGAAAATTCTTTATAGCTTTCTTTCCCAAATTCTTCTCTAATAACTCTATAAAATATGTGAGTTGAGTTGGACGTGAATTACCTATATTAAAAATCCTATAAGGTGCTGATGAAGTTGAAGGGTTAGGAACAAGAGGATTAAAGTCATCATCAATACTTGCTTTCTTGAAGCAACAACGAATTATCCCCTCTACTACATCATCGATGTAAGTAAAATCCCTTTGCATTTTACCGTAATTAAATACTTGGATTGGCTCATTATTTAAAATTGATCTCGCAAAAATCATTGGAGCCATATCGGGTCTTCCCCATGGGCCATAAACGGTAAAGAATCGTAGTCCAGTTGTTGGTAAATCATATAAGTGGCTATAGGTATGGGCCATTAATTCATTAGATTTCTTAGTGGCTGCATACAAACTAACTGGATGATTTACGGCTTGTTCTTCATAGAAAGGAAGATTTTTATTGCCACCATAAACAGAACTGCTAGATGCATAAATCAAATGAGGTATTTGATTCTGCCTACATCCTTCCAATACATTTGCAAAACCTACCAAATTACTTTGTATATATGCAGCAGGGTTGGTTATTGAATAACGAACACCCGCTTGTGCGGCAAGATGAACAAAAACTTGTGGATTGTATCTATTAATTATGTCTTGCAATACTTTATTATCTTCTATAGGAATCTCATAAAAAAACCATTCTCCATTTACCGTGGAAACTTTTTCAATTTCAGTTAATCTGGATCTCTTTAAGGACGTAGAATAATAGTCATTTAAGTTATCAATACCTATAACTTTAAAATTCAAGTTAAGCAGAGCTTTTACTAAAGCCGCGCCAATAAAACCTGCGGCTCCTGTTACAAGAATCGTCTCATTACTTGCCTTTGAATTCATGGGATTATTATAATTTACAAAAAATATTAAATTTAAATATCATCATAGCATCTTATTCATTAACTTTTTAATTTAAAATAGTTAATTACTTATTTACTTTTTTCAAAGATTAATTTCTTTTCAAAATACTCTCTTGTAATTGCTAATCCTTCTTTAAACATTATTTTAGGCTCCCAATTTAATTCTTTTTTTGCAAGATAAATATCAGGCTTTCTTCTTAAAGGATCATCATCTAGCGCTTTTAAAAATTTCAGATTTACTTTTTCAATTGAGATATTTCTTATTAAGTTAGTTATTTGAAGAATAGATAATTCTTCAGGATTGCCTAAATTCATAGGTCCTACATTTAAAGAATTCATGAATAAAGTTAAACCATCTATTAAGTCATCAACAAAACAAAAGCTTCTGGTTTGCTTACCATTGCCATAAATAGTCAAGTCATTTCCATGTATTGATTGAACTAATAAGTTGCTAATAAGTCTTCCATCATTTAATAACATTCTAGGACCATAGGTATTAAATATTCTAGCAATTCTTATTTCTAAACCATGCATTCTCATATAGTCATAACACAATGATTCCGCAACACGTTTACCCTCATCGTAGCAACTACGAATTCCTACAGGATTTACATTGCCGTTATATTTTTCAGGCTGAGGATGAATTTCGGGATTTCCATAAACTTCACTAGTACTTGCTAATAATATTCGAGCTCCAACTTTCCTAGCTAATCCAAGCATATTATAAGTCCCCAAAAAACTCGTTTTAGCTGTTTTAATAGGGTTAAATTGATAATGAATTGGAGAAGCTGGACAAGCTAAATGCCAAATCCTATCCACATCAAGCTTGATTGGCTCTATAACATCATGATCTATAAGCTCAAAAGATGGATGTCCAATCCAGTGTTCAATATTTTCTTTACTCCCAGTAAAAAAATTATCCAAACAGATAACTTTTTCTCCAGATTTCATTAAACGATCAATCAAATGAGAACCAACGAAGCCAGCCCCTCCAGTAACCAAGTTTTTTACAGGAGATGAGGGCATAAAATTTTAAGCTTTAAAATTTTATTTTAGTATCGTGCCAAAAATTACAAAATTGATTAATTTTATGTCACGTAAATCTTTGTGGATTAACTAAATCAAACACATTTTAAATAGGATAATTTAAATAGAATTCTTTTAAGAGCTTATCCTCTATATCTAGGAGTTCAATTTGAAAAAAGAAAAATTACAAAAGTACCTAACTATTGCATTTTTTGTAGGTGCTTTCATTTTACTTGTCTTCTTAATTCAGACGTATGGAATTGAACCATTAAGAAGTGCCGTGAAAGAAATGGGCATTTGGGCACCTCTGGGAATTCTGATACTTCGAGGAATTAGCGTAATCCTTCCAGCATTACCTAGCTCAGTTTACTCACTTTTAGCCGGATCATTACTTGGTTTCAAAACAGGTTATCTAACTATTTTTATATCTGACCTAATTTTTTGCCAGATAGCATTTTTTATAGCCAGAAATTTCGGCCGAGCTCCTGTTCGGAAATTAGTTGGAATAAAAGCCATGAAAAGAATTGAAAGTTTTAACCAAAATCAACTAGAAGGCAATTTCTTTCTAATGACTGGACTACTAATGACTGGACTTTTTGACTTTTTAAGCTATGCGCTAGGGATAGGGGGAACACGATGGAGGCTTTTCACGCCCGCTCTAATAATCAGTTTATTAATAAGTGATTCAATTATTGTTGCTGTTGGAGCAGGCGTCAGTCAGGGCGCTGGACTAATGTTGGGAGGTGCCTTACTTGGAATGTTTGCACTAGCAACCATCACTGGATTTAATAAAAATAAAGTCTCCGAAACGCAGAAAAAAAGCCAATGATTTCAAAAAATTATTAAGAAATTAAATAATATAGATAACTAAAAATAAAAAATTTATATTTATTCTCTTCATATTGTTAAACTAAATTAGTATTAAGTATTGATATGTCAAGTATCCCTTTTAAAGCGCTTAAAATAGGAGCAGAAGCTATTAATAAGGATCCAGTTAAGTTTAACAAAAGTAGAGTATCTGGAAGTAAAAAAACAATGTATGGATTACATATAAGAGGAGCATCAATGCCAGGAGAAAAAGAAAAATTCACAGTCACATCTAAAACCAAACCTAAGCAACTCGAAAACTTAATTCATAACAATGTTATGAGCAGTTACAGAAGGGATAAGATTGAAAGTTATAAATACAAAATACTAAATAAGGAAAGTGCTGGAATAAATATGCTTCAAATCAATGAATTTGTTCCTAATGATGATGATGCATTACTTGTAGCAATCAATGCATTATATAAACACATCTTTGGAAACTTATCATTAATGCAATCGGAGCGTCCAATTGATATTGAAAGGAAGCTAAGGAATGGTGATCTTACAGTAAGAGAATTTACAAGGAAAATTTGTAAATCAACTATTTATAGAAATTTCTACTTTGATGGTATTAGCCAATATAAATCTATCAAGTTAATATACAAGCATATTCTTGGTAGGCCCATCAAAAGTAAAGGCGAAGTAACTCAAAGTTCAAATATTATAAATAACCTAGGTTTTGAAGAGCATATTGATTTTCTAATAGATTCTAATGAATATAATAATATTTTTGGCGAAGATATTGTTCCCTACATGAGATCATGGAATTCTCCAACTGGTTTTAAAACAAAAAGTTTCCTAGAAACTTCATACTTAACAAAAGCTTTTGCGACAAGTGATATTTGTAAAATTATTTAATCTTCTAAAAATAAATTAATAGCAATCCAATTAAAGTAGATGAATATTAAAGAATTTTTCTTAAAAAGCGTTGGGGAATGGAATTCAATGAGAAGCGGACATTCTCTAGCATTTCAAGAATTTGAAGAAATAAGAAGTAAAATAAAAATATCACCTTCTAAACCTAACGACGCACGAGTTATTAAATTTTTAAAAGATAATTTAATAACTACTAAAGCAGTAAACAGAGCATTCCTAATTAGTTGGGAAGCAAAAAGTGAATGGGGTGAGGAGAATCAAAACGGAAACTCTTCTGGCGAAAGTATACTCGTTCCGATAGAAGTTTCTAAAACAGAAGGAAAAATAGTTAGGAGCGTTGGATATACTGAAGCAATTCAAGTAGTGTCATTATATAAAATTCTTGTTGATGGAACTTTAATTATTTATTCAGAATACAGTCATATTTCTACAGAGGAAAGAATATGGTTTATCTCAAACAATTTAAGGAGTAGATCTTCGGTTACAAGATCACTAGATTCATTAGCAATCCTTCAAACATCTTATGCATCTGAGATTCGTTCTTTAAAAAATTAAATAATATATAAAAGATGAAAAAAAACCCTACCATAGAATTTGCAAAGATAGTTTCGGGCGTATTTAGTAATAAGGAACAAGCTTTAAATAATCCAAAAAAATTTGCACATATTCAAATACATATTAGGCCATTATTTTTTAAAACTTATAACTGTTTTGCGTTTTACTCTGAGCAGAGATATCAACACGACATATGGAATCCTTATAGGCAGTCTATAAATAAGTTATCCCAAAAAGAAGAAATTTTTATTTTTAGTAACTATAAGATTGAAGACAAAGAAAGATTCACTGGTGGTGCACTAGATATATCTCTTTTAGACAACATATCTAAATATAAGTTATATAAAAAGCCTGGGTGTTCTATGTATTTTAAAGAAAAAAAACCAGGAAATTTTTTAGGGACTATCGAATCAGGTTGTAAATGCTACATAGAATATGGGAGTGATAAGACTTATGTTAAAAGTAAAGTAACAGTGAACAAAAACATTCTTATTTCAGAAGATTCTGGATATGCAATAGAAACTGATAAAAAAGTTTGGGGATCAGAGTTTGGGCCATTAATATTTAAAAAAATAGTTAATTTTGATTGTTTCATTAACGAGTATTGGAAATAAAAATTCTCATTATCTTCACCAAAGAGAAATAAACTAAGTACTAATTTCTTTTGCTTTGAATCTCACAAATCTATGACTATCATTCAAAAATAATTTAGCGAATTTATTTTTAATATTAATTTGCTTATTTTGTAATACAAGCAAAGCAGTATATCTATTTTTCCAATAAGGTGTATGACTCTCATCTGAAAAATAAATCATATTATTATAGAATTTGTTTTCATTTAAGCAACCCAATATTTGTATTGCTGAAGATTTAAATTTCATATAATCAGGCCAATTATTGGATAGTAAAAAACCTACTTTATCTAAAAGAAGATCATCATATAATTGCTGATCTAATAGTAGTTTATATACATTAATAAAGAAATATATAGCTCCATAATCTGATTTGGCTCTATCCCAATTATTATTTAGATAATATAAAACTTTATCTAAAGGGAATTTTAGTAGTTCTTTGATTGAATGATAACATCTATTAAAATCTGTATGAAAAAGTTGCTCAATAAGAAAACTCAAGTCTTTATTAAAATTATTAACTTCTAAAGTATCTATATTCCTTGGATCATCAAAAACTACTGAGTCTATACAATTAAGTAGATTTATATTTTCACATAATACTACTTCATTAATCCAAAGAGAATCTATTGCCTGTAATTTAAATGATGGAGAAAGTGGCGCCTTAATTAAATCAGGTAAAACAGATAAATGACCAGCATTTATAATATCTTGAACTGCACAATGTCTATCGTTTTGATTTGATAGTCTCAAAAACTTTTTCAGATCAGTCAGCTTATCCTCCTCACCAGCAAGTTTTATTAATGCCGCAAAAGAGGCTCCTTTAACTCCATTGGAGGTTTGTTTATCTCTTGATAATGATCTAATCATATCTATTTCTTTTCTAACTCCTAAATGAGTTAATGTTTGTATTACTACTCTTTTATTATTAAATTGCTTATATAATTTTGAACAAATCTTGTTAATGATATCAATATCATTACATTTAAGTTTAGCTAATGACCAAATAACTGTCTCAACAAGATAATCATCATCATTTTCTAGAAACTCCGCAATAGTTTGGATGGCTTTTTTACAACCGAAATTAGCGAGTACCTCAATTGCTTTCCTTTTAGCTATCTTATATTCAAGTTTTTCACAGTCATGTTTAATAAAGTCAAGAAGGGCCACTTCTGATTCTTCACAAGGAAAATTTGCTAAGTGGAATACAGCCTTATAATAATCTGCTAAAAGCTTAACCTCAGAAATTGGTCTTCTAAGAATATTGATAGCGTCTATTTTATTGATTTTCGGTAGATTATTAAATGGATTAGATTGCACTTTAAATATAAGGATATTTATTTATTAGATAAGCTGAGAGCATTATATTCAGCATAAAATTTATACCGAATGTAAAAGGATATTATTTATGAAAATACATGTAATAAAATTATAGTGAATAATTTAATCTAGATTATATAATAAGCTTTCAAGGAGATAAGACAAAGTGGATAATTACTTGAACAGTGAAATAACTACTGAAGAAGAAAGTGAAAAGGCCGAGGGGGATAAACAAAACATAGTGAGTAAGAAAAAATCAAGTCAAAAAGACATCAAGCTATTAATCAAAGGACTTAGTGATGAAAATGGTTTGGTAAGAAGAAATTATGCAATAGCACTAGCCGAGGTTGGTTCGGCAGCTTTACCTGAGTTAATCAAAGCTCTTCTGAATAGTAAAAACGTAATACAGAGAAGAGCGGCAGCTAAGACTTTAAAGTTAGTTAACGATCCATCAGCTTTACCTCATTTAATAAAAGCACTTACCAGTGATTCAGATTCTGTAGTGCAATTTTCAGCAGCTGGTGCAATTGCAATTTTTGGAGAGGCTGCTGTTAATCATCTAATCATTGTCTTGGAGAATCAAGAATATACAGAAATGCAATATGGTCTTGCAGCATGGTGTTTAGAATTTATTGGAGCTAAAGCCTCTAATGCAATAAAAAAAGCAGCTAAATCAAAAAACACCAATGTAAAATCAGCTGCAATTTCAGCACTTGAAGAACACATTAGACAGTCCCAAGATCAGGAAGCAATTCAAATAGTAGAAAGGGCTATTAATGATACTGCTGAAAATGTTCAGATTGAAGCTATTAAATTAGTTGGTAAATTGTATAGAATAGAATCTTTAATTCCTACCTTAATATTAAAATTAAAACACAAAAATCCAGATATTCGAAAATCTTCCATATTGTCATTAATCCAACTTAATATTAATGAAGCTATAAATCCACTCAGGGACCTTCTTAAAATTGAGCAAGATAAAAATGTTATCGCAATTATTAAATTAGCTATAAAAAAAATCAACAACTAAAAGACTTAATAAAGAATCTGTAATATTAAATAATTTTGTCTCTCAAAATATCTTCCTTTATCATTTGATCAATAGATTTATCATTTAATAAATCCTCAAATAAATCATCAATAGTATGATCTTTCATTTCCAAAAGTGCGCTGATAGAAGCTTTCGCTCTTAATAAGTCTTTATCTCTACAAGTTTTCATCAAAATATTTCTACCAGTTCTCCCTAATTGCCTCAAAAGAGAAATAACAGTCAAGATCATTTCAGGAGAACTATCTTTAAGAGCTAAATCAACTACTAACATCTCATCCTGAGTTAATTCTTCTAAATTAAAATTAACTACAACTTTGATAATTGTTTTAAGACAGCTAACTTTAACAGTTTTATTGTTAGTATCCATATACAATTGAACGATTGACTTTAAGGCTTTTTCTCCAAATCGTCCCAAAGCTAATATTGATTTTCTTCTTATAAATAAATCTTCTTCCTTGAGATTAGCTAAAAGATTATTCATAAACTTAACCTCAAATTCTTTTTTTAAAATCAAAAATGCTTGAGAATTAATATTTGGATTTGGATGCAAAAAATCTTGATAAAGTTCTATATATTTATTTAAATCTAAAGAATTAATCATTAAAAGTTCAAATAATTATTCAACATTACGAAAAAATATTTTAAATAAATTAAATTAAATTAAATTATTTTTATGCAAGTGCGTTTATTAAATAATCCAATAATCCTTTGAATTCCGTTTCGGCTTGCTGACCCATAACATCATTGATTTTAATTTCATCTCGAATAAAAATAAATGCTTCAATATAAGCAGCTGTTGGTAATAGTTGGATACGAATAATTTCTCTCATACCTGATATTCCCCATTCATCTAAAGGACCAGTGCCACCAGTTACTAAGCAATAATTAATAAGACGCAAGTAATGATGAATATCTCTCACGCACTTATCTTTATTAGCCTGCTCATATGAACCATTTTGATAAACAGCATCAACGGCAAGATTGGTAAATTTATCAAGACAAGAAGCAAGTTTTTCTGCAGCCTCTAGACGAGCTTTTGCCCTATCAAAAGATCCTTTCACAGACTCAAAATCACTCATGCTGGGAAATCTTCCTGCTGCATCAGCTGCGCTAACAACGGTTGTAACTGCAGATTTCATAGTGGCTTAATAAGAAATGGTTTGCGTGATGTAGTGGAGCAATTAGAGTTTAATATTTACCTCAAAGCTTCTATTACAAGATCAAAATAAGATGCCGCCTCAGAGGCGATGTCTTGACATTGTGCTCCTGATCCAGAATTAATCCCTTTAAACATTTTTCTTCCTGTATTTGTCTCGGTCATAATTGCGACTGTGGCAATCTTCATTATTTCAACGGCTCTAATAGCATTAGAGGTTGGGACGCCAAGAGCAAGATATGTTTCTTTTAAACCATTGAGGCATCTATCTTCAAGAACAGAGGGATCCCCTGCAAGAAGCGCGTAGCTTACATATCTCAAAATAATTTCTCCATCCCTTAAACAAGCTGCCATTCTACGAGTGGGATAGCAATGCCCTCCTGGTTGAGTAAGCCCAGTATTTTCACAAACCATTCCCGCCACAGCATCTGCAGCAATGCAAGAGACATTTTGAGTTATGGCAAGAGTTGCATCAATTCTTTTATTTGCATCTGCCACGTACTTTCTTAAATCTGCAAGATCCTCACTCCCAATTGCGGCGCCCTTGGCATCAGCACTTACAACTGTTCTAGAAAACGCATCAAGCATCTTTTAAATACCTACCTTCTAATAAGTAAAAGAGTTCAAGTAAAGACTTAATAGTCATTACTTCATTACTTCATTACTTATTCAACTTAAGACTTACAGTCAAATTTGATTGAAAGAGACCTAAGAACGCAATGCTTCTTAACTGTAAGAAAAATTTCCAAGAAAAACTAACCATAGAGTTATCTCAAAAAGCTTATAAGCAAAGTGGGATATCACTAATTTGAGCTATTGTTAAACAAAAAAATGAAAAGTCCAACTGAAGAAGAACTTGAAGAGTCAATTAAAGAACTAAGCGAATACAAAAATCGTTTAGAAAAAGAGGTTGTAACTATTTCACAAAAGCTCAAAATGCCTCAAAGAAAAATCGAATCAATTATCAACTCTCATCAAGAACTTAATAAAATAAAAATAATACTTTCTAAGCTATATAAACAAAAAGAAAATGCAACATCAAATCTGCTTTTATGATTTTATTTTTGCTGCTTAAATAATATAAAAATGTACCCCATGAATGTTGCAAAACTAAATTCAATTAAATGTATTTAAAGTCTATAAAATGAAACAATCAAACAGTATATTTCTAAATGGATTAAACGAGGCGCAGTCACATGCAGTTGATCATTTTCATGGTCCATTATTAGTTGTAGCAGGAGCAGGAAGCGGAAAAACAAGAGCTCTTACTCATCGTATTGCGCATTTAATTACTGAATACAAAGTTGATCCTAGTTCTATTCTTGCAGTTACTTTTACCAATAAAGCTGCAAGAGAGATGAAAGATAGACTTGAATTGCTTTTAGCAAAAAGGTTATCAAGTCTTACCCACGGGAAGCCTTGGACTGCCTTACAAGTAGCAGAACAAAGAGAAATTCGTAATCGTATACATCGTGAAATCAGTCGTGAATTATGGATAGGTACTTTTCACGCTTTGTTTTCGAGATTATTACGCTTTGACATCGATAAATTCAAAGACCCTGAAGGATTGACATGGACTAAACAGTTTTCAATATATGACGAAACAGATGCCCAAAGTCTTATCAAAGAAATAGTTACACAAGATCTACAATTAGATCCAAAAAGATTTGAACCAAAAAAAGTACGATGGGCAATCAGTAATGCCAAAAATCAATGCTTACTTCCTGATGATTTATCAAATAATCAAGAAGGTCAAAGAGGAAAATTAGTTGCTGAAACTTATAGACTTTATAGAAAAGCTTTAGCTGCTAATAATGCATTAGATTTTGATGATCTTCTATTAATACCTGTTCAATTACTACAACAAAATGAAAAAATAAGGACTTATTGGCACAGTCGCTTCAAACATGTTTTAGTTGATGAATATCAAGATACTAATTGGACACAATACGAATTAATTAAACAGTTGGTGACCAATGGTAAAGATCCATCTTCTTTTCAAGATTGGAATAATCGATCCGTTTTTGTTGTTGGCGATGCAGATCAAAGTATTTACAGCTTTAGAGCTGCGGACTTTAGGATACTAATGGGATTTCAAGAGGACTTTGGAAAGAAAAGCCTAGACAATAAATATGATTCAACTCTTGTAAAACTAGAAGAAAATTATCGATCTACCTCTACCATCCTCGAAGCAGCAAATTCACTAATCTCCAACAATAAAGAAAGAATAGATAAAGTTCTTAGAGCAACTAGAGGAGAAGGTGAGCCTATTAGATTAACAAGGTGTGACGATGAGATAGCAGAGGCAGAAGCAGTTATTCATAGGCTAAGAATTTTAGATGCCTCGAATCCAGAATTAAATTGGGGAGATATGGCTATTCTTTATAGAACCAATGCGCAATCAAGAGCAATTGAGGACTCATTGGTCCGCTGGAGTATTCCATACATTGTGGTTGGAGGATTACGTTTTTATGATCGAAGAGAAATTAAAGATCTACTAGCTTATTTAAGACTTTTAATTAATCCATCTGACAGTGTCAGTCTTCTGAGAGTTTTAAACGTTCCTAAAAGAGGGATTGGCAAAACAACAGTTCAAAGATTGAGTGATGCTGCTAGTCAATTAAAAATTCCTCTTTGGGAAGTTGTAAATGACCCCGAAGCTGTCAGATCTCTCGCAGGAAGATCAGCCAAAGGTCTTTTAATTTTTAGTGAGCTTATTAATGAATTACAAAGTCATCTTCTCTCTTCAAGCCCCGCCGAGTTGGTTCAATTAGTTTTAGAAAAAAGTGGCTATTTAAGTGAATTAATTGCAACAGGAACAGATGAGGCTGAAGAAAGAAGACGCAATCTTCAAGAATTAGTTAATGCCGCGTTGCAATATCAGGAAGAAAGCGAAGATGCAAATTTAGAAGGTTTTTTATCAACTGCTGCTCTATCAAGCGATGCAGATAATAAAGACACTGCGTCAAATCGAGTCACATTAATGACTCTTCACAGCAGTAAAGGTTTGGAATTTCCTGTTGTTTGTCTTGTGGGAATGGAGCAAGGCTTATTCCCAAGCTATAGATCGCTTGATGATCCATCTTCACTTGAGGAAGAAAGGCGACTTTGTTACGTAGGACTTACTAGAGCGAAAGAAAAACTATTTCTCTTTCATGCATCTGAGAGAAGAATGTGGGGAGGGATGAGAGAACCAGCTATCGCATCTATATTCCTCTCCGAAATACCAGAAGAACTTGTTAAAGGCGATATCCCATTATCTGGTGGGGCTACATTAAGAAGAGAAAAAAATCTAGACAGACTAACTAGAATTGATCGCCAAAGTAATAAAAAGTCCTTTCCTAGTGAAGCTGAAAATGCAGTAAGAAAAACATATTCTGGTCCTTCCCCAGGGAAGAGATGGTCAGTTAACGATAGAGTTGAACATTCTTCATTTGGAGAAGGGATAATCACACATGTTTTTGGTTCAGGAGAAAAAATCTCACTGGCTATAAAATTCTCAGGAATGGGGCCAAAAATATTAGACCCAAGACTAGCTCCATTGAAATTGATAGATGAGTAAGATTTAATCTGAAAAATGTTAACTAGCTAAAACCATATTTCTCATGGAATTATTTGATAAATCTACAATTGAAAAAGAGATAAAAGAATTACCGAGAGGAATTCTAACTATTATTTTAGAAGCAGCTTGCTCAGTCAATATAACTTCTATTGCAATAGTTGGAGGAGTTGTAAGAGACTTAATAAAAAAATCTAAAAATCAAAATTATGAAATTATCTTCAATGATCTAGATTTAATTATTGAAGGTGAGACCTCAACCTATATAAAAGAATTGCAAAAAGTTCTTGGAGCAGAAAGAGTAAAAGTCATCCGAGATAACAGAAATTACAAAACCTCAGAAGTAATAATTAATGGCATAAAAGTTGATATTGCATCTGCTCGTAAAGAAACGTATCCAATACCTGGAGAAAACCCAATAGTCGAGTTATCAACAATCAAAAAAGATCTAATAAGAAGAGATTTTAATATAAATGCAATGGCAATTGAACTGAAAGATAATAGACTAATCGATTTATTTTCAGGATCAGATGCAATTGAAAATATGAAAATGGACTTTTTGCATAAATCAAGTGTTTTAGATGACCCAACTAGAGTTATTAGAGCTTCTCGCTATTCTGCCAAGTTAGATTTTGATCTATCAAATCAAGCCTTAAAACAAATAAAAGATACAATAAATCTTTGGCCTTGGAATTGGCATATTGGAGATAATACTGATTTAGCACCTTCAGCATTATCAATAAGATTAAAAATGGAACTAGAATTGCTTTTAGAAGACAAATATTGGAAGAATGCATTAAAAAATCTACAAGTCTGTGGAGGGCTAAAAATAGTAGATTCGAAATTACAAAATGATAAACGACTTATTGAAAAAATTTTCATTGCAAAGAAGTCTAATATTGAACCCCTAACAGCATTTGTTTATGAATCTAAAAGCCCTATTTATCTAGCTAATAGATTACACTTAAATCAACAGCAAAAAGAAATAATAGAAGGAGCTTGTAGATTAAATAAATATCTAAAAAATATAACAGCTAATCATTTATATAAAAATTGGTCACCATCAAAGTGGACAATAAACCTTGAGAAAATCAATGCTAATGAATCTTCTTTCATGCTTGAAATATGTAGAAATAACCCACTAAAAGAATATTTGAAATCTTGGCTATTTAATTGGAAGAATATAGAGTCTCCAATAAAAGGAGATGATTTAATAGCTAAAGGTTGGGAACCTGGACCAGAAATAGGAATAGAAATAAAACGGCAAAGAATGAAATTAATTGATGAAAATATTGCTTTTTAAAAATTTAATAAGTATTTATTTGGAAATAAAACCTATTTTAATCCAAGGTCCTTGCTGTATAAGTTTTTCTGAATAAATCGATGAACAACAAACAACCAAAGGGCCACAAGTTTGTGGGTCTACTAAGATTTTCAGCATGGCATTATAAAAGGATCTATTAGAGCAAGAATCATTAGATGTGAGCTCAAACCTTAAGTTTTTATCTCCATCAATATTTTTTAGGAAAATTTGATTTGCAGGGGCCAAAGTGCTTTCAAAGCCTTTATCTAAAAGTTCTTTCACACCATCATATAATGGTATTTTATCCAGTTCAAGATTGACTTTAAATGGTTCTGAATTCATCTTTAATTGATCACTATTTGTAGATTCCAACATTTCTGACAAATGACCTAGCAAACCAAATCCAGTTATATCAGTACATGCATTAACAATTTTTGAGCGTGGATTTAGATTTGTTAATTGATTAATATAATTAACAATCTCATGCTGACTTTTATTCATTTCTTTTAAGACATTATCAAGTATATAAGGTTTTACTTGACCATTCATAAATGCAGAAAAAATAATTCCAGTTCCCAAAGAACGACTAATTAAAATTTCATCTCCATTTCTCATTCCTCCCTTAGGCCAAAAATATTTTTTATCATCAATAACCCCATTTACAGTTAATGAGCTTTCTATTCCTAGGGAAAAAGGCTCTTCAGATATTTTTCTTGATTCTAATGTATGTCCACCTATAAGATTTGCACCTTGGATAGTTAAAGCAGAATTAATACCTTCCAAAACTTGATATAACAATTCTTGCTGTAAATTATTAGATATGGATGGTAAATTAATAAGAGACTGTGCAGAGATCACAGATCCTCCGCATGCCCAAATATCAGAACAGGAATGAAACGCCAAAAGTCTTCCATTTAACCAAGGATCACTAATTAAAGAAGGGAATCCATCTACACTTTGTATCAAAGTTTTATCAGAATTTAATATCCCTATATTTATAGAATCATCTTTTGAAGATTCTATTAAATCTACTTTTTTTAATGCTGAACTTAATGGAGTAAAAGCTAATTTAGCCGCACATCCTCTACATTTAATCATGTCTTCTTCAGAAGACATATCTGAATTTATATCTTTAACTAGATCAAATTTAGAGATAAATTGTTTATCAATTAATTCTTTTAAACTTGATAAAAAATCAAAAGGACCAATAATAACTTCACCCCAGGAAATAAAAGCTTTAGATTTCTTTTTTCTAATGTTGATATCCAACAGTTGTATTGCTTTTCTTTGAGGTTTCCATTCCTCTAGTTTTAAACCCTTAGTTATAAACTCTAAATTATTTGCAAGTGATTTTGCTGCACGAACTGCCCATACTCCAGAAGAAGGTCGAGGATAATCCTTAATGACACCACAATCTCCTACAGCAAATAACTCTGGATAGTTAAGGACTTGAAGAGTTTTTTTAGTTAGAACTCTCCCATTCTCATCTATAGGTAAACCACTATCCTTTAACCAATTAAATGATTTATTACCGGTACATATTAATTTTGGATATAAAATAGATGGTTGCTTTTGTGTGATTTCAATATCTAAGGCCTTTAAATTTCTTAGCAGGTTTTTATTTATATTTCTTCCTGATTTGACTTTTAATAAAATAGGCCTTTTTGGCCATCTTTTTCTTAAAGAAAAAGCTATTTCTATTCCAGCAAATCCACCACCAATAATTACAAATGGTTTTGCAGAAGAATCATTCTTGTGGATATCTTGATCGACAATAAATTTATAGGATTCAGAAAAAGGTTTAATTGGAACAGCTAAATCTTTATCACCTCTATTAAAAAGTTTAGAATTTATATTAGTTTTTGTTCCTATATTTAGGGATAATAGAGAATATTCAATTTCTGGCCGTCCTTCTAAAAGTAACTTTTTTTCCTTAAGATTGATCCCCTCAATTTCTGCCATCACAAATGAAACTCCTGCTTTTAAAGCAAGTTTCCTCAAATCAATTAGTATTTCATCTATCTTGTATTTACCTGCTATGACACCTGGAAACATTCCAGAATAAACAGTTGTACTTGCTTTATTAACTAAAGTAATCATTCCAGCAGGCTTCAATTTTGGATTCATTGCCCACTGGAGCAACACAAGGGCATGAGTATGACCACCACCAGCTAAAACTAGATGATCACTGAACATGATTTTTTGAATATTTCGGGAACACAATCAGATGCCTACGATTTCAAACAAGCAAGATTAGGAATTATTGGCGGAAGCGGACTATATAGGATAGAAAATCTTAAAGACATAGTCGAGTTAAGCTTAGACACTCCCTATGGGAAACCATCTAATAAGTTACTAATAGGCAATCTATTTGGAATTGAGATTGTTTTTCTTGCTCGCCACGGAGAGAAACATACTTTAAATCCAAGTGAAATTCCATACAAAGCAAATATCTGGGCTATGCGCTCTCTAAATGTTAGATGGTTGATATCCGCATCAGCGGTGGGATCATTAAAAGAAAATATCAAACCTTGCGACATTGTTATTCCTGATCAATTTATTGATCGCACTCATCAAAGGCCATTGACTTTTTTCAACAATGGAGTTGTAGCGCACATAAGCATGGCAAATCCATTTTGCGACATTCTTTCTCAAATACTTTCGAAAGAAATAGAAAAACTTTTAACAAAAGACAAAAAAATGCATATTGGAGGAACATATCTTGCTATGGAGGGACCAGCCTTTTCAACAAGAGCAGAATCAAACTTATATAGAGATTGGGGATGCTCAATAATAGGTATGACAAACCATACTGAAGCTAGATTGGCAAAAGAAGCCGAAATCGCATATTCCAGCCTCTCAATGGTTACTGATTATGATTGCTGGAATCAAAATTGCGAAAATGTATCTGTAGAAATGGTCATTGAAAATCTCCAGGAAAATGCAAATTTTGCAAAATCAATAATTTCTGCTGTTGCTAAAAGAGTCTCATCATTAAGGCCGCCAAGCTCTTTTCACAGTGCATTAAAAGATGCCTTAGTCACCCCAGAAGAGCATGTTCCAGAAAAGACTAAAAGCAAGATCAAATTATTTACGGATAAATATTGGCATTAAAAAAACCAACTAACAATAAAAGTCAGTTGGTTTTAAGTTATTTCAAAAAAATAGTATTTTTCTAGTTAAAACTAACCAGCGTTACCAATACCAGTGTAAGAACCGTAAAAGAAAATACCAAGAACAAAAATAACAGCTGTTCCACCTGCAGTAGCGACTAACCACAAAGGTAGTGCTCCCTCTGTCCACCTTCTTTCCCAGGAGACTGCAGGCATACCATTTGGCAGACGATCTCCTGCTCGTCCATCAGGTCCTTTTAATTTGCTCATGATAAAGAGATTTAGTTAAAGAAGTAACTGGAAAAAAGAATTCCCATTACAAAAACAAGTAAGAGTCCAAGATAAAGACTAGTTCGGTTTAATTCAACCGGAACTTTATTTGGATTTGGATTGACTTGCATGGATAATAAAGCAATCAGATGAAATTTGTTTATTTCAGACGCGTGTCAAGTTCCGCCTTGGAATCAAAGCGCTGAACAACAACAGGAGCTTTGCTTTCTCCAGCCTGAAAATACGTATCTGGTCTAGGAGTTCCAAAAGCGTCGTAGGCAAGCCCAGAAGACACAAATAAGAATCCTGCCACGAAGATCGCAGGAAGTGCTACCGCATGGATAATCCAATAGCGGACACTAGTAATGATCTCAAAAAACGGGCGTTCCCCGGTAGAGCCGGCAGCCATAGCCTCACTTAATCAGCTCAGTGATCTTATCAAGCGAAACCAAAAGAAACGGTCTGTGTTGCAAGGTGGTTACACAGAGTCATGGAAATCATCAAAAATTTATGATTTCAACCCTGCCACCGCAGTAAATTGCCCCTTTCTCCAAATACAAATCCCTTAGGACTCTCACTGTTTAAATCGTCCAGAAATAGAATTCTTATGAAATTTGTTGGAACAGATTCACCAACAGGGTCTTTTTCCCAAGTTTTTCCCTCATCATTGCTCACTAATAAAGTTCCATTTCCTCCAGCGGCCCAAATCGACTTAGATGGATCCCAAACAAGATCTTGATAGTTATACCCATTAACTATTGGGATAATGGGCTTTGACCATGAATCGATATCATCAGGATCTGCATTAAATCTGATTTCAGCTCCTCTAGAAAGCATCCATAAATCACCATTTGGCTGTTCACCAACACTTTGAACTCTCTTACTACTTGCTCTTTGATGAGGGCTCCATATCTCTTCTCCAGGTCTTAGGACTGAGAAGAAGTTACCAAGGCTACTAACACTTATATATCCACCGTTATTTGTACGTCTTAATTCTCTTATGCCTCCAGAGCCAGAAGTATCAACAACGATTGCTTCCCAATTGGTACCAGCATCGGTAGTTTTATAAATTGCCCCGGCAGTAGTTGCTAACTCAGCAATATCAGTATCAATTGTTGTTATCAAATACGGATCTCCAGGTAACTTATTTCCCAAATCAAGACGAGTCCAATTTTTTCCTCCATCAGTGGTATGAAGAATCAATCCTGGTTGACCTGCAATCCAACCTTCTTGGCCTTTGAAATCAACGCTTATTAAACGAAAATTACCTTCGCTTGGTATGTCTAAATTTCTTTCTTTCCAAGTTATTCCTCCATCATTTGTCTCAAGAATTAATCTGTTTGTCCCTACTAAGAACCCATTTTTGTCATCTACAAAGTCAACATCTAGTGGATTTGCTTCAGTATCTAGGTCAACTAGTGACCAAGGACTTGATGAGCCTATGGAAGCATTGCTAACAGTACAACCACTAAGAGCTACTCCAACTATTAAGACAAGGGTCAAATTAATGACATTTGAAAACAGACGTTTCATTTCAAAGAATAAAGAGAGAGAAAACAGGCAGCGGCTAAAGCCAGACTTCCAAAAATAAGAACGTTTTTCTGGCCTGAAGGAAGTTTATTAAATCCAAAGCCATAAGTAAGGTTTTCTTCAAATCCACTAGGCTTTGATTTAGGGCCAATATCCTTGTATCCACCAAATCCTACTCGACAGACTGGACATCTAAACTTCTCTCTATCTATGTCTAGGAATGCTGTTCCTGGTTCAATATTTAGCTTTTTTATACCCTCATCAGGATCATAAATAAAACCACAGCTCATACATTCGAAGCGATTTCCTTTTGGATCAAATTCCTCGTTTGAGTTTTTTGGTTCAAATGAAATAACTTGATTTTGTTGTGCATCAAGATTCAAATCTCCCAAAGGATTTGATTCTGTTTTTTTGTCTTCACTCACAGTTTTCACTTTCACACATAACAACTCTATGGCACTAATCTAGAAAATGACTGTCAGACTGATAATGAAATCAGTAATTCATTCATGTTTTCCCTTCAGGGTTATGAGTATTTTTTAGGATTTCTTCTTATTTCTGGAGCAGTTCCAATTCTTGCTCTCACAACAAATAAGTTAATAGCTCCAAAAAGCAAGGCAGGAGAAAGACAGCTTACATATGAATCTGGTATGGAGCCCATTGGAGGGGCATGGATTCAATTTAATATTCGTTACTACATGTTTGCTCTTGTTTTCGTTATATTTGATGTGGAGACAGTATTCCTTTACCCATGGGCAGTTGCATTTCACAAACTTGGGTTATTAGCATTTATAGAAGCTCTTGTTTTTATCACAATACTAGTTGTGGCATTAGCATACGCATGGAGAAAAGGTGCCCTTGAATGGAGTTGAATCCCTTGAAAAAATCTCCCTCTTCTGAAGCTGTAAGAAATCTTAGAGAAGCTTCCTGCGGTCCAGTTGGGACGCCGACAGTAACGAATGATTTAAGCGAAAACATAATCCTCACTAGCCTTGAAGATCTTCATAACTGGGCAAGACTAAGTAGTCTTTGGCCTCTTCTTTATGGAACTGCTTGTTGTTTTATTGAATTTGCAGCTCTAATTGGATCTAGATTTGATTTTGACAGATTTGGATTAGTACCTAGGAGTTCTCCTAGACAAGCAGATCTACTAATAGTGGCAGGCACCGTCACAATGAAAATGGCACCTGCTCTTGTAAGGCTTTATGAGCAAATGCCAGATCCCAAATACGTAATAGCTATGGGAGCTTGCACTATTACTGGTGGAATGTTCAGCGCAGACTCCACCACGGCAGTCAGAGGTGTTGATAAGTTAATACCTGTTGATCTTTACCTTCCTGGATGTCCTCCAAGACCTGAAGCAATATTTGATGCTGTCATTAAATTAAGAAAAAAAGTTGCAAACGAATCAATCTCAGAAAGATCAAAAATTACCCAAACTCATCGTTATTTAACTATCCCTCATAAAATGAAGCGAGTCGAGTCAAAAGTAAATGGACAATACCTAAAGGCAAAAACTCAATTAATTGCTTTAAATCCTTCACTATCTGAAGAGTTTGATCAATCTTTAAAAGAGGTTCAAAAAATATCTGAAGAACTTTCAAGTAATTAAGCTTCTCTTATAAAAAAATGACAAACGATTCGGAAATTGTAGTTGAAGAAAAAATCTCAGGTCCAATAAGCGATTGGCTCTCTAACAATGGATTTGAAAACATTCCTCTCAAAGAAGACCACTTAGGAATTGAAGTTATAAAAATCTCCCCAAACAATCTCTTAACAATAGTTGAAGCGTTAAAAAATGATGGATTTAATTATCTGCAATGCCAAGGTGGCTATGACGAAGGTCCTGGTTTAAATATAGTTTGTTTTTATAATCTAATAGAAATGAATGAATTAAAAGAAGATATTTCTCCTCGCGAAGTAAGATTAAAAGTATTCCTAGATCGCAATGGGGACCTAACTGTTCCAAGTTTATATAGTCTTTTCAGAGGAGCTGATTGGCAAGAAAGAGAAACATTCGATATGTATGGTGTTAACTTCCAAGGTCATCCTCATCCCAAAAGACTTTTAATGCCTGAAGACTGGAAAGGATGGCCTCTCAGAAAAGACTATGTGCAGCCTGATTTTTATGAAATGCAAGATGCATACTAATTTATTTACCTTTTTTGTATCTTCTGTAAAACCTCATTATTGCTAAAGCGAGACTTCTTGGGTCGTGCCTCAAAGTTGGAGTGACCTTTGAACCCTGAAGAGAAGCTAAATAAACATTATATCCTCTAGATAAAAGATCAATCTTGTTGCATTTGACGGGTTCAGCCCCTTTTGATTTGTAGTAATCAACCAATGGGGATGGTTTTAATTCATCTTGAGCAAGTATTGAACTAAATATTTTCCTAGAAATTCCTCTTGATGCCAATTGCGCTTCTATGGCCCTTACATGACCAGTTACGTCAAGTCCATCAGTTTCTCCAGGTTGAGTCATCAAATTACATACATATAGTTTAGGAGCTTTGCTCTTCTCAATCGCCTCGACTATTTCAGGGACAAGCAGGTTTGGAAGAATTGAAGTGTATAAACTTCCTGGACCTATCAAAATAATTTCAGCATTTCTTATAGCTTCTAGAGCTCTTGGCAAAGCTGGGGGTCGCGATGGGTAACAGCCGATTCTGACTATTGGCAAAGGGGCTTTTCCTATGGCTGACTCTCCATCTATTCGGTCACCATTTTCGAGTTCCGCCCACAAACGAACATCTACATTAGTTGCTGGTACAACTTGACCCTGAACTGCAAGAACACGACTTGAAGCAGTAATTGCGGTCTCTAAGCTTCCAGTTATCGCAGTCAAGGCAGATAGGAAAAGATTCCCAAAACTATGTCCCTCAAGTCCACTACCTGAGGGAAAGCGATATTGAAAAAGTCCTTTAATAAGGGGTTCTTCTGTTGCTAAAGCTGCTAAACAATTCCTTATATCTCCTGGAGGCTGAACACCCAGTTCTCTCCTAAGAACTCCACTACTTCCTCCATCATCAGCAACAGTCACTATTGCCGTGATTCGGCTGCTATATCTTTTTAAGCCTTTTAATAATGAAGATAAACCTGTTCCTCCTCCAATAGCAACAATATTTGGACCTCTATTTAATTTTTGCTTAGCTCTTAAAGCATCAACCAAAAAAGTATCTTTTTTTGGACCTAAAGCCTGCCTAATAGATTCAAAACTTCTCCCTTGACCCCAAATTAAAAGAGAAATTCCTATCAAAAAGACTATGGGTCCAGAAATGGTTCTAGGTAAAAAAGTAGTTATAAATCCTAAAAACCAAAAAAGTATTTCAACTACCCAATAAATTGGACGCAAGTCAGCCCAAATAGAGGCTCCAATCAAAGCAATTAACAAGCCCAATCCAGATGTCATCATCCACCTTTTGACTACTAATCCAGGCAACAGCCATCTAATAGCTCTTTTGAAGCGAGAGTAAAGATGAAAAGACAAGCTAGCGAGAAGGCTTTTACGCAAGGTGGCTCTTCTTAATTTTCTTTTTCTTCTTTTGTTCAATGGATTCGAGTTTGAGAAAATTTCAACAAATAGACCTAAATAATTAATTCATATAAACTCTAATTAAACTTCCCATTTCACAGATCTCATACAAAATGAGACAGGTAAACAAACATTAGGAGAGAGTGTGCCAAAAAACACTCAAGTAATGTTGATGAAAGATCTCAGTGTTGAACTGGGGTCAAACAAAGTCCTCGATTCAGTCAATCTAGCCATGATGGCTGGAGAGAGATTGGCAATTGTTGGTCCATCAGGCTCGGGCAAGTCAACAATACTTCGCTTACTCGCTGGTTTGCTCTTACCTTCTGAAGGAAGCCTTAAAATATCAGGTATTGATCAAAATTATTTAAGGCTTGATCAAAATAGTCCTCCTGATGTGAGATTAGTTTTTCAAAATCCAGCATTATTAGCATCATTAACTGTTAAGGAAAATGTAGGTTTTTTGCTTGAAAAACAGAAAGTTTTACCCGAGGAAATTATCAATAAAAAAGTCATAAATTGCTTACAGAAAGTGGGTTTATATGATGTTGCGGACAAATTTCCAAATCAACTGAGTGGAGGGATGCAAAAAAGAGTAAGTTTTGCTCGTGCATTAATCAGTGACTCCAAGAAAGGAAAAGGCTCTATTCCGCTTCTTTTATATGACGAACCAACTGCTGGTTTAGATCCAATAGCTTGTACTCGTATTGAAGATCTAATTATTAAAACAACTGAGGCTGCGGAAGGATG
The DNA here is from genome assembly GCF_000012465.1 of Prochlorococcus marinus str. NATL2A. NCBI lineage: Bacteria > Bacillati > Cyanobacteriota > Cyanophyceae > Synechococcales > Prochlorococcaceae > Prochlorococcus > Prochlorococcus marinus. The sequence goes on along the minus strand of NC_007335.2, from coordinate 325,818 downwards.
TTCAATTGTAGTTAGTCACGTTTCAAGTACAATTGAAAGAACAGCTAATAGAGTTCTTTTGCTTTACGGTGGCAAGTTTCAATGGGATGGATCCATAGATCAATTTAAACAAAGTGAAAATGCCTATGTAAAACAATTTCGCACAGGCAATCTTCAAGGACCAATGCAACCTGAGGACTCATAAATTTATGCGAAGAAGTTTACGAGATGCTTTTGTTGGCTTTTCACTATTAGGTGGGTTAGTTATCTTTTCAGGAGCAATGCTCTGGTTAAGAGATTTTCGTTTAGGCTCAAAAACATGGGAAATATCTGCAAGCTTTAAAGATGCAAGTGGTCTTGCCAAGATGTCTCCAGTTACTTATCGGGGAATCATTGTTGGATCTGTTCAAAATATTAGTTTCACACCAAACACAGTTGAAACTAAAATAAAAATAAATAACGATAATCTAATTCTACCAAAACCTGTAATTGCCAAAATCGTCACAAGTTCTATGCTTGGAGGAGATGCTCAATTATCTTTAATATCACTAGGCAAATCATTAAATAAAAATGAACTAATTACAGTCAATAAAGATTGTCCTCAAAAAAGAATCTTATGTAGTGGAGATAAAATTAAAGGTGTTGAAATGGTTAGCATATCAAGCTTGACAGAGGGTATAAATGGAATTATTGATGAAGCTGATAAACAAGCAATAGTAAATAAAGTATCTGAATCTATTCAACAATTTGATCGAACTCAAGCTAATCTTGATGAACTTGTCTTGTTATCTAAATCAGAACTTATAAGAGCAAAGCCTATAATTTCTGAACTAACAAAAGCTTCTTTTCATTTAAATAATATTCTTGAAAGCCTAGACAATCCTGAGACTTTAAAAGATATTCAGGAACTTGCCTCAACATCTAGCTCTCTAACAAAGAAAATTGATCAAATGAGCTCAGATATGGGAAATATTATGGAAGACAAAGAACTTATAAATGCTCTAAAAAAGGTAACCATTGGTTTAAGTAAATTATTTGATGATATATATCCTTAAAAACAAGTTTCAGGTAACGCTGTTAATCGCATCCATTGCAATTGAAGCAATAGCCTTATCACTTGCCTTAGGTAATTGAACATATTTACCTCCGGATGCGTCAGCCAAGTCTTTACCCATTCCACTAGCAATAAACTTTCTTTCTGTATCAATTACAAGCAATTTAATACCAAGAGCACGATAACGCGAAGCGACATCAAGAACTTCTTGCTTCAAGTCGGGTGGTGTCTCTCCCTCAAGAATTGGTTGACCTAGTGAAGTGCTTAATGGAACGTTTCCACGCCCATCCGTAATTGCCACTACTACAACCTGTCCGAGATCTCCTGTGGCTAAGGCATTTGCTCCAACTCTTGCAGCCTGAGTTAACCCATGAGCTAGTGGAGAGCCACCACCACATGGCATTGCCTCAAGTCTCCTTTTCGCAGCGGTGATTGATCTGGTTGGAGGGAGTAAAACTTCTGCTTGATCCCCTCTGAAAGGTATAAGAGAAACTTCATCTCTGTTTTCATAAGCTTCGGTTAGCAACCGAATAACAGCTCCCTTTGCACTTTGCATTCTATTGAGCGCCATTGATCCACTTGCATCAACCAAGAAAATTACCAATGCCCCAGCTTTACGCTGCAGTAATTTTGCGCGTAGATCGCCTTCCTCAACAATAACTTTCCTATTAGGTTCTCTTTCCCTTCTTGCTTTCTGATAAGGAGCTGCAGCTCTTAAGGTTGCATCAACGGCAATCCTTCTAACAGGTCCTCTAGGAATAATTGGTTTCACGTATCGACCTCTGTTATCACTTAAGACAGCTGATCGACTTCCGCTATTTCCACTCTTTGATTTAGTAGATGAAAACAACAACAAATCAGGATCTACGGCACATGCTTCTGGATCAAGCATAAATTCCTCTGGGATTGGAGGAGATGACTCTTCATCTTGCTCCTCTTCCTGATCTTCTTCTTGATCTTCCTCTTGATCATTATTGTCATCAGAGTCTTCAGGAGGCGGTGGTGGTGGCTGCTGATCTTCAGGGGCCGGAGGCTCCATCTCCTCTTCTGACGGCATTTGCATGGCCCTGGGAGCGATGACAAGTCTTACTGCCGCTTTTAAATCTTCTGCGTCCACTGAATCCCTTCCACACAAGGCAGCATGAGCCTTTGCAACCCTTACTGAATAAAGCTCTGATCTGTGTCCTTCTACACCTCCACGTATAGCTTCCACAACTAAGTATTCAATTTGATCCTCACTGATTTGAACATCTGGAAGCCATTGCCTTGCCAAAAGCAATTGTGTTGATAGAGATTCTGTGTCTTCAGACCATTTCTTAGAAAAAGCTTCACTTGATTGACCATGAGAAATGGCAGATTGAGTTATTTCAACTCTTTGTTCGTTTGTAATTAATTGATCTGCAGATAAAACAATTGCAAATCTGTCCAAGAGGTGGTCCCTTAATCCCCCCTCTTCAGGATTGTAAGTAGCAATCAAAAGAGGACGGCAAGGGTGACTTAGGCTCAATCCTTCTCGTTCAACTCTATTTTCACCTGCACCTACTGAAGCCAAAAGTAGATTGACAATGCCGTCATCCAATAAATTCAATTCGTCTATGTACAAAACTCCTCTGTGAGCCTCAGCTAGTAAGCCTGGCTGAAATACTGGAGTTCCGCTTGATAATGAAGCAGCGACATCAACTGCACCAACAAGCCTATCCTCCGTTACTCCTAAAGGAACCTGAATAAAGGGCGCAGAAACAACTTTTGTAGGGATATTTTCTAAGTCATCAGTATTTTCATAACTCCCTATCTTTTTTGTGAAAAGTTTTTTAGTTAAATCATCCCATTCGCCTGAAAAAGAAGGATCTAAATTTCTACCTGCCGGATAAATAAATGAATCATCTCCATCCTCAGTATTGGCTAATTCGTCTAAATCAATTATTTCAATCGGCGGGAGAAGGGCATGTAAGCCTCTAGCTAAAACAGATTTCCCAGTCCCGCGACCACCCGCAATTATTACTCCTCCCAAACCAGGATCAACTGCGGCGAGCATTAAAGCAAGCTTTAAAGTTCCATGGCCTGTAATTGCAGCCAAAGGGAAAGCAAGATTGGCTCTATCCTTTACAGCAATGTCTTTTGAAGTCGAAGACATATTGTTATTGTTCAATCCACTGGAAACCATAGGGTTGGATCAACAAGCAAATTTTTAAAAGTCTTTTAATATTCGCATGACTTATGCAAAACAAAAACCGGAATTGAAACTCGTCATCTCAATAGGCGCAAATATCCCTGGCATTCTAGGAGATCCCATAAGGACAATCGCTGCCATGAGGCCGCATATAGAAAAAAGCATAATCGAGTGGAATATTGCTTTAAATCATCCAAAAATAGACTCTCAAAATTTTGATAAGTCTTTATCTTTTCAATGGGCTCCTCTATTTGAGACTGATCCTTTAGGGGGGCCAATTGACCAACCAAAATTCATTAATACCGTACTTGTTGTGGAGGGAGAGGGTTTTGCCTCAGTAACCCCAAATGAAAAAGCAGCTAAATGTTTGATGAAAAAATTTTTAGAATTAGAAAAGATTGCAGGAAGGGAAAGAGAAAATATAGAGATTATTTGGGGGCCAAGATCTTTGGATATTGACTTCATTTCTTGGGGCGGACTACAAATAAATACTGACACTTTGATTTTGCCTCATCCAAGATTTAGTGAAAGAAACTTTGTTTTAATTCCCCTTGCAGAAGTTTTATCAAAAACCCAAGGTAAAACGAAACGAATCAGTTCTCAAAATATTTGGCCTGAATAAAACTCGTAACAAAAATCACCAACCTTTTCTAAAAAAATCAGCCATCCTATAAGGATAGAAAAAAAAGCATGTCAATTCCAGGACCTGAACCCTCAAAAATTATTGAGACAAAAGCTTGTCTTGATGCAAAAAAAATTCGTTTTGAAATTAATAAATTTCTTTTACCTAATTCAATGGAGGGCGAATTTGGGATCATTCGTCATCCTGGGGCTGCATTAGCCGTACCAATAACAGATTCTGGAGAAGTCGTTATTCTTCGTCAATACAGATTTGCTTGCTCGAGAAGAATTCTTGAGTTTCCTGCTGGAACATTAGAATTAGGCGAAAGCCCCCTTGAATCAATCAAAAGAGAAGTTCAAGAAGAAAGTGGTTACTCTGCAAAAAGATGGGACAAACTGGGAGAAATGCTTCCTTGCCCAGGATATTCTGACGAAACAATTCATATTTTTCTTGCAAGGGATCTAACAAAACTTGAAAAAAAACCTGAGGGCGATGCAGATGAAGATATTGAAGTATTAAAAATTTCCCCAAGAAAATTAAATGAAATCATTGCAAGTGGGGAAGAGTCACTTGATGGGAAAACTATTACAGCATGGTTCAGAGCATGCCAACTCTTGAATATAAGATGACAAAATTTCAATCAATATTTTGGCATAGGAGAGATTTAAGATTTGGAGATAATATCGGCCTATTCGAAGCATCAAAAAATTCAAAAAGCCTTATCGGAGTATATGTTTTAGATCCCAAACTCTTAGATCTAAATAGAACTACATCTGAAGCAAAAAACTGGTTTTTAGGTGAAAGTCTTATAGAACTACAAAAGAATTGGGAGATTAGAGGAAGTCGTTTATTAATATTAAATGGAGATCCTATTGAATTAATATCTAAATTAGCTGAGTTAGTTCATGCTGAATGTATTTACTGGAACGAAAATATTGAACCTTATGAAATCAATAGAGACAAACAAATTGCAGAAAAACTTTCAAAAGAAAAAAGGAAAGTTTATACATTTTTAGATCAATTAATTGTTAACCCAAGTAATATCAAAACAAACAATGATGAACCATACAAGGTATATGGACCCTTTTATCGCAAATGGATTGATTTAATCAATATAACCAAATCATCAGAGAATAATTTAATACAAACCTCAGAAACAGCTAAACAACTTACAGGTCTTAATGAAAGAGAATTATCATCAATTAAAAACTCTGATTTAAACTACTGTATTACAAACAAAAGCAAATCTATTTATGAATTACTTTCTTTAAATAGATTCAACAAAACAAATCTATGTCCTTGCAAGCCGGGAGAATCAGAATCAATAAAACAATTAAACTCTTTTATACATTCAGGAGTTATAAATTCATACAATAAAGCAAGAGATATTCCATCTTTAGAGAATACTTCTCATCTAAGTGCTGCTTTAAGTTTAGGTACCATAAGTTGCAGAGTAGTATGGAATGGGGCTCAAGTATCAAAAAACGCGACGGATGATGAATATAAAATAAATTCTATTGATACATGGATAAAGGAACTTGCTTGGAGAGAGTTTTATCAAAATGCTCTCATTAATTTTCCAGAGCTTGAGAAAGGTCCATACAGGGAGAAATGGTTAGATTTTCCATGGCAAAATAGACCTGATTGGTTTGAAGCATGGGGAGATGGATTGACTGGTATCCCAATAATTGATGCTGCAATGAGACAACTTAAGTGTTCTGGATGGATGCATAATCGTTGCAGAATGATTGTTGCCTCTTTTCTAGTAAAAGACCTTTTAATTGATTGGAGATTGGGAGAACTTTTCTTCATGAAAAGCTTAGTTGATGGTGACTTGGCAGCAAACAACGGGGGTTGGCAATGGAGTGCTAGCAGTGGGATGGATCCAAAACCCATGAGAATATTTAATCCTTTTAGACAAGCTTCTAAATTTGACGAAGATGGTGAATATATCCGAAAATGGATTCCTGAGCTATCACATATTTCAACGCCTAATTTACTTTCAGGTGAAATAAGTTCTGCGGAGAGAAATAGCTATCCAAAACCAATAATAAGCCACAAAAATCAAACATCAATCTTCAAAGAATTATATTCGAATATTAAATAGCTTATTTTTTAAATAGTTCTTTTATTTTATCAATGACATATGATTGCTGAATAGATTTTAACTCTGGGAAAATAGGTAAACTAATAACCTGACTACATACTTTTTCAGTAACAGGAAGAGATCCTTCTTTATACTCTAAATTTTTATATGCAGGTTGAAGATGTATGGGTATTGGGTAATAAATTATTGTATTTACACCAAGCCTATGAAGTTCAGTTTTAAATAGATCTCTATTTAGATTATCAAAAACATCATCTGAGTTAGATTTTATATTTTTAATAAAAGAATTGTCCATTATTCTGATTACAAATTGATTCCAAGAATGACCAGAATTATTAACAAAAGTATTAGATGGTAATTCAATTGAATCTATAGCTGATAACTGATTCATGTAATTAATAGCTATTTCTTTTCTTTGCTCAATCCATTTATTTAATCGGATTAACTTAACATTTAATATTGCAGCTTGTAATGAATCAAGTCGACTATTATATCCAATATTTGTATGAAAATATCTCTTTGGCATCCCATGAATAGCTAGTTCCCTAATTGTTTTTGCTAGATCAAAATCATTAGTAGTTATAGCTCCTCCATCTCCTGCTGCACCTAAGTTTTTAGTAGGGAAAAAACTAAAACAACCTATATCCCCATAACTTCCAACAGGTTTACCTCGCCAATACGCCCCAGCTGCTTGAGCACAATCTTCTACAACCTTAAGATTATTGGATTCAGCAATTGCCATTATTTTATCCATATCTAGTGGATGACCAAACAAATGCACAGGCAAAATAGCTTTTGTTCTGGGAGTTATTGCTTTTTCTATTAAATCCAGATCCATAAGATAGTTTTTAGAATCAATATCTACAAAAACCGGCCTAGCTCCAACACTGGTGATTGCTTCTGCAGTAGCAAAAAAACTAAATGATGAGGTGATCACCTCATCACCTTGTCCAATATTTAGTGCTCTTAAAGCAAGAATTAATGCATCTGTTCCACTATTACAACTAACTGAGTAAGAAGTTTCTGTTGCTAAGGCAAAAGCTTTTTCGAACGAAGCTACTTCCTCTCCTCCAATATATTTTCCGCTTCTAAAAACCTTAATTAAAGCTTCTTCAATCTCGTCTCCAATTTCAGAAATTTGAGCTTCAAGACTAAAAGGAGGTATTTGCATAACTATTTAAATTAAGTTGTAACGATGAACAATTAAAAGACTCTCATTAATTCATCCAAACCACTCAGGCTCCATACCTGGATGCCATTTTATGTTGCAACCAATAGAAGGTTTTTGATTAGCTGAAATAACTTCTCCCTTTAATAAGGATTTGAATACTAGACGAATATCATCACCAGATACAGGAGTTTCATTGCCGGGGCGACTTCCGTCCATTTGTCCCCTATATCTCAATGTTAAGTTTCCATCTGGAGAAGGCCAAAAAACATAAAAATCGGGAGTACATGCGGCTCTAAGCGCTTTTGCTAATTTTTGATCAGAATCAAATAGGTATGGGAACTTCCATCCCAGTTTATTAGCTTGAGAGGCTAAGAATTCTGGTGCATCTTGAGGATGGGTTATCAAGCTATTGCTAGAAATAGCCAAAAATTGAATATCATTACCAAAAGAATTGAATAGGTTTGTGATTCCACTTTCTACATGTTTAACAAATGGACAATGAGCACATATAACCATCAAAAACAATGGTCTTTTTGTTAGGTCAACACTTCTAATATGACTAAGGCCTTTTAAAGGATCATCTGGAGCAGAGTTCACGCCTGAAACCACACCTAACTCAAAATTAGGTAATTGAGTTCCTAATGGAAGCATTGTTGAGGCTGTTCGAACCATGATTCTTATAGTTTTTTGGGGTTAATGGATTACAGAACTTTTAACTATATATTCATTTAACTATGAGTCTTAGCCCTAAATAAGGGACAATTAGAAATACTAACCAAATGAGTCCGAAAGATGCTTCTCGATCTTAGTGGCAAAAAAATCCTTGTTACAGGAATAGCAAACAATAGATCAATTGCCTGGGGCATTGCACAACAGTTAAAAGCAGCTGGAGCTGAATTAGGAATTACATACTTGCCCGATGAAAAAGGTAGATTTGAAACGAAAGTAAAAGAACTTACTTCTCCTTTAAATCCAAGCTTGTTCTTACCACTTAATGTTCAAAATTCTTCTCAAATTGAAGAAGTTTTTGAAGCCATTAAAAATCAATGGGGTCAGCTTGATGGATTAGTTCACTGTCTAGCCTTTGCAGGTAAAGAAGAATTAGTAGGCAATTACAGTGCAACTTCTTCAGAGGGATTCTCAAGAGCCCTAGAAATCAGCGCTTACTCACTAGCCCCACTATGTAAATATGCAAAACCTCTTTTCAGTAAAGGTGCTGGCGTAGTCACCTTGACTTATTTAGGAGCAGAAAGAGCAATTCCCAATTACAACGTAATGGGGGTTGCTAAAGCAGCTTTGGAGGCATCGGTTAGATATCTTTCGGAAGAACTTGGTCCTGAGAATCAGGTTCGAGTTAATGCTATCAGTGCTGGACCAATAAGAACTCTCGCAAGCTCAGCGATTGGAGGAATTCTGGACATGATTCATAATGTCGAAGAAAAAGCTCCCCTTAGGAGAACCGTTACTCAAATCGAGGTAGGCAATACCGCAGCTTTCTTGCTTAGCGATCTTTCAAGTGGTATATCAGGACAAACTGTTTATGTTGATGCAGGTTATTGCATCAATGGAATGTAATTTCAAGCCAACTTAAAATTGCCAATTAAATATGGAAAAAACTAGAGAAGGAGAGATTAGACGGGAAACTAAGGAAACTGACGTTTTTGTGAAAATTGATCTTGATGGTTCTGGAAAATGCAGTGCAAATACGGGGATTGGTTTTCTAGACCATATGATCCAACAATTATCTAGTCATGGATTATTTGATATTGAAGTAAGAGCAAATGGAGATACTCACATAGACGATCATCACACCAATGAGGATGTTGGAATTGCTATTGGACAAGCTTTGTCAAAAGCATTAGGTGATCGAGTTGGAATCAAACGTTTTGGTCATTTTTTAGCTCCGCTTGATGAGGCTCTTATTCAGGTTGTGGTTGATTGCTCCGGTCGACCACATTTAAGTTTTAGTTTAGATATTCCTTCTCAAAAAGTGGGCACTTATGATACGGAGTTAGTTAAAGAATTTTTTGGTGCTGTTGTGAGTAATGGTGGTTTAACTCTCCACATCAGACAACTGGCAGGAAATAATACTCACCACATAATTGAGGCTACTTTCAAATCGTTTGCAAGAGCCCTTAGGATGGCTACTGAAATTGACCCTAGAAGATCAAGTCAAATTCCAAGCAGTAAAGGAGTTCTTGAACAGGCTGGTCAATAAAAACTCCATATTTAAATAAATCATTTGAGCTTGAACTCGCAAAAGTCAGACTTTTAAGCGAAAATCAAGTTTCAATTCAAGAAAAATAATGGCAGTTAGTTATTTAAAAAGAGAAACATCACCAAAGCAAACAATCTTCAACAAAGAAGATTGGTCCAGTGCATATTGCAATGTTGAAAAAGAATTAGATAACGTTCAACTCAAGCTTGTAAAAGGATCTATTCCTGAACAAATTTCTGGTACCTTTTATCGAAACGGCCCAGGTAGATTAGAAAGAGGGGGAAGATGGGTCCATCATCCATTTGATGGAGATGGCATGATTGCTGCCTTCAAATTTGACAATGGAAAAATAAACCTGACGAATCGTTTTGTTCGCACAAAGGAATGGACAGAAGAAGAAAAATCCCAAAAATTTCTATATAGAGGTGTATTTGGAACTCAAAAAGAAGGAGGAGTGTTAGCTAATGCTTTTGATGTAAGGCTAAAAAATATTGCCAATACACACGTAATAAAACTTGGAGATGATCTACTAGCTTTATGGGAAGCGTCTAGTCCATATTCACTTAATCCAAATACCCTTGAGACCAAAGGTTTATCAAATTTAAAAGGAGTTTTAAAAAAAGGTGAAGCATTTAGTGCTCATCCACGATTTGACCCTGGCCATCATCAAAGTCAAAGAATGGTCACTTTTGGGGTATCTACAGGTCCTAAAAGCACAATAAGATTGATGGAATTTTCCACAGAGGGAGAAAATATTGGTTCTCTTTTAAGTGATAGAAAAGATTCTTTTAATGGATTTGCCTTCTTGCATGATTTTGCCATAACTCCAAACTGGGCAATATTTCTGCAAAATGCTATTAGTTTTAATCCTCTCCCTTTTCTTCTTGGACAAAAAGGAGCCGCACAATGTTTAGCCTCTAAAAGTGATGGAACTCCAAAATTTTTATTAATTCCAAGGGACTCTGGCAAGTTTGCTGGTCAACCTCCAAAATCAGTTAATGCTCCAAAGGGTTTTGTTTTTCATCATCTAAATGCATGGGAAGATAATGAAAAAATCAATATTGAAAGTATTTTTTATGATGATTTTCCGAGCATTGGACCCGAAGATAATTTTAGAGAAATTGATTTTGATCTTTTACCAGAAGGAATTTTGAAAAGAAGTGAAATCAATCCCATAGAAAATACATTTACCTGCTCAACAATAAGCAATCAATGTTGTGAATTTGCAATGGTTAATCCTCATTTTGAAGGATTAAAGGCCCGCTTTAGTTGGATGGCAACTGCAGAAGAAAAAGAGGGGAATGGGCCACTTCAAGCCATAAAAAAAATCGATTTATCTAATAATAAAGAGATAAGTTGGAGTGCGGCTCCAAGAGGTTTTGTAAGTGAACCTATATTTATTCCATCTCAAGAATCAAAGTCTGAAGAAGACAATGGATGGGTTGTTGCATTGGTTTGGAATAGTATTAGATCGGGAACTGATTTAATAATTCTTGATTCTAAAGATCTGACTGAAAAAGCTATTCTTGAAGTTCCAATATCAATCCCACATGGATTACACGGAAGCTGGGTTGAAAATTAAAAAAAAAGTTTTCAAGAAATCAAAAACTACTTTTTCATTGAACCCAATAGTTGTTTTAATTTTGGTATGAGCAATTTGAATGCATTACCCCTGTGACCAATATGCTTCTTTTTTTCGTGGTCCATTTCTGCATAAGTCTCACCTAATCCAGAAACTTCAAAAATCGGATCATAACCAAACCCATTTTGCCCTTTCGGGAAAAAAGTTATTAGACCTTCGCAAAAGCCTGAAACTTCTATCAACACTTTTTCTCCACTAGCAATACATAATGCACATTCAAATTTAGCTTTTCTATTTGAAAAAGGTTTTAACTCGGCTAATAGTTTTTCAATTCTTTGCTTGTCTGAACTTGCATACCTAGAAGAATAAATGCCTGGAGCCCCCCCAAGAGCCTCAACACTTAATCCAGAGTCGTCAGCAAGAGACAAATTACCTGTTGCTTGACTCACAGCAATGGCCTTGATTCTTGCATTTTCCATAAATGTACTTCCTGTTTCCTCAATCTCAAAACCAACAGGTTGAGTCAATAAATCAATGGGAAAATCGTCTAAAAGTTTTTTAAATTCTCCAATTTTACCCTTATTGCCACTAGCAATTACAAGAGGGACATTATCCAAAACTATTATCTATAAGTTGCTTTGCATAATACAAAGTTGAAGTAACTTCTGCACTGGATGGCGCTTCACAATAAATTCTTAAAAGAGGCTCTGTTCCAGAGAAACGGAACATCAGCCAATGACTTTTATCAAGTATGAGTTTTATTCCATCAGTTGAAATAACCTCTAAAACTGATTTATGACCAATTGAAGATGGGGTTTTCTGTTTCAAAAAATCTTCCAAAGACCTTCTCATCTCCATGTCTTTGAGAGTTAAATCAATACGTTCGAAATGACTCTTACCAAAACGAGCATGAAGAGAATCTATTTTCTCACCTAAACATTTACCATCAGCAACTATTGACTCCATCAAAAGCAAAGCGGTAAACAAAGCATCACGTTCTGGCAAGTGATGTCCAAACCCAACTCCCCCTGACTCCTCTCCTCCAATAAGAACTTCTCTTGAAAGCATTTCTTCAGCAATATATTTAAACCCAACTGGCTTTTCGAGCACTTCTCTCCCTAGATCCTCAGCAACCAATCTCATCAAATCCGATCCACTCACAGTTTTTACAACGCAACCTGGCATATTTCTAACTCTTGCCAAATGATCTATCAAGACAGGCATTAATAACTGTGTATTGCAATATCTACCTTTTTCATCTATTGCCGCAATTCGATCTCCATCTCCATCAAAAACTAGGCCCATAGACAATTCCCCTGCCTGGGATTCATCCTGAACTTCTTGTATTAATTGCGATAGGTAAGCCTTCAGAGGTTCTGGAGGATTACCACCAAAGCATGGGTCTATTTCAGTTCTTATTTCATAAATAAGATCTTCACTATCAACTCCAAATAATTCAGACATGCAGCCCGCAGCAGATCCATGCATTGGATCAACAAAAATTTTCACACCTAATTTCCTCAAGCCATCAGAAATCAAATGCATGTCAAATTTCTGACTAATCCCCAAAAGATGTTGTTTTCGAAAATCAACTCTCTCGGTTACGCCTTCGATTGGAATTGATATCCCCCCAGCATCTAATCTTTTTTGAACGGAATCGGTAAAAGAGCTATCAACTGAGCCTCCAAAAGGACCTTTAATTTTCAAACCCAACCATTCGCATGGGTTATGACTTGCTGTAATCACTAGTGCACCAAGTGCATTTTCTTCAACTATCCCCCAGCTACAAGAGGGAGTTGGCAGCGCGGAAGAAGCCAACAAAGGGACTAAATCAACTCCTCTAACTGCAGATGCGACCGCCTCAGCCATCTCCTCTGCTAGGAATCGACGGTCATAACCAATGATTATTTTATTATTTTTTTTCTCTTTGACATAAGCAAGCTCTTGAGCTGCTGCTGCTGCAACTTTAAGTAATCTTTCCAAGGTGAACTCAACGCCTAAGATCCCCCTCCATCCATCTGTTCCGAAAGAAATTTTCTCCTTAGTGAGATTCAACTTTTTCTTTTTCATCTTTATATTGGAGAAACTTTGTTCTTAAAGAAATGCGGATTATTCTCTAAGTATGAAATGTAATAAATCCAAACCAATTAACGATCACCTTTTAAGGAGTTGGATTAGATGCAGAAGAAAAGCGTGGCTTGATATTTATGGTGATAAACAAAAAAAGTTGTGGACGGCCCACAGCACACTTCAATTAAATCATCAAATCGACTGCTTTCATAATCTCTCACAAAAAAGTTATGGTATAGGAATTCGAGCATGTGAAGAGGGGAAAAATATTGCTTATGGAGTCAGAATTAAATATCCTCTAATAAAAAATAGACTTATCAAAGCAAATTTACCAATACTAAGGAAGACATCTGGAGAGAGTATTTGGGGGAATTTTGCATATCAACCTATATTAGCTAGGCAAGGTAAAAAAATAACAAGAGAGCATAAATTAACACTTGCATTGACTGGTTTATTAATAAATAATTTACAAAAATTTCAAGTAAAGAAAGGATTAATATTACACAAAGAAAATGAAGTTATCAAAGTCGAAAAGATAAAATTAAGCGATAATATAAACACAGATTTAATAGGTTCATTATTACATCTAGAAAAAGATATTGAATCAAGAACTCCTCCACCCATAACTTCTAATAGAAAAAAATGCACAATATGTTCATGGAGAAAAGAATGTGATGCTGTAGCAATTAAAGAAGGAAGCTTAAGTGAAGTTAGCGGGATTGGAGCAAAAAGAGAAGTTTTATTAAACAAAATTGGCATAAATAATATAGAGGAGCTAGCAAAGATCAAGCATTATAAATTACAGGAAAAGCTTGAAATATTTGGGACACAACATAGTGATATTTCCAAACAAATTATTTTACAATCTCAATCTCAATCAACGAATAGGGCAATCAAACTAAATCCAGAAATAGAACTAAATAATCTAAAGAAAGCAAAAGGTTTATATATTTATGATATTGAATCTGATCCAGATATTAGACATGACTTTTTACATGGATTTATTCGATTACCAAAAAATATAAAAAATGAAATAAGTTTAGAAAAAACTAAATACTCACCATTACTTAATATTGAAAAAAACACTGAAAGTTTCCTATGGAAAAGAATAACTAAAAAATTAAGTATTAATCAAGACTATCCCATTATCCATTATGGGGAAACAGAACCAATATCTTTGCTAAAGCTAGGAATACGACAAGGAGCTAATCCTCATGAAATTGAAGAATTAAAAAACAGATTTATTGATATACATTTATTAATTAGAGAATACTGGTGTCTTCCCGTAAGAAATTATGGTCTTAAATCAATCGCAGAATGGATAGGATTTGAATGGAAACAATCAAATGCAGATGGAGCTAGAGCTCTCTTATGGTGGAGACAATGGAAAAAATCACGTAAAATAAATAAAATGTATTCCAGAAATTTAAATTCAATTTTTGAATATAATCGTGATGATTGTATAGCCACCTTAATGATCGCAAAGTGGTTAATAGATCACTAGTAAGTATATCGCAATAAATTAAAAAGGATTAGTAAAAGAGATTGGTTTTTTAATAGTTATGGAGTCACCATTTTCAGAAAAACAAAAATCATGATCAAGAAAAGTTTTCTTAATTAAAGCCAGTCCATTAAAAAAATTATCATCAACCCTAATTGAAGAAGTCACAACTCCTACATTTTTTTTATACCCTTCATTTTTATTAGTATTAAAAAACTTTTTACCAATTTGAAAATTATCATTTTCCCCATAAGCTTCCCAATAACGAAGTTGATATTTTAGAGATTTAGATCTAAAAAACTTCGCCATTGCCTCTTGACCTAGATAACAGCCTTTGTCTAGATTTATAGTATCTGCTAATCCTAGCTCGTAAGGATTAGTTTCTCCATTCATCTCTTTATCAAAGCTAGGTATTCCTTGTCTTATTTTCCATCCTTCCAATTCTTCTTTAGTAGCTTTTTTGTATTTAGTTATTCCATCTATGCTGAAAGTATTATCATCAATCCAACTAAAATCTGAATCCTTCCATGAACTATTATTATTTATTTCTTGTCTTCTTCTAATTGGATCTATAACTTCTAACTTAACTTTGTCGGCTGGAAATATCACTGATTCAAATCCATCTCTTATAGAGTTAATTTCACCGCAAATTATAACTATTTCAGCCATATCATCTGAAAGTCGAATTTCCAATACAGCTTTTAAAGCTCCTTTAGTTGATAGCCAACAACACATGAATATTCTATCTAGTTCTTTCTGAGCAAAAACGTCTGCGGTTGTTTGACCATGTAAAAAAGAAGTAGTCCCCTGACCTTTGAGAAGTAATGAAGGGAATGTTTCATCCCAAATCAATGCTTGGGATTCTGTCATTGCAAACTATTAGCTCTTTCAACAATCTCTTTTAAAAAGAAAAGACTATTTAACTCTAAATCAGCTTTAGACATTGCATCTAGGCCTCCTTCTTCTCTGTCAACTATTGCTAGTACTTGTTTAACTAAATACCCTTGATTTCTAAGTTGTTCAACTGCTTTTAAAGAAGAGCCACCAGTCGTAACAACATCCTCTAAGACAGTAATCACAGAACCCTTTGGAGGTAAAGGTCCTTCTAACCACGCTCCAGTCCCATGGCCTTTCGCTTCCTTCCTAACTATTAAACCGTTTAAATCAATACCTGATTGAGCTGCCAAAATTACAACGCCACTAACAAGTGGGTCAGCACCTAAAGTTAAGCCAGCTACGCCACTATCACTTTCATTAATTTGTTTTAGGAATAATGAACTTATTGACAAGAGACCTGGACCTGAGAGAGAGACTGGCTTGCAATTGACGTAATGAGAACTTTTTTTTCCGGAAGCCAAAGAAAAATCGCCAAACCTATAAGCTTTTTGAGCTAATAAAGTTAAAAGATTTTCTTTTATTCCATCTGATGAAGGATTCAATGGATTCATATCTTTATATGCAAGTTTAATTATTAAACATCTTGGTGGGATTAGATATATATTTACTTTAGGCAAACTAATTCACTATTATCAAAAAAAGTTTTAGTTCTCCTTTTTTGGGGGTGTAGCAATCTGGTGAATGCAGCGAACTCATAATTCGCCTTAGGCGAGTTCGATCCTCGCCACCCCCATAGAAAAATTATTAATGAGTTTATTACTTCTTTGTATATTGCTTGTAATACCAGCATTTTTCAATGCAGGTCAATTTGCCATATTGCGACTTCGTTCAACTAAGGTTCAAAGACTTGTAGAAGATGGACTACCTGGTTCCAATTCCATAATTCGTCTGCAGAAAAGGCTGAGAAGAACCCTTTTAATAGCTGAGTTAGGAATAACTATTTCATTAATTTCAATTGGTTGGATCTGCAAAAATTTCGCAAGTCAATGGTGGGGAAATAATGCTTCAATTAACTATTTGTTAGATCTAGGTCTTTTTATTACTGTTGTACTTTTAGCTACTCTGATATCTGGTCTGCTCCCAAAAGCACTTGTTCTTAATCAACCAGAGACTTCTGCCCTGAAATTATCGCCTCTAATTGAAGCAGCGATAAAATGGATGTCTCCATTCCTTTCTTTGCTTGAAGGACTTGCTTTATTAATTCTTAGATTATTTGGACTTAATACTCAATCAGAAAGTCTTACTACAGCTGCATTCTCTGCAGGGGAATTAGAAAAATTAATTGAAACTGGTGGCGTAACTGGATTAAAACCTGATGAAAGAAACATACTTGAAGGTGTTTTTGCTTTAAGAGATACACAAGTCAGAGAGGTAATGGTTCCTAGGTCAGGAATGGTTACTCTTCCAAGAGAAGTTTCCTTCACTCAAATGATGGAAGAAGTTCATAAAACTCGTCATGCCAGATACTTAGTAATTGATGATTCACTTGATAATGTTCTTGGAGTTTTAGATTTAAGGCAACTTGCTGATCCAATAGCTAAAGGAAAAATGCAAGCTAACTCCTCTTTGGAGCCTTATATAAAGCCAGTTGTTCGTGTTTTAGAAACTTCTACTTTGGCCGAATTGCTACCCCTAATAAAAAATGGGAATCCACTACTTTTGGTCGTTGATGAATATGGAGGAACTGAAGGATTAATAACATCAGCAGACTTAACAGGTGAAATTGTTGGTGACGAGATTCAATTCGATAATAAAGAATCTGAGCTAAGATCTCTTGATGACTTAAAAAAAATATGGCTTACTTCTGGTGAGATAGAAGTAATAGAACTAAATAGAGAGCTTAACTTAAAATTGCCAGAAGCTGATGATCATTACACTCTTGCTGGATTTGTTTTAGAAAAACTCCAAGAAATTCCCAGCTCAGGAGAAACGTTCATTCATAATGAAATTGTATTTGAAATTATCTCCATGAAAGGTCCAAGAATAAACAAAGTAAAAATAATCCTTCCTAAGTAATTTATAAAACAGACTATTAATTAATAAGAAAGTAAACATGAAAACAATTTCCAAGATCAAAGAAAATATTATTCCTGTAAAAGTTGGGGTAATAGGAATTGGGAATATGGGGTGGCATCATGCGAGAGTACTTAGTCTTCTCAAAGATGCTGAGCTAATTGGAGTTGCGGATTTAGACGAAGAACGAGGAAAGTTGGCTATGGAGCAATTTAATTGTAATTGGTTTGGAAACTACAAGGATTTATTACATCAAGTAGAAGCTGTATGTATTGCTGTACCTACGTTATTTCACCATGAAGTTGGTCTAGAATGTCTAAAGGCTGGTAAACATGTTTTAATTGAAAAACCAATAGCAGCAAATAAAGAAGAGGCATCATCTTTGATCAATGCTTCCAACAATGCAAAAAAATTATTACAAGTTGGTCATATAGAAAGATTTAATCCAGCATTTAGAGAATTGACAAAAGTAGTTGCTAATGAAGAAGTTGTAGTTCTTGAAGCAAGAAGGCACAGTCCTCATCCAGAGAGAGCTAATGATGTGTCGGTCGTTTTAGACTTAATGATTCACGATATTGATTTAGTTATTGAACTTGCAAATTCAAAAGTAATAAGACTTGCTGCCGTTGGAGGATGCAGTGGAGATGGACCTATGGATTACGTTAACGCAACACTGGGTTTTCAAAACGGAGTGGTTGCAAGTCTGACTGCAAGCAAAATGAGTCACAAAAAAATCAGAAGTTTGAGCGCTCATTGCAAAGAAAGTCTTATTGAAACAGATTTCCTAAATCACAATATTCACATTCATAGAAAGGCTCATGAATGGTATTCAGCTGATCATGGAGAATTACTTTATAGAAACGATGGTTTTATTGAAGAAGTGAGTACAACATCAATTGAGCCGTTGTATGCAGAACTGGAGCATTTTCTACAATGCGTCAGAGGGGAAGAGAAGCCAGCTGTAGACGGGCTTCAAGCTTCTAGAGCACTTCATCTGGCTGATTTAATTGAAAAGGCAGTATCAACATCAAGTGAAGACATTTTGCTAAGCAAAGGGATCTAGATAAGCCTGATTAATTAACTCAAAAAAATAAAATATTTGCCCGATGTCTTACTTCGAACAAAAATTTTATTTTGTTAAGAATATCTAATCGATTAGTTAATTTTTTAAAAATCCAGCAGAAAAACTTCGCTTTTAACGAAAGCCAACTGCCGCTTGCCAAACAAAAACAAGCAGAAAAAAGAAAAGAGGTATTAGCGGAAGTACATCCACTGTTGGTGCAAAAGCTTGGTATGCAAGTGGAAGTTCAGCAAGCAAGTCGAAATTAATCAGTGCCATCCCTAAGAAATAATGGACGTATCAAGCACGCACGCTACCACGTATGACGCGCTTTAGAGTCACTCTGCCACGGAGCGAAATCCTCTGAAAAACAACCTTCAGTAATTGCTTGCCTCATAGCACCTGTAAAACGGATCAAATGCGTAAGGTTATGGATACTCAAAAGTGTAAGACCTAGTAATTCTTTATTGCGAATTAAATGATGAATATATGCTCTTGAATATCCCGTACAAGCTTCACAAGTACATGTTGGGTCTAATGAGCTGTAATCGTCTTTAAAACGTGAATTCCTTAGATTCCATGTTTCTCCATTAACTAATGCGCTTCCATGCCTTCCCAGCCGCGTAGGAATTACACAATCGAACATGTCAACTCCATTTGCTACTGCAATGGCCATTTCTCTTAAGGTTCCAATTCCCATTAAGTATCTAGGTCGATCTTGAGGTAATAAAGGGCAGGTTTCTCGTACGATTTTGTGCATTTGATTTATGGGTTCACCTACGCTTACTCCTCCAATAGCAATTCCTGGTAAACCGAATCCTGAGACAATTTTTGCACTTAATTCCCTTAAATGAGGGAAGCAACCACCTTGAACTATTCCAAAAACTGCTTGATCATTTTTCTTATGAGCATTCAAACATCTCTCCAACCAATGATGGGTTCTCTTGCAAGCCTCCTCAACGTCTGATTCGCTTGCTGGGTAAGGGGGGCATTGATCAAAAGCCATTGCCACATCTGACCCTAAAGCCATTTGAATTTCAATAGCTTTTTCAGGAGTCAAATAAATATGTTTACCATCTCTTGGACTTTGAAACGAGACTCCTTCATCATCTATTTTATTTAATTTTGCCAAACTAAATACTTGAAAGCCTCCTGAGTCAGTAAGAATTGGTTTATTCCAACTCATAAATTTATGTAGTCCTCCTGCATCTTGAACTATTTTTTCTCCTGGTTGAAGATGAAGATGAAAAGTATTTGCAAGAATCATTTCAGCCCCTGTTTTCTCAAGTTGCTGAGATGTAACTCCTTTGACTGTTCCTAAAGTCCCAACAGGCATGAATTTTGGAGTATTTACAATTCCATTTGGAGTTTTAAAAGAACAGACACGAGCTAATGTCGTTTTGCATCTACTTTTTATTTGGAAATCGAATAAGGGCTTTTTCAATTATTCTTAAATATTCCATAACTTAAATTAGTTATATAACTAATTTGAGAGTTAAGGAACAGTTGAGGCTGTAATTCTGATTTTTAAAAACTGGCTAGGTGACCTTGCAGGTGCATGGGTCTTCTACACAATTCTGCCTCAATGGCCATTACTTAAACCTAGGTTCAAAAGAATTGCTCGCTTTGCTCCTTTAATAGGACTTTTAATCGGCTTTTCACAATCTTTTTTTTGGCTTGTATTTAACTACTTTGATTGGCCTCATACTTCTATCGCCTTGATATCTATTGCAATTAGCATCTGCATAACTGGTGGACTTCATATTGACGGGTTAATGGATACGGCTGATGGGATTGGTGCAGGGCCATCAAAGCAAATTGAGGCCATGAAAGACAGCCGAGTTGGAGCTATAGGTGTGCAAAGTTTAGTAATTATTTTAGTCCTTCAAATAGCCGCAATTATCAAACTTGGTTTTTATGCTCCTTTTGCTTTTCCAATAGCCGCCTTCTGGGGACGATTCTCCCAAATATTTGCTATTGAAAATTATGAATATATTCTCAATAAAGAGTTTGGTTCCATTCATCAAAAATACTGGAGAGGCATCTCCCAAGAAATAAGACCTTCATTAATAATAATTTGTATTGGCATAATATTTTTTTTATCTACAACCAACTTAAATTTATCTAATACTTTATTATTGGTATATTGCATTTTCTCAGGATTAACAACTTCAATATTAATCCCACACTTTATAAATAAATTGCTAGGAGGACATAATGGTGATAGTTATGGAGCAGGTTTAGTGATAACGGAAACTACTAATTTATTACTATTAAGTATCATTTTGGTTCCAAATTAAAAACGAAAGCATTCCCTGATTCAGGCAAAGAGTTTTTAAATTTGCTTGGATCAACTAATAACTGCAAATCTCCACCTAGTTGTCTAGCCAAATCTCTAGCAAGAGCAAGACCTATCCCACTTCCAGACATTTTTGAACCACTTTCTCCCCTAAAACCCTTCTGAAAAATCTTTTCTCTTTCTTCCTCCTTTATTGGGGTGCCCTCATCCCAAATACATATCCCCTCTTCGATTACTTCAATACCAATAGAGGCTTTAGGAGGGCTATACCGAAATGCGTTCTCCAAAAGATTTGCAACTATTTCAGCAATAACTCCTTCTGAAATTGATTTTGCTTCCATCCATAATGGCCATTTTGAAGGCCCATACCAGTTCCTGCCTTGCAAATTAGCTCTAGCCTTAGCTCTCTCAATCAATGGCTCGATTAAGCTTTTTACACTGATGTAAGTCTCACTTGGCAAAAGTGGAGGCAAGAGCAATCTGTTTGATCCATCATCAGCTTGAGGTAGTTTTACCTGACTAAGTTGATCGAGCGCAGAAAGATATTTATTAACTTGTGCTTGTTCGTTCATCAGACCTTTTACAAGGTTTTCATTTTCACTTTCAGGACCTATTTTCCTCAAAAGAAGTTTTGCATAGGTACCAAGAGCAGCTAGTGGATTTCTGAGCTGATGAACCATTAATGATATCTGCTCCTTTTGATCATCTAATTGATCTAATAACCTTTTTCTATCAAGTTCAGAAGCGAGAGAGTTAGCCATCAAAATTGACATTGATTGCAGGCGTTGATCAAGAGACTCACGCCATTCTTCTTCAGTAGCGAATCTCTCCGCGCGTATAACGCCTAACAATATTGACCCCTCCTGCAATGGGTACCATCTTCTATTAGAAGATGGTGTGCGAAGGGCAGTATCAGTTTCTACTGGCTGTAAAAATTTCTCTGACTTCGGCCACTGGCCTACTACTTCCAAAGTAGGGGATCCACTTTCTCCAGATCTAGCTACATAAACAACAACATGCTCGAGCTCCTGATCAGCTTGAAAGCTCATCAACTGTTGTTGAACAAAATTCAAAAACCGTTCTGAATACTGCGTTGAAGTCATTCTGCAATTTTAGACAGGGGAAACGAAATATTCAAAAACTTGAAAAAATTGAAAAAAGTATTAAGATGTTAATAAAGAATTTAGATTACTTAACTAGGAGGCTATCTCAAATTTAATCAAAAAGTGAGCACTTTAAGTGACTTTGAGGCTGTTGCAGAGATTGATGGGTAACCTCTGTAGTCAACTTTTTAATTATTTGAGACAAACTTTTCTCCTCAGTTTCAACTTATTTTTCTTAAAAACTCTTGCTTAGTCTAGAGCTAATAAAAAAGAAAAACCTCTAACTCTCTCCCAACAAATAAAGGTAGTTTTTTCATGTCTAAGAAGCGCAAAAGAATTAGCAGAAGAAGACTTGCAGGACAGCGTGTTATGTCTCATGTACCTATTTTCCATCTAGGTACAGGTCAGCACAAGCCAGTAACAGCAGCCAGAAGATTTATTGCAGAAGAGGGGCTCTATGCTCCAGCGATATTAAATGTACGTCGTAATGAACACACAACTGATCGATTTTTTTGGGGGGAGAAAGGTTTGTTCAGTGCTCAATATGCTGAAGAAAATCATTTTCTGTTCCCTTCTTTAAGAGTAATTGTTGAATTTCTAGGTGAAGACAAAATCTTTGCTGGTTTAGAACTTACAGCAGATGACTGGGAAGAAATCGAAGAGTACGAATACGCTTTTGTTTAACTTAAAAATTGTTGTTCAATTTTTCCACGGCAATAATGAATTAGATCATTATTAATTTCATGGCCTCCATCAAAAAAATATAATTCTGCTTTAATTCCATTTTTTAACAACATATCAAGGCTTTTATTAGAAGCAGCTTTGGGAACCACATCGTCCATTTCCCCATGGCAAAGAAAAATAGGTGACATATTTTTCATAGGTTCCCAATCTGGATGTGGATAAGAGCTAAGTGCAAAAACTCCCTGAAATTTAATTCTTGTTGCAAGATCTAAAGCCATTGCACCTCCTTGAGAAAAGCCCAATAACACTGTCTTTTCTAAAGGAATTTGTTTAGTGCAAAGATTATTTAAGCGTTTTTCAAGATCTAATACTGCATTTGGGACCTGCTCCCACTCGTGAGGGTATAAAGGGTACCATTGCCTACCTGATCCACTTGGATGAGGCTGAGGAGCAGAGAGAGAAATTATTTCAAAAGGATCTTTTAATCCATCAGTTAATAATTTTCCAATAGGCATTAAATCATGGGCATCTGCCCCCCAACCATGAAGTAAAACCAATCTATTTGTTGCGGATTCAGAATTTAAGGAGATGAGTTCAGTCATCTTGAATGCAATATGCTTCTTTGATGCGTAGGTTATCGAAAAGAATCGATTTCAAAAAATAAAAATGTCACCGATAGCTCTGCTAAGTGTCTCAGACAAAACTGGCTTAATTCCACTTGCGAAAGCATTAGTTAATGATCTGGGCTTCAAAATCATTTCAAGTGGCGGGACTGCAAAGTTAATTGAGAGTGAAAATCTTCCTGTTACAAGAGTCGCAGATTACACAGGATTCCCAGAGATTCTTGGAGGAAGAGTAAAAACTCTAAACCCAAAAATTCATGGAGGGATATTAGCCAGACGAGATAAACAATCTCATTTAGATGATTTAGATAAACAAAATATCAATCCAATAGACTTGGTGGTTGTTAACTTATATCCATTTGTAAAAACAATTTCCAAAGAGAATGTTTCATGGGAGGAAGCTATCGAAAATATTGATATTGGTGGTCCAACAATGATCCGAGCAGCAGCAAAAAACCATCAAGATGTTCTTGTAGTTACTGATCCAAGTCAATACTCAAACTTAATTGATGCCTATAAATCAAAAAAGATCACTACTGAATTACGAAAAAAATATTCGCAACAAGCTTTTGAGCATACCGCGACGTATGACCTAACAATAAGTAATTGGATTGCCAACCAAAGCTCCTCAAAAAAGGTTTCTTGGTTGCAAAGCTTGCCATTAAAGCAAGAACTTAGGTATGGAGAAAATCCTCATCAAAAAGCTTCATGGTATGGAGAGCCTGAAAAAGGATGGAGTGGAGCTAATCAATTACAAGGCAAAGAATTAAGTACAAATAATCTTCTAGATCTGGAGGCTGCTTTATCTACTCTTCGTGAATTTGGGTATAAAAATAATATTAGTAACCCTTCATATCAAAAAGCAGCGGTAGTAATTAAGCATACAAATCCTTGTGGAGTAGCTATTGGAGATTCTCCATCTTCAGCTCTTAAAAGAGCATTAGATGGCGATAGAGTAAGTGCTTTTGGGGGTATTATTGCTATCAATTGCCCCGTTGATGAAGCTGCAGCAAAAGAAATTGAAAATATATTTATTGAATGTGTTGTAGCTCCATATTTTGATGAAACTGCAAAAGAAATACTTTCAAAAAAGAAAAATCTTAGGCTCTTAGAATTAAAAGCTGAGTCTGTCCAAAAAGCAGATAAAAATCACATAAGAAGCATACTTGGTGGTTTATTAATTCAAGATTTAGACGAACCAAGTATTGATCAAAAAAAATGGAAAAGTGTTACTGAACTAATCCCAACAGATGAAGAAATGAATGACTTATCTTTTGCTTGGAAAATTGTAAAACATATACGATCAAACGCAATAGCTGTTGCATCCAATCAGCAGAGTCTAGGGATTGGAGCTGGCCAAATGAATAGGGTAGGTTCAGCAAAACTTGCATTAGAAGCTGCTGGTACAAAATCAAAAGGTGCTGTTTTGGCTAGTGATGGTTTTTTCCCATTCGACGATACTGTAAAGATGGCTTCTGATTATGGTATTAGTTCAATTATTCAGCCTGGTGGAAGCATTAGAGACGAAGATTCTATTAAAGCCTGCAATGAATTAGGAATAAAAATGATTCTTACTGGTAAAAGGCACTTTTTACATTGAGTCAAACTCAAAGAGTTGGATTTCTTAAATATATTATTTCTTACTTTAAATTTATACTTAATTATGATCCTTTTGGATAATAAGTTATTTTATTGGATTTCCTTAAAAGTGATAATCTACCAGGACCTGCACACAAGAAATAAAATGATATTGCTGCATAAATAGCGGATAATTCAAAAATATAATTGTGATTTTCGACTACAGCAAAAGGGAATCCCTCTAAACCAGTATCTATGAAATGGAAATACAAAGCAAAAACCATAGTTGAGAGTAGACCCAAAGAGGATAATCTTGCCAATACTCCGGTTGCCAGTCCAATTGGACAAACTATTTGAGTTACTGCCGCCAAATAAGTCCAAATCACAGGATCACCAGGAAGAAAGCTGAAGTATTTGCCTACCACAAATTCGGCGAATCCTCCTGGATCACTCAATTTTTCCAGACCGTGATGAACCATGAACAAACTAAAACTAACTCTCAGTACAAAGATTGACAGTTCACCAAAAATATTCACTTCACCTTCAGGGCTTTGAACAACCACTTCAACTTTTTGTGAATCAGGATCTTTAAGATTAGATTTGTTTGCTTGAGTCATCTTCCACTAAAAACTATTAACTATCCTACGAGAGATTGGAGCAAAATTGCGTTTTTTTCTTATCAAAAATTTTCGCCTATTTTCATTAGCTTGTGAATAACATCTTCGACTACACGGTCAGGAGTTGAAGCACCCGAAGTAATACCTACACTAATATTTCCGTTTTGAAGAAAATTTTCCTCAGTTAACAATTCACCTCCCTCTAGAGGCATATGAGTAATGGTATTCGTCTCTTCTCCAATTCTCTCTGGAGTATCAATATGAAATGAACGAATCCCCCTGCTGATTGCGATTTCTTGAAGATGAGTTGTGTTAGAAGAATTGAATCCACCAATTACAACCATAAGATCAAGAGGTTCATCAACTAGCGAAAACATTGCTCCTTGTCTTTCTTCAGTAGCATCACAAATGGTATTAATAGCTAGAAAATGTTCATTCAATTGAGCAGGTCCAAATCTTTGCAACATTGTTTTCTCAAACAATCGTCCTATTTCCTCAGTTTCGCTTTTTAACATTGTGGTCTGATTAGCAACTCCAACTTTTTGCAAATCCTTATCGGGATCGAACCCTGCTGAAGAGGCTTTTGAAAAACGCTTTAAGAAATCTTCTCTATTTCCTTTGCCTAAAATATAATCAGAAACATAATTCGCCTCTTCAAGGTCAAATAGGACTAGGTAAGTCCCTGCAAAAGAACTAGTCGCTAGAGTTTCTTCGTGTTTATATTTGCCATGAATAATTGATGTGAATGTATGTTTTTTATGCTTTTCGACAGTATGCCAAACTTTTGAAACCCATGGGCAAGTGGTATCAATAATATGACAACCTCTATCGTGTAAGAGCTTCATATCTTGAACCGTTGCTCCAAATGCAGGAAGAATTACTACATCTCCATCTTTTACTACAGAAAAATCTTTAACCCCTTTTTCCTCAGAAATAAAAAGAACATTCATTTTCCTCAAATGATCATTCACAGAGGGGTTATGAATGATTTCATTAGTGATCCAAATTCTTTCATTTGGATAATGCTTCCTAGTCTCGTAAGCCATTGCTACTGATCTTTCTACTCCCCAACAAAATCCAAAAGCTTCTGCAAGTTTAACTTTTAATCTCCCGTGCTCTAAAAGATTTCCATTTTCTCTAATAGATCCAATTAAACCACTTTGATAAGCCTCTGCAAGTGCTTGGGCTCGCTTATTTGCTGAACCAAATCCTCTTCGGTTGTAACGATCCGATTTATGAAGAGTTTGCTTAAAGGCTTGAGTATCCATTTCAATTAAATAGTAAAAAACAAATTGATAGGAATCTCATCACTATTAAACCACAATAAAAAAGCCCAGATATATTCTGGGCTTTTTTAGATTTAATGTAAGACAATTAAACAAGTTAACTAGCTAGAAGCAAAGTCAGGATAAGCCTCCATTCCATGCTCGCCAATATCAAGTCCCTGTGTCTCTTCTGCTTCGCTAACTCTGATACCTCCGAAGAAGCCACCAATAATTTGCCAAGCAATCCAGCATGTCACAACAGTCCATATGCCATAAGCAGCTGCACCCAATGCTTGAATGAAGAATTGGTTAATTCCTCCTCCATTGAGAAGACCAATTCCTGCAGCTCCAGGATCCATGCCATCAACGCCCCAAAGGCCGATAACAACAGTTCCCCAAACTCCACAAACACCGTGAACTGAGAATGCACCAACTGGATCATCAATGCCTGCAGAATCCAGAGCAGCTACTGCAACTACGACGATTAATCCACCTACAGCACCAGCAAGCCAAGATCCAGCAAAAGTCATATTGCCACAACCAGCAGTGATACTTACTAATCCAGCAAGAATGCCATTGATGATCATGGTTAGATCAGGCTTACCAGAAGTAATGGTAGATAGGACTGTAGCGGCGATTGCGCCACCAGCTGCTGCCAAAGTTGTTGTAACTGCAACGTAAGCAACATATTGATCCATAGCTAATTCTGAGCCAGGGTTGAATCCATACCAACCAATCCAAAGGATTAGTGCTCCTAAAGTTGCAATAGCCATATTGTGTCCAGGCATCGCTTGAGCTTTGCCATCAACAAATTTGCCAATACGAGGTCCAAGAAGCATTGCTCCAACAAGACCTGCCCAACCTCCAACAGAGTGGACAATAGATGAACCTGCGAAATCAATAAAACCAAGTTCAGCAAGCCAACCACCGTTCCATTGCCAACTTCCTGCAATTGGATAGATAAAAGCAGTCAAAACTATAGAGAAAACAACAAATTCACCGAATTTGACTCTCTCAGCAACCAATCCTGAAACGATCGTTGCAGCAGTACCAGCAAAAGCAGATTGGAAAAGGAAATCAACTGCTGGGACAAGACAACCTGTATCTCCTGCGGCTGCACACTCAAGTGCACCTGAAGGGTCAGGATCAACGAATAAGCCTTGGAAATAAAGCCATCCATCAATAACTGAACCGCCATACATTAATGAATAACCAATTACCCAGTAGGCAGTAACAGCAAGAGCAAAAACAAATAAATTTTTAGCTAAAATGTTGACCGCATTTTTTTGACGGCACATACCAGCTTCAACCATTGCGAATCCCGCGTTCATAAAAATAACGAGGATTGTGGCTATAAATAACCAAAGGTTGTCAGCCAAGAAAGAAGCGGCTTGTGGTCCTGTTAAATCTGAGAGAGCAACCTCAGCTCTAGCAGAGAAAGTGAAAACACCTAATCCCAGAAGAGCCAATGGGATAGAGGCTAGCCATGCCCAAGACTGACTTCTTCTAAAACCTTTAATACTTCTTAGAAGAAGCATTGGCCCGTTCAAAAGACTTGCGTCTTGGAGACGAGAAGTAGTTCGCCTTGGAGGCGATTGCAAAGCAGTGGTCATAAATGATGCTTACTTCGAGAAAAAGAAATGGATAGTTAATCCAAAATTTATACAATATTAAATATGTATGCAACATATACTTACAAGATGTAAGTGTTGATACAAAAAAGAGTTTGGTCTTGAAAATATGTTCTTATTTACACATTTATCAACTCAATTAATTGAATTTACAAATCCTACACAGAGTTGAAATAGTCCAATCAAAAGCAAGGACTAGTTAAAATAGCTAAACTATATACACCTGTGATTTATGTTAAAATTGTTTATTTTCTCTCGACTTCTGAAAAGGTCTAATACCTTCCCAAGTGATGTGATCTATAAAGAAACCAAATGCGCATGGAATCACTTCAACACCCTTAGTTAATGCCTCTCTAAACAACCTCCCATACTCAGGATCTGCTATTTCACCAGGTGCAAAAAGTTCTATATCGCTTCTACTAATACAAGGAATTAGCACTGCTCGAGAATCTGGATAAACACTCATTAATTCTTTTAAATGTTTTTGACCTCTAGTCGTTACTGTATCTGGGAACAATGCTAAAGAATCTTCACACCAAGTTGTATTTTTAACCTCGACAAAAATCTTTCTACTATCTTCATTCTGAATGCTTGGATAAAGCAATAGATCAATTCTACTTTTTCTTTCTAAACCATAAACAACTTCAGGCTTAATGCTTGAAATTTGACCAAATTGCCTCTCTAAACAATTTGCTTCAATTAAATGTTTAATCAACTTATTAGGCAAAGATGTATTAATACCAACCCAGCATTTCTTGTTCTCATTGTGACTAGGAACCTCAGCTTGCTCCCAAGACCAATCTAATTTACGTTTAGGTGAAGGAGAATACTTGAGTCTGACTCTCCGCCCAGGCCACAAAACCCCTTTCATTGGTCCTGTATTTGCACAATGCGCTGTAACAACCTCTCCATCATCCAACTCAATATCGGCCAAAAACCTCTTATATCTCTTAATCAATATTCCCTCTTTAAGAGGAGGAAACTTAATAATGGTTTCACCAATTTCAATCACTTAATTAACATCCAAGTAAAACAAGAACTACAAAATGTTTTAGGAAATGAAAGCTCTCTTTTTTCAAATTTAACATGTCGAAATCAATCAAAGAAATTGCTTTCTTCGTAAGTTTAGGAACTTTATTGAGCAAATTTGGAGGGTTGGCTAGGCAATTAGTTATTGCTGGTGCTTTTGGAATTAATGCTGCATATGATGCATATAATTATGCTTATATTATACCTGGTTTTTTCTTAGTCCTGTTAGGGGGTATTAATGGTCCATTACATAACTCAATGGTTACACTATTGGCAGATAAAAATAAAGTTGAGAGTAGATTATTTATAAGTTCAATCAATAATATTTTATCTATAATACTATTAATTATAAGTTTATTTATTTTCTTTTCATCTGATTTTTTGATTAATTTAGTTGGACCGAGTTTAACCCCTGAAATAAAAGAAATAGCATCCTATCAATTAAAAATAATGTCTCCAATAATCTTTCTATCTGGATTAATAGGTCTTGGATTTGGATCACTAAATGCTAAAAAAGAATTTTTCATTCCCTCTATATCTCCATTAATTTCAAGTCTAATAATCATAATTTCAATATCAAACTTTTGGATAAATAAAGGAAATACGACTGATCTAGATACACTGAATATGAGAGGAGGAATTATTTTAGCAAAGGCAACATTTATAGGTGCCCTATCTCAATATTTAATTCAAATACCGTTCCTAATTAAAAAAGGAATATTTGCGATAAGTTTTTCAATACAAACAAAATATTCAGAAATAAAAAGGGCCTTGAGCATGATTGCCCCTGCATCACTTTCTTCAGGGATGATACAAATTAATGTTTTTACTGATTTATTCTTTGCATCAAAAATAGTAGGTGCTGCAGCTGCCTTAAGTTACGCAAACTTTTTAGTTCAAGCACCTCTTGGAATAGTATCAAATACTATTTTAATTCCATTATTACCGGTTTTTGTAAGTTTAAGAGCTCGAGAAAATCATTTAAAATTGATCAAAAAAATTCATCAGGGATTAATTCTTTCTTCGACTTCTATGGTGTTTTTAGGGTCGATATTTATTTCACTTTCTACTCCAATAGTTATATTAATCTATGGTAGAGGTTCATTCAATCAAAATGCGGTTGATGTAGTAAGTCAACTATTAATTGCATATGGAATAGGAATGCCTTTTTATCTATGTAGAGATCTATTGGTGAGAGTTTTTTATGGTATAGAGGATGCAAAAACACCATTTAGAATATCAATCATAGCAATATTACTAAATTTATTTTTTGACTGGTTTTTCATAGGAGGTTCAAGTCCATGGGGGGAGCTATCACCGCTAAACTTAGGAGTAAATGGATTAGTCTTTTCAACTACATTTGTTAACTTCTTCGCTTGTACACTTTTACTATTTAAATTAAACCATAAATTAGATAAACTAGATTTACCTAATCTATTAGCTCAGAATCTACGAATTATTCTAATTGGTTTAATTTCTGGTATTTGCTCATTTTTTATTTTTAAAATAATATTTTTACCCTATAGTTTTATCAATTTATTATTGAAATTAATAATTTCATCTGGAATTAGTCTGATTATCTTTTATTGTCTAGCAATTATTCTTAAAATTGATGAGATTGATAATTTAAATAAGTTTTTAAAGGAGAAGTTTATTCGTCTTTAAGAAAAACATCTTTTTCTGATCTAACTTTAAGTGGAATCTCCAAACAATTCATTTCATCAGTTTTTACTCCACTTACTGAGAGAATTCTTGCTTCGATACCAAACTCTTGAAAAGCTATTTCCATCTCTTTCATTAGTTCCTTTTCAACCTGTGCATCAGCATCAGCAACTTTCCCTATAAGTCTCTCTCCTAATCGACCAATTCGCTGCCTTACAACCTCTCTGGCATTAGTCACTTGAATGATTAGCAAGAAAAAAGAAGCAATTGATCAAATCTTATCTGCAATAGGGTTCTAAAATCTCCTCAAGGTCAAAGAATTGATTTGGTGGAATTAATTTTGATAACGGCAATCGCGTGATACCTCCGCCAAGTTTCACTTGAATTCCTTCAAGACCTTTTCTAGCTGCAACATTTGCACCTTGATCAAAGTTAGCCTGACATTCAATAGCTAAGTCCTTTGCAAGGCCCGCATCACCTAGATAAAGGTTCCAATTTCCAACTTGAATAAATAATCTGTCAGCTATTGACATCGCAAGCTCATTAATTTGCGATGAATCGATAGAAGTGGACATAAACCTAGTTTTTTCTATTGTTAATGACCTTAGGCAGAGATTGGTTCCTTTCTTAAAATAAAAAAAATTAATGGAATAACAACTTTTTAAGTTTCTCGATGTTATTTCAATGAATTTTTAAGGCATAGATACAAACATATTTTTCTATTCTTTGGGAGACAATCTGATATTGTTTTTTCATGCGCCTGTAGCTCAGCGGATTAGAGCATCTGACTACGGATCAGAGGGTCGGGAGTTCGAATCTCTCCAGGCGCGTTTAAAAAATTTGTAAATCCATATATAAACTGAAAATAAGAGAAAGTTTTCTCTCATTGGACTAAACATATGCTTACTATCACATCATAAATAAAAGAATAAAGTGACTATTGAATCTTCTTTGATGAAATGTGATCCAAGTATTGCGAAATTAATAAACAATGAATTATCAAGACAAGAAACTCATTTAGAGCTTATCGCAAGCGAGAATTTTGCTTCTAAGGCCGTAATGGAAGCCCAAGGATCAGTCCTAACAAATAAATATGCTGAAGGTCTCCCTAACAAACGTTATTACGGAGGATGTGAGTATGTAGACGGAGTTGAGCAACTAGCAATAGATAGAGCAAAAAACCTTTTTGGTGCCAACTGGGCAAACGTCCAACCACACAGCGGAGCTCAAGCTAACTTTGCAGTTTTCCTTAGCCTTCTAAAGCCAGGGGACACAATCATGGGAATGGACTTATCTCATGGAGGACACCTCACGCATGGTTCACCTGTAAATGTAAGCGGCAAATGGTTTAAAACTTGCCATTACGAAGTTGATAAAAAGACTGAAATGCTCGATATGGATGCAATAAGAAAAAAAGCAATTGAAAATCAACCTAAATTAATTATCTGTGGATTCTCTGCCTATCCACGAAAAATTGACTTCAAAGCTTTCAGATCAATAGCTGATGAGGTAAATGCTTATTTATTAGCTGATATTGCTCATATTGCTGGTTTAGTGGCAAGTGGACTTCACCCAAGTCCAATCCCATATTGTGATGTAGTTACAACAACTACTCACAAAACTCTTAGAGGGCCAAGGGGTGGACTAATCCTCTCAAAAGATAAGGAGATAGGAAAAAAGCTTGATAAAGCAGTATTTCCTGGCACCCAAGGAGGTCCTTTAGAACATGTAATCGCAGCCAAGGCTGTTGCATTCAAAGAAGCTTCTGCACCCGAATTCAAGATCTATAGCCAAAAAGTAATCTCAAATGCAAAAGTTCTTTCTAATCAACTTCAAAAAAGAGGAATTTCAATTGTAAGCAAAGGAACTGACAATCATATAGTTCTTCTTGACCTTAGAAGCATTGGTATGACAGGTAAAGTTGCTGATCAATTAGTAAGTGATATTAAAATAACCGCGAACAAAAACACTGTACCTTTTGACCCAGAGTCCCCATTTGTTACTAGTGGGCTAAGGCTAGGTTCAGCAGCCCTTACGACTAGAGGTTTTAATGAACAAGCCTTTGGAGATGTTGGTAATGTCATTGCAGATAGACTACTTAACCCTAATGATGAAGATATAAAGGAAAAGTCAATCAATAAAGTATCTGAACTTTGCAATAAGTTTCCTTTATATAGTGAAAACATCTAAAGAAATTACTATTAACAAAAAAAATAAATTTGGAGCAGAGATTTTATGCATTGGAAGTGAAATACTTCTAGGAAATATTGTAAATACAAATTCTCAATGGATTGCAGCGCAATTAGCAATTTTAGGAATACCACATTTCAGACAAACCGTTATTGGAGATAACCCTGCCAGATTAGAAGAAGCAATACTTGAAGCATCTAATAGATCTGAAATTCTAATAACAACTGGTGGGCTTGGACCAACTCCAGATGATATAAAAACGAAGGTGATTGCTGATACTTTTAAAACACCTCTAGAACAAAGAAATGATATATTGATTGACTTGAGAAACAAGTCAAAAGATAAAGTTAGTAAATTATCCGAAAGCCAAAAGAAGCAATCATTAGTCCCAAAAGGGGCTAAAATCATAAACAATTACTCAGGCACAGCCCCTGGTATTTTTTGGAGCCCAAAGGAAAATTTTACAATACTTACTTTCCCTGGAGTCCCGAGCGAATTAAAAGAAATGTGGGCTAAAGAAGCATCAAAATTATTAATTAGTAATAATTTATCAAAAGAAGTTATCTCTAGCAAAGTTTTACATTTTGCGGGTATAACTGAATCATTGCTTGCAGACAAAATCCAACATTTACTTATATCAAAAAATCCAACTGTTGCAACTTATGCAAGCACTGGCTCAGTAAAGGTAAGAATCACAGCCAGGGGAAAGAGTTCGGAAAAAACCAATAGATTGATAGAACCTATTAAAAAAGAATTAACTCAAATCACTGGATTAAAATGCTTTGGTCTAGACAATGAAACTCTTGAAGAAATTGTATTTAAATTATTACTGAAAAGAAAAGAAACTATTGCTGTTGCAGAATCATGTACTGGAGGCGGAATAGGTTCTAAACTTACAAAAATCCCTGGATCTTCACAAATTTTCCATGGAGGCGTCATCGCATATAACAATTCAATTAAACAGAGATTACTAGGGGTTCCTGAGGAAATAATTAATACCCATGGTGCAGTCTCAAAGCAAGTTGTCGAATCAATGGCGAGAGGCGTCCAAATAAAATTCAAAGTTAACTGGGCTATCTCTGTCAGTGGAATTGCAGGACCCACCGGAGGAAGCAAATCAAAGCCAGTTGGTCTAGTCAATTTTTGTATTAAGGGTCCAAAAACCCTTATTACATGGGAAGAAAATTTTGGATCTAATAAGACAAGAGAAGATATTCAAAAATTAAGCGTTTTAAATGCTCTTGATAGATTACGTTTATCTATAATCATGGCAAATTAAGTCCTCATCATTGGATTTGAAAGTTGAGTTCTAGAACCCTCTACGACAAAGTTTGGAACTTCCATCAGGTAAAAGAATTACCTGGAGGATCGACTCAACTTTTTATTGGTCTTCATTTAATTCACGAAGTCACAAGTCCTCAGGCTTTCTCTGCACTGAATGAAAAAAAACTTGGAGTAAAGTTTCCCAATCTTACTGTCGCAACAGTTGACCATATAGTTCCGACCTCAAACCAGCAACGTCCTTTTAGTGATCCTCTTGCAGAGGAAATGTTGGCTACTTTAGAAAAAAACTGCAAAACTCATGGGATAAAATTTCACGGAATTGGAAGTAATTCGCAAGGAGTAGTTCATGTTATGGCTCCAGAATTAGGATTAACCCAGCCTGGAATGACAGTAGCTTGCGGAGATTCACATACCTCAACCCATGGAGCATTTGGAGCAATTGCCTTTGGTATTGGAACCAGTCAAGTGCGAGATGTTTTAGCCAGTCAAAGCTTGGCAATGAATAAATTAAAAGTAAGAAGAATATGGGTAGAGGGTGAATTGCAAAAGGGAGTCTATGCAAAAGACCTAATTCTTCATATCATTCGTCATCTTGGAGTTAAAGGAGGTGTGGGATTTGCATATGAATTTGCTGGGCCTGCAATAGAAAAACTCTCAATGGAGGGACGAATGACCATATGCAATATGGCTATTGAAGGTGGTGCAAGATGCGGTTATATCAACCCAGATGAAACCACTTTCAAATATATAAAAGGGAAAGAACACGCGCCCAAAGGTCAAGAATGGGATAAGGCTATTTCTTGGTGGAAAAGTTTAGCTAGTGATTCAAAAGCAACATTCGATGATGAGATTCAATTAGATGGATCATCAATCGAACCCACTGTTACTTGGGGTATAACTCCTGGGCAAGGAATTTCAATCAAAGAAACAATTCCAAACCCTGAGTTTCTTCCCAAAAATGAGCAACAAATCGCTAAAGACGCTTGTAAATACATGAATCTAAAACCAGACGAACCCATAGAGGGACAATCAATTGATGTTTGCTTTATTGGGAGCTGTACCAATGGAAGATTAAGTGATCTCGAAGAGGCATCTAAAATTGTTAAAGGTAATACAGTCGCTGATGGGATTAGAGCATTTGTCGTTCCTGGTTCTCAAAAGGTCGCCAAGGAGGCAAAAGAAAAAGGATTAGATAAAATATTTCTTAAAGCAGGTTTTGAATGGCGAGAACCAGGTTGTTCAATGTGTCTCGCCATGAACCCAGATAAACTAGAAGGCAGACAAATAAGCGCTAGTTCAAGTAATAGAAATTTCAAAGGAAGACAAGGCTCTGCAAATGGGAGAACCTTGTTAATGAGCCCCGCTATGGTTGCTGCTGCTGCAATAAATGGGAAGGTTACAGATGTAAGAAAGTTCCTGAAAGAGTAAACCTAAAAATAAACTTATTGAAAGATGAATCAAAAGTTCCCAAAAGGTGAAATCAAATCAATACAAGGCCGCAGTTTTACAATGAAAGGCGATGATATTGATACAGACAGAATAATTCCTGCGAGATTTCTCAAATGTGTAAGTTTTTCAGCTTTAGGAGAACAAGTCTTTGCGGATGATAGAAAAGAACTAAAGGGTAATCACCCATTTGATCTTGATCAAAATAAAGGGGCAAATATTCTTGTTGTCAATGACAATTTTGGCTGTGGTTCAAGTCGAGAGCATGCACCTCAGGCTCTGATGAGATGGGGGATAAGATTAATTATTGGGGAAAGCTTTGCTGAAATCTTCTTTGGGAATTGCCTTGCTCTCGGGATACCTTGCCTAACAGCCTCAAAAGAAGAAATAGTTAACTTGCAAAACCTAGTTGAAAAAAATAACAACCAAATCTGGGATTGCAATCTTAAAAACCTATCCATTTCTAATCAAAAAGAAACTGTCAAACTTATTCTTGATGAAGGACCACACAATATGCTTTATTCAGGGAAATGGGATGCTACATCTCAATTACTAGATGAAGAAGAAAAAATAAATAAAACATTTAATAACTTACCTTATCTGAATAATTTTAAACAACAGATCTAAAATACTGCTTTAGTAGAATTAGCAAATTTAAATCCATTTATACGAAAAAATAAGCCTCCTGCTTCATTATTAGGATGATAGTAAATTCCACATTCGTATGCTCTTTTATGCCATAAGAGCCCTAACTTTGTATCGTAATATTCTCCATAGTTTTTGGAACTACTATCAATATTTAAATTAGAAATAATATCAAGCATTAAAGGTCCATATATTTGTTGCATTAAACTTATATTTATTGTTTTCAAATCTATTGCGTTATCAAACTTAAATGGACTATTTCCAGATTTAATTTTCACACCTGGCATAACCGAAAGTTTTGTATAATCAAAATAATCTCTCTCTAAATTACCAAGTCTAATTTCAGGACCAATAGTAAGTTTAAGAAAGCCTTGATCACTGTCATTCAAATAGTTAAAATAAGCTGAAACAATATTAGTTTTTAAGACTAATTCAGAGTCAATTAAAACAGGGGATAAAGGTGTTAAATAATTTTTATAAAGATTTTTTTTATTACTTTTCCATATTTGATATTCACTATCTAAAGAAGAAAAGATACTAGAGCGCCAAAGGCTAATCATTTCACTATTTTCAAATTTTTCTGCTTCATATCTGCCTGTTCCTATCCGAATATTTAAGTTATTCTTTAAACTGCCAGTCGTAAAATACTGCGACTTTTCGATAAAGCCTCCAAATGCAGATTTAATCTCAGTCTCACCAATTGTTCCATTCCAAGCTCTCGATCTATAAGCAGTAAAAATATTGAAAGTTGATTCTTCTAAAACAGGTATCCTAAAAGAGCTTGAATGCCTTAATCCATTGAATAATCTGGAGGTATTCAATGTACTTAAATCATTTAAACTATCGAAACTCCAATTGGAATTATTTGCATTCAGATTTATATTTAAACCAAATAAATCAGAAAGGTTAATATTTTTATCTTTGCTATTTTTATAACTATTAGTTTTACCTAAAATAGCTCTATTAATTAAAAACTGAGGTTGAAGTTCAAGTTTTATATTATCAGTAATATTCGTAGCATTACTATTTCTTACTAAGACTAATCCGTCACGATCTTTACCATCTAATATCAATTGAAATTTACTTCTCTTTTTCTTCTTTTCTCCAAATATTCTTTTTCCTATAAAAATTTTTGATCTGTTCTCAAGAATTAAATTAGTTTTAGAACTAGTAATAAGTAATCTACCATCTTCTTCTTCTTCTGCGATAACATCTATCCCCTCAAAAGAAATTTGATTAGGATCTAATGGATCATTAGTAAAAACAATCCTGTTGGATTTCCAGCCATTTTCCTCAATACTGATTGAATTAGATTTAAATCTCCAGTTATTAATTAAACCAATAGATTTATTAGATCTTGTGATTTTATTATCTGGTAATTTAATATTTCCAAAAGAAAATTCTATTCCATCATCGTAAGTATTTATTTCTTTATCATTAGTGCTCTTTAGAGCTTTAGCCTGATTTGAAATAGCATCAATTTTCAAATCATTTACTACATTTTTTAAATCTAATATCCCATATGCATCTTTAATACTACCTTCTTTCTTTAATAAATTAAACTTGAATTCTTTAGCTCTAAAATATTGCCCTCCCTTTCTGAATCTAATATTACCCTCAGCGGACAAGATACCGGTTGATTTATTATAACTTAACAAGTCAGATCTTAAGATTCCTCCATTTATTAGAGCCTTGACATTCCCCTCTGCTAGATAAATATTTTGATCATAATCATATTGCTTATCAGCAAATATTTTAAGAGTTAAAGATGTAACTTCATTCTGTTCTAATTTTCTTGAGGATAATCTTTTATCATTTTCTTCTAAATTACCAACAGAAAAAATGTAGTGTTTAGGATTAAATGATTTTCCGAGAAAATGCTCCTTTCCTTTAGAAGTCTCAAATAAAGACAACAATAGGCCAAACCCCAGAAGTCCAAGGTTTAAAGCCAATAGATATTTTTTCTTCGCCGCCAAATTATTTAAGCCGACGAAAAGATAATACCTAATAAAGCAATTACAGGAGCTTGTTTAGTCCAGTAATTAGCGTGTCATTTTTAGTCCTGAGGACTTTCCAAATCCTTTCTATTAGGTGTCCTTGTTGGATCACTTGCCAAGAAACCAAACAAAAAGATCCCGACAAAGAAAAAGACGACCGTATAGACGGAAATCTTGAGAGCAAGCATGAATCTGATCCACTAAATAGAGGTTAAACCTATCCTATGAAGTCAATAACTCCAATGAAAAAAACAAAGGTGTTACAGACTTTTGGAAATGAATAAAATTTTCATCCCTTGGGAAAGCTATTAAAAGCAAGTAAAGGCATAGAAAGGTCAATTTTTTTTCACATACCAATTCCAAAAGTCATTAATTTATTTCTTTTTATGATTTTGCTAGTTTTTCAGCTTAGTTGGAGCCCACTTTTATCAAATATAAAAGTTTTTTTGGTTCATTCCATCACAAGTTTCTACAGTCTCTTCTTCTTTTGGACAAGTTCTCATACAATATCTTGACTCATACAAATCTGAGCTTAGAGAAACGACATGGGACAAAAAACAGCACTTGGATCTTTGCTTAAATCCATTGGTAATTCTGGACAAGGAAAAGTTGTTCCAGGTTGGGGAGCAGTACCCGTAATGGCCTTTATAGGAGTTTTACTACTAGTTTTTCTAGTGATCATGCTCCAAATTTATAACCAATCACTTCTTCTACAGGGTTTTTCCGTCGACTGGAACGGCTAAATTGGTTAAATTTTGAGCAGTTGAGATTCGCCCATGAATATTTTTGGGGTTGGTTTGCCAGAAATAGCAGTTATTGCTGGTTTAGCACTTGTTATTTTTGGTCCAAAACGACTTCCCGAACTTGGGCGAACTATTGGGAAAACCCTAAAGGGTCTTCAAAGTGCCTCTACGGAATTTGAGCGTGAAATCAAAAATGCCATGACCGAAGAAGAGTCTGCAAATGAAAACATTGCTGACAAAGAAAATTAATTTCCCCAAAACTAATTAAATATTTAACTATTAAAATCAACAACAATTGTGTTTGATTGGTATGTTGTCTGATGAATTAAAATTATTAGTAGGCTTAGGCAATCCTGGGACTGAGTACGAAAAAACTCGTCATAATGTTGGATTTATGGTGCTAGAAGAAATCGCAAGAAAAAATAATTGTAGCTTTCGTGAAAGCAAAAAACTTTTTGGTAGAACTTGTGAATACGGGTCAGGCATCGAAAAAACAAGGCTTTTAATGCCCAACACATACATGAATGAAAGTGGAAAATCAGTAAGATCAGCAAAGGATTGGTTTGATTTTCAAAATAATCAATTAATCGTCCTAGTAGATGACATGGATCTCCCCCTAGGGAAAATAAGAGTCCGCTCTAAAGGGAGTTCAGGAGGTCATAATGGATTAAAAAGCATTATCAACCATCTTGGTACTGCTGAGTTTAAGCGATTAAAGATTGGGATAGGAGCACCAAGTAACGACCAACAAGAGAGAAAATCTAAAACTGTTTCTCACGTTTTAGGTAGATTTTCAAAAGAAGAATTCATAATATTAAATTTCATCATTCAGGAAATAATTAGTTGTATTGAATCAATCACATCTAATAATTGGGAAAAGATATCTACTCGACTAAATTCTTACAAACCTGACAATTAATAATTTTAGGAAAATGTATAACAAGCCCTCAACTATTGCATATCTTCAAATTCATAAGCAATGCTTTAATCAAAAAAAAGTAGAAGGGATTGTCCGTGCAGGAAATTTTGAATGGAGTTTTACTTGGGCTTTTAACCAAGGACAACTTCTTATCGAACCGCCACTAGGTAGAGCGCTTATAAAAGATGCACTAGAGCGCTATTTAGTAAAGGCTGATTATAAACTTGAGTCTGGTGGAGATTACATTTTTACAGTTAGGGCCAAGTTTTAATATTTACTTTACTTGGCCAAATTAATCTATATTTTAAAAAATCTTCCAATAAAATCAACGCGACAATTGCATCAAGGTTTGCAGGAGGAAAAAGAATTTCTTTTGGAAGCCAACGAATAAAGTAATTTGGAGGCCAAATTTCCCAATATCTAAAACGAGCTCTTAAAGTTGATCCTCTTTCATTGACATAATTTATATTGAAAGAATTATTTCGTTTTAATTTATTCTCTATATACTTACAATTAGTGCCATTCCCAATTATTATCTTAGTAATCTCGTGATCTTCATTCCATTGAGAAACTAAATCAGAAAATTTATTTAATGAAGCGACACCTGCTTCAATAACTTCTCCGGATTGCATATCAGCCAATAATAAGCCGCATTTTTTCATTCCAGGATCTATAGATATATAAAGACTCATTTAACTCTTGTTTGATATAGATTTTTCTAAAGATTTTAATTCTAATGATACTGAGACTTTTTCTGCACTTTGACTATCTTCAAGAGCTCTAGCAATAATTTGGAACTCTCCCTTTTTTATACTAACTAGATATTTTCCTAAATTATTAATCTGATTAGCATTAATTTTTAACTCAGAACTTAATGATCCTCGTCGCCTAACCTCAGCCAAAGTTGAAGCCATTAAAAGATTAATCTTTTTGCTAATAGATTCAGAATCAGATTTTGATAAAGATAAATTTTCTATGGCAATAACTTCACCTTTCTTTGTAATCATTTTATTTAATGTGACTTCAGGAAATGCATAAACATAATTTTCACCTCTAAGTATATTTCCTGCTGATTTAATCCTTACGACCCAACTTCTATTATCAGCTATTTTATTTTCAAGTTTCTCAATATCATCTTTACGAACTAATAATATTCTTCGATATTCAGATTGATTTGTTTTAACTAAATTAAAAGCATAAAAATTTGCTTGCTGTAATATACTTTCGATAATTTTTTTAATATCATTAGTTTTATTTAATTTAATAGTCTTAGTTACTAGAGTTTGACCACTACTTATTACAACATTTCCACTCCTTAAAGCATACAAATTTTTTTCTAATTTCTTTAATTCTTTTTCACTCTCTATAATTTTTTCTCGAATATCCTCTAACTGAAATAATCCAACCCTTAAATCTCTATCAAATACAACCATTGTTGCAAATGAAATAGCACTAATAATACTTCCAGTAAAAACAGTTATTAATACAGCTGTACTTTTTGGTCTTAATTTAAAAATACTTAAACGTGCTTTGCCTACTCTAGTACCTAATCGATCTCCTAGAGTAGAAAGTATTCCACCTAGGATTAATACTAAAAGAATTTTAAGCCAAGCAGTCACAGAGAGAAAGAAGCAGAATTAATCAAACCTCCTAAACCTTAGTATGTAATGGCCTTCAATTAAATCTTTTTGCTAACGCTATTGGATCGAATATGGTTATTTTCTTCCTATCTATTGCCAATAATGAGGAACTTTTCAACTCACCAAGTAGTCGTGTAATAGTAACTCTGGTTGAACCTATTGCTTCAGCAATAGCTTGATGAGAGAGTCTTAAGTCAATTGTGACTCCTTTTTCCCCAGGCACACCAAAGTCTCTACATAAAACAAGTAAAAAACTTGCGAGACGAGAAGACATATCTCTATGAGTTAAAGTTTCAATCATTGTTTCAGTTTGAAGTACTCGACTTGATAAACCTTGTAAAAGGAGCAAACCAACAGAGGCATCTTGCTCAATTGCATTCCTTAATGATGTGGCTGGAGCAGAAACGAGTTCCACACGTGTAAAGGCAACAGCGTGATAAAAACGATCTGATCTATGACCTGTCAATAAAGATAAAACTCCAAACAGACTATTTTCTCTCAATAAAGCAACAGTAATTTCTTCACCCGTTTCATAGACTCTGCTCAATCGCACTGCACCACGTCTTATCAAATAAACCCTTTCAGCAGGATCACCAGGAAAAAAAATAGTTTTTGATCTATCTACAGTTTCAGTAGAAACTCCCTCCAAAGATTTAATTACATCTAAGAGAGTTTTATTTGGCGGCAATGGAGTTGAGGAGCTACCAACCATCTGGCTATTTTTGGGTTGGTTGAAACGAGTAAAGCCACGATACGAAGTGACCATATTTAATTGATTGTTCAAAGAACATTAATAAGTCAAGAAAAAACGATATGTAGCCATGGCGACTTTTT
Organism: Prochlorococcus marinus str. NATL2A; assembly: GCF_000012465.1. Classification (NCBI taxonomy): domain Bacteria; kingdom Bacillati; phylum Cyanobacteriota; class Cyanophyceae; order Synechococcales; family Prochlorococcaceae; genus Prochlorococcus; species Prochlorococcus marinus. Next base: position 283,185 of record NC_007335.2, on the reverse strand, counting down.
TGAAGCTAAGTCAATAATCAAGGCTGTTCTTTCTAAAAATTCTATCTTTTTACGCTCATGAAATTGCGACGTAATTCAAAAAGTATTTAAAACTACTTTTCCATGTTTTTCTTTAATCACTTTTTGAGCCTTGATAGTTTTGAAAACCAACTATTTTGACTCCATACACCACAGATAGTGTTGAATTGGTTGATTAGAAATTTTATGCCGCTAGATTAGTTTTAAGACATTCTGATAAAAATCAAGATGAATGCACGAGTTAGCATTAATGCTCAACAGAGGGGTTCATCGCCGTCAAAAGAGGCTTCTCTAAGGCCTACCCACATTAGAAAGCCTTTACAACTAGTTGCAACACAAGGTCAAGTTCAAATCCACACTTCTACTTTTAGAGGTAGTTTTTCCGTTGTTCTTAGTGAGGCAATTAGATCTGCAGGATTGGGAAGCCAAGTTTTAATAGCTCAATTTTTGAGAGGTGGAGTTAACCAAGGACCAAATGGAGCTATCAATCTTTGCGGGCGACTTGAGTGGTTAAGACCAGCTATTGAAACGTGCTTGCAAGAAAAAATATTGGAAGAACATTTATCTTTAAAAAGAAAATATGAAGAAAAAGCGATCAAAGAACTCTGGGAATTTTGTAAATCACGTTTAATCGAAAAAAAAATAGATAAAATCGTTCTCGATGAAATAGGAATAGCTATTAGTCTTGGTTTTATTGAAGAAAATGATTTAATTTTTATGATAAATAATCGACCATCATCCACAGATATTATTCTTACAGGACCATCAATACCTCCTAAAGTAATTGAAATGGCTGATCAAATCACTGAATTACGCTGCAATTAAATGTTAAAAAACGATCTTTGGATTGCTGAACAGGCTTCACTAGGAATGCTTGAACCTTTTCAAGAAAAGCTAATAAGACATCTTGAGCCGGAATCCGAAAAATCTCCTGTTTTAAGCTTTGGTTGCTCATCATATGGATATGATTTGCGTCTCTCCTCTAAAGAGTTTTTGATTTTTAGGCATGTCCCTGGAACAGTAATGAATCCTAAAAAGTTTAATCCTGCAAATTTAGAACCTACAGATTTAAAAGAAGACGAGGACGGTAAATATTTTATTTTACCTGCACACTCTTATGGCCTTGGAGTTGCATTAGAAAAAATGAAAGTACCGCCAAATATTACAGTTATTTGCCTTGGGAAAAGCACCTACGCCCGTCTAGGAATAATCGTAAATACAACTCCTGCTGAAGCAAGCTGGGAAGGTCATCTAACACTGGAATTCAGTAATAGCTCTGGAGCAGATTGCAGGATTTATGCTGACGAAGGAATTTGTCAATTACTCTTCTTTGAAGGAGATCCTTGTGAAACAACTTACAGTGATAGGAAAGGTAAATATCAATATCAACAAGAAAAAGTAACTTTAGCAAAGGTTTAAATATGAGTAGTGTTCAATTAATAACCTCTACGCCAAACGCTGAAAAAAGCATGGCATATATTGCCAGGGTTAGCAATCCAAAGAATCAAGATAATGATGACTTTACGAAATTAATTGGGTATTGCATTAAGAACGAACATTGGAGCGTATTTGAGCAAGCTTATATGACTTTGCAAATAGAAACTACTCGAGGAATTGCTGCACAAATTTTAAGACATCGATCATTTACCTTTCAAGAATTCTCACAGCGCTATGCAGATAGCATGCAATTAGGAGAAATTCCCATACCAGAATTAAGAAGACAAGATAATAAAAATAGACAAAATTCTATATCAGACTTGCCAAAAGAAATTATTAATACTTTCAACAAAAAAATTAAACATCAGTTTGTTCAAAATAAAGAGCTTTATGAAGAGATGTTAGAAGCTGGAATCGCCAAAGAATGTGCAAGATTTGTACTTCCACTTGCTACCCCAACCAGAATTTACATGACAGGATCATGTCGTTCCTGGATTCATTACATAAATCTTAGAACTGGTCATGGCACGCAAAAAGAGCATATGGAGATTGCACAAGAATGTAAAAATATTTTTTCAAAAGAATATCCAGTAGTTTCATCTGCTTTGAATTGGCTATTCTAGCTATGATCCCTTGGGCCTTCTGATTTAATACTATTATTTAGCACTTTTAAATTATTTTTAGAAATTAAATTACTTGAATTTGATAATTTTGTGAAAGAGGGTAATTCAGAATTATTAATTAAAGCAAGAAAGATTTCATTAAGTTCACTATATTTTCTAACTCCCAATGAAAAGCCCTTAAATTCACCTTGATCGTCAAAAAAAGTTAATTTAGGAATGCCATTTACATCATATTTATCAATCAAATCAAACCACCTTGAATTATCAACATTAAGCAAAACTATATCTATCTTATTTGAATTCAGTTTTTCAGCATTAACCATGTCAGGAGCCATCTCCTTGCAAGCTTCACACCAATCCGCATAAAATTCAAACACTGTAGGTTTTCCATTTGACAAAGCTATCTCTGGTTCCAAGGAGTTCTTAGCCAATTGATTAAGCATTTCATTAGCTTTAAACCCAGTTCGAAAAAAGAATAGTGAAACAACTAAAAAAAAGCTTAGTATAACTAAAAAAATTTTTTGACGGGATCCAATGACTGTATCTGAATTGGATTTATCAATCATCTGAGTTCACACTTTATAATAATGATTATATACATAAACTTTAGATTAAAACATATCATATACTTTAATTATAAATTTGATTAATTAGTGAATAATAGACTATTTCTAATATACATTACTCTATAAATTAGCAAATTTTTCTTAAGAGACAATATTTCTCTATCTGTCATTACATTATAAGGATTTTTATTAATTGACCTCAGATCTCCTACATTTTTTCTAGTAAAATATCTATTTTCATCAATCGTATTAGTCATATATTCAATAAGTTCAAATATATCGCTTTGAATAAATATTTCGCCATTCTTACTCATAGCTTTAGCAATTGAATTAAGAATATTAGTTTTTAGGACCCTTCTTTTAAAGTGTTTTCTTTTAAACCAAGGATCTGGGAATTGAATTGAAACTCTTTTTAATTGACCAAAATCTAAGTCAGATAACCATTCATCTAGACTGACATTAACATTACAAAATAGAAACTTTAAATTAGTCAATTCTAATTTTCTTCTTTTCTTTTCACATAAACTAACAAGAGGTTCTCTTATCTCAAGCCCAACAAAATTCCAGTCAGGGCATTTTGTTGCTAATTCAATCAGAAATTCACCTTTTGCAGATCCAATATCTAAATGAATTGGATAGTGAGATTTCTCAAAAAGAATATTCTTACTAGGAAGAGATAATGGTAACTGAAAAAATTGACTTAAAGGATTTACATGCTGTCTCACAAAATGAAACCTGAAATAAATAAATCAGATTATTATATTAGCAAGTCAATTAAATTTTTCAGAAGATGATATGAAGACAAACCAATTTATAAATTCTTGATTAGAGTCTTTCAACTATTTTGTTTTTATAGTGAGATAATCATTAATCAAGGGAGGAATTGGATAAATAATCTAAAAGTTTGGAAAATATAGAGAAAAAACTTTAATAATTAAAAATAATCATAAAAAGATAACCTTAAGGTTGATAATACATATGAATGAGATTTTTTTTGACTGAACCTCAATTCCAAATTCTAGTTTGGCTCTCATATCGAATTGCGGCCACCTTCGCATTCGGTCTCCCATTATTTCTATTGATTTGGGCAAAAAGATCAAATTCGAGCTCCATTGATAGACTTTTATCAATTTACTGGAAAGTTTCTAGTATTTATGCGATAAACCTTATATTTCTTAGTGTTGAGAGCCAATTAGGTCAATCGATTTCATTCATTGCACCAATACTTATTGTCAGTTCTATTTGGTTTTGGTCTGATCTCAATGAAGAAATTGATGAAATGCCTGATTACAAACCAATTGCTTTAACTACAAGAATTTGGCGATGGACTTTAACTTTTTGGTCTTTACTAAATACTGGACTTCATATATTTAGTTGGAGATGTTTGAATTCAATTAATGAGAACTATTGTGATAATTGGAGAGAAATTCCATTTAATTCATTCATGACAACAAAAACACTAATAAAATTTGTGTTAGACGGTAATTGGAGTACAGGATTTGCTAAATTTTTCGCATATTTATCCCTAATTTTATATCTAATAGGGTTACTTCAATGGTTGATCATTAAATTACCAAAGAATGGCCGTTTCGCCGGTAAATTTTAAAAACAATAACTTTAATATTAAAAGTTAATTACTATTTAAATAGCTAAGACTACTTTTTCGCACCTTTTGCAAATATTTGTGTGTTGAGGATTCTTACTCATTTCTATTTCATAATGCCAACATCTTTCACACTTAAATCCCCTTGCTTTTGCAATCTCGACTGAAGCATAATCATTGTCCTCACTAACTAAAACCTCAGCCCATGGCTCACCACCAATTTGCAAAGATGAAACCAGGAACCAATCTCTTAATACATCAACATTATTAGATTCGCTTTCAGCTAACCATTCAATAGCAGCTTTAACTTTTTCATCAGATATATCTACCCTTACTGATGCTTCCAAAGAAGAACCTAACGCTTGATTATTTCTACAACTCTCCAACATACGATTAATAACTGCTCTGAGTTTACGTAGTTCAGTCACATGACAATTAAAACTACTATTTTTCCATGATTTAGGTACATTAGGCCATCCTCTTTGAAATACTGAGGCTTCCTCTAAGTCATATGGAATATTCTGCCAAATATCTTCTGCCATATGACATAAAACAGGTGCAATTAATCCAGATATTTTTTCAATTACCAAGGATAAAACTGTCTGACAACTTCTTCGTCTAAAGTCAGATTTAGAACTCACATACAACCTATCTTTTGCAATATCTAAGTAAAAATTAGATAGATCAACAACACAAAAGTTTTGAATTGTTTGGAAAAATTTCGAAAATTCAAAATTATTGTATGCATCTGATATTTCATCGATTACTTCAGCTGTTCTATTCAACATCCATTTATCTAACAATGGTAGGTTAGCAATATCAATGGAATCAATTTTATAATCAAAATCATAGAGGTTACCTAATAGATACCTAGAAGTATTTCGAACCTTACGATAAACATCAGAAATTTGCTTTAGTATGTTTGATCCAATAGGAACATCTGCAGAGTAATCAACAGAACTAACCCATAACCTCAAAACATCAGCTCCATACGCAGGATCTAATTTCTTATTTGAACCACCATTAATTATAACTAAAGGATCAATAATGTTTCCTAAGGATTTACTCATTTTCCTACCATTCTCATCTAATGCAAAACCATGTGTAAGGACCTTTTTAAAAGGTGCATGTTCATTCACTGCTACCGAAGTTAATAAAGAGGACTGGAACCAACCCCGATGTTGATCAGATCCCTCCAAATATAAATCTGCTGGATAATTTAAATTTTCTTTCTTAGAAATAACTGAAGACCAACTAGAGCCGGAGTCAAACCAAACATCCATAGTATCGGTACCTTTTTGCCATCGATCTGCCTGATTTAAATAAGAAGGAGGTAATAGCTCAGATACTTCATATTCCCACCAAATATCTGCTCCATGAACAGAAAATAAATCAGCTATATGAGAAATAGTTTCTTTATTGAGCAAGATTTCTTGTCCATTCTTTTCATAAAATACTGGTATTGGAACTCCCCAGGTCCTTTGTCGGGAGATACACCAATCTCCTCTTTCTCTAACCATGGAATTAATTCTATTTTTTCCCGATTCAGGAAGCCAAATAACATCTTCTATGGCAGAAAGGGCTTTATCTCTAAATCCTTCAACGGAAGCAAACCATTGTTCTGTAGCTCTAAAAATAGTTGGTTTTTTAGTTCTCCAATCATAAGGATACCTGTGCTCATATGGAATTTCTTTAAGCAAAGATCCAGCATTAATGAGATCACTTATTATGACACTATTAGCATCTTTCAATACATTTAGACCTTCAAATTTTCCTGCTTCTTTCGTTAGAAAACCTTTTTCATCAACTGGGCAAGAAATTGATAAATTATATTTTTTAGCAGTATTAAAATCATCAACACCATGACCTGGAGCAGTATGTACTAATCCAGTTCCTGATTCAGTTGTAATATAATCTCCTCCTAAAACAACAGGACTTATTTTATCAAATAAAGGATGTTTATATATAATTCCATCTAAGATTGATCCTTTGATTAATACTCTTTTTTCATAATTAATTCCTACACTCTTAGATACTTCTTGCAGAAGATCGTTAGCAATAATTATCAATGAACGATCAGAACTTTGTGCAATTACATATTCTAATTTTTGGTTAACAGAAATGGCCTCATTTGCAGGAATTGTCCAAGGAGTAGTAGTCCAAATGACAAGTTTTAATTCTTTTAATTTCCCTTCAGAATTAATTAGATCTGGAGCTTGCTTAGAAATTTCTTGAGTTAATCTTTTTGGTATTTGATTAACTTTAAATCCTACATAAATACTTTTGCTAGTATGACCGGTTGGATATTCTAGTTCCGCCTCGGCCAGAGCTGTTTGAGAACTTGGACTCCAATGAACTGGTTTTAGGCCTCGATATATATATCCTTTGAAGACCATTTCACCAAACAACTTGATTTGAGAGGCTTCAAACTTTTTGTCTAAACTTAAATATGGTTGATCCCAGTCACCCCATACGCCCCATCTTTTAAAACCATCCATTTGTTGGGAAACTTGCTTTTTTGCATAAGCAGCAGCTTTTTTTCTCAACTTAATAGGTGTTAATTCAGCTCGTTGACTTTTATCCATAGCTTGAAGAACTTTCAATTCAATAGGCAATCCATGGCAATCCCATCCAGGGACATAACAAACTTTTTTCCCTTTCATTGTTTGAAATTTATTGATTATGTCCTTCAATACTTTGTTGAGAGCATGCCCCATATGAAGCGTTCCATTTGCATATGGCGGGCCATCATGCAAAGTAAAAGTCTCTCCAGAATTATTTAAGCCTAATTCAAAATCTATATTTTTTTCTCTCCAAAAAGCTTGCAACTCAGGTTCTCTTAGAGTTGCATTTGCCCTCATTCCAAAATTAGTCTGCAAAAGGTTGAGAGTGTCTTTGTAAGTGGGACGATCCTTTTGAGAATCTTTTTTGATGTTATTCACTTTGAAAAATATTCATCAGTCATAATGGTTCCCTGAGGTCTTTTAACCTTATCAAGAAGTTTCTTCATTTTCAGCGAATTCTTGATTTCCGATCTTATTGGAATCAGTTGAAGTAGATCTTTCAACTACTTTCTTCTTGACTTCTTCTTTCAATTCTGGATGAACCCATTTTTTTTCTTTTAACGGTTTTTCAGATTTAGTAGTGAAGCCTTTAAAAAAATTAAAAAAGCCAGCTCCAAGTAAAGCAAAACTTTGACCGAGCTGTCTAAAAGATTCAAACCACCTCTGAAAAGATCCAACTCGCTTTTTTTCTTCAGAGCTTAATTGATTCCACCTAGTTTGGATAATTTCTAAAATCATTTTTCCATACAAAATTGCCATAGAAATAACAAGTAAATTTATTGAGCCTCTCAAAAGATCATTCTCCACTAACAGAAATAATCCTAAAAATAAAAAAAGTCCGCCCATCAACCAATCTCTTGGCCTACTTAATTCCATAAGCATTAAAGGTAAAGCCAATATCAAAAGCCCAACAAAAAGAAACAAGTAGCCAGAAATAGAAATAACCATATTTTTCTCAATATGAGTTTGTTTTGTAGTGATAAAGGCTTATTGAACAACTAAAAATCATGCTTCATAAAACCAGAATTTCAAATGTCTCGTATACAAATATAAAAATTACATTAATCTTTTTACGATCACGAATCAAAAATAGTCTTTAAATAGCCATCAACGAGCTGCTAGAATCAATATACAATCGGTGAAAACCTTTGGCCCACCTGGCGGAATTGGTAGACGCGCTGGTTTTAGGTACCAGTGGCTTTATGTCGTGGGAGTTCAAGTCTCCCGGTGGGCATTTTTTAATTAAGCTATATAAGCTCAATTAATTTCAATCACATCAAGCAATGACCCAGTGCTTATCGAGGTCTGACAAAAACAAGGCAACGAAAAAACTGAAGTCATTACGCGACTGGCAAAATGAGATCCAAGAATATCTTGATCCGCCAAAGCCTTTAAACGTAACTTTAGGTCTTTTCTTTGGTGGATATTTTCTTGCAATAGTTAGTGTTTGGCAGTGGTATCAGGGGAACTGGCCGTTACCAATTTTAGTTGCATTAGCTTTTTTAGCTCTACATATGGAAGGCACTGTTATTCATGACGCCTGCCACAATGCTGCCCACCCAAATAAATGGATCAATCAATTTATGGGACATGGGTCAGCGATATTACTAGGTTTTAGTTTCCCAGTTTTCACAAGAGTTCATCTAGAGCATCACAAATACGTTAACGACCCAAAAAACGATCCAGATCACATAGTTAGCACCTTTGGCCCTATTTGGTTAATTGCTCCAAGATTTTTCTATCATGAATATTTTTTCTTTGAGCGAAAACTTTGGAGAAAGTTTGAACTAATGCAATGGGGAATTGAAAGAGGAATATTTATTTGCATAGTCATTGCCGGAATTAAATACAATTTCATGAATGTTATTTATAATTTATGGTTCGGACCAGCATTAATGGTTGGAGTCACTTTAGGAATATTTTTTGATTATCTACCTCATAGACCTTTTCAGTCTAGAAATAGATGGAAAAATGCAAGAGTCTATCCAAGTAAATTAATGAACTTACTAATAATGGGACAAAATTATCATTTAGTTCATCATTTATGGCCCTCTATTCCATGGTTTGAATATAAACCAGCTTACGAAGCCACAAAACCACTTTTAGATCAAAAAGGTTCGCCTCAAAGAATGGGGATTTTTGAAACTCAGAAAGATAGTCTAAATTTTCTTTATGATGTTTTACTTGGAATCAGAAGCCATAAAGAAAGAAGAAGTAAAATGAGACCAATAGCAAGAATATTACCGAAAAACAATTGGAGGAGAAAATATATAAAATTAATTCATAAAACTAGAATCAGAACAGAAAGTAAATGATAATTCCTGAATTTAAAGTATTTTAGGAACTCTAAAAAAATCACCTTCCCTATGAGGTGCTTGATTAAGAAGATCTTCTCTTGAGCAATTAACTTCAACTAAATCATCCCTCATTGCATTAACCACCTCTACAGCTCTAGTAGTTGGAGGAATATTTTTAGTATCTATTTCTTGCAGTTGATCAACATAAGAAAGTATTTCTTCGAGTTGCTCTGTATAGGTTTCTATTTGATCTTCTGGAAGTTCTAAACGAGCTAACTGTGCAACCTTACGTACATCAGATGAAGAAATTTTAGTCATGGTTATGTTAGAAAATTTTCAAGATCTTTAGATAATGAAATGGACGACTTATTACAAAAAGATCTTAGTGCTTTCGTTTAAGCAAATAAGTTCGTATACCATTTTGTCATTTGAATGCCTTTTAAGAAATTTTAAGTGTTGGAAGATTAATCAGCAAGATAGAGAAATCTATTATTTAGTAAGTACTATGGACAAAAAAGACATAGTAAACACATCTCACTTCTTACAAAAGAATTCTTTTCAAGGCCATCTCATATGGTCGCACCTAGCTTAATTGGCTGTTTTTTAATTAAGCGCTTATCAAAAAACAGCTATCTTGCCGGCGTAATTGTTGAAACTGAGGCTTATTCTCAAGAAGAAGCTTCATGCCATGGCTTCTCAGGGAGAACTCAAAGAAACAAAACCCTTTTTGGTGAACCGGGTAACTTTTACATATACCTTTCATATGGCATTAATAGTTGTGTAAATATTGTTACTGGTAAGAAAAACTGGGCAAATGGTGTACTTCTTAGATCGATAGCAATAAAAGGAGAACACGAGAGAATTGCCTCTGGGCCTGGATTATTGGCAAAAAGATTTGGATTAAATAAGAATTTTGACAATTTACACTTGTCACCTGCAAATGATTTCTGGTTATCAGAGGGAGAAAATTTAACAAGAATGGGAAATATTGTTCAGACCACAAGGATTGGCATTTCGCAAGCCAAAGATATACCTTGGCGTTGGTACCTTAAAAGTAGTAGAAGTGTTAGCAAAAGGGTTAGAGGTGATCGAATTCCTCCAAAAAATAAGTGTTGGGAACCATCAACATTTGAGGAATTATGAATAATTGGAAACATAATCACGTTCTTGATTTATCTACGTTTTCTTTAGAGGATTACAAAACAGTTTTAGAATTAACAACAAGATTTAAAGATGTCCATAAATCAAGTTCTAGAAAACTTCCCGCTCTTCATGGAAGATTAATCGCCAATTTATTTTTCGAGCCCAGTACAAGGACAAGAACTAGCTTTGAACTTGCAGCAAAGAGACTATCTGCAGATGTTCAAAATTTTTCTGTATCTTCAAGTTCTCTAAACAAAGGAGAGACTCCTTTAGACACTATTCTCACATACATCTCAATGGGGGCTGATATCTTAGTAATTAGGCATGAGTCAACAAATGTACCCGCAGAGTTAGCTAATTACGTTGACATAAATAACATCAATACATCAATTCTCAATGCAGGTGATGGATTTCATAGCCATCCAAGTCAAGGTCTTTTGGATCTATTTACACTTGCTACTTTTTTTAATCCAAATGAACCATCAACTAATAGTCTTTTAAATAAAAAAATTACAATAGTTGGAGATATCCTTCATTCTAGAGTTGCCAGATCAAACCTTTGGGCTCTAACTGCATGTGGAGCAGAGGTAACACTATGTGGACCTCCAAGCCTTCTTCCAGAGGAATTCATTGATTTTGTTCAGAATCCTCCGCTAGGGCAAAATTTTGATCCCATTAATAAGAGAGGTTCTGTTTTCATAAAAAGATCGCTAAAAGACGCATTAAAAAATAGTGATGCAGTTATGACACTTCGATTACAGAAAGAGAGAATGAAGCAAAATATGCTTACTGATCTTGATAGTTATTATGTACAATATGGGATAACCCATGAAAGTTTAAAATGGTGTGAAAAGAAAGTTCCTGTTCTTCATCCTGGACCAGTAAATAGAGGAGTAGAAATAAGTAATCGATTAGTTGAAGATAATTCAATCAATCTTATAAGTAAACAAGTAGAAAATGGTATTCCAACAAGAATGGCTTTGTTGTATTTACTAGGGTTAAATAAAAAAGATTAATTATATTTAGAATAGATTTATAATAGTTTCAAACCTTCTGAAAAAAGTCCATACGCTAATCCTATTCTGAACATATCAAAGATCCTAACTAGTATTATTGGTTTATTAGACTTCAGAAATACAAATCTAGCTTGAATTAGTAACTCCAAAAATATTAAAGCAATAAATGCTCCAACAGGATCCATCAACGCTAGTACACCATTAATCATACCTAGAGAACTACCTGCTAAAAAGCCTATTAAAAAAATTATTGCTAACAATGAATATCTTCTCCAAGGATTTGCAGCCCAGTTTGCTAACCTATCAACAATTTTTGTAGATGATTTATATAAAAATGTTTTCTGCATTCTTAGAGTCATAAGAGAAAAGTTAAAAAATTGCCTCAGGATTTTTTCATTAGTTAACTCTCTAACAAAAATATAATAAATGAAAGATCTAATAAAGCAAAAATAAATTATTTTTATCAAAGATATAAAAAATCAAATTTCCTTTAATACGAAAAATGCAGCTTATTTTAAATTTGAAAAATATCTTTCAAGGTCTATTTGATATAAAATCAAAATATCATGATTAATTCGACTTCTTTATCTGGAAAAAAAATATTAGTTGCTGTTACGGGGAGTATTGCAGCTGTTAAAGCTCCTATTTTAGTTAGCCGCCTAATTAAAGCTGGTGCAGAGGTCAAGTGCGTCATAACGCAAAGCGCCACTAATTTAGTTAGTCCCTTATCTTTGTCTACTTTAAGCAGAAATAAATGTTACCAAGATAAAGATCAATGGGCTGACTCTCAAACCAAGCCATTGCACATTGCTTTGGCTGAGTGGGCAGAACTAATTATTGTTGCACCATTGAGCGCCACATCCTTATCCAAATTTACTAGTGGAAGTGCTGATGGACTTTTAGCCAGCATTCTTTTAGCTAGTCAATCTCAAATAGTTATGGCTGCTGCCATGAATACTTCGATGTGGGAAAATCAATCAGTAAAAAAGAATTGGAATTACGTTAAAACTATTGACCAAGTTATTACTCTCGAACCTAGTGCAGGACTTTTAGCTTGCGACAGAGTTGGTAATGGGAAAATGGTCAATTTAGATATTATTGAAATGGCATCTGAAAGTGCATTTATTTTCCATGCAGAAAATAAATTTCTCACTAAAGATTTAAAGGACATAAGGTTTCTCATATCGGCTGGTCCCACTGTCGAAGCTCTTGATGCCGCAAGACAATTAACCAATCGAAGCAGTGGAAAGATGGGGGTTTTGATAGCTCAAGCAGCAAAGTTAAGAGGTGCAGAGGTCGATTTAGTTCATGGCCCGGTAAGCGTTCAACAAGATCTGCTTGAGGGACTGAATACTTATCCAGTTAGAAGTTCAAATGAAATGGGAGCAAAAATTGATGATTTACAACCATCTGCTCAGGTCATCGTTATGGCTGCAGCAGTATCAGATTTCAAAAATAATAGTCCCAGTGAAAAAAAAATCTCTAAAGAATTTTTTTTAAAGTCCGTTTTCGATGACTTAGAAATGACATCAGACCTAATCAAAAATCAAACGAAAAAAAAATTAGAAAATCAAATTTTCCTTGGTTTTGCTGCTGAGACAGGCAGTGATAATGAAATCATTGAAAAGGGAGAGAAGAAAAGGGTTTCAAAAGGTTGTGACCTTCTCATGGCCAATCCCATTGATAGAGCCGGGCAAGGATTTGATGAAAACTTCAACAGTGGTTTTTTGTTAGGTCCAAAAAAAATGGTCAAAAACTTATCTTTTTCAACAAAACTTGCAATATCCCATCAACTTTTAGATGAAATTAGAAATTTAAAATAGAAAATTTATTGATATTTTTCGAATTTGTTTTTTTCTAAAATCAGAGTCTAAACGCCAAAAAAGACTGCTGTAAAAGGGTTTTGAATGAAATCGATGTGTTAAATCCATCAAAGCAAAAGCTACGGGTTGTATAGAGCTGTCAGATGCTTGTGAAAAGAAGTATTTGAGACCTGTAATATCCCAACTGAATTAATTGGGCGGTTTCGACCGCAGTCATCTAGCCCTCTCATGCGATTTCGTCCTCTGCTGGCTTTGATGCTGGCTTTTTGTCTCACCTTTACAACTCTCCCATCAAGCGCATCTGCAGCTTTAAAAGGGCGCGAGCAAGGTAATGCTCGTTTTGGCAATGTTGTTAATACTGGCCAAGCTGATGCTTGCACTGTTTTACCAGCGGGTTCATCGGGTTCTATTAATGCTGATGGTCAATTTAAAAGCTTATGCCTTCAGCCAACAGAAGTTTCAGTAAAACTTCCAGGTAACAAGCGAAATAAATCTGATTTTGCAATTGCAAAAATCATCAGTCCTCGCTTCAATACAAGTCTTGATGAAGTTTATGGAGATCTTTCCGGAGGGAAATTCACTGAAAAAGGTGGTATTGACTTCTCTCTAATTACAGTTCTAGCTCCAAATGGAGAGGAATTTCCTTTTGCATTCTCTGTTAAAGAGATGGTTGCTGAATCCAAAAAAGGAAAATCAATTGAGCCAGGAGCTGAATTTTCAGGTCCAACAACAACTCCAAGCTATAGATCTGCAGACTTTCTTGATCCAAAGAGTCGCGCTAAATCAACCGGTGTTGAATATGCTCAAGCTCTCATTGCTCGTGGTGGTGATGATGAGGATCTTGCCAGAGAAAATGTTAAAGATGATCTTGGCGGTAAAGGTGAAATAACACTTACTGTCGATAGTGTTGATGCAGACACTAATGAATTTGGTGGCCAATTTGTTGCTATCCAACCTTCAGACAATGACCTTGGATCAAAAGATCCTGTTGATATCAAAATCAAAGGTATCTTCTATGGTCGCAAAGCCTAAAAAATAATCATCTTAATCAATAAAAAAGAGGGTTAAAACCCTCTTTTTTTTTTGGTTGAATTTAATGAAAACAATTTCTTAAATATGGGCCCCCTATCTGGGAGAATTTCCCGGTTACTTAAAGAGAAAATGACTAGCAAGCAAAGTTCTAATAAAAATCTCGCAGGTTTAATCAAACCTTATGGTGGAGAACTTATAAACCTAATGGCTTCTGATCAAGAAGCAAAAGAGTTAAAAAAAAATTCTTTTAAAACTTTAAATTGTTCTGATAGAAATGCTTGTGATATTGAACTTCTTTTGATAGGTGCTTTTTCTCCTTTAAATGGGTTCATGAATGAGAAAAATTACAACTCAGTCGTTAAACAAAATCGACTTGAATCAGGTTTGCTTTTTGGTTTGCCGATTGTGATGGATACAGATAGAGAAGATATAAATCCAGGAGATTCAGTTCTACTCAATTACAAAGATCAAGAACTAGCAATTTTAGAAATACAAGAAAAATGGACTCCTGACAAAGTTATTGAAGCCAAATTTTGCTATGGAACAACTTCTTTGGAGCATCCTGCAGTAAGAATGATATCTATGGAGAGGAAAAAATATTATTTAGGAGGCTCAATAAAAGGTTTAGAATTACCTAAAAGAGTTTTTACTTGCCAAACTCCTGCTCAAGTAAGAGAGAACCTTCCTTCTGGAGAAGATGTAGTCGCATTCCAGTGCAGAAATCCAATTCATAGAGCCCATTATGAGCTTTTTACAAGAGCCTTAGAAGCCAATAATGTCAGTAAAAATGGAGTTGTTCTTGTTCACCCAACTTGTGGACCAACTCAAGAAGATGACATCCCTGGATCAGTAAGATTTCAAACCTATGAAAAACTTGCCTCTGAAGTCAATAATCCAAAAATTAGGTGGTCATACCTTCCTTATTCGATGCATATGGCTGGGCCAAGAGAGGCTTTGCAGCACATGATTATCAGAAGGAATTATGGATGTACTCATTTTATTATCGGAAGAGATATGGCCGGCTGTAAGTCCTCTCTAGATGGTGAAGATTTTTATGGTCCATATGATGCTCAAAATTTTGCAAACGAGTGCTGCCAAGAATTAGAAATGCAAACAGTTCCATCTCTAAATCTTGTATTTACAGAGGAGGAAGGCTATGTAACCGCCGATTATGCTAAAGAAAAAGGATTACACATAAAAAAATTGAGTGGCACTCAATTCAGAAAAATGCTCAGAAGTGGAGAAGAAATTCCTGAATGGTTTGCATTTAAAAGCGTCGTTGATGTACTAAGAGCCGCATAGTTGGACCTATTCCTATTAAACTCTTTGTAGATATAAAAGAACATTGAACAAACGCTGGAGAAACATTGGTCTTTATGTCCTAATTGTTGTAGTTGTGATTTTTGTTGGAAGTGCTTTTTTCGATAAGCCAAGCCCGACAAAGTCATCTAGAACACTCAGATACAGTGACTTCATAGAAGCTGTTCAAGAGAAGCAAATAAGCAGGGTTCTTATTTCTCCAGATAAAGGAACTGCTCAAATTGTTGAAAGTGATGGGAACAGGGCTTTAGTCAATTTGGCTCCTGATCAACAATTACTCCAATTACTTACTGATAATGACGTCGATATTGCCGTACAACCAACTACTCAAGCGAATCCTTTACAGCAAGCTGCTACTAGCTTAATTTTTCCAATTCTTTTATTAGGAGGTCTATTTTTTCTATTTAGAAGAGCAGGTTCTGGTGGTGGTGGAAACCCAGCAATGAATTTTGGGAAGAGTAAAGCAAGACTTCAAATGGAGCCTGAAACAAAAGTTACTTTTGGAGATGTTGCTGGAATTGAAGGTGCAAAGCTTGAACTTACTGAAGTAGTTGATTTCTTAAAAAATCCTGATCGCTTCACAGCTGTAGGAGCAAAAATTCCTAAAGGTGTTTTATTGGTTGGACCTCCAGGGACAGGTAAAACTTTGCTTGCAAAGGCAGTTGCAGGTGAAGCTTCAGTTCCATTCTTTTCCATATCTGGATCTGAGTTTGTAGAGATGTTTGTTGGCGTTGGTGCGAGCAGAGTCAGAGACCTTTTTGAACAAGCTAAAAAGAATGCTCCTTGTATAGTTTTTATTGATGAAATAGATGCTGTTGGTCGTCAGCGTGGCGCAGGACTTGGAGGAGGTAATGATGAAAGAGAGCAAACGCTAAATCAACTGCTAACTGAAATGGATGGATTTGAGGGAAACTCAGGAATAATTATTGTTGCAGCTACAAATAGACCTGATGTGCTCGACTCAGCACTCATGAGACCAGGAAGATTTGACAGGCAAGTAACTGTTGACAGACCTGATTACTCAGGGAGATTGCAAATACTGAATGTTCATGCAAAAAGTAAAACACTTTCAAAGGCAGTTGACCTTGATCAAGTAGCGAGAAGGACCCCTGGATTTACTGGGGCAGATTTAGCAAATCTATTAAATGAAGCTGCCATATTGGCTGCCAGAAGAGAATTAACAGAAGTCAGTAACGATGAGGTCAGTGATGCAATCGAGAGAATAATGGTAGGTCCTGAGAAGAAAGACTCAGTGATTAGTGAAAAACGTAAAAAATTAGTTGCTTATCATGAAGCTGGCCATGCAGTAGTTGGTGCTGTGATGCCTGATTATGACCCTGTGCAAAAGATCTCAATCATTCCAAGAGGTGGAGCTGGAGGATTAACTTTTTTCACGCCAAGTGAAGAAAGAATGGAATCTGGACTTTATTCAAGGTCTTACCTACAAAATCAAATGGCTGTTGCTCTTGGAGGAAGAGTTGCAGAGGAAATCATTTATGGAGAAGACGAAGTAACCACAGGAGCATCAAATGATCTAAAGCAAGTAGCTTCAGTTGCACGGCAAATGATTACCAAATTTGGTATGAGTGACAAGTTGGGACCAGTAGCTTTAGGACGTTCGCAGGGTGGGATGTTCCTTGGTAGAGACATCTCTGCAGAAAGAGATTTTTCTGAAGATACAGCAGCAACAATTGATTCAGAAGTTTCAGTTCTTGTTGAGATTGCATACGAAAGAGCTAAAAAGGCTTTAAACGACAATCGTCAAGTACTTGAGGAGTTAACAGCAATGCTTATGGAAACTGAGACAGTTGATTCTCTAGAGTTCCAGGATTTGTTAATTCGCCATGAAGTTAAAGTTGCTGAATATGCTTAGTTGAAAAATATAATTCTTGGAAGCTAAGCAAAACTATTTAAAAAAAACTCTTAGGATACAGCCGCTTATAGTTGTAATTAGACTTGAACATAATTTTTTTAATCTCTCAAAAAAAAAGGAAAATTTACTTTCTAAAATTGAGAAATTGTCTAATTTCGGTATAAAAAATATTGAAATAGGGTGGGATTCCAATCCAGAATGGGTAAATTTAATATTAGAAATAAAAAAAAGATTCAAATCAATTAATATTGGTGTTGCATCAATTTCTTCAAGGCAATCTTTAGAATCACTTCTCTCATTAGATGTTAATTATTCGATGAGTCAATTCTTTAATAAAGAAATTCATATACAAGCCATTGAATACAATCAATTAGTTATTCCAGGGATATCAAATATTGAAAATTTCAAAGAGGCAATCGATCTAGGATATAAAATTGTAAAAATATTTCCAGCATCAAAATTAGGAATTAACTTTATAAATGAATTAAAAGACTTTAAAAAAAAGGATATTTTTTTTATTGGTGCAGGTGGAATTAAAAGTAAGCATTTAAAAAAATTCCTACAAAGTGGATATGATGCTTTGGTGATAGGAAGAGAATTGCGAAATCAAACACCTGATAAAGATCTAGAGATATGGCTAAAGGATTACTGATAATCTATTCTAAAAATCAACAATATATTCCTTGGCTAGCATTGTATCTTAAATAATCATTTATTTGAGAATTAGTCAGGACATTGGCCTCTTTGCCTTAGTAAATGATCAGCTAAAACTAGCGCAACCATTGCTTCAACCATTGGAACTGCCCTCGGCAAAACACAAGGATCATGTCTTCCTGTCGCCTTGAGAGTTATTGCATTACCATCCTCATCAATTGTCTTTTGACTTTTCCTAATAGTTGCTGTTGGTTTAAAACCTACTCTCAGGACTATATCCTCACCATTACTGATACCTCCTTGAATTCCGCCTGAATTGTTAGTGGCAGTTTTCAATTGATTGGAATCGGATGGCAAAAAAGGATCATTATGTTCGCTGCCTTTCAAATAAGTACCTCCGAAACCAGATCCCACCTCAAAACCTTTAGTGGCAGGCAAAGACATTAATGCCTTTGCTAAATCAGCTTCTAACTTATCAAAAACAGGCATACCAATCCCTATTGGCGGATTCCGAACAACACATTCTATTACTCCACCACATGAGTCTCCTTCTTTACCAAAAGCCTCCACTCTCTGAATCATTAAATCTGCAGCTGACTGATTTGGACATCGAACAATATTTTTCTCAATCTCATCAAAAGTAACTTCACTCGGATGAATCTCAGCCTCAATATCATGAATTCTCTTTACCCAAGCGAGTATTTCCGTTTTAGCAGACTTATTTAGAAGTTGCTTTGCAACAGAACCCGCGGCAACTCTACCTATTGTTTCTCTTGCTGATGCACGCCCTCCGCCACTTGAAGCCTGAATTCCGTATTTTTTCTGATATGTAGCATCAGCATGAGATGGCCTAAAAGTTTTTTTAATTTCAGAATAATCCTTAGGCCGATGATCTTTATTTCTTACAACCATGGCAATTGGTGTTCCTAAGGTTTTATTACCTAAAAGACCACTAAGAATTTCAACTTCATCACTTTCGTTTCTTGGAGTAGTTATTTTGCTTTGTCCTGGCCTCCTTCGATTGAGATCATTTTGTATCTCGTTAATGTCGAGCTCCAACCTTGGAGGACATCCATCAATAATTACACCAACACCACCTCCGTGAGATTCGCCAAAGGAGCTGATAGTAAAAAGTTTTCCGAAACTACTTCCCATAAATAAACCTATCTACAAAATGTTAATCAATACTTGCTAAAAAATAAACCACTCAAGTAATGCATAGAACAAAAAAAGGTCAAAAAAAAAGCCCTCAAAAAGAGGGCTTTAAGAAAATCAAGTTAAAGACTTAACCGATTGCAGGTGCAACAAGAGCTACAGAAGTAGACTCAGCAGCTGCTAGGTCAAGTGGGAAGTTGTGAGCATTACGCTCGTGCATTACTTCCATACCAAGGTTTGCACGGTTAAGTACGTCACCCCAGGTTGGTACAACCTTGCCTGAAGTATCAACTACAGACTGGTTGAAGTTGAAACCGTTCAAGTTGAACGCCATGGTGCAGATGCCCATAGATGTCAACCAAACACAAATCACTGGCCATGAAGCCAAGAAGAAGTGAAGGCTACGGCTGTTGTTGAAGCTTGCATATTGGAAGATCAAACGACCGAAGTAGCCATGAGCTGCAACGATGTTGTATGTCTCTTCTTCTTGTCCAAACTTGTAACCGTAGTTCTGTGAATCAAGTCCTGTGGTCTCACGGATAAGTGATGAAGTAACCAAAGAACCATGCATTGCAGAGAACAAAGCACCACCGAACATACCTGCTACACCAGCCATATGGAATGGGTGCATCAAGATGTTGTGCTCAGCCTGGAAAACGAACATGAAGTTGAATGTTCCAGAAATTCCTAGAGGCATACCATCAGAGAATGAACCCTGACCGAATGGGTAAACAAGGAATACAGCGAAAGCTGCTGATACAGGAGCTGAGTAAGCAACACAGATCCATGGGCGCATACCTAAACGGTATGAAAGCTCCCACTGACGTCCCATGTATGCAGAGATACCGATAAGGAAGTGGAAGATTACAAGCTGGTAAGGGCCACCGTTATATAGCCACTCATCAAGAGTTGCTGCTTCCCAGATTGGGTAGAAGTGAAGGCCGATAGCGTTACTTGAAGGAACAACAGCACCAGAAATGATGTTGTTTCCATACATGAATGAACCAGCTACTGGCTCACGGATACCGTCGATATCAACTGGAGGAGCAGCGATAAATGCAACGATGAAACAAGTTGTTGCCGCAAGAAGGCAAGGGATCATCAAAACACCGAACCAACCGACATAGATACGGTTGTTGGTGGAAGTAACCCACTCGCAGAATTGTGGCCAACCTTTGAGCAACGAAGAACGCTGCTGCTGAATGGTGGTCATGAGGACGAATGTGTAAGTCCCTAAAGGGACGAATAAATAAGAGCAGCTAATTAGACTGCCAGACGTGATAATAAAGGAGAATGCACCCTTCTGTGAGTAAAATGTAGGACAATTTATGAAGAGAATCAGTAGTTTGAGCTCTTTACGCGCCAAGAGAGTCTTAAGATTCTCTTCATATTTGGCTTTGAGGTCGCGAATTGGTTCTAATCAAGTGGCTAATTAATGGGCATAGGCTTGAAGAAAGAGTTCCTCTAAGTGATGCTCGTCACAGAAAATATGAATTGGAAGCTCAAGGGGCAATTATTTATTGGAGCGAGAGAACTCACTTCTGATGTATTAGATCAATAAGTGCTTGTTTCCATTCTTTTTTGAAATTCCATAATTCTCTTTTGGTAAAACTCATAGCGATATTTTTTTCCACATACGCTGCTTCATTTATAAATACAGGAATATAGGGTTCATCTTCCTCAAACCTAATTATTTCACCATTCAACTTACAAAACAATTCATCATTTTTCTTTAATTCTTGCCAATCCTTTGATTGCCTTAAAGAATGCACATATCCATCAATATTGCCCTCTTCATCTCTTGGGAAATCGATACTTTTAATATGTCTGTGAATTATTAACTTATTAGGAAAAAATAGATTTAAGTTCTTAACCTCATGAATTTGTTCCATCAAAGTCTCGAGAATCAATTTTGTTTGCGAAATAATTCTCGAATTCAATAGGCCTTGTCCAATGGGGCCAATTTCTACGACAAGTCCACAAGGCCAAGATTCAACTAAAAAACCTGTTTGCTTTTGATCAGATTCGTGGAGATATACCGGTAAACCTAATTGATTTTGAATCAAAGAAGCCAAAGCCAAATCTGCATCTCTTCTCCCATAAACAACTATGCAACTCCCCATGGAGGCAGTAGTTGTATGAAAATCTAATGCTATTTGACAAGGGTTTTCTCCAGCTTCACCGTAAAGATTTACTAACTCACTTGCTCTAGTTCTCTCACAATTTAAAGGGTTGATTTTGATGAATGATTCTTCTTTGAAACTACGATTCAAATCATGATGAATATATCTTTTCCCAGCCTTTTTAGCCTCAGGGTTTCCAATTACCTTAAAGGTTTTAATCCCGTGAGTATTTATTAAAAACGATGATTTTTTCCATTCATCAAAAAGCCAAATGCCATTTATTTCATTACCATGCGTACCAGCCACTAGCAGTACTTGTAGCTGCTTCATTAAGCAATAAACCCATAGATAAAAATAATCTTAAAAGAAATTCATGGCTATACCACCAATATTTGTAAAAGCTGCGAGAGACATATGGAGTTTTGAATGGAAAATATTAATGAATGGTCTTGCGCCATCAGATTCCAATGGAAACTACAAGAGGCCAATAAATATTCAACAACAAATTCAAATCCCGACCAAGGAGGATTTAAAGAATAGAGCGTCAAATCAAATGCCAGGTTTAATTATTGGAAGAAGTTGTCCTTGGGCGCATAGAGCATGGATAATTCACGAGATAAAAGGATTAAAGAAATCGATCAATCTTCACATTGCTCAAGTAGACGAAGAGGGAGGAAGATGGAGATTAGATCCACCAATAAAAGGGTGCAAAACCCTTCAAGAGCTTTATCAAAAATGCGGAAATTATCAATCAAGGAGAGCAACAGTACCAATGCTTTTCGATCCTGGTAAGGAACCGGAATCAAAATTAAGACTTATAAACAATGAAAGTGCTGAGCTTGTCGAAATATTAAATAACTGGCCTATATACGATCAAGAAATAGACCTTAACCCAAGCAAATATAAAAAAGAAATAATTAACTGGCAGAATTTAATTCAAGAAAATGTTAATAATGGAGTTTATAAATGTGGATTTGCTAGAAATCAAAAAGCTTATGAAAAAGCTTCTAACAACTTGTTCTCAGCTCTAAATATTATAGAAGAACATCTTAAATCAAATGGTCCTTGGCTTTGTGGAAAGAATCTTTCAATTGCTGATATAAGACTTTTCCCTACTCTTATTAGATGGGAAGCAATCTATTACCCACTATTTAAATGTAGTAATAAACCAATTGAATCTTTCCCACATATAATTAAATGGAGAAAAAAGATTTTCAATATGTACAATATTAAAAAAACATGTGATGTTGATGCTTGGAGAAAAGATTATTTTGGAGCTTTATTTCCTTTAAATCCAAGTAGTATTATTCCTAAAGGAGATGATATTACAACAACTATCAACAATTAATTATCAACTATGAAAGAAGAAAATTCTTACTTTACATCCTCAAATCCTATTAAAGGAGTCTATGGAGACTTCATAGTTACTTCTAATGATAAAAAAGAAGTTTTATTTTACCGATTGTCAATTCTTTTCTGCGGATTATTCTTTTCAATAGGAATAGCTCAATGGTTTTTCAATGGATCTAATCAAATATGGATTTGGCTATTATGCATGGCAATAAGTATAGGTTTAAGTCTTAAGTGGATACATATATATTTAAGACCTTTACATCAAACACTAACAATTTTCTGGGTACTTGGTTGTATTGGATTGTTGATACTTTTATATCATTTTGGAGTAACAAATTTAATATATGGTCTCAGAGAAAATCCAAAATCGATATTACTTGTCGGTCCACTTTTTGCTTCTTTAACTGGGATCGGTTTCAAAGAGTTTTTTTGTTTCAGAAGAATTGAAGCAATAGGGATAACGATTTTTATTCCAATAGCTTTAATTGGATATTTAACTGAATTAGCCAATGAAAGTTTTACTTTTGCAACACTAGTTGTGTCGTCATTGCTATTGCTATCAATGGGAATAAGGAAATTCAACCTTCCAGCAGAAGCTGATATAGGAGATAAAAGCGTTTTTGATTATTTAGAAAGCCAAAGAAAGCTAAAAGTATCAGATATTTGAATAAATCAACCAATTGTCAATTCAAAGAGAAAACCCACACAAAGATAATTTTTGTAGGTCTTAAGTCAGGGAATGGTGAGGAAATCCAACCAAATTTACAATCCACGTGCAATATTCCTCCGTCATAATTAATGTGTTAGTCAAACGATCCTGCTCCTAAAAGACGCTATGAAAACTATTGACGAGCATATTAAAAAGGATGAATCCGAGATCCAAGAAGCAAAAGCTCAGGGTAATGATTCCAAGCTCCATCATTTAGAAGATGAACTTAATTCTCTCAAGGAATATAAAGAGCATCATCCTGAAGACAAGCATGACCCAAATGCTCTGGAACTCTTCTGCGACGCCAACCCTGACGAACCTGAGTGCTTGGTATACGACGATTAATATTTAAAAACAATTAATAGACCAAAAAAGGGAGGCTATAGCCTCCCTTTTTTGGTCTATTAGATCCTATTAATAATCCATATTAAAATCTGAAGGACTTCCAGTTAAAGAGCAAACAACTGCCTCCTCATTTTTCATGTGACGTACTTCAGCGATTGGTCTACCCATTTTCTTCAGAACATTAATATCTTGATCTGTCTGGCAGCGAGCAATAATTTCTCCTTGTCCATCAAAACAACTGTAAAAATCCATAATTTTAATAACTCTCTTTAGTTATGACCAAGAAACAACTGTAAGACAAGTAGGTATGATTCACTCATAACAATTAATTAATATCCAAGTTCGTTCCAAATAGAACTCAACAAATCATCCAGACCAAATTTCGTTACTGCAGAGATTATATGTACCTTTTTCATAGTCATTTTCTCAATTTTATTTAGAAGTTTTTTAATTTCATTCTCATTTAATAGTTCTTTTTTATTCAGAACAAAAATTCTAGGCCTAGAAATCAAACCATGACCGTAAGACGTTAATTCCTCATTAATGGTTTTGAAATCATTTATCGGGTCCGTTGATGCTGAGTCAATTAAATGAAGCAAAACCTTTGTTCGTTCAATATGCCGAAGAAAATCATGCCCTAATCCAATACCTTTTGAGGCTCCAGAAATCAAACCAGGAATATCCGCAAAAACTGTTCCATCTCCTGAGGGTCTTCTTACTACTCCGAGATTTGGAATTAAAGTTGTAAATGGATAATCAGCAATCTTTGGTCTTGCAGAGGAGAGTACAGAAATCAAAGTACTTTTACCTGCATTGGGCAAACCAATAATTCCTACTTCTGCTAGAAGTTTTAATTCCAATTGCAATGACCATTCTTCACCTACTTTCCCTTCAGTAAATTTTTCTGGAGCTCTATTGCTATTTGATAAATAGCGAGCGTTCCCGAAACCTCCTTTCCCACCAAACGCGACAATAAGTTGTTGGCCTTTATTAGTTAAATCACCAAGAATAATATTTGTAGAGAGATGCCTTACCTCTGTTCCGCATGGAACTTTAAGTACAGTGTCTTTTCCTGATGCTCCAGTGCATTTATTGGGACCACCGCGTTGGCCATTCTCCGCAGAAATTAATTTCTGAAATTTGAAATCCAACAGAGTTTGCAAATTATCATCAGCCTCTAAAACAACATTTCCTCCTTGTCCTCCATCTCCACCCGCAGGGCCACCTGCGGGAACATACTTTTCTCTTCTAAAAGCAGAGATCCCATCACCACCCGAACCTGCTTTGACATCAATAATAGCCTGATCAATAAATTGCATTTAGAAATATCTTTAATCAATTAACTAAATAATAATTCTTACATTCATCCTTGCTAAATTAAAGAACTGAAAACACTGTTTATAAATTTCACCTCAATTTCAATCAACCATCCACACAACGCTACATCCAGGGCCGCCATCATGAGGTTCAGCATCGGCTACTTTTTCAATATATGGAAGTGAATCAAACCATTTCCTCAAACCTTTTTTCAGTTTTCCAGAACCAATTCCATGAATAACCCATAAAGCTCCGGAACAATTTCTCAATTTTTCTTCAATTACCCCCTCGGCTTCATGAACGCGTAACCCTCTTACATCTAAGGTGTTTTTTTTAGTTCTTACTAAAGATAAATTCTTTCTTACCTGCGAAGTTTTTACTTGCACACTTTGGTTTATTTCGACCTTTTGACCATCAAGACTTTCAACTTCGGTTAAATTGACTTTGCTTCGAAATACGCCGCATAGCACTGTTAATTGCATTCCATCATCTGAAAAAGAAATTATTTCACCTGCTTTACCAATAGAAGACAATCTAACTTTTTCCCCAATCTTTGGTGTCCAACTCTGTGTGTGGTTAATTCGCTTGTCGTTTCGATATCCCTTTTCTATTTGCCGTAATCGTTGACCGGCAATTCTTGCTGTCTCACCACTAGCGTTTTGATCGCGCAAGCGTTTAATTAAATGTCTAACTTCTTTTTGACCTTCACGAATTGATGACTCCAATTTAAACCTTCCTTGTTCATTAAACTCTTCCGATTGTTGACGTTGTTTCTGCCAACTATTAAGTAATTCCTCATGTAGTAATTCGGTTTTAGCCAATAATGCAGCAGCATCTTCAGCTGCTGATTGCTGACGCTCGCGTTGTTTTTCTAAGCCTTGAATAACTTGATTAACATTATCAACCCTTTCAGGATTGATAAATTTTTGAGCACTTATAATTACTTGCTCATCGAGACCAAGTCTCTTTGAAATTTCAATTGCATTACTTCGACCAGGAATTCCCCATTGCAAATGAAAAGTTGGTTGTATAGTTTCACTATCAAAAGAAACTGAAGCATTTTCAAATCTTGAATCACTATATTTGAGCGCTTTTAATTGTCCAAAATGAGTAGTCGCGATAGTTAATCTTGCTCTATTAGCCATTACCTGTAGGAGTGCCATGGCCAATGCTGTGCCTTCAGTTGGATCAGTTCCAGCTCCAACTTCATCTAAAAGAACGAGAGTCGTACCAGGGAACACATCTATAGCGTCGAGTATTCGACTTATACGAAGAATATGTCCGCTAAATGTAGACAAATTTTGCTGTAAAGATTGCTCATCACCAATATCAGCGAAAACATTTTTACACCATGGTAATCTTGGTGAGCCTGTACATGGCAAAAGCAACCCCGCTTTTGCCATTAAAACTGCTAAACCAATACTTTTCAAAGCAACTGTTTTCCCTCCAGTATTAGGGCCTGTAATCGCAACAACTTTTAAATCAGGGGCGACATCAAAACTAGTTGGAACTACTGTATTCTTTTTCTCATAGAAGTCATTCCATACTAATAAAGGATGACGAAAATCTTTGATCTCAAAGGGTGAATGTTCTTCTTGATCTAGAATTGCAGGGACCCCATTAAGCCATTTAGAATAACGTGCTCGAGACAATGCAAACTCAATTTGCAAAAGGATCTCTACTAAATGAGCTATTACAATTGCATTAAGACCAACCTCTTTACTCCAATCAGCTAAAAGTCTCCTCTCTTCATCTGAGATTTCAGAATCTATCTTAGCTAAACGATTTCCTATTGATATGACAACTTGGGGCTCGACATATATCGTGTTCCCAGAGGCCGAACTATCATGAACCATTCCTTTGATTTGATCAGAAGTCCCAGCCTTAAAAGCTAAAACAGGTCGTCCATACCTCTCTGAAATAATATTATCTTGAAGTAATCCACCATATTTCCGGATGATATCTTGAAGAATATCTTTTCTTTGAAGACGTACGGAATTTCTATAACGTCGTAATTCAGAAAGCTTTGGGCTAGCACGATCTGCAATTCGCCCACCTTCATCAAGCCCAAATTCGAGGAGTTTTTGCAAATCTGGTAAAGTTGCAACATCTTTGAGTAATTCAGAAAGTCGTGGACGTATCACTTGATCAAATATTAGTTTTCGTAATTTTCTAGCAGCTCTTAAAGTATCAGCTACTTTTAATAAATCCTCACCAATAGCAATACCTCCTTTGGAGCATATCAAAAGTATATTTTCCAAATCATGAACACCATCAAAAGATATTCCTTCATTAAGAGAACTATCTAATGACCCAATTTCTAATGTTTGGGACAATAGCTCTTGGCTTAAAGATAGATTTCGTGGCAAATCAAAGCTTTCACATTTTTTACGACCTTGTTGAGTAAGAGCGAATGTAGACAAATGGCTACAAACAGTTGGCCATTCAAGCAAATCCAAAGACTCTGATATTATTTGTGTCTTTTTAGAATCATCATGATTTTTTGTTAATCCCATTCGTCTAGCTAAAGTCTATTGATTTGTTGGTATTCCTGTTGATGGGTGATAAAGCATTTCTAACCAATTACCTTCTGTATCTTTTAAATAAAAAGAAGAAGTCCCATCTCGATGATCATGCAAAGCACCAACCTTGATCCCTTGTTTTTTTAGAGAGTCATGAATTCTCTTGATCTCATCTTTATTAGTGAAATGAAATGCGAAATGAGGACCAGCAGCTTTATAGCTAGGGCCAAGTAAAGCTAAACCATCTTTACTATCCCCCGCCTCTAAGTAACACCAATCAGTATCATCCCATATGAGCTTCATTCCCAAGGCCATATAAAAGCTTTTAGCTCTGTTGACATCCTCAACTCTTATAGCAACATGACCGAGTCGATGAACACTTTCAATATTTAATTCAGACTGTTTTTTTTGCATTACTTTTGATTGAAGGTCAAATTTTAGTAATTTTCTTAATCAACTTTATTATTCTTTTAACCATCCTGCGGCATCACATGCGTGATATGTAAGGATCAGATTTGCTCCTGCTCTTTTAAAACTCAATAAGGTTTCCAAAACAATTTCTCTTTCATCTATCCAGCCTCTTTGAGCAGCAGCTTTGACCATCGAGTACTCCCCACTTACGTTATACGCAGCGATAGGTAGTTCTGATTCTTCTCTTAAACGGTAAATAATATCTAAGTAAGCCAAACCTGGTTTAACCATGAGAATGTCTGATCCTTCTTGTTCGTCAAGCTGAGCTTCAGTTATTGCTTCCCTAGCATTAGCTGGATCCATCTGATAGGTGTTTTTATTTTTCGGAATAGGCTTATTAGATATTGATCTAGGAGCAGAATCTAAAGCTTCTCTAAACGGTCCATAATATGCAGATGAATATTTTGCCGTATAACTAATTATTCCTACATGTTCAAAACCTTCATCATCTAAGGCTTCTCTTATTGCTCCAACTCTTCCATCCATCATGTCACTTGGGCCAATTAAATCTGCTCCAGCTCGTGCCTGAACAACAGCTTGTTTACACAAATAATTAACAGTTGCATCATTCAAAATTATCCCGTCATCACTAACTATTCCATCATGACCATCACAAGAATAAGGATCTAAAGCAACATCAGTCATAACACACATTTCCGGTATCTCTTTTTTCAATCTTTCAATAGTCCTTGGTATTAAACCTTTTTCATTAAAGCATTCAGCTCCATCTTCTGTTTTTTGCTCGTCAGGAACTTTTGGGAAAATAACGACACATCTAATACCTAGATTCCAAGCACGCTTAACTTCATCAATCAATCCATCTATGGGCCAGCGACTTGTACCTGGCATCGCGGCTATTTCTTGAGTATCTGACCCTTCATGAACAAAAAGAGGGTAGATAAAGTCAGAAGCAGAGACAGTGTTCTCTCGAACCATCTCTCTTAAAGAGTTTGTTCTGCGAAGACGACGGGGCCGATAAGTAAGATCCATATGGACCAATCAAGATAACTACATTTTACTTCCTTTAAGTCCTAGCCTTCTCGAACCAGCTTGATCGAGGTTCATCTATTCGAACAGATCTAAGCTTTTCAAGAAGTCTCAGCTCATCAGCTGACCAATTTTCAGGTAACTTTAGTTTTAGAGTAAAAAACAAATCTCCTTGGGTATCTAAGTTATGTAATCCTTGGCCTTGTAATCTCAATTTTTGCTCGGGTAAACTTCCAGAAGGTATTGATAGATATGTGTCACCTTGAGGAGAGACAACCATAATATTTGCTCCCAAAGCAAATTCATCTAAAGAAAGAGGTAAATCTGCATAAACATCTAAACCTTTTACTTTCCAAATCGGATGAGATTTAACACTGACCTCAATCAATAAATCTCCTCTTTTCCCTTTTCCAGACTGTATGTTGCCCTTATTTTTAATACGTATTTTTGATCCTGTTTCAATTCCTTGTGGGATTGTTACCTCTATACGTTCATCATTCACCAAAAGATTTTTTTTTGCTCCATTCAAAGCTTCTAAAAAACTAATCTGCAAATTAAATTCTGCATCAAGATTTAGTGATTGTGCATTCTTATTTGAAGATATATTTGAGTAAATATCTTGACTAACCTCACTAAATCTTCCAATTAAATCACTCAAAAAATCATCAAAGTTTAGATATTCATCAAATTGGTTTTCATTATTTTCTGTGGAAAAATCTCTATATTTTCCAGCTCTTTTTTTTAACCAATAACTTAAATATTGTTCATAAGACTTTTTTTTAGCCTCATCAGAAAGAATCTCGTAAGCTTCATTGATTTCTTTGAATTCCGACTCAGCCTTCTGATCATGTGGATGTAAATCAGGATGAAATTGTCTAGCAAGTTTTCTGAATGCACTTTTAATTTCTTGATCGGTAGCATTTCTGCTAATGCCAAGAATTTTGAAATAATCCTTAAAACCGTTTAATTCCATGAAAATAAAGCTTTTTCAAGTGCTAAGAGTCAATCTTTTTCTAATTTTGTCTAAATCTAGTATGTAAAAATTGAGAATGCTGAACGTAATTGAACCTTGAAGAGATAGGCTTACTCAAGTCAAATCAAGTAAGGAGAGTCGATTGGCGTTAATTAATGGCTTTCACCTGAAAAATATTAGAGGTGATGTTTTAGGCGGCTTAACAGCTGCAGTTGTGGCATTACCACTAGCTTTAGCGTTTGGTAATGCTGCTCTTGGTCCTGGGGGCGCTATTTATGGTCTTTACGGGGCAGTCGTAGTTGGCTTCCTCGCTGCTTTATTTGGAGGAACGCCTGCTCAGGTAAGTGGTCCGACTGGGCCGATGAGTGTAACCGTTGCTGGAGTGGTGGCGAGCTTGGCGGCTGTAGGAGTACCTAGGGATTTATCTGCTGGCGAAATTCTTCCTCTAGTAATGGCTGCGGTAGTCATTGGAGGATTATTTCAGATTTTATTTGGCCTACTAAGGCTTGGTAAATACATAACACTTGTTCCATACTCAGTTGTTTCAGGCTTTATGTCTGGAATTGGAGTAATCATAATTACTCTTCAAATAGGTCCTTTACTTGGAATATCAACTCGAGGAGGAGTATTAGAGTCTCTATCAACTTTATTTAATAATTTCGAGCCAAATGGAGCTGCAATAGCAGTTGCAACAATGACACTTGCCATAGTGTTTCTGACCCCCCGTAAAATAAGTCAATGGGTCCCGTCTCCTCTTTTAGCATTATTAATAGTTACTCCTTTATCAATACTTCTTTTTGGCGATAGTTCCCTAGACAGGATAGGTGCAATACCTGAGGGTGGTCTTTCTTTAAGTCTCCCAGATCCAAGTCTTGGCAATTTCTTCCCAATTATTCTTAAAGCTGGACTAGTCCTTGCTGTTCTTGGGGCTATTGACTCTCTTCTTACATCTCTTGTCGCAGACAATATTTCTCAAACTAGGCACAATTCTGATAGAGAACTCATTGGACAAGGTATTGGTAATGCAGTAGCTGGAATTTTTACAGGTTTACCAGGTGCTGGGGCAACCATGAGAACAGTCATAAATGTCAAATCTGGAGGTTCCACTCCAATCTCAGGGATGGTTCATTCAGTTGTATTGCTATTTGTTCTTGTTGGTGCTGGTCCTCTAGCCGCTCAAATTCCTACAGCTCTTCTAGCAGGAATTTTAATAAAAGTTGGCTTAGACATTATTGATTGGGGATTTCTTTTAAGAGCTCATAAACTTTCGCTTAAAACAGCAAGTGTGATGTATGGAGTCCTCTTTATGACAGTTTTCTGGGACTTGATATGGGCTGTACTAGTAGGAGTATTCATAGCCAATATGCTCACAATCGATTCAATTACAGAGACACAATTAGAAGGAATGGAAGCTGACAACCCATTCGATTCATCATCAAATAACAATGCTGCAAATGCACAACTCCCCTCAGATGAGAAAGCACTTTTAGATCGTTGTGCGGGAGAAGTAATGCTATTCAGATTAAAAGGCCCACTTAGTTTTGGAGCAGCAAAAGGAATTACTGAAAGAATGATGCTTGTAAGAAACTATAAAGTTCTAATTCTTGATATCACTGATGTTCCTAGACTTGGAGTCACGGCAACTCTCGCAATAGAAGATATGGTTCAGGAAGCTCTAAGCAACTCAAGGAAAGCATATGTTGCTGGCGCAACAGGAAGAGTAAAGGACAGACTTGCTAAATTTGGAGTTGATGTAATTGGTACTAGAAAGGAAGCGCTTGTAGCTGCAATTGACAGCTTGAATGGTTAATAATCAATATTTTCATCCAATTTGCTTACTTTAAGAACTAACAGATATGGGCCAAAACCTTTTCATCCAAAATGCTTTAAGTCCACCAATACTTTTTTTCTTTTTGGGTGCAATTGCATACGCATTAAAGTCTGATTTTGAGATTCCAGCTCCCCTACCAAAATTATTTTCTTTATATCTTTTACTTGCAATAGGCTTCAAAGGAGGGATTGAACTTCAGAAAAGTGGCTTTACTTATCCAGTTCTTCCTACTGTGGTGGCTGCAATATTAATGTCTCTTTTAATCCCTCTTATTTGCTTTGTAATACTGAGATTAAAATTTGATGTTTTTAATGCAGCAGCAATATCTGCAGCATATGGGTCAATAAGTGCCGTTACTTTTATAACTGCTGAAAGCTTTTTAGAAAGTCAAAATATACCCTTTGATGGTTTTATGGTTGCAGCTTTAGCACTTATGGAGTCTCCAGCAATAATAATTGGTCTTCTATTAGTCAAGTTTGGAGCAACAAAAAATAGGCCCATCAAAAGAAAAATGAAATGGGGCTCAATTCTTCATGAGTCAATGCTTAATGGTTCAGTTTATTTATTACTAGGAAGCCTTTTAATTGGTTTTTTGACATCAGCTGTTGATCCCACTGACATTAAAAAGATGGAACCATTTACTGGAGAACTTTTTTATGGGGCTGAGTGTTTCTTTTTATTAGATATGGGAATTGTGGCAGCTCAACGACTCGCTCGTTTAAATAAAACCGGTGCTTTTCTCATTATGTTTTCGATACTGATGCCAATAATTAATGCAGTATTAGGTTCAGTAGTAGCAAAATTCCTAAATTTAGATTCAGGCAATGCACTCTTATTTGTTGTTCTATGTGCAAGTGCTTCGTATCTCGCTGTACCAACAGCAATGAGAATGACAGTGCCTGAAGCCAGGCCCAGTTATTACATTTCAACTACTCTTGGGTTAACCTTTCCATTTAACATAATATTTGGGATACCTGTTTATATGAGCTTAGTAAACACAATGATTCCTCAAATTTAATATTCAAAAACATGAAAAGACTTGACTTAATTTTTAGCGAAAGAGAACTAGATGATGTTTTATCAGCATTAGAAAAGGCTGAAGTGCCTGGCTATACGGTTATGAAACATGCAACTGGAAGAGGCCCAGAAAGAATTGTCACAGAAGATATGGAATTTACTGGATTTGGATCCAATGCACATGTAATTATTTTTTGTGAGCAAGAGGTAATTGATAAAATAAGAGAAAATATAAAATCTGTTTTGAGTTACTACGGAGGAGTTGCTTATGTTTCAGAAGCAACTCCTCTTTAAAAAATAATTCTCAATTTTTCACATCAAGCATGAACCC
Source organism: Prochlorococcus marinus str. NATL2A (assembly GCF_000012465.1). Lineage (NCBI taxonomy): Bacteria > Bacillati > Cyanobacteriota > Cyanophyceae > Synechococcales > Prochlorococcaceae > Prochlorococcus > Prochlorococcus marinus. The sequence goes on along the minus strand of NC_007335.2, from coordinate 250,082 downwards.
AGTCGACACGAATAGATTTTCTACTATTTAAGTATCTATCTATAGCCATAGCAGCTATACATCCATCCGATGCTGCTACAACAGCTTGCTTAAAAGGGGTATTTCTGATGTCGCCAATCGCCCACACTCCTTCAACTGTTGTCGACATAAAGTCATCGACCAAAACCCCGCCATCCTCCTTAAAAGCAACCTGTTCACCAAGAAAGTCTGTAATAGGCTTTGACCCGCTCATATAAACAAAAACTCCTTCAAGAGCTAAATTTTGATGGGTATCAATTGAACGATTTTTAACCTTAATGCCTGTTACACCACCATCATTACCTTCAATCTGCATCAACCTAGTCTTACTCCAATGGTTGACATTTGGTTTTGATAAGAGGTCTTGCGCATGATGGTCATCTGGTTTTGGATCATTAGATGTTATCCAATGAACTTTGGAAGCAAATTTTGTAAGAACATTTGCTTCTTCGATTGCTTCTTTATTAATACCAACAACGGCAACTTCACGATCTCTATAAAAAGCCCCATCACAAGTCGCGCAATAGCTAACTCCTCTACCAAGAAATTCAGCCTCACCTTTAAATGATGCTGGCCTTCCCATTGCACCACTTGCAACGACAAGTGCTTTTGCTTTAAAGGTTCCTTCTGGTGTGTAGATAGTTTTCCAATCACCACTAGAATCAATTCCAAAAACTTGAGCTCTTCGATAATCAGCCCCGTATTGGGTAGCCTGATCTCTCATCAATTTCAACAAGGCCTCTCCACTCATTTCACTGGAAACCCCTGGATAATTCGCAATTTGATGGGTTATTGCTAACGCCCCTACATCAGGGTTTTTATCGAGGATTACTGTTCTTAAATCTGCTCGGGAGGTGTAAAGCGCACAACTGCATCCAGCAGGCCCACCACCAACTATGACAACATCAGTTTCAATGGTTTCCAATGGAAATTCTCTTAGTAGGTTTTGCTCTCTTTCAAGAAGAGAAAGTAATGTGTTGAGATCACTTGGGTTAATAGATTAAACTTTTTTCCCAAATCAAATCAAATGTTAGCTTGTCCAACTCTAATGAAAATTCTTTAAGATGAACAATAACAACTAATCTTCTAAATAGATTTAATTGATTAAGAGCAAATCTGCCTATACCTAGTTTCAATCCGAAGACACAAAGAAACCGAAATCTCCTACAGTATAAGCTGATTATCTAGATTCTTGAGCGACTCAGAGATACTGCTTAAAGCAGCTATAAACCGAATATCAGCTCGAATAACAGAGAAACTTATAAATTCTGCTCAAGAATTTACTGAAATTGCTGAAGAATTGCCTCAAAAGCTCCAAAATGAATGGGATAGCTTTAAAGAAGAGATTATTGAAGAATCTGAACGTCTAGAAAAAAAGACTAATAAATCAAAAGAAAAAACTTCTGAGGAACAATTAAGTAAAGAAGATTCAATTCAAATTCAAATAGATAATCTCAGATCAAAGGTTATCGATATTAATAAAGATATTGAGGGGAAAAATTGATATTTTTAGCTAGTCAACTTCAAAGACTTGTTAGAGCCTTCAGGATTTGGATGATATTATTAGGTTTACTTTTCTATTTATGGTTTGATTCTAAAAAATGGACTTATTTAAAAGGGTACACCACTAAAAAAAGAGAGAAAAGAACTACTTCAAGAGCAAAATGGATTACAAAAGAATTAATTAATTTAGGATCAGCATTTATAAAATTAGGCCAACTTTTATCTGCTAGAGCTGATGTTATTCCATCTTCGTGGGTAAATGAGCTTACCTCTCTACAAGACAGAGTTCCACCTTTTGCATTTGAAAAAGTCGATGAAATTTTAAAGAAACAACTTGGAAACTCATACAATAAAATCATAAGTATTGATAAAAATCCAATTGGCTCAGCATCACTTGCTCAAGTTCATAAGGCTAGATTAAATAATGACAAAAATATCATTTTTAAAGTACAAAGACCAGATATAGAAAAGTTCTTCAGGCTTGACTTAGATGTGATGAATCAAGTTGCAAAAGTAGTGCAAAGAATAAAGTCTTTAAGTAGAGGTAATGACTGGATAGGTATTGCAAAGGAGTCTAGGAGAGTATTACTCAGAGAGCTAGATTTTCGAATTGAAGCTCAATATGCTGCAAGATTTAAACAACAATTTATAGATGATTCAGATATTTTAATACCAAGTGTATTTTGGGATTTAAGCACCAGTAAAGTTTTATGCTTAGAGTATTTACCAGGAATTAAGATCAATGACATTCAATCTCTAAAAAGTAATGATATTGATACTTCTTCAATCGCAAAGATTGGAGCTACAAGTTATTTAAAGCAATTAGTTAATTACGGTTTTTTTCACGCTGATCCTCATCCTGGTAACTTAGCTGTTTCTAAGAGTGGTTCTCTCATTTACTATGATTTTGGGATGATGGGTTTTGTCTCTGAGCGTATTAGAGGCAGGCTCAATTCAATGATAAAAGCGGCAGCGCTGAGAGACGTTAGTGGACTGGTCAAAGAACTTCAAATTGCTGGACTAATAGAAGACGATATTGAAATAGGTCCAGTTAGAAGATTAATAAGAATAATGTTAAACGAAGCCCTAACTCCTCCTTTTGATTCTCAAATCATAGAAAAGCTCTCTGGGGATATATCCGAACTGGCTTATGGGAAACCATTTAGAATACCAATTGAGTTGATTTTTGTTTTTAGAGCATTATCTACTTTTGAAGGTGTTGGAAGATATTTAGACCCAGAATTTAATTTAATAGCAATAGCAAAACCCTTCCTTCTCCCTCTCATGACTTCAAAGAATACAGACTCTAATGATCTATTTAATGAATTAGGAAGACAAGTTACTGAAATTGGCAGTAAAGCTGTTGGGTTGCCAAAACGCTTAGATGAAAATCTAGAAAGACTTGAACAAGGCGACTTGCAACTTCAAGTACGAATGGGTGAATCAGACAGACAACTCAGAAGAATGATTAACGCTCAACAAACACTAGGCAATTCCGTTCTGCTTGGCTCACTTGCAATATCGTCAGCTTTATTAGCCTCAAATAGCAAACCATATTTATTTTTCATACCATTAATTCCAGGGTTTCCAATAGCTCTAAATTGGATCACATTACAATTCAAAATGAGAAACGAAAATAGACTTGATAATTTTCAAGGAAGACGAGGCTCTCGCTAATTTATTTAAATCACCCTTTCAAGCTTCCTCTTGGTCCCAATCCAACAAGTCCAGCATAAGTTGCTTGACTGCCTAACTCATCCTCAATACGAAGTAATTGATTATATTTCGCGACTCTTTCACTCCGACTCAATGAACCTGTTTTGATTTGACCAGATTTAGTTGCTACTGATAAATCAGCAATAGTTGTATCTTCAGTTTCTCCACTTCTATGACTAATAACAGTTGTATAACTTGATCTTGATGCAAGCTCTATAGCTTCAAGTGTTTCAGTCAGAGAACCTATTTGATTCACCTTAATTAATATTGAATTTGCAATATTTTCATCAATCCCTCTTTGCAAACGAAGTGTGTTGGTAACAAATAAATCATCTCCAACTAATTGCACATTTTTGCCGAGCTTTTTCGTAAGCAATCTCCAACCATCCCAATCATCTTCGGCTAATCCATCTTCAATAGAAACAATTGGAAATGCATTAACTAATCCAGCCAATTCCTCAACCATTTGCTCGCTGGAATAAGAATTTCCACCATAACAATATTGTCCCTCCGCATAAAACTCCGTGCTCGCAACATCTAAAGCTAGAGATACTTGCTCTCCTGGTTTAAATCCGGCCTGTTCAATTGCTTGCATTAATAGATCGCCTGCTGCTTTATTACTCTCAAGATTTGGAGCGAATCCACCTTCATCACCAACAGCAGTTGATAAACCTTTCTGACTCAATAAATCTTTAAGCGTATGAAAGACCTCAGCTCCCATTCTCAATGCTTCTCTGAAGCTTTCAGCTCCATGAGGAACCAACATAAATTCTTGAAAATCTAAATTATTTGCTGCATGTTCACCTCCATTAATGACATTCATCAATGGAACTGGCAATAATGATGACATTGGCCCTCCTAAGTACCTATACAGAGGTAATCCCAATCCATTTGCTGCGGCTCTTGCAGTAGCCATACTGACAGCAAGAATTGAATTGGCTCCAAGATTTGATTTGTTGTCCGTATCATCAAGTTGTTTCATTACAGAATCAACTGTGGCTTGATCTAAAGAGGACAGACCGCATAGCGCGGGAGCAATATTTTCTTCTATGTGATTAACGGCCTGGAGGACTCCTTTACCCAGATAACGCTTACCACCATCTCTTAATTCATGAGCCTCATGAGCTCCAGTGCTTGCGCCACTAGGGACAATTGAACGTCCTATTGCTCCACCTTCTAAAAGCACTTCAGCCTCAACTGTTGGATTACCACGTGAGTCCAACACTTCTCGGGCCATAATGGTATCAATTACAAGTTCTAGAGAGTCAGCCACGAATTTAAGATGATTTTTAGATCTTATGAACTACATTATTCCTATATGTTCCTTAATTGCTAATCTAGCTTGCTTTCCAAGACCTAATCGATCAAATTTGTCTTAAAAGAGAATACACATATAGATAAAAAGTTCTCAACCAAAATTCAGTAGGCAAATGACCACTTTGAATCAAAAGTCATCAAAAATGAATGGAAGTCTCACTACAGAACCAGATTCGTTTAGCGATGAAGCTTGGAGTCTTTTATTAATAGCTGAACAATCAGCCAGAAGATGGAGACATAAGAACTTAGATGTTGAGCATCTTATTGAAGTGCTTTTTAGAAATAAAAAATATCAAAAATATACAAATTCCTTACCCATAAACCATAAAGAATTAAATGAAATCTTAGAAAACTTTATCGCTGAACTACCAATAAACAACCAACCAGATTTATTTATTGGAGAAGACTTAGAAATTCTTCTTGAAGTCGCTGATGATTTTCGCTCTCGATGGGGATCTAATCAAATAGAAATATCTCATATCCTCATCGCAATTGGAAGAGATAATCGCTTAGGAGAAGATCTTTTGTATCAAGCAGGTCTACCGAGTGAAATTCTCGAAGCGGAATTGAGACGACTACCAGCACCGAAATCATTTAAACAATCAAAAAGAAATCAAGACAAACCAATAACAAATCGACCACAGAAAGATTCACAGTCTTTTATGCCTACCGAAACCACTGCAAAAGATCCAAAACCCGAGCCACTTCCTCCTCTCTCTAAAGAAGAAATCACATCAAAGCAAGAACCTTTAAACCTTAATGAGGCACCAAGTGCCTTAGATTTATACTGCAAAGATCTTACAACTGAAGCTGAAAACGGAACATTAGACCCTGTGATTGGCAGAGAGTCTGAAATAAAAGCTATTACAAAAGTTTTATCTAGAAGAGGTAAAAACAATCCAGTACTAATTGGTGCTCCTGGTGTTGGGAAAACAGCAATTGCAGAATTATTAGCTCAAAAAATTGTAGATAACGAACTTCCTGAATCTCTTCAAGGTCTAAGGCTAATTTCACTTGATATCGGTGCATTAATTGCTGGAGCTAAATTTCGAGGACAATTTGAAGAACGCTTTAGATCATTATTAAGTGAAATCAACAATAGCGAAAAAGGGGTAATCCTATTCATAGATGAATTACACACAATTGTAAGCAAAGACAGATCAAATACTGATGCTGGTAGTCTATTAAAACCATTATTAGCAAGCGGAGACTTAAGATGCATTGGTGCAACTACTCCAGACAATTATAGACGTACGATAGAAAAAGACCTCGCTCTAAATAGACGATTTCAGCAAGTATCAATTAAAGAACCCAGCTTAGATTTAAGCTTGGAAATCTTAAAAGGACTTAAAGAAAATTACGAGGTTCATCATGGCGTAATTATTACCGATGAAGCACTAATTACAGCAAATCGTTTAGCCTATAGATATATAAGTGATAGATGCCTACCAGATAAAGCTATTGACTTAATCGACGAGGCTTCAGCTCAAGTAAGAATAGAATCTGCATTAAAACCAAAAATCATAGAAGAGAAAGAATCTCAGGTTAATCATTTAGAGTCATCAATAATAAATGCAGATAAAGATACAACTTTAGAGACTATAAATAATCTTCAAGAAAAGAAAGAATTGCTACTCTTTGAGTTGGCTGAGATTAAACAAAAATGGCAAGATCAGATTGATAAATCAGCTGAATTACAAGAACTAAAAATAAGCTTGAAAGAATTAAAAAATTTAATAAGAGAAGTGGAAATCTCTGGTGATATGGAAGAAGTAGAAAGACTTAAATACGACCAACTCTACCAATTACAAGAAAGAATAGAAGAAATAGAAGTTTCTATTCGAGAAGATAATGAGTATGGTAATTCCTTACTAAAAGACAAAGTCAACCCAGAAGACATCGCTGATGTTGTCTCAAGATGGACAGGAATTCCTGTTAGAAAGGTTGTATCGGGTGAAAGACAGAAACTTTTAAAGTTAGAACAAGACTTAGGAAAAAAAGTTATTGGCCAATTAAATGCTGTTCAAGCAGTCTCAGCCGCAATTCGCAGAGCTAGAGCTGGGATGCAGGACATAAAAAGGCCCATTGGATCCTTTCTTTTTCTAGGCCCTACAGGTGTTGGAAAAACTGAACTTGCTAAATCACTAGCAAGTTCTTTGTTTGATGAAGAGGACGCTTTGTTGAGACTTGATATGAGTGAATATATGGAGAGGAATGCTGTTTCAAGACTCTTAGGTGCACCGCCTGGATACGTGGGTTACGAAGAAGGTGGTCAATTAACAGAGGCAATTAGAAAAAGACCCTATGCAGTTTTGCTTCTTGATGAGATTGAAAAAGCTCATCAAGAAGTTTTCAATATCCTGTTACAGGTATTAGATGATGGAAGACTCACCGATTCTCAAGGTCGAACAGTAGATTTTAGAAATACAGTTATTGTTATGACAAGCAATCTTGCTAGCAAAGCAATCTTAAATAATTCACTTCAACTTCAAAGCGAAAATTCAAATAAAAATATTCTTTTACAAGAATTAGATCAAAAAATCAACGAAGCTCTAACAAAACATTTTCGACCTGAATTTTTGAACCGCATTGATGAAGTAATAAAATTCAACCCACTTAAACCTGACAGCTTAGAGCAAATAGTTCGACTTCAACTTGATGAATTGAAGAAGCTTCTAAAGCACCAAGGTTTAGACCTTTATGTTGACGAAAATACTATTAAAATTCTTGCTGAAGAAGGCTATGAACCTGAATACGGGGCTAGACCGCTCAGAAGAGTGATTAGAAGAAGATTAGAAAACCCACTGGCCACACAAATTTTAGAAGAGGCTTTTCAAGGTGCAAAATCAATAAGGGTTGAGACTAAAGATGATGATTCAGAAAAACTTCTTTTTTTAATAGATAACTAATCTCTCAAACATAAGTTAGTCTAGGTTTATAGCCATTCTTTTTAAAAGTACCCTCCTTTTAGTCTTCCCAAAGTGACAAGTCCAACCTCTAAAGAGGATCAAGAAAAGGTAATTCCTACAAAAAAGGAAAAGACTGCCTTAAAAAAGAGTTTTTTATCCTCTACAATTGATGAAATGAAACTTGTTGTATGGCCTTCACGCCAACAACTTTTTAGCGAATCTGTTGCCGTGATTTTAATGGTCACTTTATCAGCAGTATCAATCGCAGCTGTAAGCCGTTTTTATGGATGGGCCTCTACTCAGATATTTCGCTGAGTTGACTAACCTAAATTTTTAAACCACTCACAATTTTTTCCAGTGTCAGAGATTGAAACCACCCCTGCTAAAGATTCAAAAATAATTGATAGATCAGAAGCAAGCGAGGATGATCAATCATCTTTTGCAAACCAGTCAATCAAGACAAATATTGCACGTTGGTACGCTATTCAGGTTGCCTCAAGTTGCGAAAAGAAGGTAAAAGCGACACTTGAGCAAAGAGCCATAACTCTTGGTGTCAGTGACAGAATAATAGAGATAGAAATCCCTCAAACACCAGCAGTTAAGTTAAAAAAAGATGGTAGTAGGCAGACTACAGAAGAAAAAGTTTTCCCTGGATATGTGCTAGTTCGTATGGTTTTAGATGAAGACACAATGATGGCTGTAAGAAGTACACCTAATGTAATTAATTTTGTTGGTGCAGAGGACCGCAGAGCTACTGGTAAAGCACGCGGACACATAAAACCTCGCCCTCTCAGCAGGCAAGAAGTTAATAGGATTTTCAAACGAGCAGCTGAAAAGAAAACTGTTGTCAAATTGGATGTAGAGGAAGGTGATCAGATTGTTGTAACTGCAGGTCCTTTTAAAGACTTCCAAGGAGAAGTTATTGAAGTTTCAGGAGAACGAAACAAACTTAAGGCTCTCTTATCGATTTTTGGTAGAGAAACTCCAGTTGAGCTTGAATTTTCTCAAATAACTAAGCAAAATTGATTTTTAATTTCCTTTTGCTGTCTGGTCAGTCTAGGAGTTAAGTTTAATAGATAATTTAATCTGATTAATTTCAGGTTTTCCGCATTAGTTCAATTTTCAGCCGATGGCAAAGAAAGTAGTAGCCCTGATCAAGTTGGCCTTACAGGCTGGCAAAGCCAACCCTGCTCCTCCCGTTGGGCCTGCGCTTGGTCAACACGGGGTAAACATAATGGCATTTTGTAAGGAATACAATTCGCGCACCCAAGACAAAGCTGGCTTTGTTATTCCTGTAGAAATATCAGTTTTCGAAGATAGAAGTTTTAGTTTCATAACAAAAACCCCTCCTGCTTCTGTTTTGATAACTAAAGCAGCAGGAATTGCAAAAGGTTCAGGAGAGTCAGCGAAAGGATCTGCTGGCTCGATTAGTACAAGTCAACTTGAGGAAATTGCTAAAACAAAACTTCCTGATCTCAATTGCAGCAGCATCGAATCAGCGATGAAAGTTATTGAAGGAACTGCCAAAAATATGGGTGTTTCCATAAAGGACTAATTAAATCGTAAAATCACCAAACCTTCTATTACAAGGGGGAGACTAAAAGTCGTATGCACCCCAATTTATTATGAAAAATTTTTCTAAAAGGATGACAACGTTACTTTCCAAAGTGGAAGAGCGTTCATATTCTCCAATTGAAGCTATAAAACTAGTCAAGGAGAATGCCAATGCAAAGTTCGATGAGACTATTGAAGCTCATATAAGACTCGGTATTGACCCAAAATATACTGATCAGCAACTAAGGACAACAGTTGCCTTGCCAAGTGGAACCGGTCAGAAAATACGAATAGCGGTAGTAACACGCGGTGAGAAAGTGAATGAAGCAACTAAAGCAGGCGCTGATCTGGCTGGAGAGGAAGATTTAGTTGATTCAATCAACAAAGGAGAAATGAACTTTGACCTTCTAATTTCAACTCCAGATATGATGCCTAAAGTAGCCAAACTTGGTAGAGTGCTTGGCCCTAGAGGGCTTATGCCTAATCCAAAAGCAGGAACAGTTACGACCGATTTAGAGGGAGCTATTAAAGAATTTAAAGCAGGAAAACTTGAATTCAGAGCAGACAAAGCAGGAATTGTTCACGTTCGATTTGGTAAAGCAAGTTTTTCAGAAGAGGCACTCCTTGAAAATCTGAAGACGCTGCAAACAACAATAGAAAAAAATAAACCAAGCGGTGCAAAAGGTAAATTTTGGAGAAGCTTCTTTATCACATCTACAATGGGACCATCAGTAGAAGTAGATATAAACGAATTACAAGACTTGCAGAAAGAAAAGTGACCCTTATTGTTGTAAATTAGCTAAGTGGCATAGCCACAAGGGCATGCGCCCAGCCAAAGACAGCAGGTCTGATATCTATTAAATCTTCGATTTAATAGAATCTTTAAACCCCGCCGAGGTATACGCAGGATTTATCTTTTTGGATTGAATCGTTAGCGGCCTCGATTCCTATAAGGGAATATGGCCGCATGTCCAGTTCTTCCCCCGATTCGATCCAATTATTATGGGCCGCACGCTGGAAAGCAAAAAGCAGATCGTCAAAAAAATAGAGGATCTATTAGACAATTCCGAAATGGCATTAGTTCTTGATTACAAGGGCTTATCCACAAAAGAGATGTCTGACTTGCGCTCAAGATTGCAACAAAGCGATGGTGTATGCAAGGTCACTAAAAACACCTTGATGCGTCAAGCCATAAAAGGAAAAAATTCCTGGACTGGTTTGGATTCATTGCTTACTGGAACCAACGCCTTTGTTTTAATCAAAGGAGATGTTGGCAGTGCTGTTAAAGCTGTACAAGCATTTCAAAAGGAAACTCAAAAGTCTGAGACTAAAGGAGGTCTTTTCGAAGGCAAACTTTTATCTCAAGATGAAATCAAAGCGATTGCAAAACTTCCTAGCAAGGAAGCACTTATGGGACAAATTGCTGGTGCATTGAATTCCATAACAAGCAAAATCGCTATTGGTATCAACGAGGTTCCTTCTGGACTTGCAAGGTCTCTTAAACAACATTCTGAAAACGGCGAGAGCTGAGCCTCCTTTTTTAACAATTTGTTTTCTACTTACTTAGTTGCTGATTTAAACCATGTCTGCAAAAACCGATGAAATCTTAGATTCATTAAAAAGTCTCTCTTTACTTGAAGCCTCAGAGCTTGTTAAGCAAATAGAAGAAGCTTTTGGTGTATCTGCTGCCGCATCTGCCGGCGTTGTCATGGCCGCTCCAGGAGCTGCTGCTGGTGGCGATGGTGCTGATGCTGCTGAAGAAAAAACTGAATTTGAGGTTGTTTTAGAAAGCTTTGAAGCTTCATCTAAAATCAAAGTCCTTAAAGAAGTTCGCAATGCCACAGGTTTAGGCCTTGGCGAAGCAAAAGCCTTAGTTGAAGCTGCTCCAAAAACAATAAAAGAAGGAGCAACAAAAGAAGATGCTGAGGCTTTAAAGAAAGCAATTGAGGCTGTTGGCGGAAAAGTAACTTTAAAATAAATATCGTTACTGGAAAAACACCTGTTTTCTGCTTATATAAAACCGGTCTATTCAGACCGGTTTTTTTATGTCTAAAGAAGAAAAATTAGCGATTGCTGCAGCAACCGATGGTGCATGCAGTGGTAATCCTGGTCCGGGTGGCTGGGGAGCATTAATCAGATTCCAGGATGGAAGCGAGATTGAATTCGGTGGGAACTCCCCCGAGACAACGAATAATCGCATGGAATTACAGGCTGCATTATTTATTCTAGAAAAATTAAAAAACATAAAATTTGCCCCTTCACTAACTATTAAAACTGATAGCAAATATTTAATTGATGGAATGGACAAATGGATGCCAAATTGGAAAAAGAAAGGCTGGAAAACTGCCTCTGGCAAACCAGTTCTCAATCAAGATTTGTGGAAAGCTCTTGACCATCCTGAACTACCAAAAATCAAACTTCAATATGTCAAAGGTCATAGCGGAGAAAAGGATAATGACAGAGTCGATGCAATTGCGGTAGCTTTTTCTAAAGGTAGGAAAATACAACTTAAAGATTTTGCCAACAACTAAAAAAAACGACTTATACAACATTCTCCTCGGTCAGCTTCTATCTCAAGACGAGGGTATTGATGCAGAAATACTTACTAATTCTGCCCTTAATGCAATTAAATTCGCATCATTAAATAGAAACTTTCCATTAATTTCTAATATCCTTTTAAAAGCATCAAGTGATTTTCAAAGAAACAATTCAAGCTTAAATCAAATTGTTTTTGGCTCTCACTTTAAAAATCCTGTGGGACTTGCTGCTGGATTTGACAAGAATGGCGTAGGAGCAGGCCTTTGGAATTATTTTGGATTTGGTTTCGCCGAATTGGGAACTATTACTTGGCATGCCCAAGAAGGCAATCCAAAACCTAGACTTTTCAGAATTGCAAAAGAGAAAGCTGCGCTGAATCGAATGGGATTCAATAACCAAGGAGCAGAGAATTTTTTAAAAACAATAGAAAAACAGAAAATCCTTGCACCAGGGAATAGACCTTGTGTCCTAGGAATAAATTTAGGAAAGTCAAAAATCACTCCACTCGATGAAGCCCATAAAGACTATTCTTTATCTCTAAAACTATTGGCTCCTTTATCAGACTATGCAGTAATTAATGTTAGTTCACCTAATACCCCAGGCCTTCGTTCATTACAAGGAACAAAACAAATAAAAAAATTAATAAGCACGCTTAAAGATTTACCCAATTGTCCTCCTTTGCTTGTAAAAATTGCCCCAGATCTTTCCAATGAAGCAATTGATGAAATTGCAAGAGTTGCGATGGAAAACGGCATCGATGGAATTATTGCAATCAATACAAGCTTAGATCGATTTGATTTAAAAAATCTGAAAATCAAAACTGGCAATACTCTAGGACAAGAAAATGGTGGATTAAGTGGTCTACCCTTACAAAAAAGAGGACTAGATGTTATTCGGAGACTAAGAAGAAGTACTGATAATGATTTGCCTCTGATTGGTGTGGGTGGAATTCATTCAGCAAGAGCGGCATGGGAAAGAATTACAGCTGGTGCATCACTGGTTCAGATTTATACTGGGTGGATATTTGAGGGACCAAATTTAGTTCCAGACATACTAGATGGATTAATCCAGCAAATGGAAAAACATGGATTCCGAAATATTAAAGAGGCCATCGGTTCCGAAGAACCCTGGAAGTAAAATACAAAAGGAATTAAATAAATTTTTATGATTATTTTTATGATTATATTTTAAACTAAGACTAAGATTGTCTCAAATATAATGAACATAAATTTTGAAAATCATGGAGGTAATATTGAAAAGGAAGCAAGACAATTAGGACTATCTACAGAAAATATAATCGATGCAAGTGCATCAATAGTACCTTTTAAGTTACCTAAAAAATTAAATAATTATCTTATTAATAGTATAAAAAATAGGTCTATAAGATCTTATCCCGATAGCAGTTATTTTGAAGTGAGAAATGCTATTTCAAAATGGCATAATATTGAGCCATCAATGATTTTACCTGGCAATGGAGCCTCTGAATTATTTACGTGGGCAGCAAGAGATGCAAGTTTAAATGGAATAAGTTCTTTACCCTCTCCTGGTTTTGGAGATTATCAAAGAGCTTTAAAATGCTGGAATGCTACTTATGTTCATAATCCTTTACCCTTATCTTGGACAAATAACAATCCTCAATCATTCCCAATTGAACCAAAAGCAAATGTCTTGTGGATTACCAATCCACATAATCCAACTGGTCAATTATGGAGTCGTTCTTCAATAGAAAATTTACTAGCAAATTACAAACTTGTAATTTGCGATGAAGCATTTATTTCTCTTGTCCCTGGAGGTGAAAGTCAATCAATTATAGATTTAACAAATATATATAAGAACCTAATAGTAATAAGAAGTTTAACTAAATTCCTTGGTATTGCTGGATTAAGGGTTGGATATGCCGTGACAAACTCAGATAGATTATTAAAATGGAAAGAGATAAGAGATCCATGGCCTGTAAATACGCTAGCTATCAATGCAACTAAGATGATCATGAAAGATTCTAAAATGCATAAAAAAAGATTAAATAAGATCCATAGATGGGTAGAAAAAGAAGGGAAATGGCTATATCAAAGTTTGTCAAGTTTCTCTACTATTAAGCCTCTACCCTCAACTACGAACTTTCAATTAATAAAAAGTGAGAGCTCTATATTAAATCTTCTTGAGAATTTAAAAAAAAGAGGAATTTTATTACGAGACTGTAGATCATTTATAAACTTAGATGAAAAATGGTTCAGAATCAGTCTTCTAAAAAGAGAACAAAATATTCAAATTATTAATACACTAAAAGATTATATTAACTAATAGAATGTATTATTTCGAATATCTTTTTTTCAGGATATGAATAATCATGATTATTCATATTTAATTTCATTTCCCTAAGAGAATTAGAATCCAATAAATTCGACACAATATTCTTCAATATGTTTTTTTCTGGGTCATGTTGATTAACTATTATAGCCCCTCCAAATCTGGCCATATAAGCAGCATTAAGCTCTTGATGTTGATCGGTAGAGCTTGGAAAAGGTATTAAAATTGAAGGGGTCTTGGTTACCATTAATTCACAAATCGCACCAGCGCCTGACCTGCTAATTGCAAGATCAGCGTTTCGAAGCAAGGCAGGTATTTCATCACTGAAGTCTCTTACAACCAAATTAGGGTGATTTTTTTCTTGATCTCGATTTCTATAAAAGCAGTCGTTTTTACCAGTCAAGTGAACAACTCTACAACCCTTCTCAATCAAGCAAGGTAAAATCTTCCTTACCATCTCATTCATTTTTATTGCTCCTTGACTACCTCCCATTACCACAATCAATACGCCCTCTCCCAGAGGGACCCAACTTGGCAGAGACTTTTCTAATAAAAATTCTGTCCTTACAGGTGTTCCTGTAAAGCTTGTTCTACATCTTTGCAAATACTCAGATGCTGATGGAATTCCTAAAGCTACATGATCACAAAACCTACCCAACAGCCTAGTTACTTTGCCAGGAATCGCATTAGATTCATGCAGTAAAACTGGGATGCCAGCCATTTTTGCACCGAGAATACTAGGAGCAGATATATAGCCACCAGTGGTGAAAATAACATTAATTTTTTTTTGACGTAATAAGACAGAGACTTGAACAGACGCAAAGAGTAATTTACATAAATTAAACAGTTTTCTAAAACTATTTCCTTGTAATCCTCCAACTTTTAACTTAATTAAATTGTATTTTTCTGGAACTAGTTCAACCTCAAGCCTATGTGGTACACCTAGCCAAACTATTTCCCAAGAATTTGAAAGTGAATCGGCGAAAGATAATGCAGGATAAATGTGCCCACCCGTTCCGCTTGCAGCAATTAAAAGGCGAGGCATAAATTAAATAACCCTATCTTTTTAGGCTAAGTTATATTGAGTAAAAAAGGTAGGCGTGAGGCATTCACTGACAACCAAATTAATAGGTTTTTTATTTCTATATCCACTATTGATCAATTCTGCTTTAAGCAAAAATATAAATAATCAGTTGTTAAGCAATCAATTAGAGCAAATCCTCAACGAGCGCAAGGATGATTTAGTGAAAGACCTCTTTTCAAAACAATCATTCTATAAATTTAATAAACAGTCTTTAGCTTTTAGAAACAAATACAAAGATTCCAAATGGTCAATTAAAATAACTAGAAATGATCCAAAAAAATCACTACTAGATGTAAAAATTAAATCTACCAGAACAATTGGGAATCAAACTTATAATTTATACACGAAACAAACTGTTGAAATTGAAACTTACAAAAATAAAATCAAAAGTTATCAAGTTATCGATGAAGAGTCAATTCTTAATAGTCAACAATCTCCCTTAATTGTAAAAATAATTTCTCCTGATAAAGTTCTTACTGGTGAACGATATGAAATAAATTTAATCATTGAAAGACCACTAGATAATTTATTAACAGCTAGTGGAATGATTGTACTTAAAAATAATGAGAAAATGATTCTATCGAATGATCTTTTTGGGATTAAGCCTAATCAATCGGGTGGTCTATTTAAATATATCCAAGCACCATCAGAACCTGGCTCTCAAACTATTTCAGCAATAATTACTCATCCAGAAGGGATTTATTCCTTTACAAAAAAAATAAAAGTAGGTTTATAAAACCTACTTTTAATAATTAGCAAATTATATTTAAATTATCAAGCATCATCTAGAGCAGAAACTCCAGGAAGAACTTTCCCTTCCAAAAGTTCTAGGCTTGCACCACCTCCAGTCGAGATATGAGACATTTTTTTCGCTAAACCTGCTTTCTCAACTGCTGCCACTGAATCTCCACCTCCAATAATTGTGCAACATCCTTGAGCACTTAATTCAGCCAAAGTATTTGCTATAGCATTTGTTCCGTTTGCAAATTTCTCAAATTCAAAGACACCCATCGGTCCATTCCAAATGACCGTTTTGCAATCTTTAAGAGCATTCTGAAAAAGTTCAACTGATTCTGAACCAATATCCAATCCCATCCAACCTTCGCTAATAGCATCTACTTTTGAAAGTTTACTATTTGCATCAGGAGAAAAATTATCAGCCAACACAACATCAGTTGGCAAAAGAAACTCAACTCCTTTCTCTTGGGCTTTCTTCTCCAAAGCACTAGCTAATTCTAGCTTATCTTCTTCTACAAGACTATTACCAACCGATAATCCTCTAGCCTTATAAAAAGTAAATATCATCCCTCCACCAACAATTATCTTGTCGCATTTATCAATTAAAGATTCCAAGACACCTATCTTACTGCTAACTTTTGAACCTCCAACTATCGCTGCTAGGGGACTTTGAGGTTGATCGATAGCTCCTTGAAGGTACTTCAGTTCTTTTTCCATTAAATAGCCGGCCACGCAAGGACTTAAGAACTTTGTAACTCCTTCAGTTGAAGCATGCGCACGATGGGCGGCTCCAAAAGCATCATTAACATAAACTTCTGCCAGAGAAGCTAATTCTTTTGCAAATTCAGTATCGTTTTTTTCTTCACCAGAAATAAATCGAACATTTTCCAAAAGGACAACATCGCCATTAGACATAGCATCAACTTTTGACTTGGCTTCTGCTCCTATGCAACTTTCAGTCTTTACAACTGTTTTTCCAAGCAACTCACTAAGTCTTTGAGCAACAGCAGTCAAACGCATTGTTTCATTGACCTGTCCCTTTGGCCTCCCAAAATGAGCAGAAAGAATGACTCTTGCACTCTTATCCAAGAGGTCATTAATAGTTGGTAAAGCAGCACGAATTCTTGTGTCATCAGTTATTAGCCCCTCATCTCCTAATGGGACATTAAAATCAACTCTCACTAAAACACGTTTGCCGCATAAGTCTTCAGCGCCGAGACTTGACAGGGAACGCTTAGACATAATGTATGGGATTCAGAAAGTAAACTGCGTGACCATAGCTCTTTAAAGGCACCTATTGGGTAATTACTAAGACATAGAAAAAATCTACCTAACCCCTTGAGAACCTAAAAACTGGTTTCTAACTATTAAAAATCTATAGTTTAAATAATTAATAACCCCTCAAACTGCCTACTCTAACTGCGAAAAACAAACTTTCGATATGAAGTTAGAGATCTAATTTTTTTTTGAACTTGCCATATCAGAAAGTTTTTTTCATCGGCATGTTATTAATGATTGTAATTCTATCAATCTTGATTGATCAATAAAATTTAAGTCTCGTCGGGATATTATGAATAATTCAATTATTATTATCAACTTATTTAATCTTTTCAGATGATAAATTGAACTTAGGACTTTGAAAACTACACTTCCAAAATAAATCAAAAATCAACTTTTACAATTTTTAGATTAATCAATTTCAACCAAATTATTTTTAAAATTCCGTGAACAAGCAAATAATACAATGGTATCCAGGGCATATTGCTAAAGCAGAAAAACAATTAAAAGAGAATCTGAGTAAAGTTGATCTAGTTTTCGAAGTGCGAGACGCAAGAATACCCCTTGCCACTTCTCATCCATATCTCCAAAAATGGTTAAAAGGAAAGAAGCAAATATTAGTTCTTAATAGAAAAGACATGATCAATGTCGAAGCCTATCAAGCATGGGATAAAAAATTAAGATCTGAGGGGAAAGTACCATGGTGGTGTGATGCAAAAGCTGGAACAGGCGTTCTCCAAATTAAACATGCCGCTATTCGTGCTGGGCAAGAGTTAAATCAAAGACGTCTTGACCGAGGAATGAAAAATCGTGCAATTAGAGTTCTAACTCTTGGTTTTCCAAATGTAGGAAAATCTGCTCTTATTAACAGACTAGTTAAAAAAAAGGTTGTATCTAGCTCAAGAAAACCAGGCGTCACGAGAAGTTTGAGATGGGTAAGGTTGGGACAAGATCTTGATCTATTAGATGCTCCTGGCGTTCTACCGCCTAGATTCGAAGATCAAAATGCCGCATTAAAACTGGCTATTTGTGATGATATTGGTCAAGCCGCATACGATACTGAACAGGTAGCCATTAGCTTCATGAAACTTCTTGAGACATTAGAAAACATCCAAGAAGCGGGTATCAAGTCAATGTGTCTTCAAAATAGATATGGAATATTTGTCAATGAAACAATTAAAGACAAATATTCATGGCTACTTTCAGCAGCAGAACGTCACACTTCCGGAGATACTCAAAGAATGTCTCAAAGATTACTTGATGATTTTCGCAAAAATTTGCTGGGAAATATCTCTCTTGAACTCCCCTAATGGATAAAGAAATCAAGCATGGATTTGGGCAGGGCCCAGGTGAATTATTTGAGGGCGAATATAAGAAACCTTTGCCAATGCGGCTTGATAGATGGCTGGTAAGTCAACGAGCTGAACAAAGTAGAGCTCATATTCAGAAATTCATTGAAGCGGGGTTCGCAAGAGTAAATGGTAAAACTGGAAAAGCAAAAACTCCCGTTAGGCCAGGTGACATAATTCAACTTTGGGTTCCACCACCTGAGCCTCTTCCTTACTTAAAGCCAGAAGAAATTGATTTAGATATTTTGTATGAAGATGATCATTTAATAGTCATTAACAAAACAGCAGGAATAGCGGTTCATCCTGCACCAGGTAATAAATCAGGAACATTAGTTAATGGATTAATCCATCATTGCCCAGACTTACCTGGCATTGGAGGTAAATTAAGACCTGGAATCGTTCATCGCTTAGATAAAGACACAACTGGATGCATTGTGGTAGCAAAGACTCAAGAAGCCTTAGTTAAACTGCAAATTCAAATACAAAAGAGAGTAGCCTCAAGAAATTATATTGCTGTTGTTCATGGAGCTATTAAAAACAATGAAGGCATGATTGTCGGGAGTATTGGCCGACATCCAAAAGATAGAAAAAAATATGCTGTAGTTGATGAGGAATCTGGTAGATATGCTTGTACACATTGGAAATTAATTAAAAATCTAGGAAATTTTTCTCTTCTTAAATTCAAGCTTGATACAGGTAGAACGCATCAAATTCGTGTCCATAGCGCACACATCGGTCATCCCATTATTGGAGACCAAACTTATAGTAGATGTAAAAAATTACCTATTAAACTTGGTGGCCAAGCATTACATGCAATTGAATTGGGTTTAATACACCCAATAACATTAGAAAAAATGAAATTCACAGCTCCATTGCCTGAAGACTTTGAACGACTTTTAAAAGTTTTACAACCTAAAAATAATATTAATCCGGAAGTCTAGGACATGCCTTAACCATCTTTTTTGTTAAGTATTTTTGAGGATAATTTAACAAATTTTTACCAACATTTTCTTCGATAATTTTTCCTTTATCTAACACTAATACTCTGTGACAAAAGCCTGCTGCAACAGATAAATCATGAGTTATGAACAACATAGAAAGTTTCAATTTTTCTTGCAAAGAGCGTAGCAACTCTAAGACTTCTGCTTGAATTTCTGCATCTAACATACTGACACTTTCATCACAGATAAGTATTTTGGGACTAAGTGCAAGTGCTCTTGCAATAGCTACTCTTTGCTGTTGTCCTCCTGAAAGTTGAGAAGGTAAGCGTTGTTCATACATTGCTGTGGGCGCTAAACCGACTAGGTCTAAAAGATTACGAGCTTTTTCTCTGGCTTGAGATCGACTTAACAATTTATGGATAAGAATTGGATCTATAATTGCATCCATTACTGACATTTTAGGGTTCAAAGAAGCAGAAGGATCTTGAAAAATAATTTGAATATATTTACGTAATTGTTTTAAAGATTTCCTATTGATAATTGAAATATTCTTTCCAAGAAAAAGAACACTTCCACCTCTTGTAGGTAATAAACCAGTCAACGCTCTACAGAGAGTACTCTTTCCACATCCTGATGGGCCTACGATACCAAGGGTTTCACCTTCATACAGAGAAAAGGTAACTTCATTAACAGCTTTCAACCAAAAAGAATTGAAGGGCCAAAAGCCTAAATCATGCCAGCAACGTAATCTATTTACGCTCAATAGTACAGTACTTTTATTAATTACTTCTCTCTCTGACCCCTCTAAGAACCTCCCTGAATTCACTAATCTTTGCGCAATATTAGTTTTAGGATCACCAATTATCTGCTTAATATTTCCAGATTCTACTATTTTTCCACAATCAAGTATCGCGATTTTATTACACCATTTATATGCCATAGATAAATCATGACTAATTAATAGTAAAGCAGTCCCAATCTCATCACAAAGTAAACTCAATTCACTCATGATTTGATCAGCAACTATTGTATCTAAGCTAGTAGTAGGTTCATCAGCAATTATCAAAGGAGGTCTTAAACAAATTGCTAAAGCAATGGCTACGCGTTGTTGCATTCCTCCACTAAATTCATGTGGAAAAGAATTAAACCTTAAAGGATCTATTCCAACTTTCTCTAATAAGCTTTTAGCTTTTTTTACTAAGTTATAAATTGGTTCAGAATTATCATGAGCTTTAAAAGTATCAACTATATGACCACCAACAGTCATTAATGGATTTAACCGTGACATTGGATCCTGAAATATCAATCCAACCTCTTTCCCTCGAATAGTTGACAAAGAATCCTCATCTAATTTTAATACATTTTTTCCATTTAAAAAAATCTCCCCATAACAAGTACTTCCATCTGGAAGAAGCTGCATTATGGCCTTAGCAACAGTACTTTTGCCACAACCTGAACTACCAACTAACGCAAGCCTATCCCCACGATTCATCTTCAGATTTAATCCGTTTATTACGTAAGTAGTACTATTTGGATAAATAGCATTAAGTTTATTTATCTTTAAAACTTCTTTTGAGCAATTATTCATAAAAAGGTAGCAAGAAATGTTGAGTTTGAATAAAATAAATTAAGGTTCGGTGCTTATGCCAAAAGTCACCTCTTCACAAAATTCAAACCAGACAAATACGGTCTGTGATCAATTTTTTGATGGCCAGCCACGACTTAGAACTCATCAGATTAAACATATTGATGATTATGAAATTATTTTGCCAGAATGGTTAAAAAATTGCATTGAAAATATCCCACCGGGAATAGGCGCAAGTTGCCCAAGAGATTCTGAAGCACTTTTAGTTGCTGCTTTTGATCTTGCATATCAATTACATAAAGGCCAATTCAGAAAAAGTGGTGAGCCCTACATAACCCATCCAGTTGCTGTAGCTGACTTATTAAGAGAAATTGGTGCAAGTGCTAGTGTAATAGCAGCAGGTTTTTTACATGACGTCGTCGAAGATACAGACATCACACCGGAACAACTCGAGGGTTATTTTGGTAGTGAAGTTAGATATTTAGTTGAAGGTGTTACTAAATTAGGCGGAATCCATTTTAACAATCGGACAGAAGCTCAAGCAGAAAACCTGCGTAAAATGTTTCTAGCTATGTCTAGCGATATTCGAGTTGTACTAGTTAAGCTTGCAGACAGACTTCACAATATGCGCACTATTAGTTACTTAGGAGAAGAAAAGCAAACTCGAATAGCTAGAGAAACAAGAGAAATTTATGCTCCACTCGCTAACCGCCTAGGAATAGGACGCTTAAAATGGGAATTAGAAGACTTAGCATTTAAACTTTTAGAACCCGATCCCTTCCGCGAGATTCAACAACAGATAGCTAGTAAGCGTAGTGAAAGGGAGGAGAGATTGAATACAACTGTTCAATTACTGAAAGATCGCTTGAACTCCGCAGGACTTCATCAATGTGAAGTAAGTGGTAGACCAAAGCATTTATATGGCATTTGGAGCAAAATGCAAAGACAAAAAAAAGAGTTTCATGAAATTTTTGATGTCGCTGCTCTAAGAATTATTGTCTCAGATGTCGAGACATGTTATCGAGCTCTTGCTGTTGTACATGATACATTCAGACCAATACCCGGACGCTTCAAGGATTACATAGGCCTTCCTAAACCAAATGGCTATCAGTCCCTGCATACAGCTGTAATTGGCAGGCACAGACCTATTGAAGTACAAATTAGAACTCCAGAAATGCATAGAGTTTCAGAGTTTGGAATTGCAGCTCACTGGAAATATAAGGAAGGAGGATCTCCAGCTAATCCTGATTCAGAAAAATTTAATTGGTTGCGTCAATTAGTTGAATGGCAACAAGAAGATGGTGTTAACGATCATAATGACTACCTAGCATCAATCAAAGAAGATTTATTTGACGAGGAAGTATTCGTTTTCACTCCAAAAGGAGATGTCTTGGGATTAAGGAACGGTTCAACAGCAATCGATTTCGCTTATCGCATTCACTCTGAAGTAGGAAATCATTGCAATGGGGCTAGAATTAATGATCGTCTATGTGTGCTGTCAACACCTCTTGAAAATGGAGATTTTGTAGAAATTCTCACTCATAAGAGTTCTCATCCAAGCTTAGATTGGTTAAATTATGTTGCTACACCCACAGCCAGGAATCGCATTAGGCAATGGTATAAAAAAAGTCATCGTCAAGAAACAATATCAAGAGGGAAGGAATTATTAGAACAAGAATTTGGTCGTAAAGGAATTGACAATTTACTCAAAGGCCATGCGATAACAAAAGTTGCGGAGAGATGTAATCTAAAGTCTACGGAAGATTTATTAGCTGCGCTTGGGTTTGGGGCCTTAACCTTACATCAAGTAATTAATAGATTCAGAGAAGAAATAAAAATACTAAATCAAGTACCTGAGACCGAATTAAGTGATCTCGAGCTAGCAACCCAAATTGGAACACAAGCAAATTTAGCTTCAAACAAATCTAAAGTTTCTCAAACAAAATATTCACCCATAGTTGGACTAGAGGGACTTGACTATCGAATAGGGGGGTGTTGCAGTCCTTTACCAGGAGAAGCAATACTTGGAACAGTTGCGCTTGGCAATCATGGTATCACCATACATCGTACTAATTGTGTCAATATAGAATCAATACCTAATAGCAGAAGACTATCAGTCCAGTGGAATACAAATGCACGTATCAAAGAAGAAAAGTTTCCTATTCAATTAAGGATTGAAGTTATTGACCGAGTAGGTGTACTTAAAGACATATTAATGAGACTTTCTGATAGAGGTATTAATGTAATCGACGCCAGAGTTCAGACTTCACACGGAAAGCCTGAATGCATAGATCTGAAAGTTGAGCTGGAAAGTGTTAATCAATTAGAAATCACTATTAACCAAATTCGTTCAATGGTTGATGTTTTAGATATTGCTAGAACATGATTTAATTAACTTTTTAAATAATCCAAGATTTTTAAAAAGTGATATCTAATATATAAAAATTTACATTTTATGATAAGTTTTTTTGAGCAAGAAATATAGACCAAGTCCTCCAACTATTCCAGCAAAAAGACCCATACATATCGAGCCCATTATCAGCCGAGAACTCAAGTCCCAACCTTGAGACCACAACTCATTAGTAGTTATATGGCCAATATCTACTATATTTTTATTTTTATTGAGTATTAAAGAGCCTAGTCTATAATTAAAATAATAAAGAGGAACATAAGTAAATGGGTTGCTAATCCAGGTCCCAACAGCGGCCAAAATACTATTTCCCTTGAAGATTTTTGCTAAAAACACACCCATCAAGGTTTGCAAACCAAAGAATGGGAAACAACCACTAAATATCCCTACGCCCAACCCTAATGCTCTCTGAGAGGGAGAACCTTCCTGATTCCAGAGCCAAGAGATAAATTTACGAATTCTTTGTATTAGATTTAGAAAGATTTTTTTCATATTTTAAAAAATCTTGGTCCAAAAAGAAAACTAAATTTGATCTTAGTGAAGATTGCGTGATTATTGATTAATGAATTCGTTTTCCCCTACTGAAGATACTATTGCTGCAATTGCAACTGCCGTTTCTCCCGGCCAAGGAAGTATTGCTGCCATTAGGATATCTGGCTCCTCTGCAATTGAGACCAGTAAGAATATTGTTGATGTTCCGGGAATTCAGGATTGGAGCACTCACAAAGTGCTTTACGGTCATGTAACTGAAGAAAATCGAAAAAAATATATTGATGAAGTTTTAATTCTCGTAATGAAAGGGCCGAGAAGCTTTACAGGTGAAGATGTAGTAGAAATTCATTGCCATGGTGGAATCATTCCAGTCCAGAAGATCCTTGAAAGAATACTAGCTTTCCCCAGCGTGCGAAGAGCGGAACCAGGTGAGTT
The DNA here is from genome assembly GCF_000012465.1 of Prochlorococcus marinus str. NATL2A. Lineage (NCBI taxonomy): Bacteria > Bacillati > Cyanobacteriota > Cyanophyceae > Synechococcales > Prochlorococcaceae > Prochlorococcus > Prochlorococcus marinus. Next base: position 225,908 of record NC_007335.2, on the reverse strand, counting down.
TAGTCAACGAGCAGTGCTTAATGGTCGTCTTAGCCTGACTCAAGCAGAATCAATTAGTGAGCTGGTGTCAGCAAGGAGTCGAAAAGCAGCAGAACTCGCAATTAATGGAATTGAAGGAAATATTCAAACTACGATTCAATCAATTAGAAAACGATTAATAGAGCAACTAACGGAAATTGAAGCAAGAATAGATTTTGAAGAAGATCTACCACTTTTAGATGAAAAACATGTAAAGAATGAAATTGTCGCAATCAAAAAAGATCTTAACGAACTAATTGATAATGCTAAAAGAGGATCTTGGGTTCGTTCTGGATTAAAAGTTGCACTAACTGGGAAGCCTAATGTAGGGAAAAGCTCCTTAATGAATAGGCTTTCCAAACAAGAAAAAGCCATTGTGACTGACCTACCTGGCACTACCAGAGATATTTTGGAAAGTGAGATTATCTTAGAAGGAATACCAGTAACTTTTATTGATACAGCAGGTCTAAGAGACACCAAAGACATCATCGAAAAAATTGGTATTTCTAGAACTAAAAAAACTTTAATTCATGCTGATCTCATTATATTAATCTTTGATTATTCAAGTGGATGGACTAACGAGGATGAATCAATACTAAAACAATTACCTATAAATATTCCACTCTTGATTGTTGGTAACAAATCTGATTTAACGAATGATCAATCTTTTGAAAAAGTTCCAAAATATATATTAAAAAAAGAAAATCTAGTTATTATAAGTGCAAAAACCGGAAATGGAGAAGACGATCTGATTAATTACCTACTAAAAAAATGTGGTTCTTCTCAAACGCATGGATTGGATATTGCTCTAAATGAAAGACAACTTGATCTAGCAAAATCAACGATGAAATCCCTAGAAAACATTAATAAAGTCTTTGACGAAAAGCTACCATGGGATTTCTGGACAATAGATTTAAGACAAGCTATTAATTATTTAGGAGAACTAACAGGAGAGGATTTAACAGAAAGTTTACTTGATAATATATTTTCAAAATTCTGTATTGGTAAGTAATCAAGCAATTTTTATCTACTAGTTATTGTCGATTGTAAAAATATAATATAAGTAATAACAAACCCCTCCAATTAACATCGCCACCATAATATTCACACTATGAACAACATCCACTAGATCTAAACAGACGAGAGTAATTTAATTAAAGCATATAATGCACATATCACAAACAAAAAAATATTAAAAATTTCTATTTTAATTTTTAAGATAAAGATAAGTAGATGAAATTAGAAAATAGAAGAAGATATTTTTTATAATGGTTTTAAGATTGGTATAGTAATAAATGTATTAGTTGTATTGTGGATCTTCGCTCACCCAAGCTACATAAAATATTAGACACATGGATTGAGGAAGATCTCGGCGACGGAGATCTCACAAGATTTGTCCTCAACGACAGAAGTGCATCAGCGCATTGGGTTGCGAAAGAGGACGGGACTTTTTGTGGTGGAGATCTGGTCAAACTTATATTTAGAAAAATTGATCCTAAAGTTGATATTCAACTTCTCATAGAGGATGGTCAGAAGTTTGAAAAGAATCAAAGACTACTAGAATTAAAAGGGTCTTCCTCTTCCTTAGTAGCAGGAGAGCGAGTAAGTCTGAATGTGGCCATGCATCTTTCTGGTATTGCTACATCGACAGCTCTATTGGTAACTAAACTATCAGGATCCAAGGTGAAGTTAGCAGACACCCGTAAAACAACTCCAGGAATAAGAGTATTCGAAAAATATGCCTTTCATTGTGGTGGCGGCATTAATCATAGACTTGGATTAGATGATGCTGCTATGTTGAAAGAAAATCATATTGAATGGTCGCAAGGGATTAGCGAGAGTATCAAAATCTTAAAAAATACTATTCCATGGACAAAAAAAATAATAGTCGAAGCAGAAACTCCCTCCCAAGCGAAAGAAGCTGTAAAAGCAGGTGCTGATGGGGTTTTACTTGACGAGATGTCTATTCAAGCTATAGAGAAATTAGTTCCAGAATTACGTCAACTTTCAAAAAATAGTAAGTCCAAATACGTCTCCCAAAATATTGTTATTGAAGTTTCGGGAATCAATCCCAATAATGTATCAGACTATATTTTTACAGGTATTGATCTAATCTCAACTAGTGCGCCAATTACTAAAAGCAAATGGATAGATTTCAGTATGCGCTTTGACTAAAAAATGAATAAACAGTTTTCTAACAACCTCTAAAAATCTTAAAAGTAACTACCTAACCATAAACATCATGCTTGAAATATCTGCCAGATTAGAAGAAGCCCTTAATAGAGCTTTCATCAAAGTATTCCCACAAGAGGATCGAAGTTCAAAAACTTCTTCAATACTTACAGGTTCTAATTTAGTCCCCGCATCCAAGCCTGAATTTGGAGATTTTCAAATAAATTGTGCTTTATCACTGGCTAAAGAAATAAAACAACCTCCTCGAGAAATTGCACAAAAAATAGCGAATCAACTACAAAAAGATAATGATTTCGTTAGAATGTGTAATCCACCACGAATTGCAGGCCCAGGTTTCATAAACCTATCTATAAATTCAAAAACACTTATATCTGAAATCCATGTTCGTTTAAATGATAAAAGACTGGGAGTGCCTCTAAAAAAATTCAGTACTGACAAAATTGAAGAGGGAAAAAGTAATAACCGCGTAATTCTTGATTTTTCCAGTCCAAATATTGCTAAAGAAATGCATGTTGGGCACTTACGATCAACAATTATTGGAGACTCTCTCGCACGGATTCTTGAATTCCGCGGTTATGAAGTCTTACGACTCAATCATGTAGGGGATTGGGGTACACAATTTGGCATGCTTATTACTCATCTAAAAGAGGTTGTACCAGAGGTTCTCCATACAAAAGATGTAGTAGAAATAAGCGATCTCGTGAATTTCTATCGTCAAGCAAAGAAAAGATTTGATGAAGATCAAATCTTTCAAAATAAATCTAGAAGTGAGGTTGTTAATTTACAAGCAGGTGATAAAGAAAGTCTGATTGCGTGGCAATTACTCTGCAATCAATCCAGAAAAGAATTTCAAAAGATCTATGATCGACTTGATATCAAGCTAACTGAAAGAGGTGAATCCTTTTATAACAAATTCTTAGTAGATGTTATTAATGATTTAAAAAATAAAAAATTACTAATAAATGATCAAGGAGCTCAATGTATTTTCCTTGATGGCTTAGTAGGAAAAAATGGTAAACCTCAACCAATAATTATTCAAAAAAGTGACGGAGGTTTTAATTATGCAACCACTGATTTGGCAGCGATTAAATACAGATTAACTATTCCTCCGCATGGAGATGGAGCATGCCGTTTAATTTATGTCACAGATGCTGGGCAAGCATCACATTTCTCTGGAGTTTTTCAGATTGCAAAGCTTGCAAATTGGATTCCTACAGATTGTCAAATCGAGCATGTTCCCTTTGGTCTCGTTCAAGGAGAAGATGGTAAGAAGTTAAAAACTCGTTCTGGAGAAACAATTAGATTAGTAGATCTTCTTGATGAAGCAATTCAACGAGCAAAAAACGATCTTAAAAATCGTCTCAATACTGAAAGGAGATCCGAAAATGAAAATTTTATAGATAAAGTTTCTACTACTGTCGGGATTGCCTCAATCAAGTATGCGGATCTAAGTCAAAATAGAATTTCTAATTACCAATTTAGTTTTGATAAGATGCTTTCTTTGCAGGGGAATACAGCACCATATTTACTTTATGCATTAGTACGAATTGCTGGAATATCTCGCAAAGGTGGGGATTTAAATGTATCAAGTCATAATATTCAGTTTAATGAATCACAAGAATGGGAGTTAATTCGCAAGCTATTGCAACTTGATTATATTATCGCTGAAGTCGAAAAAGAACTGCTTCCTAATCGTCTATGCGGGTATTTATTTGAATTAAGTCAGACGTTTAACAGATTCTATGATCAAGTTCCTATTTTAAAAGCAAGTGAACCTTCAAGAGCTAGTAGACTTATTTTATGCTCTATCACTGCAGATACACTTAAACTGGGGATGAGTTTGCTAGGCATCCCCACTCTGGAGAGAATGTAATGGAAAACATAGAGAGTTCATTTATTGATCTACCAAACCCCAGGAAAGATATCGAGGATTTACAGCCATATTCAGCACCACTGGAAGGAAGACGAAATTTACTAAGACTAGACTTTAATGAAAACACTATTGGGCCAAGCCCACTAGTAATTAAATCTCTCAGAGAAATAAGCAGAGATGAAATCTCTGCTTATCCTGAATACTCAGGTTTAAAAGAAAAAGTAGTAGAGAGTCTCATCAAAAAAAATTCAAATGTGAATATCAACTCATCTGAAGTTGGTATTTTTAATGGAGTAGATGCAGCAATAAATGCTATTTTTCACGCATATGGCAACTTTGATGATCTAATGCTAACAACATTGCCTACTTTTGGATATTATACTCCTTGCGCACAAATGCGAGGAATGCAAATCAAAGCAATACCTTATGAGGGAGAGGGATTTCAATATCCATTTGATAGTATTTGCGAATTCCTCACGCAAAATAATCCGAAAATTTTACTTATCTGCAACCCCAATAACCCCACTGGAACAAGGTTAAGCCCAGAAAGAATTATAGAAATCAGCAAACTTTCATCTAAAACACTCGTTGTTGTGGATGAACTTTACGAGGCGTTTACAGGTGATAGTGTTCTACCATTTTTAAATTTCCAAACAACACCTAATCTTGTTGTATTAAGATCGCTTTCTAAAACTGCTGGTTTAGCAAGTTTAAGAATTGGATTTGCTATTGGTCATTCTAAAGTAATTAATATAGTTAATAGAGTTACTGGTCCTTATGACGTCAACAGCTTTGCCGTGATCGCTGCTTTTGCAGCACTTAATGATCAATCATATATTGACTCGTATGTGCAGGAAGTGCTTGAGGCTCGTAATTGGATCAAGGATCAATTCGAGAAGCACCACGTCAAGCATCATATTGACGGAGGAAACTATTTTCTACTTTGGCCAAAATCAAAACCACAACTAGTTGAGCAAAAGCTAAAATCATCTGGAATTCTAATTAGAAATATGGATAAGAAAAAAAATTTAAAAGGTTCTATCAGAGTGAGCATAGGAACCATTGACCAAATGAAAAGATTCTGGTCAGCCTTCAGGATTGTCGATGAAGTATAGTTCAAATTTATTGATAACATCTACAAAACTTAAGACAATCTAGGTAGCTGTTGCTATGTCTAGGAAATTAGAAAGTAGCTTATGACCAGCTTCAGTTAATACACTCTCAGGATGAAACTGTACACCGTATATGTGCGGATAATCTTTATGAGATATTCCCATGATTGTTTCATCCTCTAACCAGGCTATAACCTCTAAGCATTCTGGAAAACTCTCTCTCTCGGCAATTAAGCTATGGTATCTAGTTGCTACTAAGGGATTAGGCAAGTCTTTAAATATTCCAGTACCTCTATGCAAAACATTAGAGGTCTTCCCATGCATTAATTCTTTGGCTCTGATTATTTTCCCTCCGAACGCTTGTGTAATAGCTTGATGACCAAGACAGACACCAAGGGTGGGTATTTCAATTGATAACTCAGATAAAATATCCAGACAAACTCCAGATTGATTGGGATCTCCTGGGCCAGGAGATAACAAAATCGCATCAGGGTTTAAATCTTTAATCTCTTTAATCGTAAGAGCATCATTACGTTCGACTCTTACTTCTGATGCAATAGGATGCTGAGAAGATAATTCGCCCAAATATTGAACGAGGTTATAAGTGAAACTATCATAATTGTCGATCACCAAAAACATAATTTTTAAGCCATTAAACTCCTAACTGTTTAAGTAATGGAGGAAATAATAATAAAACAGCAATCAGCACCGAACTGATTGAAGCTACTAAAACTGCCCCAGCTGAACAATCTTTAGCGATTTGCGCGAGAGGATGGAATCGTTTCCCAATGGCCAAATCAACAACAGATTCAATCGCTGTATTAAGCAATTCAACTACTAATACACTAGTGGCTGTAAGGGTCATTATTGCCAAATCACTCTTATTAAGGCCTAAAAAAAAGCTTAAGCCAAATGCACCCAATGCAAAACCAACATGAATCCGAAAATTTCTCTGGGTCGAGAAAGCATATTTTAAGCCTTTAGCTGCATATAAAAAGCTAGTTGGTAGATCTTTAGCTATCTTCCACGATGACCTTTTATTGGCTATTTGAAGAGTTTTAGACATGTCCCTAACTTCTCTCTTAGAGTCATTCGATATCTCAGGAACCATATTTGTGACTCTTCAACTCTTTATTTTAAAGAATACCTCTAATTTCAAGAAGTTGCTCTTGAATCAAAAGCATTTTATGAAGGCTCTCTTCGTCGCTATGGTCCCAACCCAAAAGGTGTAAAAGACCATGAGTGGCAAGCCATCTTAGTTCTCTAAATAAATCAGCATTATTATCTTTGGCTTGCCTGATTGCTGTCGGGACTGAGATAACTATGTCACCCAATTCGATACATTCATTACTTACACCAAAGAATGTCTCATCAATTATGGGAAATGAAAGCACATCTGTAGCTTTTGATTGCCCAAGCCAGGCATGATTCAAATCAAGAATTTTCTTATCATTAGTTAATTCCAACCCCAAGCTAAATTGAGACGAATTTAGGACTATTTCCGGACACTTCAATGCTGAATTTACTTGTATAAATCTAATCCAGCTCCCTATCTCCTCAATCCATTTACTTGGATTTTTCATCAACTCTAAAGTGTCACTGTTCACAAAGACATCCAAATCTTGAACTGGGAAGGGTGTAAAAGAAAGATCTACATCTAATTGATCAGAGCTTGTCGAGGAATTTACCATAAAGTTATTGAGGGATATGAGGTTTACCAAGCACAGCAACTAAAAGAATAAATCCAAGGAAACCCAAAGCTGTTAACCCAAAATGAGAAAGGCTTTGACTACCTTTCCGAACCATATTTTTCATCGCAAGTTTGACAAAACTTGGAGGTGGGGTTGCTTTCTTGGTGACGTCATCAGAAATAATTTTATTATTCATATCTAATTGATTTATGATTCTTCAATATTTTGCCTTAAAAGAGACTGAATAAAAATATCTATTTTTCCATTCATTACTGAATCTACATCCGTTGTTTCTTGTTCAGTGCGTAAATCTTTTACCATTTGGTACGGGTGAAAAACATAATTTCTAATTTGATTGCCCCACGCAGCTTCAACAATATCCCCCCGAATATCAGCAATCTCTGCAGCCCTTTGCTCTACTGCTATGACCATCAATTTTGATTTTAATAGTGCCATTGCCTTGTCTTTATTTTGAAGCTGAGATCTTTCTTGTGTACATCTAACTGCAATACCCGTAGGCACATGAAGAATTCGAACCGCAGTCTCAACTTTATTTACATTTTGTCCACCTGCTCCACCTGAGCGACTTGTTGTAATTTCTAAATCCTTTTCAGGGATCTCAAGTTCAACCTCTTCATCAAGTTTAGGCATAACTTCAACTCCAGCGAAACTAGTTTGTCGCTTTCCATTTGCATTGAAAGGGGAAATCCTGACTAAACGATGAGTTCCTTTTTCATTTTGTAAAAAACCATATGCGTAAACACCTTCAATTTCGATAGTGACACTTTTTATTCCAGCTTCCTCTCCCTCAGAAAGTTCATTAATACTCACTTTCATACCATTATTTTCAGCCCAACGTGTATACATCCTTAGAAGCATTTGAGCCCAATCTTGGGCATCAGTTCCACCAGCACCAGCATTAATGGATAGAACTGCACCCTCCTTGTCATAGATGCCACTTAAGAGGCGCTCCGTCTCCCACCGTTCAAGTTCTTGTTTTAATTGCTCGAGCCCATTGTGAGCCTCAGACAGGATTTCTTCATCCGGATCTAACTCATAAAGCTCTACCGAAAGATTAGCGTCCTCAATAGCCCCCCTCCATGTAATTAATTTTTCTAACTCTGCTTTAACCTCATCAAGTTGACGCATCTGTTTCTGCGCATTTTGAGGATCGTTCCAAAACTCAGGTTGCGATGCAACTTGCTCTAAATCTCTTTTCCTAGCAAGTAATGCAGGTTCGTCAAAGACAATCCTGGGCTGTACCCAGGCGAGAAGTCAATAAAGAAAGGTCTCTTTTAAAATCAGTCAGGTCTTGCAAACGAGGTAATAGAATCAATACATTAAAAGCTATCAGCATATCCACCCAAAAACTATAAATGAACAGATCAATTCCAGATTCAGGCATTACTACAGTGGAAATATACACTTGGAGATTTTGCCCGTTTTGCTTACGTGCCAAAGCACTACTAAATGAAAAAGGAGTCCAATTCACAGAATATTCTATTGATGGAGACGATGGTGCAAGAACAAAAATGTCTGAAAGAGCAGGAGGCCGCAGAACTGTTCCACAAATTTTTATCAATGGAAAAAGTATTGGAGGTTGCGACGAACTCTACGAACTTGAGAGAAATAACGAATTAAATGAACTGATTGGAATTAGAAATTGATTCATGAAGCAACTATTTGTTTTAGATCCAATTGAAAATATTAATCCTAAGAAGGATTCATCAGCAGCACTTATGCAAGCCGCATCAAGAGCCGACATAGATGTTTGGATCTGTACTCCCTCGGACCTGCAAGCCCGAGGAGACGATGCATGGGTCGTTTCTAACAAGGTCAATTGTGAACCATGGATCAATGTCCAGTCATCTCGAAGCCTTCCTTTAAGAGATTTCTCATGCATTTGGATGCGCAAAGATCCACCTGTTGACGAGGCTTTTTTATACGCCACTCATTTATTAGAAGTTGCAGAAAGAGATGGTGTCAATGTAATTAACAAGCCTGCATCACTTAGAGCTTGGAATGAAAAGTTAGGAGCTTTAAGATTTAGTAATTTAATGGCTCCCACTCTTGTTGCAAGTAGGGTGGAACAATTAATTACATTTGCAAAAGAGTATGGAGAAGTTGTGTTAAAACCACTTGGAGGAAAAGGTGGGCAAGGAGTCATACGAATTGCAAAGGATGCTCCAGGCTTAGAAGCATTACTCGAACTGGTTACTTCACAAGAACATTTGCCAGTGATGATGCAACAATTCCTACCAGAAGTAATCAATGGCGATAAAAGAATCCTTTTGGTTAATGGAGAGCCATTAGGTGCAATTAATAGACGTCCAAAGGAAGGAGACTTCAGAAGCAACTTGGCTTTAGGTGGAAAAGCTGAGACAACTAAATTAACTCCTAAAGAGATAGAGATATGTAATCAAATAAAGCCTGCTTTACAAGAGGAAGGTCTCTTTTTTGTCGGAATAGATGTGATCGGAGGAATGCTAAGTGAGATTAATGTGACGAGTCCAACTGGTATTAGAGAAGTAGAAAGTCTAATGAATGTTCCATTAGCAGATCAAGTAATTGATTACCTTATAGATCATTTGAACAATTAACTCTATCTAAGTTTAATTGATTTCTTAAAACTTCAAATTTCAAAGCTACTTCTTGCATTTCTCCCTCAACAGTTGAACCTTTTACTAAACCAGCGCCAGCAAATAATTTAAGTTCATTAGCTCTAACCTGTCCATAACGTATGGCAACTCTAAATTCTGAATTTTGATTTTTATCTATCCACCCAATTGGAGAAGCATATGTTTTACGGTCAAATGGTTCCAAAGCTCTCAACCAACTCAAAGATTTACTCAGAGGTAATCCCGCAACAGCAGGGGTTGGATGAAGTGCTTCAACTAAATCAAGAGGAGATTTCTCTTCAACAGAAGCTTGAATAAGAGTATGCAAATGAATTAAATGGTCTTGAGTCATTAATTTTGGTTGAGATGAATAACTTGCTTTAATACCTCTTCTAAAAAGTTGTTCGACAATAGAATTAACTACAAAATGGTGTTCTCTTAAATCTTTAGAGGAAGCAAGCAATTCTCTCCCATCATCACCTTTTTTTGCAGTACCAGCTAAAGCATCGATTAACAACTGATTTTGATTGAGACTTATTAATCTCTCAGGCGATGCACCAAAAAATGACTCATCATGATTTTTTTGCCATAAAAATCGACAACTATTAGTTTGCTGAACTCTTAAACGAGCAAGTAAGTGCAGTGGATCTAATGGTTTTCTTAGGAGGAGACGTTGTCTCGTAGCCAATACAAGTTTATCCAAATCACCTGAATTTATTAATTCGATCCCTTTAGTCAACGCATCTCGATATTGAGATTGCCAATCATCAGAAAAATTATCGACTAAGAAATTTTCATTTTCATCATTAACAATTCGGACTGGTGATTTATTTATCTTTTCTCGAGTTGACCATAATCTTTCTATAGCTTCACGAACATCTGAAGGATTTTGGGCAACTGAATTTAAACGTAGCCATGTTAATCCATCTTTTGCGGTTAATTGCCACTTAGGCAAAACAGCCTGAAGGGAAAATTTATCATCTATTGATTGTTCATTACTTTTAATTTGATCAAAGAAAGAAAATGAAAATAAAACCCTTGATGCTGAAAATACTGGACTTGGAGAAATATCTATCAATCGAGTAAAGATCTCATCACTAAATCTTTGTGCATTTTCAAACCTCTTTGGTCCAGATAAATCCAAAGATTGACAATGACCTCCGGCAGAAAGGCACAATCTGGGAGAGAGATCCCAAAGAAACCTAAACTGATGTTTTTCAGCAATTAAAGGTAATGTCGCTAAAGGATCTGTTTGACTTACAGGAACAGAAATGCTCAAGATACATTCATCAACTTTTCTTTCACTCCATTTCTGAAGAGAACTAACTAAAAGCTCACTAAAGACGGGTTCTAAATTCATAAACAATTAGACCCTTTCGACATAAATAAACCAATACATGAACTGCTGCCTAGTCTTAGGGGAAACAACAAGAAACGAACAGGGCGGGTTAATTTATCTGTGAAGTCTTCTACAACTGAAAGAAAACATCTTTGGCAAGCCGCAATTAAGTGGCCACTGTATTCAGTCGCAATAATGCCAGTAATTGTGTCTGCAGGATGGGAGCTAGGAAATAGCGGCAATATTCGGCTGGGACAATTCATCGGTTTTCTAATTGCCTCAATCTTGATCTTGCTTTGGGAAAACCTTACCAATGATCTTTTTGACGATGAAACTGGTGTTGACAAATACAAATTCCACTCGGTAGTAGCTTTAACTGGTAATAAAACCACTGTAAGTCGGGTTGCATATTTTTCTCTTTTATTAGGTTTATTTATAATATTTATCCTCGCTCTAAAAAGTAAAATAACAGTACTTTTTTTAGTCATAATTTGTTGTTTCCTTGGATATTTATATCAAGGGCCACCATTTAGACTGGGATACAAGGGGTTGGGAGAACCCCTTTGCTGGATTGCATTTGGACCACTTGCGACAGCTGCAGCACTAATTGTTATTTCTCCAAAATCTAATTTTGATGCCATCCCCTGGGGAACAGCACTGATTGTTGGAGCAGGTCCCGCGATGGCGACTACTTTGGTTTTGTTCTGTTCGCATTTTCATCAAATCAATCAAGATGCTGCTGTTGGTAAAAAATCACCCCTAGTTGTTTTAGGCACTAATCGAGCGGCAAATTTTTTACCGTGGTTAGTTGGTCTAATATTTCTATTGGAGTTATTACCAGTACTAAATGGCATATGGCCAATAACGACTCTTATGTGTTTAATAAGCCTTCCTTCAGGATTAGATCTAATCAAATTAATTAAAAGACATCACAATAAACCAGAGCTCATTAAAAACAGTAAGTTTTCAGCTCTTCGCTTTCAAACAATTAATGGTTTATGTTTAAGTATAGGTTTTGCTACTTCCTATTTCTTTTTATAATGAATTATTAATTTTATTAAACCATGAAATTAATAATTAATATCAAGCCATTTTCATTTGATTTAACACGAAAGTTAATAACATCTAAAGGAATTATTCATAAAAAGATAGGTTTATTGTTGCAAATAAAAGACTCAAATGGAAATTACGGATGGGGGGAAGTTTCACCTATTGAGAAAAAGGAATTAGAAAAAAGTATAGAAAGTCTTGATTTTATTGGGAAACAAACTACAAAAGATTCAATAGAAAATTATTTATTTGAATTGCCAGGCGCACTTGCTTTCGGATTAGGGTCCTGCTTAGCCGATTTAGAAAGTCTCACTCATAGGAAGTTAAATCTTGAAGGTTTTGACGACGCAAAATCAGCTTATCTTTTACCTACAGATATTGATCCATTAGAGTCAATACGTAAATATGTAGATGAATCAAATGAGAAGAAAAGTTCTTGTACAATAAAATGGAAAGTATCTCACCTAGAAAATAACTTTAAGGAAGAAAAAACATTACAAAAAATCTTAGACATTTTACCAAATAATTTTAAACTTAGAATTGATCCAAATGGAGGTTGGAGTCGCCAAAAAGCACAAGAATGGATTAACGAACTCAAAAACGAACCTCGTTTGGAATGGATTGAACAGCCACTCCCATCAAAAGATATTGAAGGTTTATTTTCATTGGCCACTCAAATTCCAATCGCACTAGATGAATCTTTGGTTGAATTTCCATATTTACGAAAAACATGGAAAAGTTGGCAAATACGTCGCCCTGCATTAGATGGTGATCCGAGATTACTGTTAAAAGAAATAGAACAAGAAGATAGTCAAACAGTCATAAGCACAGCTTTTGAAACTGGTATTGGGAGAAGGTGGGTTAATCACCTCGCTGCCAGACAAGTCAAAGGGGGAAATCCTCGTGCACCTGGACTTGCACCTGGATGGTGCCCAAAAGGCCCACTCTTCAACAACAATCCGAAATTAGTCTGGGAAGCCGTATGACCAAAATTGCAGTTGTAGAATGTATTCCTGAAAAAAACCTGGACTGTTCAAAAGAAATTTTGAAGAATTTTGCAAAGCATAACTGGGTATATCTAGCGACTCCAAAAGATCAAACGAAAATCCCCACATCGTCAACCTTACCTGAAGGAGAAGGAATAATCATTTCAAGCGGGGGCAGCATTGGAGGGCCAAATCTTTGTTTCCAATCACTTAAAAATCTCACTAATTCGGCTTTATCAACCGGAAAGTGGTTAAAGAATCATGGCCTTAAGCCAAATGAATGCATCATTCTCAATTCACTACCTTTGCATCATATAAGTGGTTTCATGCCTTGGTGGAGACATCAGACTTGGGGATCTGGGTATTACTGGATTTCAAATTCTATAATGCATAAACCACTTCAACTTAAGCAATTTAGTGAAGCATTAACTAATAAACATAGACGTCCATTAATTACATCCCTAGTTCCAACTCAATTATTATCTTTGATAGATAATACTGATGGTTTAAAATGGCTTCAATCCCTTGCTGTGATATGGGTTGGAGGAGCTTCCATCCCTATAGACCTTGCTGAAAAAGCACGCAGAAAGTCTATTAATCTAGCTCCTTGTTATGGGGCCACTGAAACAGTAGCAATGGTGACTTGCCTTAGTCCTAAAGACTTTTTAAATGGAAGTAATAGTGTTGGGTTCCCTCTCGAAGATGTTGAGATAGAAATCAACAAAAGAAATTCACTTAAGATTAAAACCAGTAGAATTGCAACTTCAAAATGGAAGAATAATAAATTCGAATCAATTAAAGACTCAAATGGATGGTGGGAAGCAGGCGATCTAGCGCAATACATCATTCTAGACAATAGAAAAGCAATACAAATCCTAGGTAGAAGAGATTCAGCTATAAATTCGGGCGGTGAAACGATTTTTCCAGAAGATATCGAAATGGAATTAATGAAAATAATCTCAAAAAATCAAATCCCAATTAAAGATATTTTTGTACTAGGAGTTAGTGACAAGAAATGGGGACAACGTTTAGTTGCCTTAACAAAATTCAAAGGGAAAGAACTAAACAGATATCCAATCATTTCACTTCTGAATGATCTCATTGAAGACTGGCAACCATCCAAAAAACCACTGAACTGGTACGATTGTCCAAAACTTTCAAGAAATATCAATAAAAAATGGGAAATAAAAAAATGGCAAGATTGGATAGCCTTTAATAAACCTATTAACTAAAAATTCGAACTAGATTCATGAAGCCACAAATTTATTTGTTTAGATAATGCACATTTTTTTCTAGTAATTGGATTTATCGATACATGTTTTATATTTGTCGAACCGATTTGCTCTCCATTCTTTTTAAATTTAAATCGAAGTACAAATGAAGACTCATTTATCTTCTCTGTTTCCAGTTCAATATTTATAGTATCTCCAACATAAAGTGGTTGAAAATAATTTGCTTCACAATGAACAACTGGTAAAGCTATATCTAGTTGGCTTGTATTGATTTCGTTTGTAGGAAAAATATCTTTCAAAGCTATTCCATATTTTTCTAAACTTTCTTCCCAAGTTTCATGACACCATCTAAATAATTCAAGAAAGTGAACCACACCTGCAGCATCTGTTTCACCAAAACGAACTGTTCGTTTCAAACATAACCATTCTCTAGGATTACGCTTGTCCAAAAACCTATCTATCAACAGAACCCATAATCACATCAATCGAACCTAAGATTGCCATTATATCAGCGACCTTGGCTCCCTTCAGTATGTGAGGAAGTATCTGCAAATTATTTGAGTCAGCTGCTCTAATTTTAAACCGCCAAGGGGTTACATCATTATTACCTTGAATAAATACTCCTATCTCTCCTTTTCCAGACTCAAGGCGGGTATATAATTCACCATTAGGAATCTTAAAAGTCGGTGCAACTTTCTTGGCTACATATTGATAATCAAAGCCCGATAAATCACCTTTTTTTCCCTCAACTGTTCTTTGTGCCTCAAGATTTTCTGTTGGCCCCCCAGGAATCATCTCACAAGCTTGTCGTAATATTTTTAATGACTGTCTCATTTCTTCAATACGAACTCTATATCTTGCATAACAATCACCCTCTTTCTCCCATGCAATATCCCATTCAAAATCGTCATAGCATTCATAATGATCTACCTTTCTCAAATCCCATGGGACACCTGCCGCCCTAAGCATTGGGCCAGAAAGACTCCAGTTAATCGCTTGCTCTTTTCCTATAACTCCTAAACCTTCTATACGTCTACGAAAAATAGGATTATTAGTAATCAATTTTTCATACTCATCAATTTTTGGACCAAACCAGTCACAAAAATCTTTGCATTTTTCTAACCAACCCCAAGGCAAATCACATGCAACGCCACCAATACGGAAATAATTATTATTAATCAATCTCTGACCAGTTGCAGCCTCCCATAAATCGTAAATCATCTCTCTTTCTCTAAAAATATAAAAGAAAGGAGTTTGAGCTCCGACATCAGCCAAAAATGGACCTAACCATAGCAAATGGTTAGCGATCCTATTCAACTCAAGCATTATCGCTCTGATATAACTTGCTCTCTTGGGTACCTTTATATTTGCTAAACGCTCAGGGGCATTAACAACAATGGCTTCATAAAACATACCAGCCGCATAATCCATGCGACTCACGTAAGGAACAAACATAACGTTTGTTCTATTCTCAGCAATTTTCTCCATCCCTCGATGCAAGTAACCAATAACTGGTTCACAATCAACAACATCCTCTCCATCAAGGGTTACTACTAATCGCAATACCCCATGCATTGATGGATGATGTGGCCCAAAGTTGACCACCATTGGCTCAGTACGCGTTTCAAGCTGCGTCATTGGGCCCAACCAAAGCAATGTCTAGATACTAGTAAAAACTTATGAAAGAAGGGCCAATTAGTTCAAGTTCTAACTTTAATCATATCCCTGTAATGGGGAAAGAAATAATTCGATCATTAAAGGAATTACCAAGTGAATTAACAAAAAAAGGATTAATTATTGATGCAACCATTGGAGGCGGGGGACATTCCGCTCAAATACTCGAAAATTTCCCTGGAATCAAAATTATTGGGCTGGATCAAGACCCAATGGCTATAAAAGCAGCATCAAAAAAATTAATTAAATTCGGAACAAGAATAGAAATAATCTCTACAAACTTCGCAGACTTTTCACATCACGAACAAGCCATTTGTGTCCTAGCGGATCTTGGAGTTAGTAGTCATCAACTTGATGAGCCTTCACGAGGTTTTAGCTTTCGTTTAAATGGTCCAATAGATATGCGTATGAATCCCAAAGAGGGTTCAAGTGCAGCCGAACTTATTGAAACTCTCTCTGAGCAAAATCTAGCTGATTTAATATATGAATTAGGCGAAGAAAAACGATCTAGGCGTATTGCAAGAAAAATAAAAAATGATCTAGCTGAAAATGGACCATACTCTGGAACTCAAGACCTTTCTTATGCAATTGCAGGCTGCTTCCCCCCCAAGCAAAGATATGGTCGAATTCATCCCTCAACAAGAACTTTTCAGGCTTTAAGAATAGCTGTGAATAATGAATTAGGCTCTCTCGAAAGTTTACTTTTAAAAGCTCCAAACTGGTTGCTAGAGAATGGATTATTTATGGTAATGAGTTTTCATTCACTAGAAGATAGAAGAGTAAAATCGAGCTTTAAGACAGACAATAGATTGAAAGTACTATCTAAAAAGCCTATCAGAGCAAGCCCAGAAGAGATAGAATTAAATCCAAGAAGTAAAAGTGCAAAGTTAAGAATTTCTGCAAAGAAATTCTTAACTTAGGCTTAAATTATTGTCTAAGATTAATCACTATATTCGTAATAATATTAATAGCCTTATTGATATCTTTCTCCGTAGTATTTCTCCCAATACTCATCCTTATTGACGCCTCAGCATCTTTTTTGCTGAGCCCTATCTCCTGCAGAACATGAGAAGCTTCACCATTACTACAAGCTGAACCACTAGTACAAAAAATAAACCTTCTTAATTGACCATGCAATTGACTTCCCTTCACGCCAGGGAAAGTGATATTGAGATTATGAGGCAATCTTTGATCAATAGATCCATTAACTATCAATCCAGAAATATTCTTTTTTAATCCACTCAACAATAAGTTTCTAAAAAACAAAAGTCTCTTGTTCCTCTCATCCTGATCATTTTTTGTTATTTCGACTGCCTTTGCAAAGCCAACAATTAACGGGACAGGAAGCGTGCCAGATCTTAATCCAAGCTCCTGACCTCCTCCATATTGAGAGGGTTCAAGAGGGAATCCTTCCCTAATCACCAAAGCCCCAATACCTTTAGGTCCATAGATTTTGTGAGCACTCAAACTCATCAAATCAATGCGAAATTTATCGGGGTCTAAATCTAAGTATCCAAAGGCTTGAGCGGCATCAGAATGAAAAGCGATTCCCTTTCTCTTACAAAAAGACCCAATGTCACCAATAGGTTGCAAAACCCCTATCTCATTATTTGCAGCCATGACGCTAACCAGAAAAGTATCTTTTTCAAAAGCTTCAGAAAGTTGTTCAATATTGATTAAACCCTCTTTATTCGGATGCAATTCTGTCAAGCGAAACCCTTCTTTTTGAAGCTGCCTAAGCGGATCAAGGACTGCATGATGTTCAGTTGAAACAGTAATTATGTGTCCGGGTTTTCCAATCAGTTGTGCTTTAGCTCTTGCATGTCCAACTAAACCCAAATTATTCGCTTCTGTTGCCCCACTCGTGAAAATTAATCTTTTCGGATTTATATTCAAATATGAAGCTATTTTTTCACGAGATACTTCAACTGCAGCTGAAGCAAAAACACCGGATCGATTATTAGTATTAGAGGGATTACCCCACAACTCATTCCAATAAGGAGCCATCTCCTCAACAACCTTCGTACAACATGGTGTTGAAGACTGAAAATCAAAAATTAGGTGATTATTATCCATTGATTCATTCGTTAATCTAAATAATAAGAGAGGAATAAAGGTTAATATCCCCTGAAAGCTCTAGAAGTCCAATTTTATGAGTGACCCCAATCCATCAACACAAGAAGTTTCTCAAACTCCAAGGATATTACTTGTCGATGACGAACCCGGTTTAAGAACTGCTGTTCAGGCCTATCTTGAAGATGAAGGATTTCAAGTTACAACCGCTGTCGATGGAGAAGAGGGATGGGAAAAAGCTCAAAAAATGATCCCTGATGTAATTATCAGTGACGTCATGATGCCTAGATGTGATGGTTATGGGCTTTTAAAAAAAATTAGAGAAGATGAAAGACTTGGAGGTACACCTGTCATTTTCCTTACTGCTAAAGGTATGACTGCTGATAGGACTCAGGGTTATCAAGCGGGTGTAGACGATTACATGCCAAAACCATTTGATCCAGATGAGCTAGTTGCAAGAGTTAAGAATGTAGTTCAGCGGCAAGAGCGACTATTAACTGAAGCAGCCAGATTTGCTAATGCTGATGTTGGCCAAATGGCAAAACAGATTACAGAAATAAAATCAATGCTTAGCCATGGGGATAAAAACCACTCACGCAAAGATGATTCGATTCCTAATTTCACCCCAAGAGAGGCAAGCGTTTTGCAACTAGTAGCGGAAGGTTTAATGAACAAAGAAATTGCAAGACAACTTGAGACTTCTATCCGCAATGTAGAGAAATATGTGAGTCGATTATTTATTAAAACCGGTACTTCCAGTAGAACAGAACTAGTTAGATATGCACTTGAAAATCATTTAGTTACCTAAATATTTTTTGAAAAATTAAAATTTTAGTTCTCTAGGATTTCACAAATTCTATTAATTTCGAAAAATAAAAAGGAGCTTGATTCAACTTGCTTTTGACAACTTTAAAGCCAGATTGCTTTGCAGCTTCGATAATTCCGGACTCCCTTAATGTATATGCCCTAGTAGTTTTACTTGGTCCAGGGAATAGCTGACCAATACCTTTTAAAAGGGCTAGTAAAGGAGTATATGGTGCAAAGCTAACAATTAATCTCTCATCAGATAATTCACATAGATGTTTCACCATTGCCTCAGCCTCCTGTTGAGGGTAGTGAATGAAAACATCTAAGCAAATAACTGTATTAAATGAACCTTTTAAATTTTCTAAATCAGATGTTCGAAAATTCAGCTTATTGAAGTCCAAACCTTCTTCCTTTGCCCTACTTTTTGTCTCGTTTATCATGGCTTCAGAAATATCACTTAAATGAATTGATTTAGCACCCAATTTTGCCAATGGAATACTTAAACTACCAACACCACAGCCAGCATCACAAAAACTTTTATCCTTGATATTGTCATACTCTTTCAACCAACTAATGACATCATCAACTGTCTTTTGGTGACCTATCCTTATATTTTTTTGCACTTTATTTACATCATCACTTTCGCTATATATTCGATTCCATCTATCAAACCCAGTCCCATTAAAATATTCAGTGACTTCCGCCTTTTCATTTTTCTCAATTTGCGTTGTCATTTAATCAGATAATTACCTCTTAACGATCTTACGCAGCCAACTGCCAAGACAACTGATGATTACAAGAATTCATTTTCCATCTAAGTAAAGACTTAATATTTTTTCCAATAAAAAAAGATTTTGCAGTCATTTTGTTCTGACTTAATACCATACGTGGAGCAAGTGTTGCCATCCAAATAGCAGCAGAGGGATCATTAATCCAATTTGCTATTTTTTTGCATGCGTCAAGTAAAGGCAAAGTGGATCCTGCAATTGTTTCATTTGGAAGTCTGCATAAACCATTTTCTACTGTTATCAAGCGTTTATCCCAATTAAACGATCCATCTCCTAAACCATAAGCTGATATTGCATCGCTAACTAAAACAATTTGCTTTGGTGCAAGTATCTTTAAAAGCCTAATCATATCTGAATGAACATGAACACCATCACCTATCAATCCTAGGAAAATATCGTCTCTTCTTGCAGCCGCTCCTATAGGTCCAATAGCTCGATGATGTAAACCTTTCATTGCATTAAAAGTATGCGTAATCATGCTCACACCATTATTAAAAGCTTTTATGGCTGAATCAAAATCAGCTGAAGAATGTCCCAGTGAGACAACGATATTTAATTCTCTTAGACGAGAAATTACATCCAAAGAACCTTTTAATTCTGGAGCCAATGTCATTAGTGCTATGTCGTCCTCAAATCCCTTTATTCTCTCATTTAAGGCAGAAATACTAGGTCTACAAATACTTCCTGTGTCATGTGCTCCAGAATATGTCTCACATAAAAAAGGTCCTTCCATATGGGCGCCAAGTAGTCGACATCGATTTGTTGAAGTATATTTTTTCGTTTCCTTTAAGACCTCCATTCCTAATTGAAATTGATCTAGAGAACAACTAACAAAAGTTGGACAAATTCCTTCAACTCCATCTAGCCAAAGTTGATCAAGCAATGTTAATAATTTAGGTATTTTATTAAAATTTAAATCTGTAAATGAGATCCCTAAACCTCCATTCATTTGAAGATCAATCGCCCTAGGACTTAGCCAATCTCCATGCCAATCTTCATCATAACTTGATTCCCTCTTGCAAGTTTTATCAATAGAAAGAATAATTCCATGTTCATCTAAAACTAGTGAAAATAAATTCTTTTCATCTTCGCTTTTCTCTGGTTGAGGTACTTTAATGTTTGTAATTTTTCTCATTTCTTAAAAACTAAAAATAATTAATGCAGAATTCTTAAATAATTGGCATTATAAAAATGAGATTTATAGAATTGACAATTGTCTTTAACTGAAGCTAATACATTTAAGCAAGTAGCTGTAGTAATGGGTAGTGATTCAGATCTTAAAACTCTTAAGCCTGCGGTGGCAATTCTAGATCAATTTGGAATATCTAATGAAGTAAGGATTCTGTCTGCTCATAGGACTCCAAAAGAAATGATGGATTTTGCTCAAATGGCAGAATCAAATGGTTTTGGAGTGATAATTGCTGGGGCTGGCGGGGCTGCTCATCTACCAGGAATGATCGCATCTCTTACAACCCTTCCTGTCATAGGCGTTCCCGTCAAGAGCAAGGCACTTTCAGGGATAGATTCTATGTATTCAATCTTGCAAATGCCCTCAGGCATCCCCGTAGCAACAGTTGCCATAGAAGGGGGCCTAAATGCTGGCCTTTTGGCAACTCAAATTTTAGCCATCAACAATACTGAATTAAAAAATAAATTAAACGCCTACAGATGTGAGCTGCACGACCTTGTGGTTAAAAAAGATCACACACTTAAAGAGATTGGAGCCATAACTTATCTAGAAAAAATGTAATTATTTTTCCATTAACATACTAATTTACTTAGAAATTTTTGAAATAATCTTTCTTTCAACAAGCAAATTAGTAACTATATCTACACATTGATCAATCTCAAGATTTCCAGTATCAATTTTCAATTCTGGAGACTCAGGTTCTTCATAAGGACTTGAGATTCCAGTAAAATCTTTGATGTCTCCGTTTCTTGCCTTGGCATAAAGCCCTTTTGTATCTCTTGTTTCACAAACCCCTAGATCAGCTGAACAATATATTTCTATAAAATCATTCTCTCCAACTAAAGATCTTGCATTATCGCGATCGACTCTAAATGGAGATACGAATGCAGTTAAAACAATGATTCCAGCGTCAAGAAATAGTTTAGAGACTTCGCCAATTCTTCTGATATTTTCTTCCCTATCAAGATCAGAAAATCCCAAGTCTTTGCATAAACCATGTCTGATATTGTCACCATCTAAAACATAAGTTGAATAACCATCTTTGTGTAGAGCTACATTTACTGCATTGGCTAATGTGCTTTTTCCAGAACCAGATAGACCTGTAAACCAAAGTATTGCGCTGCGATGTCCTCTTTGCTGAAATCTAGCTTCTCTATCAATTGAAGATTGGTGCCAAACTATATTGGTGGCTTTTGATAGAGGACTTTTAGAGTTTTGTTCCATGAATGCAGACTAATTGTTTACTATTCTCCATGTTGATCGACACAGTTTATTGTTAACCTCCACTTTGTTTTGGCCTAAAACCCTCCTTTAAAAGAAAATTCTGAGCTTTTGATATTTGATCTCCTTGTAACTCTAAAAAATCACCTTTAACAGCCCCACCTGTTCCGCAAGCTATTTTTAAATTCTTAAGAATTTTTTTTGCCTCTACTTGCTCTAATTCAAGTCCTTTGATGACAGTAACAAGTTTTCCTTTTTTTCCAGATCGAGTTCTTTCTAAACGAACTTGTCGCTTTCCTTTAGGAGTAACACTATTTTGAGTGTTACTCCCTATTGTCTTAAGAGGGTCATTAAACTCACTCCAGCCGCCTTTGGACATTTTTTGCTTTTTGGCTGGTAATTATTTTCTTAATCTAAGGTGACAGGTACACTCCCAACACAATTTAAAGATTCGGATTTATCTCCTTTAACAAGGCCAAATACTCTTGGTCGATTTGGTAAGTATGGGGGGCAATATGTTCCTGAAACTTTAATACCTGCTCTTATTGAATTAGAGCAAGCTGCTAAAGAAGCATGGAAAGATTCTTCATTCAATTCAGAACTAAATCATTTACTAAAAACATACGTAGGAAGATCAACTCCTCTTTATGAAGCCACAAGACTAACTGAACATTACAGAAAAAATACATTAAAAGGTCCAAGGATTTGGCTTAAAAGAGAAGATTTAAATCACACAGGCGCACACAAAATAAATAATGCACTTGGGCAAGCTCTTCTTGCGATTCGGATGGGAAAAAAAAGAATTATTGCTGAAACTGGAGCTGGTCAGCATGGAGTTGCAACTGCGACAGTCTGCGCTCGTTTTGGATTGGAGTGCATTATCTATATGGGCAAAGAAGATATGAGAAGACAAGCCTTAAACGTATTCCGAATGCAATTGCTTGGAGCCTCAGTGAGGCCAGTAACAAGTGGAACAGCAACACTCAAAGATGCAACCAGCGAAGCTATTCGGGATTGGGTTACTAATGTTGAAACGACTCATTATATTCTCGGTTCAGTTGCAGGCCCACATCCATATCCAATGTTGGTCAGAGATTTTCACGCAGTTATTGGAGAAGAAACAAAGCAACAATGTAAACAAGCTTTTGGGCGGTCTCCAGATGTTCTTCTTGCTTGTGTTGGTGGGGGATCGAATGCGATGGGTCTTTTCCATTCTTTTGTTGAA
This sequence comes from Prochlorococcus marinus str. NATL2A, assembly GCF_000012465.1. NCBI lineage: Bacteria > Bacillati > Cyanobacteriota > Cyanophyceae > Synechococcales > Prochlorococcaceae > Prochlorococcus > Prochlorococcus marinus. The sequence continues at coordinate 202,819 of NC_007335.2, read as the reverse complement.
GACAAAAGTGTAAGAATGATTGGAGTTGAAGCTGCGGGAGATGGAGTCGAAACAGGTCGCCATGCAGCGACAATTACTGAAGGAAGAATAGGAGTTCTCCACGGCGCGATGAGTCTCTTACTACAAGACAAAGATGGGCAAGTTGAGGAGGCGCATTCCATTAGCGCAGGTCTTGATTATCCAGGGGTTGGGCCGGAGCATAGTTACTTAAAAGAAATTGGACGTGCTGAATATGCTGCTGTTACTGACACTGAAGCCATAGAAGCGCTGCAATTAGTTAGTAAATTGGAAGGTATTATTCCTGCTCTAGAGACTGCTCATGCATTTGCCTATCTAGAAAAACTTTGCCCAACTCTCAATCATAATTCTGAAATTGTCATTAACTGCTCTGGCAGAGGGGATAAAGACGTGAATACTGTTGCTGAAAAACTAGGATCAGAAATATAAAATAACAGCTTATTAATACCTTGGAACAGATTGATCGACATCTGTGCTCCAAGCATCTATTCCTCCGACAAGATTCCAAACACTTTTAGCTATTCCTTGTTCTAGAAGCCAAATACCAAAATTCAGACTTCTCACACCCGCATGGCAAATAACGACAACAGGCTGATCCTTCGGCAACAGTTCAACTATTTTGTCTGACCAGTTTGCAGCCTTGCTCAAAGGTAGATGTAATACTGAGAATGAAAATGAGGCAATAGCAATTTCATTATCCTCCCTCACATCTACAATAAATGGTTTTTCAGAAGAATCATCTTCTAAGATTTTATTTAACTCTTTTGGAGATATATTTAAAGGAATATTCTGGTTCATATTTGTGATTCTAAGTAAAGATTAAACTTTCTATTATCAAAGCTCAAAAAGGATACAAACGCTCAAATAATGACAAATGAAATCACTTCAATCTTATTTTTTAATATCTGCAATAGTAATTTTATCAATTTTGACTGGGATATTTATTTGGCGCAATAAGCATCTTACGCAAATCCCTAAGTTCAATGAAGAATCATTCAATGCTCCGGTTTCCTCAAAATATATACCAAAGAATACTGATCTCGTATTCCACTGGAAACTGAATCCAGGCTTACTTCCAAAGTACATCGAAAATTATCAAGATAAAGTTAGTAAACACGCCATAAACAAAAAAGTAAGTTTTATTAGAGATTCCTCTTTTCAATTAATTGGCTTTAATTTTGCAAAAGACATCTCAAAATGGGTAGGAGATTATGGGAGCTTTGCAGTATTTGATTCAAACAAAAAAACTATAAATGATTGGTTGATGGTTTTAGCAATAAAAGAAGATGTAAATATTAAACACGAATTAGAATCTATTTTAGGATCAAAAGTTGTTGATGAGAGTACTAATCAAAGCAATAAAATCAGCACCTCAAAAACAGAAATAATTTCAAAACAAATTAATTCAAACAACTCAATCTACTTTGCAAATGATGAAGATAATCTTTTAATATCATCCAATCCTAATATCATACAATCTTCAATAGAAAAATTAGATAGCAATATAATAAATACAAAAAAAATGTATAAGAATATTCAATTAAAGGATAATCTTAAAGACGGATTATTATTATTAGAAATGTCTCCAAAAAAGATTTTAAATCTTATTGGTCAAGAAGAAGATTTATTGAATATAAATAAGGTAGATAATTTACTATCTTCTGTAAATGTAGATAAAAATAAATTAAACTTAGAAGGAATATTAGCTTACAATGTTAAAACTAAAATGCCAGTTAAAGATATTAATTCTAATTTAATTGATATAAAAAAGGAATCTGAATTGCCTGAGAATTATATATTAGTTGACAATCCCAAGCAGTATTTTCAGAAAGATTCATTCCATCCATATCAAAAGCTAATAGCCTCTATTATCAAAGAATCAACAACCTCAGATTATTCTGAGCTCTTAAAAATAATTCTTGAAAACTCTCAAGGAAATTTGATTTGGATAAATGATAAAGACTGGTTGATTTTAACTAGGAAATCTGATACGAAAAAGACAGAGATAGATGATATTCTAAAAAAAGAGAATTTTTTGAATTCAAATATAGATTTTAAAAGCAGAAAGCTAGAAATTTGGTCAAAAATAAGTACAAATGAAAATAATACATATGAGCTAAAAGATAACATTGAGGCAATTGTCGAAGAAGATGACAAGACTTACATTTGGAGTCAAAACTTATCTTCTATATCAAATTTTGATAATACAAACTACCTAAAAAATTATTCAGATAATGAACAGAATACAAATGAATTTAATGATTTTGATGATGTCCTAAAAATTCATTTAGGGAAAGAAAAAACTAAAGCAATTTTAAATAGTTTCTATCCATATATCTTATTGAAAACTATGTTAGGAAACACACTAAATCCTCCTCAGGATATTGATATAGCCATTGCAGTACCTACAATTAATTATCCAGACTTCATTAAAGTTAAAATCAACTTAAAAACAAGTTGATAAAAAGTTTAAAGTGCTATATTAAAAATATAGTTTAATTCTATAAAATAAAGTTCAAGTTGAAAATTTTTCAATTGAACAGAAAATTGTTTTGCAGGAGCTAAAGCCATAGATAACGAAAAAAAGACAACTAATTTGGTTCTAAAGCCAGGCTTGGAAGGGGTTCCAGTAACCAACTCAGGGATATGCGAAATAAATGGAACAGAAGGAAGGCTTAGCTACAGAGGTTATCCAATATCTGAGCTAGCCCAAAAAAGTAGTTTTTTAGAAACTGCATTTCTCTTGATCTGGGGAGAACTTCCCACTGAAAATGAGCTTGAGAAATTTGAAAAGGACGTTCAAATGCATAGACGAGTGAGCTTTAGAATTAGAGATATGCTCAAGTGTTTTCCAGAGTCTGGGCATCCTATGGATGCTCTTCAAGCAAGTGCTGCATCTTTGGGCCTCTTTTATTCTCGAAGAGCAATTGATGATCCAAAATATATCTACGACGCAGTAGTGAGGTTGATTGCAAAAATTCCAACTATGGTTGCTGCTTTCGAGCAAATAAGAAAAGGAGACGATCCAATTCAACCTCAAGATGATTTGCCTTACTCTTCCAATTTCCTTTATATGCTCACCGAGAGGGAGCCAAATCCTCTTGCAGCAAGAGTTTTCGACAGATGTTTAATTCTTCATGCCGAGCACAGTCTCAATGCAAGTACGTTTAGCGCAAGAGTAACTGCAAGCACATTGACTGATCCTTATGCCGTCGTCGCTTCTGCCGTTGGGACATTAGCCGGTCCTCTTCATGGAGGGGCCAATGAAGATGTGATAGCAATGCTAGAAGAAATTGGAAGACCTGATGAAGTCTCTTCATTTCTCAATGATGCAATTGCAAAAAAAAGGAAAATCATGGGCTTTGGACACAGGGAGTATCGTGTCAAAGACCCTAGAGCAACAATTTTACAAGCCTTCGCAGAGGAACTTTTCTCGGAATTTGGTAAAGATGAAATGTATGAAGTAGCCAAAGCACTTGAAGAAGAGGCTATTTCCAAGCTGGGGCCAAAAGGTATATTCCCAAATGTTGACTTTTATTCTGGACTGGTTTATCGAAAGCTTGGTATTCCTCGAGATTTATTTACACCAGTTTTTGCTATTTCCAGAGTTGCTGGTTGGTTGGCTCACTGGAGAGAACAACTTGGAGCAAATAGAATTTTCAGACCATCACAAATTTATGAAGGAGCAAAAATGAGAAATTGGAAGCCTCTTGAAAGCAGATAATTTGAAATTTATTTTTCGAATTTAAAATTAATTCAAAATTACACTAACCTTGTTAATAGAACATATGTAAGAAGTGAATTCAGGCATAGACCTTGAAATGAGTTTTACCCAAGGCGTTCAAAACCTTGGTTTATCTCATGAATTAGCACACCTTTTATGGATCCCTCTTCCGATGCTTTTAGTATTGGTATCAGCTGTCATTGGTGTATTAGTAACAGTTTGGCTTGAACGAAAAATTTCTGCAGCAGCTCAACAAAGAATTGGGCCTGAATATGCAGGTGCACTTGGTATTCTTCAGCCAATGGCAGACGGTTTGAAACTCTTAGTAAAAGAAGACATTATTCCAGCAAGGGCTGACAGTGTTCTTTTTACAGTTGGTCCAATATTAGTTTTAGTGCCAGTTATTCTATCTTGGCTAATTGTTCCCTTTGGTCAAAATCTGTTAATTAGTAATGTAGGTATAGGAATATTTTTGTGGATTGCCCTAAGTAGCATTCAACCAATTGGTTTACTGATGAGTGGCTACTCTTCCAATAATAAATATTCTTTACTAGGTGGGCTGAGAGCTGCCGCTCAATCAATTAGTTATGAAATTCCATTAGCGCTAGCAGTTTTGGCCATAGTTATGATGAGCAATTCATTGAGCACTGTTGACATAGTTGAGCAACAAAATACTGCCGGCTTCCTTAGTTGGAATATATGGCGACAACCTGTAGGTTTTATTATTTTTTGGATCTGTGCATTAGCTGAATGCGAGAGACTACCTTTTGATTTGCCAGAGGCAGAAGAAGAGCTTGTAGCTGGCTATCAAACTGAGTATTCAGGCATGAAATTTGCTCTGTTTTACTTAGCTGGATACATCAATCTTGTTTTATCTGCTTTACTTGTTTCTGTTCTGTACTTGGGAGGATGGGGTTTTCCAATCTCAATTGATTGGTTTTCATCATTTATAGGTCTCTCAATTGATAATCCATTAGTTCAAATTATTGCTGCGTCTCTTGGAATTGTAATGACAATCCTTAAGGCTTATTTACTGGTTTTTCTAGCAATCTTATTGAGATGGACTACTCCAAGAGTTCGGATTGATCAACTACTTGATTTAGGCTGGAAGTTTCTTTTACCTATTTCTTTGGTCAATTTACTTGTAACTGCTTCACTTAAATTGGCATTTCCGATGACATTTGGAGGATAATAGAAAAGCAACACACTAGCTAGTTTTTTTAAGTAAAAGTACCTACATTTAATTGAAAAAAACTGTATAATGATTACTGTAGATATAGACCGCCGGCATCAAATTTAATATGCTTGGTTTCCTTGAAAAAGTTGCCGACTACACTAAAGAAGCCGTTAGTGCAGCAAAATATTTAGTTGATGGACTAGGAGTTACATTCGACCACATGCGTCGAAGGCCTGTAACGGTTCAATACCCTTACGAAAAACTAATCCCCTCTGAGCGCTATAGAGGGAGGATTCATTATGAATTTGATAAGTGCATTGCATGCGAAGTTTGCGTAAGGGTATGCCCAATCAATCTGCCAGTCGTTGATTGGGTAATGAATAAAGAAACCAAGAAAAAAGAATTAAGAAATTATTCAATTGACTTTGGTGCATGTATTTTTTGTGGAAATTGCGTTGAATATTGCCCTACAAATTGCTTATCAATGACAGAAGAATATGAACTGTCTGCATTTGATAGACATAGCCTTAACTACGATAATGTTGCTCTTGGAAGACTACCAACAAGCGTAACTTCAGATCCATCAGTTCGTCCTCTCAGAGAATTACCTTATTTGCCAAAGGGCATAATGGACCCTCATGAATTACCCGCGAACCAACTAAGAGCAGGTAAGCTACCAAGTCAGATTATAAAAGAACTGCAAGCAGATAAATCAGAAGAAGAAGGTAAGAATAATTCGTCGGATATGGTTCCAAATAAATTAAATTCTACTAACAAATGAATATCGCTTATTCAACAGAATTAATTTGCTTTTTAATTCTTAGTGCTGTCATAGTTTCTGGAAGTTTGGCAGTTGTTTTATTAGAAAATATTGTTTACTCAGCATTTTTATTAGGCGGAGTATTTATGGCTGTAGCAGGTTTATATCTTTTGCTAAATGCTAGTTTTGTCGCTGCAGCTCAAATTCTTGTATATGTAGGAGCTGTAAATGTTTTGATATTATTTGCAATTATGTTAGTTAATAATAAAGAAAAGTTAAAACCAATTAAAGGTCTTAGAACTAGAAAATTGATATCTGGTGGGGTTTGTGGTGGATTATTAATCCTATTATTGCGGGTTAGCATTACCACCAAATGGAACTTACCAGGACCAACCTCTATTGGTGAAGAAGCAACTGAGAGAATAGGTGAACATCTATTCACAGATTATTTATTACCTTTTGAACTTGCTTCGATTTTATTATTAATGGCTATGATTGGAGCAATCGTATTAGCAAGAAGAGATGTATCAATTCCAAGAGCTGATATGAATGATATAAAGAATCAAAAGTCCTTAAGTGATAGGAAAGTTCCTCTTCTTTCCGAAAATAGTATAAAATGAAATCAATTGTATACATAACATTTATATACTAAATATGTTAGAAAATTCAATTGGACCAGTCCCTCTTCAGGCTTATCTCATAGTTGCTGCATTCCTTTTTTGCACTGGTGTTTGGGGATTAATAAATAGTCGAAATGCGGTTCGTGTTTTAATGAGCATAGAATTAATGTTAAACGCAGTAAATATAAATCTTATGAGTTTTTCATCCTATGTAGATGGATCAGTAATTAGAGGGCAAGTATTTTCAATTTTTGTTATTACCGTAGCCGCAGCCGAGGCGGCAGTTGGACTAGCAATACTACTTTCCTTGTATAGAAATAGAGTTACTATTGATATGGAAAGTTTTAATCTACTTAAATGGTAGATATTTTTAATGACAACAAATCTGATCTGGATCTTATATAGATCAGATAGTGATACTGCATACAAAGAAACCTTAAATTGTAAAAAAATAATTGAAGGTTATGGGAAAAAAGTTTTATTTTCCGAAATAAGTAATGAAACTAATAACATTAATCAATTATTTTTAAAATCTGAGGTTTTACCAGAAATCACTATTGTTCTAGGAGGTGATGGAACAGTTTTAAGAGCCGCAAGATATTTATCCCCGAAAAACATACCTATCTTAAGTTTTAATGTTGGAGGGAATTTAGGCTTTTTGACCCACGATCGTCAGATCTTAAAGCAAGAAACTTTTTGGGAAAGAGTTTCAAATAATAGATTTAATATCCAAAAAAGAATGATGCTTGAAGCAACTGTTTTTAGAGAAAAGAACAATAATGAAAACACAATTAAAAAATCATTTTTTGCCTTAAATGATTTTTATTTAAGATCTTGTACAGATGAGATTGCACCTACTTGCAGCCTAGCCCTTGAAATAGATGGTGAAGCTGTAGATAGATACAAGGGAGATGGACTTATCTTTTCTACTCCAACAGGGTCAACTGCTTACTCTATGGCCGCTGGAGGACCCATTATTCATCCTTCCTTGGATGCAATTATAGTAAGTGCTATTTGCCCAATGAGCTTGGCCAGTAGGCCAATAGTTGTACCTCCTGAATCTCAATTAGTAATTAAACCAATAAGAGGTATGAAACAAAAAATAAAGTTATGGTTAGATGGATCTAGTGGATGTCTTATTGAAGCTGAAGACACATGCTTAATAAAGAAATCTAATCACTCAACCTCAATAATAATTTTAGATGAAAATCATTCTTATTATAAGACAATTACTCAAAAGCTTCATTGGGCAAGTAGCCTTAACAATCCAAATAAACAATAAGAAGTTATGGGTATAGAAATTGAAAGAAGATTCTTAGTTGCAAATGAAGATTGGAAAGATCAGGTAATACGAAGTGAGAGTGTTAGTCAAGCCTACTTAAATTCAAGTGTAGATGAATGGGCTACTCGAGTAAGGATCATCGATAATAATAAAGGATACATAACATTAAAGTCCTCTTTAAATGGACTAGCAAACTACGAGTTTGAATATTCAATTCCTAGAAAAGATGCTATTGAATTAATACAATTGTCAAAATATAAAATTACTAAAATTCGATATCAGCTAAAAATAAATAAAAAAAATTGGGTAGTTGATGTTTTTGAAGAGTCAAATTCGTATTTAAAAATTGCTGAAATTGAGTTGAATTCTGAATCAGAAGAAATTCAAGTCCCATCATGGTGTGGGAAAGAGATAACTGGGATCAAATCATTGAGCAATGCTTCTCTTGCAAAAGCACCAATTTCTGAATTGTCAGTAAAAGATAGGATAAAAATCAAAAGCCTCTAAACAAAAAGGCAGCCTGTCCTTTAGATTATCTTAATAATCGTTAGATAATTTCTAGCGATTTATGCATTCTTTGCAAGAGGTATAACTTGTATGGTCTTTACGACACAGAAGGTATTCTTCGATTCACTTGTTCTGACAAGGAAGCTTGCATCGCATATGCAAAGTTATTTGAGTTTTCATCAATTGAATTTTCTCTAATGCCCTTATCAGATCTTACTGAGGGCGACAACAATTAGTTCTATTAAGAATCTGTTTCATCATCGGGCAATGAACAACAATTGAACCCATCTCGGCAGATTTTTCCATGATCCATTGCCCAGTTCAACAAAGCCACTCTGTTTTTCGAACCTGTTTTAGTAAACATATTGCTGACATGGTTGTCTACAGTCCTTTTGCTAATTGTCAGTTTTTCAGCAATCTCTTGATTAGTCAGGCCATCTGCAACTAATCCAATGATCTCCATTTCCCTAGCTGAGAGTCCCATGTGGGACGAATTAGCGATCTCTCCTGTAAACATTCCCCTCACTCACAACTCATTAATTAATACTACTTAGATTAGGGCCTTTAATCACCGATAGTAATTATCTAGTAAAAAATACATGTGAAATCTAAACTTCAAAAACGACTTGAATCTGGCTTGTCAGCTATTACTGCTGAAATCATGCCTCCTAGAGGAGGTAATACAGCTTCAGCTATTTCAAAAGCCATAAAATTAAAAGACCTTGTACATGGTTTTAATGTTACAGATGGCAGCAGGGCAATAATGAGAATGAGTAGCCTAGCCTTATGCAAGCTGCTTTTAGAGGCAAATCTTGAACCAGTCTTACAATTATCATGTAGGGATAGAAATCGAATAGCATTACAAGCTGAATTACTAGGAGCACATGCTTTAGGGATAACAAATATCCTCTGTTTAACTGGCGATCCCGTACGAGTAGGAGACCAATCTCAAGCCAAATCAGTTCAAGACTTCAACTCAATAGAGCTTATTAAGCAAGTCACATCACTTAACAAAGGAATAGATCCCGTGTCTGATTTATTACCTGATGGCCCAACTAATTTATTTGCTGGAGCTGCGGCTGATCCAAATTGCAGAGGGTTTGATAGCTTAAGAAGGAGAATAGAACTCAAAAAAACCGCGGGTGCAAATTTCCTTCAAACTCAAATGGTTATGGACCCTAAAGTACTTGAACGATTTTGCAGGGAAATAACAGAGCCTATGAAAATTCCTGTTTTGGCTGGAGTTTTTCTGCTCAAATCTGCTAAAAATGCACAATTCATCAATCGTGTAGTACCAGGTGCATGCATACCCGAATCAATTATTTCCAGACTTGAAAGTTCATCCAACCCTATTGATGAAGGCATATCAATTGCTGCTGACCAAGTAAAAAGTTTTCTAGGGATTGCTCAAGGAGTTCACCTTATGGCCGTTAAAGCAGAACAACAAATACCGATAATTTTAGATAGAGCAAATATTAATTAGAAGAACCAATCAGATCAGTACCTAATAATTCAGCCATTGCTTTTTGTTGAGGTGATGGTTCGCCTAAGTCCTGTCTTCTAGCATCAGTTATCAACCAATCTAAAGCAGCTTCTTGTAAATCAAAGTGATCTCCTTCTTTACCAACACAATATCTACCAAAGACTAACTTCTCCACAAGTTGAACTCCTGGCCCAATTAATGAATAATCAAAGATTATTGAATTATCAATTGTTGCGCCTTCACAAATACAACAACTTGGACCAATCATAGAGGGACCAACGATAGTTACACCATCTTCAATCCTTGTCATTCCACCAACATATATAGGTCCTTTCACATTTATTTTATCCCAATTAGCTGCAACATTTAAACCAGTATAGATTCCAGGTCTTACTTGCTTTCCTGGGATTTCAACCTGTCTAACATCACCTTTAAGTACATTCCTGATTGCTCTCCAATAATCTGGTACTTTACCAATATCAACCCACTCAAAATCCATTGGTAAAGCATAGAAAGGTGCTCCTTCCTCTACTAATTTTGGAAACAAATCTGAGCCAATATCAAAGGGTTTTCCAGATGGAATATAATTAAAAATTTCTGGCTCAAATAAATAAATTCCAGTATTAATCGTATCGCCTAGCGCATTATCTATAGAAGGTTTTTCTTGAAAAGCTTTAACTCGATCCTCTTCATCAGTTACAACAACGCCATAACTGCTTACTTGATCTTTTGAGACACGTTTAGTAATCAAACTAGCCAAAGCACCTTTTTCTTTATGTCGTTTTACTGCTTCAGATAAATCCAAATCAATTAATGCATCTCCACATAGGACGACAAAAGTATCATCAAAAAACTTTTGAAAATCTTGAATTTTTTTCAGACCACCCGCTGATCCAAGTGCATCACCAATTAATTCTCCGTCTTCAATACGACCTTCAAAGCTGTATGCAATTTCGACTCCAAATCTTTGTCCATCTCGAAAATAATTTTCTATTTCTTCTGCTAAATGGGAAACATTGACCATAACCTCAGTAAAACCGTGCTCCTTAAGGAGTTCCAACAAAAACTCCATTACAGGTTTCTGAAGGATAGGAATCATTGGCTTTGGAATCACATGCGTGATCGGCTGAACTCGGGTTCCTTTCCCAGCAGCTAGGATCATCGCCTTCATAGGCGGTTTAACCTAATCTCAACAAGGCCAACATAGAATGCTGCCTCCACAAAGAGCTAAGCAGCAGCCGGCGAGACATCTGTCACGTCTAAAGAAGCGAGGGGAAGTTGCGCAACCATTCCTGGTTGCAAAAGCCTCTTTAGGCTTATGGGAGAGAACAAAGAACCTTTTTGATCAATCTCCACCTTGCCCTGAGAGCATAAAAACAATAAAGCCCAAAAAACTCCTACCCTATCGGTATCCAAATCATTTGAGGCAGAATTTTCTTTCCAACTCTTAACTAATAGTTCAAAATCAACCCAGTGCAAAGCTTTCTCCCACTTATTTATAAAAATCGCTAACGCAGCAGTGGTTTCGGGTAATTTTTCTCTATGAGCAAGAGATGAAACCTGAGCAATAACCTCCCTATTGCTTAATTTTTTTTGTCGTAAATTTCTACGATTATTCAAATCATCATTTTTCAAAGATTCTGCAATTGTCTCAAGCTGATTTATTAATTCTCCAAGAGTAACTGGCCTTCTAAATGGAGGAGGTGCAACGGGCCTTCTGAAAAGATGTCTCTCTGGTCGAACAGGTAATTGAAAACTTTCATCTAGCCAACCCTGTTCACCAAAATCCAATTCTGAATCTTCTTCAACTTCCATATCAACAGAGAACATTTCAGCCTCAAGTACCTCCGCCTTTAGACCAACCAAGACAGAAGCCGCTAAAAATGCCTCACTACTCTGAGCTAAATCAACCTCATAACTTCCACCATTTTGGCTGAAATGTTGTGAAATTTTTTTTGGGATTTCAATACGCTGTTTAAGTTGATCCAAAAAACCATCTACAACTGGAATAACATCTACATCCCAAGGATCAATATCTCCTCTTTGAGCAGCATCTTGCAATAAGCGTATAGCAAGTCTAGCGCCAGAATCTGCAGATTGAGTTAAAAGATCAACTGGCAATTAAAAATATGAGTCTAAAAGCAAGTTATCTCTATTCTGGATGTAATGCCAGATGAAAAAATTTTCAATCAAGTAGAGGGGCTTCAATAGTCCCAATTGATAAATTTGAATTACTAATAATTGTTGTTTGATCACTTCTAATCCTCTCAACAGCTAACAAATCTCTTTTAACCAATCCATCAATTGATGATATGTAAGTATCAGTCATGATTTTGGGATACAAACCAATACCAATAATTGGAACTAATAAACAAGCAATAATATAAATCTCTCTAGGTTCTGCATCTACCAACTTTGCTTTGGATATTAACTTCGCATTCTCTTTCCCAAAGAAAATTTCTCTAAGCATCGATAATAAATATATAGGTGTCAAAATGACTCCTATTGCAGCCAATGAAGCAACAACAATTCTAAATGGAAGTGTATAAACTTCATCAGTTACAAACCCAACAAAGACCATTAATTCTGAGATAAATCCACTCATTCCAGGTAAAGCAAGAGAAGCAAAAGCGCATGCAGTCCATAAAGCAAACATAATCCTCATGTTTTGGCCGATACCACCCATCTCATCTAATTGAAGAGTGTGAGTTCTGTCGTAAGTTGCACCAACAAGGAAAAACAAGCTTGCTCCTATTAAACCGTGGCTAACCATTTGCAACATCGCACCACTAGTTCCTAGAGAACTAAAGCTTCCAATACCTATCAAAACAAAACCCATATGACTTATTGAGCTGTATGCAATTTTCCTTTTTAAATTTCTTTGAGCAAAAGAAGTTAAAGCTGCATAAATAATATTGACTACGCCCAGAACAATTAACAATGGTGCAAATTGGGCATGAGCATCAGGCAGTAATTGTGCATTAAATCTAAGGAGAGCATATCCACCCATCTTTAAAAGTATTCCTGCCAGGAGCATATGCACGGGAGCAGTGGCCTCTCCATGGGCGTCTGGCAACCAAGTATGAAGAGGAACAATAGGTAGTTTGACGCCAAAAGCTATTAGTAATCCTGAATAACAAAGTAGTTGAAACCCCTTACCAAAATTTTGCTGAGCTAAATGGGTATATCCAAAATCTGGCATTCCTCCACCTTGAAAGAAACCCATTGCAAGACCAGCAAGAAGAATAAATAACGAGCTGCCTGCTGTGTAGATAATAAATTTTGTCGCCGCATATTGCCTTTTCTTTCCGCCCCAGATTGCCAGGAATAAATACACCGGGAATAACTCCAATTCCCAAGCTAGAAAGAAAAGCAACATATCTTGAACTGCAAAGACAGCTATCTGGCCGCCATCCATAGCAAGAATTAAAAAGAAAAATAATTTTGGTTTATAGCTAACTGGCCATGCTGCCAAAACTGCAAGAGAAGTTATGAAACTTGTAAGCAATATCAATGGCATTGACAAGCCATCTGCTCCAACAGACCAAGTCAATCCAAGATCGGGGAGCCAACTAACTTTTTCATACAATTGCAAGCCTTCTTGACTTGGATCAAAGCCTTTGAAGTAAGCAGCAACAGTAATTAGAAAAGTAATTAAAGCAATTATTAGTGCATACCATCGAACTTCTTTCCCTTCTCCTTTATCTGGAATAAAAGGAACAATTAATGCCCCAACAATGGGAAAGAATATGGATAAACTTAACCAAGGGAAATGGGCTAGAATTGGCTCAGGAATTAGCATTGTTCCTAGGTTAAAACTGATATTGAGAGCGAATTCCAAGGCTCGAAATTAATCACCACTTTTTGAGTTTAGAAATTATGAGATTATTCGCACCCTCTAGATAGGGGATGAAACACACACATAAAAAAATTATGTAAATTATGCTCCCACAACTCCAAAAAGTGCGACCAGAGCAATCACTCCTCCAAAAACAATCAATGCATAAAACTGAGCTCTTCCTGTTTCAAAATATTTGAGTCCTTCTCCACTACCAAGAGTTAATAATCCTGTCAGATTAACAACTCCATCAACTACTTTTGCATCTACTTCTAGTACTTCTCTGGCGAGCTTTCTACTTCCTTTTACGAAAATTTTCTCATTTATATCATCTAAGTACCATTTATTCTGAAGAAATGAATTAATTTGAGGGTACTTCTTGGATAAATAAACGCCAAGATCAAGACGTTTCAAATAATAAGTTAAAACCGCCAATACTATTCCAGTCGATGAGATTGCCACAGAGGCAGTCGCAAGTGGAAGAAATTCTCCCCAACTAAAATTTTCGGCAACTTCAAGAGCCTCAAGAGGGTCTAACAAGTTTGCAAAAATGCTATTCCAAGGAACTCCTATAAATCCAATCAAGACAGAAGGTATTGCCAGAATTGCCAAAGGAAGTGTCATAGGCCATGCAGATTCATGAATATTGCCAACTTCATGTTCTTCATGTTCTTCATCTTTTTCTTTACCTGCTAAAGCAAGCAAAGAAAGCTGCATCTCTTGATTTTCGCCTCGAAATTCGCCCTCAAAAGTTAGAAAATAAAGTCTAAACATGTAGAAAGCTGTCATTCCTGCCGTTAAAAAACCAATAAACCAAAGTATTGGAAAACTATTAAAAGCTTGACCAAGGATTTCATCTTTACTCCAAAAACCTGCTAGAGGAGGGATCCCACTAATAGCAATACAACCAATGAAAAAAGTTATTGCTGTGATAGGCATTTTTTTACGTAGGCCTCCCATTAAACGCATATCTTGAGCAAGAATTGGTTCATGACCAACCACCTCCTCCATGGCATGAATAACTGAACCTGAGCCAAGGAATAACATTGCCTTAAAACAAGCGTGTGTAACAAGGTGGAACATTCCTGCGACTGGTGCGCCACATCCCATCGCAAGCATCATGTATCCAAGTTGAGAAACCGTGCTGTAAGCCAATCCTTTTTTCAAATCCATTTGTGTCAAAGCAATCGATGCCCCCAGGAAACAAGTTACTGTTCCAATAATTGCAATGAATAAACCAACGAAAGGGAATTGGCTAAACAAAGGATCAAGCCTTGCTACTAAAAAAACTCCTGCTGCAACCATTGTTGCTGCATGAATTAAGGCAGATATGGGAGTTGGACCTTCCATTGCGTCAGGCAACCAAACATGCAGAGGGAATTGAGCAGACTTTGCCATTGGTCCCATAAAAACCAGAATACAAAGAGTCAAAGCCGCCCATATTGGCACCGTCCCAGAACTAACTGACTCTGATAGACCGTCAGCAATTCCATGAAAATCAAAACTTCCAGTTGCCCAAAAAAGACCCAAGATGCCAAGCAATAAGCCAAAGTCTCCTACTCTATTGACAATAAAAGCCTTTTGAGCTGCATGCGCAGCACCATCTCTGTCGTACCAAAAACCAACTAGTAAATATGAACACATGCCAACCAATTCCCAAAAAACGTATATCTCAAGCAGATTTGGACTAACTATGAGCCCAAGCATAGAACTGCTAAATAGGGCTAAATATGTAAAAAAACGAACATACCCAGGGTCGTGTGCCATATAACCATGGGAATAAATCATTACCAAAAAAGCAATTGTCGTCACAAGAGCAAGCATTACTGCCGCTAAAGGATCAATTACATATCCCATTGGTAATTCAAAAGAACCTGCACTTGCCCATATAAACAAGTGTTCAACTGGAGGCTTACCTGAAAGTTGCTCAGCCAAAACTGCATAGCTAATAAATGCAGAGGCACCTACGGAAGTTAAAAGGGTTATTGCAACGGGTTTTCTTGAACGATTAAAAAGATCATTAAAACTAATTAATCCTAAACCAATCAAAACTGCCCCACAAAGAGGAAGTAGTGGAATTAACCAAGCGAAATCTGCAGCCGAATGCATCCAGCTAAATCATATTGAAATAAGTTTAGGCAATTCTTGCTAGTAATTCAGTTAAATCAAAAGAGAGAAATCTCTGCGCTCCAACAGAAATAAATTTGTGAGACCACCAGAAAAAAAACACTGCAATGAGAATGCCCATTTGAGAGGGCCTGAGAAATTCTTTTATTTGTAATTTTTGTCGTCCATCCAACACAGCTAAAAATGGAACGACCGATGTTCTTTTCTTCACATCCTCAAATTCTTGTCCGAATTTGAGGCTAAGTCTTCTATCACCATGCCAGATGGCAAATAAATGATGAGCAATCAATCCCAAGCAAGTCACAAGAGTAAAACTTGTGCCTATCCAAAGTAAATGCGCAAAACACCAAATAATTTGACCTATTGCCTGTGGATGGCGAGTGACTCTAATAATCCCAGTAGCATAAATTCTAACTTTAGGTTTCAGAACAGCTGGTATTTCTAAAAGGTTATATGTAGCTGGGTATAGGAAAAGAAAACTAATTGCACTCAAAATCCAAATCAATGGAATTAGCTCACTAACCCCTTGCAAATTCCAAAATCTAAATCCGTCGTAACGATGGGCAATAAAATAGCCCACCAAAATAACTGCTGAAGGAATACTTGCAAAAGCAAAAATCAATCTCCATGCTCTTGCTCCAATTACACTTTCTGCTTTCACCCTTAAAGCCGCTCCACCACTATGAATAACTGCAAAACAAAATAAAAGTAATATCATTACAAAACTCGAACCATGTGTATCTGAAAGTGTCATTAGTCGTATAAAAACCTCTTAATAAATTATTAGATCCATACCGGATCAACAGTTCGAGTTGTTTTTCCCTACATTTTATTTTAATAACTGCCATGAAGGCCTGCCACCATGGCCGAGATTCCATTCACTCTTGATCAACTAAGAATCCTCAAAGCAATCGTTGATGAGGGGAGCTTCAAAAAAGCTGCAGATAGTCTCTTTGTGACTCAACCGGCTGTAAGTTTGCAAGTGCAAAATCTTGAAAAACAACTAGATATTGCAATATTTGATAGAGGTGGAAGAAAAGCCCAACTAACTGAAGCTGGAAAGCTTCTTCTAAATTATTGTGAGAAAATTTTAGGAGAATGCCTAGAGACTTGCAAAGCAGTTGAAGATTTAAATAATCTCAAAGGGGGATCCATCATTATTGGTGCTAGCCAAACTACTGGTACTTACTTGATGCCAAGGATGATAGGAGTTTTCAGACAAAAGTATCCAGAAGTTTCTGTTCAACTTCAAATTCATAGCACTAGAAGAACAGGATGGAGTGTTGCTAATGGCCAGATAGACATAGCTATTATCGGAGGCCAACTGCCATTAGAATTAAATGAATTATTAGAAGTTATTCCTTTTGCAACAGATGAGTTAGCCCTTGTTTTACCTACTAATCATCCATTAGCAAAGTCAAAAGAACTTACAAAAGAAGATCTATATAGTCTTAGGTTTATCACCTTAGACAATCAATCAACCACAAGAAAAGTCCTAGATCAACTATTGTCCTCTTCAGGATTAGACGTACAGAGGTTACATATAGAAATGGAATTAAACTCTCTTGAAGCTATAAAAAATGCTGTTCAATCAAATCTAGGAGCAGCTTTTCTCCCCGTAGTATCAATTGAAAGAGAATTATCCGGAGGCAGTATTCACAGACCAATCGTGGCAGATTTAGAAGTCAAAAGAGAACTGAAAGTAATCACCAATCCTGGCAGATATTCATCTAGAGCTGCAGAAGCATTCACACGAGACATATTACCTCTATTTGCTAGTTCATTTTCACCACTATTTAATCCTCAAAATTAAAATTGTATAGCCTCTTTATTTATACCAACAGCATCTTCTTCAGCACCTCTAATTATAAATTTATTTTCGTTAACATCTGCTTGATAAACGCAACGCACAATTGGCTGGTCCCTAATTGAACCTATATAGGCAAATGTATTCATTCTTTGCTTACATTCTCTAACATCTTCATTATTTATGGCTCCTTGCTTTTGCAAAACAGTCCAATTTTCTCTTCTAATGACACAACCTGGCTGAAGAGCAGGTTGTGTCACAAAGCTTGTAGAAGGGTTTAAGGTCGTATACATTTCAACATCGATCACAAAGGCGCTTGCACCGTATTGCCTGCAAAAGTCGGGATCCGGAACTGCCATATCCAATTGTTGCTGACTTGCAATATTCCCCTGGCCACCTGAAGTTGTGCTTGTGATGAGGCTTCCTATACCAACGCCAATTACCAATACTCCAGCCAAAATGGCAATAGAATTAGAGTTTATTTTTATACCACCTCCGCCTCCACCTGAGGGCCCTGACGATTGAAATCGACTTCCTCTTGATTCATATTGGTCTCTAACATTTGAATCTTTTCTAGAATTAAATCTGTTCCCTTCTTGTCTTCTCGCCAAATCTGATCTTCTACGAGATGATGGCCTTCGATTATAAGGACCTTGATTCATAATAATTCTTGAGTTCGAGGTAATCCCATGGAATAGTTCATCACCCTACTATTTGGGTTATAACTGAGCTCTCCATCTTTAAGCAACTTTCTAATAAAATCCTCAAGCAGGGATCCTATTTTTCTCAAGCTGTAATCACTTAATTCATTATCGGCTTGAAAATCCACTAGTTCACGAAAATAATCTTGCACCTTTTTTATAGATTGATCGCTCCAAGAAAATTCATTATCTGGGTCAATATCTAAAGTCAGATGCCCATTATCAAAAATTAAATCATTATTTTCTACAACTGCAGTAAATATTCTTACATGTCTTGTTGTGCATTTGAGAATAGTATTGCTCATGAATTTAAAACAACAAACCGAAATATATACTGCAAATTTAACGACCTAAACCCTTGTTGGGTGGTCTTAATCACTAAAGTTGTTAAATACTCTTTTATTTAGGTATGCGCGTAGCAATCGCTGGAGCCGGATTGGCAGGACTCTCATGTGCAAAATACTTAGCCGATGCTGGTCATACGCCATTTGTTTATGAAGCACGAAACGTACTTGGCGGAAAAGTTGCTGCCTGGAAAGATGATGATGGTGACTGGTATGAGACTGGATTACATATATTTTTTGGAGCTTATCCAAATATGCTCCAGCTTTTTAAAGAACTAGATATTGAAGATCGTCTTCAATGGAAAAGTCATTCCATGATTTTCAACCAACCAGAAGAACCTGGCACATATAGCCGTTTCGACTTCCCTGATCTTCCTGCTCCAATAAATGGAGTGGCAGCGATTTTAAGCAACAATGACATGCTTAGCTGGCCAGAAAAAATTTCGTTTGGACTGGGACTAGTACCAGCTATGTTGCGTGGCCAAAATTATGTAGAGGATTGTGATAAGTACTCTTGGACGGAATGGCTGAAAAAACAAAATATCCCCGAAAGAGTCAATGATGAAGTTTTTATAGCCATGAGTAAGGCACTTAATTTTATAGGTCCTGATGAAATTTCCTCAACAGTATTGCTAACTGCATTAAACCGCTTCTTACAAGAAAAAAACGGATCAAAAATGGCATTTCTTGATGGAGCGCCACCAGAACGACTTTGTCAACCAATTGTGGATCACATCAGAACTTTAGGAGGCGACGTATTTTTAAATAGCCCACTAAAAAAAATCAATTTAAAAGAAGATGGATCTGTTGAAAATTTCTTAATAGGTAGTGCCAAAGAACCTCAGGGGAAAGAAATCCAAGCAGACGCATATGTCAGCGCAATGCCCGTTGATATTTTCAAAACAATTTTGCCCAATGAATGGGCCTCTCAAGATATTTTCAGAAAACTTGAGGGACTGAAAGGAGTCCCAGTTATTAATATTCATCTTTGGTTCGATCGAAAACTTACAAATATTGATCACCTGTTATTCAGTAGATCTCCTCTTTTAAGTGTTTATGCCGACATGAGCATAACTTGTAAAGAATATGAAGATCCCAATCGTTCAATGCTTGAATTAGTTTTTGCTCCTGCAAAAGACTGGATCGGTCGTAAAGACGAGGAAATAATTGATGCAACAATGCAAGAATTGAAGAAACTTTTTCCCATGCATTTCTCTGGGGACAATCAAGCTAAATTGAGAAAATATAAAGTAATAAAAACACCAAAATCAGTCTACAAAGCTGTTCCTGGATGCCAAGATTTAAGACCTGACCAAAAGACTCCAATAAGAAACTTTTTCTTAACTGGTGATTATACAATGCAAAAATACCTCGCTTCCATGGAAGGTGCAGTCCTAAGTGGAAAAATATGTGCAGAAAAAATCCAAATCTCGACTGACATAGGTTCTTCTACGTCTTAATGTAACAACAGGAATTTATTTAAAATTTCAACTCAAGAGCTTAATGCAAACTAAAAAACTTACAAACTTCTAATTTTGGCGCAGCCTTCTTTGAATCTAGAGGATGCCTACGAGGCTTGCAGAAAAGAAACTGCACAATGGGCTAAGACCTTCTACCTGGGTACTATGTTGCTGCCCCCTGCTAAACGCAGAGCAATCTGGGCTATTTATGTTTGGTGCCGAAGAACAGATGAGCTAATGGACAGCACTGAAGCTCAAAAAAAATCTCGAAATGAGTTATCAGATAGACTCAACCAATGGGAAGACAAAACAAAAAATATTTTTGCTGGTAATACTCAAGATGATCTTGATGCTGTCTTAGCCGATACTCTTCAAAAATTTCCTCAGTCTATTCAGCCTTACATAGATATGATTGAAGGCCAAAGAATGGATTTAGATACAACCAGATATAAAACCTTTGAAGAACTTGAACTTTACTGTTATCGAGTCGCTGGAACTGTTGGGTTAATGACGCAAGGCGTAATAGGTATTGATGCTGCCTATACCCGTAATCCAAATTTGCCACCTCCTGATACTTCACGAGCAGCAATAGCTCTAGGAATCGCGAATCAATTAACCAATATTCTTAGAGATGTTGGAGAAGATAGAGGGAGAGGACGAATTTATTTGCCATTAGAGGATTTGAAAAAATTTAATTACTCCGAAGAAGATCTATTCAAAGGAACAATTAATGAAAACTGGAAAGCTTTAATGGCTTTTCAATTAGCCAGAGCTAGAGATTGGTTCCAGAAATCTGAAGAAGGCATCAAATGGCTATCAATAGATGCAAGGTGGCCTATATGGACATCATTAAGGTTATATAGCGGAATATTAAATTCAATTGAAAAAATTGATTATGACGTCTTCAGCAATCGAGCTTATGTAAAGGGATGGGTAAAAGCTGTAAACCTACCCATCTCCTATCTAATAACCATCAACGATGAAAAATATAAACTTAGAACACTAATTAATTGAATATTTAAGCGGGAGTTTTTTGATTAGCTAAAAGATCTTTTAATTTTGATAGTTCTCCAGCCCATCTTGGATCTGGAGCTTCTTTCATTGGCGCATCGCTATGTACAACTTTCTTAACATCTTTACGACTAGAACCTTTATTTCCATTATTGGCGTTCCCTCCTCGTCTTGAATTTCCGGAATTTGAATCTTTACGCTCAGAACGCTCAACCCTCAATTTATTACCATTAAATTCTTGACCATTTAATTTTTCAATAAGCTCATTTGCAACATTCTCATCTTTAATATTCGCGAACCCAAATCCCCTGCAAGCTTTGGTATCTCTATCGAAAACAGCTTTAAATTTGATGCCTTCTCCAATAGATGTTAGGAGGGCTTCAAGTTCTTTAACATTGACATTCTGCGGCAAATTACCGATGTAAAGACGAACACTCATTTAGAAAAAAGGGGATAAGGAGACGACGGCATACGGCCGAGATTAATTTGATTTGTGTGTAGTTAATCACAAAAAGGGGGAATTCTCTAGGGTCCATTTACGAGCGACCTCCATAGCCTCATTGTTTGTGGAGATTCTCCCATAAGCTTTTTCCCTGGAAAGATACCTAATAAGTTCGCCTAAGAACGGACCAGGAGGGATTCCAAAAGCTTTTTGAAGCAAATGGCCATCAAAAGGCGCAGAGGGGTGAAAGAGGGGATCGTGGGGGTCTTTCCAGCGTTTTAACCAAGGACTTGAATCCCTTTCTTTCAAAAAAAGGATGAAAGAGGGCAAATCCTCTTCCAAATCAATGTGAAGTTGAAATCTTTCATCTTCGGAAAGATCATCTAATTTATTAATTTTATGAACCCAGAATCTAAGGTTCTTACATCTTTTTATTTGATTTTTACTAAAGGTCAAACGAGACAAGCCCTCATCACTAAGTAAAAAAATTAGTTTCGATAAAAAGCTTCCAAATATTAGATTTTTCGTAGAAATATCTTTTCTTTCCAATTCAATATAAGGGAAATTATTATCATTCCATTCGTTCAATAATTGAAGTTCTAAATATGTTTTCCAAACTGAAGAATTCCATTTTGAATTAACTATTTTTAAGATCTCCATTTTCATCCTCTCAGGTGCAATATTACTTAATTTATCCACATTATTTTTGAGAAACGTTTTAGTTTTTTTCTCTAACTCAAAATCTAATTCACACATAAATCGAAACCCCCTAAGAATCCTCAAAGGGTCGTCAAGTAAGTTCTTTTCACTAATTGCAACTATTTTCTTACTTTTTAAATCATTAATTCCTCCAGTTGGATCAAAAATCTCTGGTTTTCCTGTAAGCCTTAAAGCAATTGCATTAATTCGAAAATCACGTCTTAGTAAATCATCTTGGAGATTTTCTCCAACTTGTCGAGCAAAATCCAGGGTCCAACCATTAATCACTAGTCGAGCAATATCTCTTTTTTCATCAAGCTTTATAAATGTGCCATTAATCTTTTTAGATAAGTTTTCGCTGAAATTAATGGCATTTGTTGGTATTACAAAATCCAAATCAGGTTTTTGACTCAATTTGTTCAATAATGCATCTCTGACTGAACCGCCGACCAAGGCACTGCCAGGAGGTAAGTCAGATATTGATATGGGCCAATCTCTTGGATTTAAATCTCCAAAAAGATCATTTGATAGTAATGTGTCCTTACTTATCAAAATGACACCTAGATTTTACTTTAATAGTTATGTGCATCTGTGTTGATTGTGCTTGGGTAGATAGATGTAAGACCTACTACACAGTTGAAGAACATCACCAAGTCAAACACCTTTCCAAAAATCCAGATTTTCAAGGCACAAACCCCAAAATACACATCAATATTATTGACATGCCAGATAGCGAAACAGGCATTGAATGGGATGTAAGAGGGTGCGATAGTTTTCACCAAGATCTAGGGAAATGGAGCAGGCTTCGTCCTGGGGAAGAAATTCCAAAATAACAATAATAATAAATCAGTTGACAAATTTCCATAACTCAAAATCAAAATTTTTATTAGCACTACATAGCTCCTCACAATCCTTCGGAATTGCCATTAAGGATACTGAAAATTCAGAAAAAATAATAAGAAGCGAAGTATTTAATATTGGGCGATCATTATCGAACAAATTATTTAGTTGTATTGAAACAATGCTGCCTAGAAAGTTTTGGAAGCAAATAATCCGCATTTCAGTAGCAAAAGGCCCTGGAAGTTTTACCAGTACAAGACTAACAATCTCAATGGCTAGAACAATTGCTCAGCAAATTGATTGTTCATTAGATTCCATGAGTTCATTTCATTTAATGGCTCCAAGACTTTACAAAGATCTTAATAAAAATCAAATCTTGAATTCATTTTGGATAAAAGATCTTTTGCCACGAAGAGGAATTGTCGCTGGCAAGTATCAACTAGTTAAAATTCACAAAGGGTCAAATTTCCATGAGTTTAATGAAATAATTTCTCCACAGTTAACAAGTAATGAAAAAATTTTGAATCCCTCTATCGAGGCTTCTAATAATATCGAAAAAGATATCATCTCACTTATCAATTTTTCTCAATATTGTCATGATTCAAATTTGTCATCTGATTGGAGAAAAACATTGCCCATCTACCCAACTTCACCAATTGACAATAAATAATCAATATAAATAAGTTCGAATATTTTTATATTCTACAGAGATAGTTTAAGGTCAAATATTCTTTATAAGGCCTTGATCCAACATTGAATTTATAGATATTTGAATTTCTTTAGTTGTTGATGTTAAATCTTCTCTTTTACGTGTTTTAGGAGGTTGGATTAATTCACCAACTCTTAAATGAATAGATACAAATCGGGGAAGAAGGGATCCTTTTGGAAAAGCTCTGTGACTATTAACTATTGCCACAGGAAGAATAGGAGAACCTGTCCTCGCAGCCAATAGAGCAGCGCCTGCTTTAGGATCATTAACTCTTCCATTTTCTTGTCTGGTTCCATCCAAAAATACACCTGTAGCCCAACCTTCAACTAATCGATTAGAAGCATTTCTTAGTGCTTCTCTATCTCCAGCACCCCTCTTAACTGGATAGGCACCACAAGCAGAAATTATGAATGACAAAAGAGGCACATTGAAAAGTTCAGATTTTGCCATAAAAGCTACTGGTCTGCCCAAAGCATGGCCCAAAATCGGAGGGTCCAGGTGAGAACCGTGATTAGATACAATGACAACCCCACCTGTATTAGGTAAATTCGAAATCCCTTTCGTTTGACCTCTAAACAAAAAACGAAAAATCGGAAAAACAAAGAGATAACTTACGCAAGCATAAACAAAACTTTGTCGAGGCATATTTTTATTGATTTGTTCAACTCCTTCAACAATTCTAAATTGTTCCAAAATCAATAACCCAAATCACTGGCATTTGATATTTGACTAGTCATTGTCCCTTTCATTGATCGTTTAGCAAGACCGCTAAGCACGTTCCCAGGTCCAATCTCAACCATTGTTGTTATCCCTTTATTTTGCATCACCTGCATAGTCTCTCTCCATCTAACACCTGTGGTCATTTGTTTTTTTAGGCGATCTTTCAATATGTCACCATTTACAGTTGGAGTTGGATCAACATTGCTAAGCACAGGAACTTGCGAATCTTGAAAAGTTACTTGATCAAGTTCTTCGTTAAAGCTTTTAGAAGCTTCAGTCATAAATATTGAGTGAAAAGCACCAGAAACTTTTAAAGGAATAGCTCTTTTACATTTTAAATTATCAGCCACTTTCCTCACTGCTTCAGGTGAACCAGATAAAACAACTTGAGATTCACTATTGTCATTAGCTATGGATGCACCCTCAGTTTCTCTGATCAAATCATCTAATTCATCTCGATCAAATCCCATTACTGCAATCATTGCTCCTCCTCCTGCCGCTGCCATCAATTCAGATCTTTTTTTTAAAAGTATTAACGCTGTCTTCGCATCTAAAACATCTGCTGAGTAAAGACCAACTATTTCTCCGAGACTATGGCCTGCAATCATGTGGGTTTCTCTTCCTTGTCTTTTTAAATCATCAACCAATAGTGACTCAACAACAAAAAGTGCAGGTTGAGTGTTTCTAGTATCGTTTAAGTCATATATTTCTTCATTTGGAGCCACTTCACCAGAACAGATTTTCCAAAGATCTCTTCCAAGAATTTGAGAGGCTAATTCAAATCTTTCTCTAGAACCAGGCAAGTCTTGCAAAGAATTTGCCATACCTAATTTTTGAGAGCCTTGTCCAGGAAAGACCCAGGCAATAGTCATAATTTTCTAGATTAATTGTAAAACAGCTTAATAGGGACCATGCCAATAAAACAAAGCTGCTCCCCAACTCAAGCCAGCACCAAAACCACTACAAGCTATTAAATCGCCTGATTTGATTCTCTTATCTCTAACTGCCTCATCAAGCATGAGTGGGATCGTTGCTGCAGATGTATTTCCATAATATTTCAAATTTGAAAGCACTTTTTCTGATGGTATTGAAAATCTCGAAGCCACAGCATCAAGAATTCTTTGATTAGCTTGGTGCAACAGAAGCCAATCGATACTCTCTGACTTGATTTGACATTTTTCTAAGATTTCCCCAAGAATTATTGGAACTTCTTTAACTGCAAATTTATAAACTTCCTTTCCCTCCATTTTGATTGGTAAATATTCCCCTTTTTGATGGTTAGCTCCTTGCACTAAATCTAAAAAAACATTTGATTGAGAGAGATTTAAGCAACCTCCTTTGCTTCCATCAGACTTCAAATCATATCCAATCAATCCACTTTCATCACCAGAACTCTCAAGAGCTACTGCTCCTGCTCCATCTCCAAACAAAACGCAGGTCTTTCTATCATCCCAATCCACCCATTTGGATAATTGGTCTGCTCCAATCACTAAAGCTCTTTTCATAGATCCAGAAGCTAAATATTGTGAGGCAGTTACCAAAGCAAATAAAAAGCCACTACAAGCTGCAGTTAAATCAAAAGCGACTGCATTTGAAGCTCCCAAATTTGATTGAATTTTAGGCGCCGAGCCAAATAAATCTTCTGGAGTAGATGTTGCAAGAATTATCAAATCGATAGTTTGCACATCCCAATCAGCCATTTTGACAGCATTCACTGCTGCATCAGTAGCCAAATCAATCAGAGACTCATTTTCTCCAATAACCCTTCTTTGACCAATACCTGTTCTGGTTTGAATCCATTCATCATTAGTATCCACTCTCTGACCAAGTTGATCATTCTTGATTATCTTTTGTGGAGTAGCACTTCCGCTCCCAACAAAGGATATTCCTAAGTCCAATTGAGAATTACTAATCAAATCTAAAAAAAGCCCTCATTTCATAAGTCAATCACATGGTAGGACAGACAGTTCCAATCAGACCTTTAAGACAACTGGTTGGTTCAAATCTGCTAAATCATCCATTACTCCATGGCTTGCAGCTGAATGAACAACTCTTAAAGCACTTAAAACTGATAAAGCTTTACTTCCTCCGTGACCAACGACACAAATTCCATTAATTCCAAGAAGTAAAGCTCCACCATGTTCTGCATGATCTAGACGTTTCTTTATTCGTTTTAAATTATTTCTCAAAAAAGCAGAACCAACTTTACCTCTTCTTCCTCTTGGCAACTCAGCTCTTAAAACTCCCAAAAGAACACTTCCTACTGACTCTAAAAATTTCAACAACACGTTTCCTGTAAATCCATCACAAACAACAACATCAAAATCACCCGATAAAACATCTCTTCCTTCACAATTTCCAGAAAAACAAAAACGTTCTTCCTCATTTAAAAGTTTGTAAGTTGCTTGGGAAAGCTCATTACCCTTACAGGATTCTTCGCCAATATTTAATAATCCTATTCTTGGCTTATCAACCTGCAAAACATCTCGAGAATAAATATTTCCTAGAAGAGCAAATTGATGCAAATAGGTTGGTTTACAATCCATATTTGCTCCAACATCTAAAACCAATACTGGTTGGCCAGGATCTTTAGTTGGGAATAATGCTCCAATTGCTGGACGATCAATTCCTTTCAGACGTCCCAACTTAAAAATTCCTGAGGCCATCATTGCACCAGAATTTCCCGCTGAATAGACACCCATAGCTTTTCCATCTTTTACTAATTTCATTGCGATATTGATGCTCGCATCCTTTTTTTTGCGAACGGCAGTGGCTTCTTCATCCATACCAACTGAAAGGCCACTAGCAATTAATTCGAAATTCCCATCATCTATTGCTTTATCTAAAGATTCTTCTAAGCCAAATTCAAGCGCTGCTTTTTTTATTTTGTCAATTTCACCTACAAATTTAATTTTCAATGGAAGTAGAGACAAAGATTTTAAACACCCATCAAGAATTGCTCCAGGTGCATAATCTCCTCCCATTCCATCGACAGCGACCCAAATTCTGTCAGAATCTTGAATTGTATTTTTTTCATCCGTACTTTCTCCACCTTGGAGTCTTCTAAGGGGATCAAACACAAATGGCTCTAAAGTACTTCTAGCAATTGATCCAGCACTAGTAACAACGGAACCAGCGTTAGAAACAACTGTTCCTGCGACATTACTAGCTGCTGTAGCTGAGCTTGTTGCAGTGTCAACAAGACTTGTTACAGCTGAGTTTCGGCGATACCAAATCACCAATCGTCTAATTGCTTTAGAGCGATTAGTTTTATTATTTAGGTGATTTTTTTCCACTTATTTATGATCCTTCAGGAATCATAGAGTCAACAATTCTTTGAAAAAGATAACCTGTTCCTCTTGCAGTAAGTATTAGTTCTGGATTTGCAGGATCATCCTCAAGTTTTGATCTAAGTCTAGAAATATGAACATCCACTACTCTCGTATCAACATGTCTTTCAGGGGTATATCCCCAAACTTCTTTAAGAATCTCACCTCGACTAAAAGGTTCTCCTGAACGACTAACCAACAGTTCTAAAAGACTAAATTCCATACCTGTTAATCGAATTCGTTCATCGTTTCTATAAACCTGACGCTTATTTGTATCAATCTTTAAATTCATAACCGCAATGACACCTGAATTAGGAAGTCCTGCTATTTGTTCTTTCTCTACCCTTCTTAATACACATCTGATTCTAGCTTCTAATTCTTTTGGGCTAAATGGTTTAACAACATAATCATCAGCACCTAGCTCAAGTCCAGTAATTCTATCTGCAACATCTCCCAAGGCTGTCAGCATAACTATCGGAACATCTGATTCCTTTCTTAGTTCCTGGCAAACTCCATATCCATCTAATTTAGGCATCATGACATCGAGTACAACCAAATCAGGCTCACAATTCCTGAAAAGATCCAAAGCCTCATTTCCATCACAAGCAGTAACTACCTGATAGCCAATCATGGATAGGCGAGTTTCTAGGATCCTCCTAATACTTGCCTCATCATCAGCTACGAGGATGGTTTCCTTTGAGGGACTTGTGGCCGTCATTTGTTCCTTAGCTTTGGCGGCTGCGACAAGATCTTAAGCGAAGGTTCACCAACATTTAAAGATCACTATCTTTATTCAACTACAGCCAACTTCCTTTTTACAACTAAGTGTCTCGTTCTGTCTCTATTTATGTCTGTCAAAGTTGCGGTGCTCAAACCAGGCAATTCTTTGGTCGCTGCAATAATTGTGGAGAATGGAACTCAATAATAGAAGAAAAAATTAATCAAAAATCAGATAAATCTATTTACACAAAGATTAATTCTCCTAAGGAAAAATCTCCCTATCGTTCAGAACTAATAAGCCAAACAAAAAACCAACTTATTGAACGCATTTCAAGTGGATATAAGGAATTAGACAGGGTACTTGGAGGTGGCTTAGTGCCTGGATCACTTGTATTAATTGGGGGAGACCCAGGTATTGGGAAAAGCACTCTTATTTTGCAAAGTGCGACTGAAATGGCTCATCACAAATCAGTCCTTTATGTGGCTGCTGAAGAATCTGCTCAACAAGTAAAACTTAGATGGAATCGAATTGAGGATGCTGAGTCAAATCTTCATTTACTCGCAGAAACAGATCTAGAGATGGTTATAAAAGAGCTTGATCATTTGAAACCTGAGGTTGCAGTGATTGATAGTATTCAAGCTTTGCATGATCAAAGTTTATCAAGTTCACCCGGCTCAGTAGCTCAAGTTAGAGAATGTTCAGCAGCTTTACAGCAAATTGCTAAACGACAAAACATATCCCTTTTGATCATCGGGCACGTTACAAAGGATGGAATGTTAGCCGGACCGAAAGTTCTTGAGCATCTTGTGGATGCAGTACTTACTTTTGAGGGCGATCGATTCGCTTCTCACAGACTACTAAGAGGTGTGAAAAATCGCTTTGGTGCCACTTCTGAGCTTGGAGTCTTTGAAATGCAAGCAGATGGATTATCGGAGGTTCCTAATCCAAGTGAATTATTTTTAAGCAAAACCTCTGCACCTGGGATTTCAACAATTGTTACTTGTGAGGGAACAAGACCATTAGCCATCGATATACAAGCACTTTTAAATCCCACGAGTTATGCAAGTCCAAGAAGAACTACAACTGGCATTGAGATAAACAGGCTTCATCAAATCTTGGCAGTTCTAGAAAAGAATATGAATCTTTCGCTCTCAAGATATGACTGTTATCTGGCTGTAGCTGGGGGATTAGAAGTAGAAGAACCTGGGGCTGATTTAGGAATAGCTGCTGCAATAGTTTCGAGCTTGAAAGATATTGAGCTTGAAGAAGGTGTAGTTTTTATAGGAGAGATAGGTTTAGCTGGTCAATTAAGATTAGTCAGACAAATGCAACAACGGATTAATGAAGTTATAAGACTTGGATATAAGACATTGATTATCCCAGATGGAATAGACACAAGTGAGTTTGAAACTAATCAAAAATTAAAAATATTAAAAGCTTCTAATATTAATCAAGCTTTAATATATGCTTTAGATAATAATTAATCCGCGTTTTAGTTACTTATAAATAAACATCAACATTACCTCTGCCTGTAGTCTTCAGCCAATTTTCTATATCTAAATATCCTCCTGGGTATAAACGAACAGCTTTACTCCAAACTTCCGCTGCCTGATCGAACCAAATATCACACTCATCTTGATTACCATTTCTTTGAGCCATTCTTCCTCTTTTTTCATAAATTAATCCCATATTTTTCAAGCAAGATGGCTGTTTAGGATTTTGTCCTAAAGCTTTTTTATATGTATTTATTGCTCTCTCTTCGTCTCCATTACTCATATAAATTATTGCCATATTTTTTAATGTCTCTCCTCTATCAACTTGATTGTCCTCAAGTTTTAAGCTTTCTTCGTAATACTCCAGAGCCTCTGAGTAATCTCCATCATTTTGAGCTGCCAAACCTTTTCTGTAATAAAGATAGGCTTCTTTTTCTTTGGAGTCGATTGGCATCACTTTCACTATTCCCTCAGCCATCTTCGTGAAGGCCTTATCAAGAAAATTGTCTTTGTTTTGACTTCTAGGCACGATTGAACCAATATCAATGCATTATGATTCTATCCTGCCTGAAAATAAAAAAATGTATACAAATAATGAAACTAATTTTTATGTATTAATAAATCATTAAATAAATGCAACATGCTTTTTATTTATTAAATTTAGAATAAGTATCCAAAATTTATATTCCCTTGAGCAACAAAAAGATTGCCCAAAGCAAAAAGTCAATTCTGCTTGATATAGATGGAATGAGGTGCGGAAGTTGTGTACAGGCAGTTGAAAAAATACTTAAAAACCACCCAAACATAAACAATGCAAGCGTTAATTTAGTTACAAAAACGGCTTTAGTAGAAATTAAAGAGCCTAATTACCCCTTTTCCGATGTAATACAAACTCTTACATCAAAGGGCTTTCCAACAACGGAAAGACCTGATCAAACAATAACAAAAAATACCGAGTTAGAAAGAAACGAAAATCAGAATTTATGGAATAAATGGCGACAACTAATAATCGCTACTTCATTATTAATCCTTTCGGGGTTGGGACATTTAGTAGAGGGTCAACAAATATCTTTTCCACTTATTGGTTCATTGCCTTTTCATGCTGCACTCGCAACATTTGCTTTGCTAGGACCAGGTAAATCGATCCTAAACGCGGGTCTAAAGTCCGCAATCATGCTTACACCGACTATGGATACCTTAGTCAGTCTTGGTGTAATGAGTGCTTACATAGCAAGCATAATTGCTTTAATTTGGCCGACAGTTGGCTGGCCATGTTTTTTCAATGAACCGGTCATGCTGCTTGGATTTGTTTTATTAGGACGTTTTTTAGAGGAAAGAGCACGAATCAACACTGGCACAGCATTAAAAGAATTAGCAAAATTACAACCAGAAACAGCCAATCTAATTTTAGACAATAACGAAATTCGTGAAATTAGAATAGGTGCTCTAAAACCAGGAGAAAAAATCCAATTATTAGCAGGGGATAGAATCCCAGTAGATGGCTTAGTTATAAAAGGAAATTCGGCAATAGATATCTCTAGTTTAACTGGCGAGTCTTTACCGCTAGAAGCAACACCTGGAGTCGAGCTACCCTCTGGCAGCCTAAATTTAGAGTCAACAATTACTTTAGAAGTTCAAAAAATTGGATCTGAAACCGCAATCGCTAAAATAATAAGTTTAGTTGAAGAAGCTCAAGCTAGAAAAGCACCAATTCAGGGATTAGCCGACAAGGTGGCAGGTATGTTCTGCTATGGGGTAACAACTCTTGCTTTAATAACTTTTCTTTTTTGGTGGAGAATAGGTACGAGGATATGGCCAGAAGTTTTAGAAGTATCTAATGCAGGTTTCATGCATAGCCATAACTTGCATGATCATTTAATGAATACCCCTCAAACACCTATTGGTCTCTCATTTCAATTATCAATAGCTGTTTTAGTTGTGGCCTGTCCATGTGCACTAGGACTTGCCACGCCAACGGTAATAACTGTTGCTTCTGGGGAAGCGGCTAAACGAGGATGGCTTTTCAAGGGTGGAGATGTCATAGAAATGGCCTCAAAAATAAGTCAAATTATTTTTGATAAAACAGGTACACTCACGATTGGAAGGCCTTTAGTTGTTGGCTGCTGGAAAAACAATGAGTTAGAAAGAAATTTCATGCTCCAATTGGCGGCAAGCATTGAACAAGAAAGTCGGCATCCGCTGGCCCAAGCAATTATTCAAGAAGCACATAAAAAAGAAATCAAACTAGAAAAAGTGTCAAGCTCAACCACGTATCCAGGTAAAGGCTTAGCGGGCAAAATTAATAACTTAGAAGGACTTATAAGAGTCGGAACTCCCGAATGGATCAAAAGTGAAGGAATTGAATGGAATGCAATGATTGAAAATAATTTCAAGCTTTCAAAAAGAAAAGCTCAATCAATAGTCGCAGTTGCTCTGGATAACAAATTATTAGGTTTTTTCTTGATTGATGACCAAATAAGAAAAGATGCTTTCCTTTCAATTAATAAATTACGCTCAAGAGGTTTTTCATTAAGTTTATTTAGTGGCGATAGAGATTCAGCAGTTTTATCTATAGGGGAAAAATTGGGATTTAGTTCAAAACAAGTTACATGGCAAATGTTACCCTCAGACAAGCTTAATAAATTGAACTTATTAAAAAATAATGGTTTAGTCGCGATGATAGGTGATGGAATTAATGATGCCCCAGCTCTGGCGGCTGCAGACTTAGGAGTAGCGATAGGAACTGGAACTCAAATCGCGCAAGATTCTGCTGATCTTGTTCTGCTTGGAGAAAATTTGGAAGCCCTTCCAAATGCATTAAATCTATCAAAGCAAGCAATGCTCAAAATAAAACAAAACCTTGCTTGGGCATTTGGATATAACTTAATTGCTTTACCAATCGCTGCAGGATTACTTTTACCATCTTCTGGCTTATTACTATCTCCTCCCTTGGCGGCTTTACTTATGGCTTTGAGCTCTATAAGTGTTGTACTTAATGCCTTGTCTTTGAAGTCAAAATGAAAGGAAAGTTTATTGTTTTTGAGGGTATTGATGGCTCGGGTAAAACCACTCAAATCAATCAATTATCCAAATGGCTTATTAGTTCCGACCTCATACCTGAAAACAATAAATTAGTCATCACTAGAGAGCCAGGAGGAACAAAATTAGGAAAATCAATAAGATCGCTTCTACTAGATACTTCCATAGAAAAAAGCCCAGATTCTATTACTGAGCTTTTGCTTTATGCCGCAGATAGATCACAACATATCAATGAAATTATTCGCCCAACTTTAGATCAAGGGGATTGGGTAATAAGCGATAGATTTTGTGGATCAACACTTGCTTATCAAGGTTATGGAAGGAAGTTAGATATCAATTTAATTAAGGATCTCGAAGCAATAGCGACGCAGGGAATTGCTCCAGATATTACATTTCTATTAGACATTCCCATTGAAGAAAGTATAAGAAGAAGAAGAAATAGAAAAGATGATCGAATAGAAAAAGAAGGTAGAGAGTTTTTATCCAATGTTTCTCTCGGCTTTCAAGCATTGTCCGAGGACAGTAACTGGAAAAAAATATCTGCTATTGACTCTAAAGAAAAAATCATATCTGAGATTAAATCTGAAATAAAAAAATTAATAAAAAACAAATAAAATGGACGATTTTCAAAATATATTTGGGCAAGATTTAGCAATTAAAATTTTAAAATCTGCTATTTCAAAAGAACATATTTCTCATGCTTATTTATTTTCTGGTCCAGAGGGAGTTGGAAGAAAAAAAACTGCTAAAATTTTCATTAACTCTATTCTTGACAAGAATCAGGAAAAAAAAAGTACAAAAATAAAAATAAATAATAATAATCATCCTGACTTATTATGGGTAGAGCCATCTTATATAGTCCAAGGTCAAAGTATTTCTCAGACAAAAGCAATTTTAGATGGTATAAGTATGAAATCGCCTCCGCAAATAAGGCTAAATCAAATTAAAGAAATAATAGAATTTTTAGGGAAAAAGCCATTTGAATCTGAAAGAAGCATAGTAATAATTGAGGATATTGAAAGAATAAATGAATCTGCAGCAAATGCATTATTAAAAACTCTTGAAGAAACATGTACAGGATTATTTATTCTTATCACACAAAGACCAGAGAAATTATTATCAACTATTAGATCAAGATGTCAGATAGTGCCATTCATACGCCTGAATGATAATCAAGTAAACAAAATTATTAAAAAATCAGAAGTTATTCAAGAGATAGATGATATTACTAGTAACAAAATTCAAGAATTAATAGATTTTTCATATGGATCTCCTGGGCGCTGTATAGTAAATCTTCAATTTTGGTTATCTTTGTCAACTTCATTAAGACAAAAGTTAGAAATCCAATTAAATAATCCAATTGAGTTATTGAAATTAGCCAAGGAAATTACAGATGAACTAAACATAGAGCAACAACTATGGCTTATTGATTTTCAACAGAATAGGGCATGGATAAAAGAAAAAAATTCTAATATTGTTATACAACTTGAAGAGCTTAGAAAACAATTATTGAAGTTTGTGCAGCCTAGACTTGCTTGGGAAGTAACTTTATTGGAAATAAACTTTCTTAATTAAGCAATCACTCTTTCATCTGTATTATTTTTGAAAGAGTTAGTTTCTCTAGCTTGAGTTATTGAAGGTTGAATCTCACTTATTTTGTCCCCTGTTGGTAATTCCAAGCAATATCCTGCACCGTATACAGTTTTGATGAATCTTGGTTTCCTTGGATCAGGTTCAAGCTTGGTTCTTAAATGTCTTACATGCACCCTAATAGTCTCAATATCATCATCAGGCTCGTAACCCCAAACTTCTTTAAGAATTAAAGAGGGTGCAACTGTCTGCCCATGCCTTTGCATCAAACAATGGAGCAATTCAAATTCTAAATGAGTCAAACGAACTGGAGATTCGAACCATATCGCCTCAAATCTTTCAGGAACAAGTGTAAGAGGGCCATAATCGAGTATTTCTTGCTGATTATTACTTCCCAGTGGTGCACGATTAGTTCTTCTTAACAACGCCTTGATCCTTACTTGTAATTCCTCAAGATCGAATGGTTTTGTGATGTAATCATCTGCACCAGAATTAAAACCCGTAACTTTATCTTTAATTCCACCTAAAGCAGTAATCATAAGAATAGGTATTGCTGATGTTCTCTCATCTCTTCTTAACCGCTGACAAAGAGTTAAACCATCAACTTTAGGAAGCATTAAATCAAGGAGAATTAGATCAGGCGCGTATTGCAGAGCTAAAGCTTGGCCCTTGATTCCGTCCTCTGCTTTTTGGACATCAAAACCAGTGTGCTCAAGATGCCCTGCAACCAGATCTCTCATGTCTTGGTCATCTTCAATGAGTAAAATGCAAGGCTTCATTAATAATTGCCAAATTAAAAAGTACCCGCAACAAAGCGACTACTAAAGATTTCTATGATTCTCTCAAAATTTTGTTTTTATTGCAGAATTCGAAGAATTTGGTTTTCCATGATGTAATCGACAAGACCAATTAGTACCACTACCTTTTTATCCATGAAAAGGTGAAAAGTCGCTGCACTGTCTTTAGAAAGTCTTCCGATTCGAAGGTCTTACTGTTAAGGAATTCTCAAAACTTTGATAAAAAAGCTAACGAATTTCTTATGAGATTTGTTTTTATCTTTCAAATAAAGGAGTATTTTTTTGAAACTCAAAAAAAACAAATCTATTCTGATGGATAAACAAATTTACATTTGCATTAAAAACTCCCCGGGCGGGATTCGAACCTGCGACCAATCGGTTAACAGCCGATCGCTCTACCGCTGAGCTACCGAGGATTACAACATTAAGAACTTACCCTTGCCAGCTACCTAAGGGCAAGTGATTTTAATTCTTGGAACACTTTTGAACCAGAATTCCAATTGCTGATAGCTCCATTTTTAACAATTGCCGCTCCATCACAAAAATATAATTCTTCCAATCGATGAGTAACCCATATTGCTGTAATTGGATCAGCAGAGGAACTTGTCAATTTTTTCATAACTTTCAAAACTGAATTTTGACTTTGAGGATCCAATAGAGCTGTGGGTTCATCAAGTAAAAGTAAATTTGAATTGCTAACAATTGCTCCAGCAAGTGCTAAACGCTGCTTTTGGCCACCACTTAAAGTATGAATAGGCCTGTCCAACATTTCACCCAAGTCCACTTTTTCAAGAGCTGAATGAATTAAATCCAATAGATTGGTTTGAGTAATGGTTTTAGGAACGCTAAGCATCAACTCGCTTTTACATGTTGGCATAAGCAATTGATGGTCTGGATTTTGATAAACCATTGATGGTCTAAGAGAGCAGAAAATTTTTCCGCTTTTAGGACGTATCCCTCCATTTATCAAGCGAAACAAGGTGCTTTTACCACTTCCGTTTTCACCAACAAGCATCCACAAACCAGGTTTTAGAATTGAAAAGGAGCATTGATTAATAACATTGACTCCATTAGGCCAAGAAAACGAGACTTGATCAAATTCCAAATAGCCAGACCAAGCGGTGGGTTTCAAAATTGAATGACTCCTATTTTTTCTTAATTCTGGAGTGAAAATCCAGGCCTTTTGCTAGTGCTGCTACTAGTCTTTTCATAAATCTGTACAGCTGTAATTTCGCTAACGAGAACAGTAATTCTTTTATCTTCTACCTTTTCGCAAGTCAATTCTAGGAGCCTTGGATTACCATTTTCGATGGAACCTACTACGTCAGAGTAAAGCCTCTTAGCCTCTCCATGCTCTTTTCTCTGTACTACCAAAGGCATAGGACTTAATTTAATAGTAAGCTCAATACAATACACTTTTTAAAAAACCCTAATTACTAATTTATTCTTACAAATAAAAGAAGAAGAAGTGAAAAATATGTTAATAGTAATATTTGATTTAATCATTACATGTATAGAGATCCCAAGCATTAGTTTTCTTAAGTACTTTGCATTTAGTTTTATTTTCTTCGTCAAAACTTTTGATTTGTTTTCTTGCATACCAATTTAAACTTGGTCGCTCAAAGCTATTTCTAATAAAAATTTGTTGATTAGGAAAGCCATCTATAAATTCAGCTACAGGTCTTACATCCCAATTTTCATTTATTTCCCATAACCAAAATTTTGAACTCACAAAAAAGAACAAGCCAATTATGCTTCCAACAATCAATCCAATAAAACCAATTTTTCTAATATTCTTTCTTGAATTAGACAATAATAATCCCCCAATAAACCAAGCTAAACTTATGAAGAAAATTGCATAAAAGTAACCTTCTCCAAAGTTGAAAATATTTAACTTAAGTAATAAAGAAAAAGTAAATATGCAT
Source organism: Prochlorococcus marinus str. NATL2A (assembly GCF_000012465.1). Classification (NCBI taxonomy): domain Bacteria; kingdom Bacillati; phylum Cyanobacteriota; class Cyanophyceae; order Synechococcales; family Prochlorococcaceae; genus Prochlorococcus; species Prochlorococcus marinus. The sequence goes on along the minus strand of NC_007335.2, from coordinate 165,656 downwards.
AGTCCAATTAAAGAAAATATATATGGGATTTTTCTTAAGATTTTTCTAGCGAAAATATAACCGTTCTCTTCTCTGTGAATTAACCAAGAAACTGGAGGTCCACATACCAAAGCAAAGGGCAACCAAAATGGATGAATATACCAAGGAAGTTGCATTTTCAGAGGTAAAATACTTCCTAAAATAATAATTTGAGTACTTAAAGCCCAAACTCCCCAACGAGTATTAAGGCTGAAGCATGCCCATAAAAAACCAATTGGCCATAGAAGAATCCAAGGCCATCCCCCTTCAAGTATTTCAATTATTGGTACCAAAACTCCTAGCTCGCTACCTGAGCCTTTTTCAAATAAAACTCTTCCTGCACCATCTCCCCACCACAACCAAAAAGCTCCTGAACCATATGAAATGAAATTCCATACATGCCAAGCAAAACCTGGAATTAGTCCATAGAAGAACCAAGACCATGAAAAATTATTAAAATATTTTTTTGACTTATATTCCCAAATTAAAGGTAACAAAGATGCAAATAGTGCAGGGATAATTACAGGGGCTTTAAGTAAAAGCATGAAACTACATGTAAATCCAGCTCCTAAAAAATTAAAATTAGTTGGCCTATTATTTTTTATAGATGATAAGCAAAACCATAAAAGTGCAATAGCACTAAGCTGCGTTCCATCCAACATTGCCATTCTCCCATATCTAATAATTGGCAACAAAGTCAATAAAATTGCTGATGTAGTTATGCATGCTATTCGATCTTTAGGGCGCAAGTTCCACTGAATAAGCCCACCCAATGGAACAACAAAAGTCGAAAACAGTGCTGGGAAAAATCTTATACAAAACTCAGAGGGTAAAAAATCAAAATTATTTTGGAAATTTCTACTAATTCCAATTGCAAAGGATATTATCCAATGCAATCCTGGGGGTTTATTCAAATAGGGCTTATCCCAGATAGAAGGAAGCAATCGTTCTAGTCCGCTTTTTTGGTTTAATTCCAATGCAACTCGTGCGACAGTTGCTTCATCAAAATCTCTTAAAGGCAAATTACCCAGCGAGACAAATGCAATTCCACAAGCTATGGTCCAAAAAAGAAAAATCCATAAAATTGGAGGCCTACAGTTGTGGGAAATGCTCTCGGTCAATATCAAAGAATTATTCCACCTATTTATATCTCTAAAAGACCAATAAAGCTTTTGAATAACAAATTTTCAAGCATTATTAAAAAAGAATTGAATTATTAAATAACTTTTGCCTCGAAACTAATTCAAGTTTTTACAATAAGACCATGCCCATTGCTAATGACATAACTTATTTAGTTGGCCAAACACCTTTGGTCAAACTGAATCGATTGCCTAATGAATTTGATTGTAGGGCTGAAATTATAGCCAAATTAGAAAGTTTTAACCCCACAGCATCCGTAAAAGACCGCATAGCTGGCGCAATGGTGATGTCAGCAGAAAAAGAGGGCACTATCAAACCTGGACATACTGTTCTTGTTGAACCAACTAGCGGAAACACAGGAATTGCATTAGCGATGGTTGCGGCAGCAAAAGGTTATCGGCTCATACTTACAATGCCTGACACAATGAGTACTGAACGTCGCTCCATGTTAAGAGCATTTGGAGCAGAGCTTCAACTAACTCCTGGCCAAGAGGGAATCCAAGGCGCTATTCAGCTGGCAAAGGAATTGGTAGCCTCTATACCTAATGCATACTTGCTTCAGCAATTCGATAATTTATCCAATCCTGAAATTCATGAAAAAACAACCGCTGAAGAAATATGGGAAGATTGCGAAGGCAAACTTGATGCATTAATTGCAGGAGTGGGAACAGGAGGAACAATCACAGGTTGTGCCAGATTCTTAAAACAAAAAAATCCAAAAATCAAGGTTTTTGCAGTAGAACCTTCATCAAGCCCTGTTCTGTCCGGAGGGAATCCTGGATCTCATGCAATACAAGGCATTGGGGCTGGTTTCATTCCTAATGTATTAGATATGAATCAAATTGATGAAGTCATAAGAATCAATGATAATGAAGCAATGGACATAGGCAGAAGACTTGCCAAAGAAGAGGGATTGCTAAGTGGTGTCAGCAGTGGTGCTGCAGTAGCCGCTGCTTTAAAAGTAGGAAATCAACCTGAGTTTGCGAATAAACGCTTGATTGTTATTCTGCCTAGTTTTGGTGAAAGATATCTATCAACAACAATGTTTACTTCCATCCCCGCAAAGCCAGTAAAAGGGAATGAGTATCTCTAAAAAGAAATAATCTTTAAACAATGAGCAAAGACCCATATCAAATATTGAAAGTTCATCCCAGCGCAAAACTAGAAGAGATTAAAAAAGCATACAGAAAACTTGTAAAAATACATCATCCAGACAAAGGAGGAAATTCAGCAGTAATGCTCGAGGTAAACTCAGCGTGGGAAATATTAAAGAAAAAACATAAAGATCTGAATTTAAATAAAGTTAATAATTCAAAACTGTATAATCAGAATGAATACAAAAGAGAAGCTAATAGTCACTCTAAACCTGAAGATTTAAAAAAATGGTTCCAGAATATATACCTCCCTATTGATAAATTATTAGGACAGATAATTAACCCTATGGGTGCAAAAATAAGAGATTTATCAGCTGATCCTTATGATGAAATATTAATGGATTCTTTCTGCCTCTATCTAGAGCAAAGTAAAAATAAAATAACTAAGATTAAAAAAATTTATACATCTTTTGCATGTCCCTCAATCATAAGAGATTTCAGCTTGGATCTATATCATTGCTTATCACATGTAGAGGATGGTATTAATGAATTAGAGCGTTACACAATGGGTTATGTAGACAATTACCTTCATGACGGAAAGGCAATGATAGCTTTTGCTAAGAAAAAAAGGAAATTTTTACAAAGTAATAAAAAAGAATGGCTTCACTGATAGTTTCAATTTTAATTATGTATTAATATGAGACTATATGATCAGAATTTATCCAAACATCAGGGACTGGTCTTCTCCATCTAACTTGACAGTAATCACCTTTAATCAATAATACTTCGCCAGGCCCTTGAAAAATATATTCAGGCAGATTAGTGTCGCTTGCCTTAGATTCTAAGCTATTAGAATATTTTTCACGATCAACTTTTACAAGATCTCCTTTTCTGAGTTTCTTTTGTACCTTTGGAGGTGATTGTGAATCATCTACTTTTCCGGTTTGTTCAGACATTTTAAATAATTAATAAAAAAGACTAATGACTAAATTCAAAGATTTAAATGAAGAATAGCAGTTAAAACAAAATGGTAAAAATCGTTTCATTAATTAAATGCAAATTCCATAACGCAAATATTCTTGATGGATCAACACCATAAGTTAATCAAAATCCCTCTAAGCTGATCAAATCTGATTAGAGAAATCATGAAATTACTACTCACTGGATGTACTGGTTTTATCGGAAGAGAATTAATTCCTTTACTCATTAAGGAAGGACATAGCCTCACAGTCATATCGAGACAATCAAAAGGAAAAATTCAAACCATACCTAATGAACAAAACATCAATTTCATACAAATGAATCCAGCTGAGTCCTCGTCTTGGGATAAAGAAGAAATTCAAAACTCTCTTAAAAGTTGCGAAGGGGTTATCAATCTTGCTGGCGAACCTATTGCTGAAAAAAGATGGACTACCGATCATTGTAAAGAAATTACAAATAGTCGCATAGAGACGACAAAGAATCTGATTAAAAGCCTACGGAATCTAAGAAAACCCCCAAAAGTTCTTATTAATGCCTCAGCTATTGGTTTCTATGGTTCAAATCCTCAAACTGAATTCACTGAAGAGAATATTCAAGGTGATGATTTTTTAGCAAATTTATGCAAAGAATGGGAATCTAGTGCAAAAAACAAACCTAGAGCGACTCGTCTTTTAATTGTGAGAATTGGAATCGTATTAGCTAAAGATGGCGGAGCACTTGGGAAAATGCTCCCCATTTTTAGAGCTGGTCTTGGAGGTCCTATAGGAGATGGAAAACAATGGATGAGCTGGATACATAGAACAGATCTTTGTAATCTTATTAACGAAAGTGTGAAAAATTCTGCTTGGTCAGGTGTCGTTAATGGTGTTGCACCCAATCCTGTACGAATGAATGAGTTCTCTAATTCACTTGGTCAAGTACTCGGCAGACCAAGTCTTTTCGCAGTTCCTGCGCCAATATTGAAGTTAATTTTAGGAGATGGAGCTCGTGTAGTTTTAGAGGGACAAAATGTACAAACTCAAAGATTAAATAAACTCAAATTTAAATTCAATTTCCCCATGATTAATGAGGCTTTCAAATCAATATTAGCTTAAAATTTTTATTGGAATCTATTTAGAAATCAAAGGTCTAACCAATTTTTTATTTTCAGTAACGTTTTCCAATCAGGTTTTCGTGAAAGACCATCTTCAAATGATTCTTTTAATTCTTTTTCTAATTCAGGAAGAACCAGCATAGCTCTTTTGACATAATCAATATGATCTCGAACTCCTTTAGAATTAGTTTCTAACAAAGCAAGACTCAAATTTATCCTTGACTGCGGATCTTGACCGTTAAGTTTCACTGCATACCGAGCAGAGCGCAAGGCTTCCTGAGGCGAGTCACATAATAATTGCAACCAAGACAAGCATGTCCATGCAGCAGCATTATTTGGAGTAGAAGAAGCTATTTTCTGAAAATCTTCAATCAATTCATCTGCTGGTGAACCAGCCTTATAACGATTTAGGGCTTCTTCAAAAAGGCTTTCATCTGGTTGATCCATTGTTATTTAAAAATAATTCTTTTAGTTAAAGTTAAACTGCAAAGGAACTTCCACAGCCACAAGTTTGTGACGCATTGGGATTAGTAAAGTTAAAACCTCCACCAATTAAATCTGTACTGAAATCTAACTGCATACCATATATGTACAAAAGACTCTTTGGATCACAAATCACTTTAAAAGAACTTGTGCCTACTGAATATTCATAGACTTCATCATCTTTTTGAATATCATCATCAGACACAAAGTCCATTGTGTAACTCATACCACTGCATCCTCCAGAACGTACTCCCACTCTCAGTAATTTCCCTGAGCCTTGTTCTTTGCAAAGTCTAGACAACTGATCCAAAGCAGGAGTGGTAATAAGAACTCCTTTGCCATCTTGAGCTTTATGAGTTGTGGGCGGTGCGTTTGATTCAATCATTGTTTTTTCTGAACTTTAATAACACTCTATTAATTATATTCGATTTTAAAAGTGCCAAAAAAGAGTTTTTATTCATAGAGTTAGTATATCCATCTAATTAAACGAGTGAAAATCGCAATAATAGGTGCAGGTTTAGCAGGATTAACTGCTGCAGTTGACCTTGTTGATGAAGGACATGACGTCGACCTATACGAAGCAAAACCTTTTATGGGAGGCAAAGTTGGAAGCTGGGAAGATTCCGATGGCAATCACATAGAGATGGGTTTGCATGTCTTCTTTTTCAACTATGCAAATCTGTTTGAATTAATGAGAAAAGTAGGCGCGTTTGAAAATCTTTTACCAAAAGACCACACTCACCTTTTTGTTAATAAGGGCGGTGACATTAAATCACTTGATTTTAGATTTTTTGCGGGAGCTCCTTTTAACGGCTTAAAAGCCTTCTTCACTACACCTCAATTAAATTGGATTGACAAACTAAGGAATGCTCTTGCACTTGGAACAAGTCCGATAGTAAGAGGGCTGATTGACTACGAGGGTGCGATGAAAACAATACGATCACTAGATTCTATAAGCTTTCAAAAATGGTTTCTGAACCATGGAGGAAGCATAAATAGTATCAAAAGGATGTGGAATCCGATTGCATATGCGCTGGGATTCATTGATTGTGAAGCCATTTCTGCAAGATGCATGCTTACCATCTTTATGATGTTCGCTTCTAAGACAGAGGCATCCAAGCTCAACCTATTGAAGGGATCACCCCACAAATGGCTAACTAAGCCAATACTCGATTACATTGAACAAAGAGGCGGAAGACTTCACTTAGAAAATATTGTTAAAGAAATTCATTCAGATGACTCTGATCATCCATCTGTTACTGGAATAACTCTCCAAACTCCCGAGGGTGAAAAAAAAATTCAAGCAGACAAATATCTAGCTGCTTGCGATGTGTCTGGTATAAAAAGAATAATTCCTAGATCATGGAGACGTTTTAAAGAGTTCGACTTACTTTTTAAGCTTGATGCTGTTCCAGTTGCGACTGTTCAACTTAGATATGATGGCTGGGTAACAGAGATCAATAATAAACAAGCTCAAAAAAACCTAAACAATCCATCTGGTTTAGACAACTTGTTATACACAGCCGATGCTGATTTTAGTTGTTTTGCAGATTTAGCCTTATCAAGCCCAGAAGACTATAAAAAAGAAGGTCAGGGCTCTTTACTGCAATGCGTTTTAACCCCTGGAGATCCATGGATCACCAAGTCCTCTGATGAACTTGTAAAACATACTGATTTACAAGTTAGGACACTTTTCCCTTCTTCAAGAGATTTAAAGCTTTTGTGGAGCAATGTGGTCAAGGTTTCTCATTCTCTCTACAGAGAGGCTCCTGGAATGGAGCCATATAGACCAGATCAAAAAACTTCTTTTAGTAATTTCTTCTTAGCAGGCAGTTACACAAAACAGGACTACATTGACTCTATGGAAGGAGCAACAATGAGCGGACATCTTGCTGCTTCAGCAATGCTCTCAAAGTCTGTTTCACTAGCAAAAAATCCTTCGGTTGCTTAAGAAATGGGAAAGTGGCTTGATCACACAGTGATAACTGAAATTCATGCTCCAGTTGAACTTGTTTGGAAGTTTTGGAGTGATTTAGATTCGATGCCTTTGTGGATGACTTGGATTGAGTCGGTTAAGGCAGTCGATCAAAAAACCTCTACGCTTCCTGATTTAACAGAGTGGACACTTGCAGCTAATGGCTTTCGTTTTAAATGGAAAGCTCAAATCACAGAAAGAGTAGAAGCAGAGAAATTGGAATGGAAATCAGTTGGTGGTTTACCTACTAAGGGGGCAGTACGGTTTTATAATGAAGAGAGCTCTAAAACTGTAGTTAAATTAAAAATATCTTATGAATTGCCTCAAGTTTTAGCAAATCTAATGAAAGCAAATATTCTTGGAGGGATGGTCACAAAAGAATTACAGAAAAATCTTGACGGGTTTAAAGAACTCGTAGAAAAATCAGCTTGAATTTAATTAAATTTTAGTTCTAGGCAAGCATTTAATAATCCTTCTAGATCATGAGGTTCAGCCTCTTTATCAGGTTTTCTAATAAGTTTTTTACAACTAATAGTTGTTTGAGGTCCAATCGAAACAAGTTTAATCTTTTCAATCAATTTAAACCAATTTCCACCAAAGTATTTATTAAATAAGCTAACAGTATTTATTACTGTTTTACCACTAGTAAAAGCAATAATATCTATTTCTCCACTCTTCAAAGCTTCTATAGTCTTTTGAGGTACATCTTTAGGACAAGAAGATTCATAAGCAGCTACTTCAGTAACCTCTGCTCCGTTTAACCTGAAAGAGTCAGATAATATTGATCTGCCGCCGGTTTGTACTCTTGGAATAAATAATTTTAAACCTTTTTGATTCTGAGGGAAATATTCAAGCAAGCTATCTGCAACAAAACTAGGAGGAACAAAACTAATCTCTGCATCCATATCTGATAACAAAGAAGCTGTTTTTCTTCCTACAGCAGCAATTTGAATAGTCTTAGAAATTTTCGACAAAGATAATCCAATTTCTCTCATTCTATCTTCAACATTTCTAACACCATTTGCGCTAGAAAAGATAATCCAATCAAAGGTTGAGATTTTCTTTAAAGCATCATCCAAAGGAGCCCAGTCATCAGGAGGTCCAATAACTAATGAAGGAAGATCAAATACCTCAGCTCCATTTTTTCTAAAGATCTTACGAGCCTCTGAAGTCTGTTCTTGGGCACGAGTAATAATTATCTTCTTGTCGGTTAAAGACATTTCTGTATGCTTCATTCTTAGGAAGTCTAAAGAATAACTATGTATTCACTTAAATAATAATAAGCTTTTTCTTAAAGACTAAATTTTCTATCAAACAATTTTCAATCAGTAAATTCTATGCTTGATTCTTTATCAATTTCCTTTTGAGTTGTTTTTGATTGCAAAATACGACTTAAAATTTGATTTTGTGCTTCCTCTGTTTGACTAGGGCTATAAGCTAAAGGAATATTTTTATGAATAGTTTTTTTTATTTTATCAAATAAATATGGACACCCATATATTATAATTCCTGATAATCTTTGCTCAAATTCTAATTTTTCTATAGTGTCTATCCAATGATCATTATGATAATCTAATCCAATAAATGGTTTACCTCTCACAAAAAGCTGAACAAGAATCTTACTATTACTAAATTGCCCCAGTTCTAAAAAATTCTTATTAGTTTTTCCCCACGGACTGATACCAAGTGGATGTATAATTAAATTTTTAAAACCTACTGCCTTAGGGAAATCTAATGCAGGAATAAATTTATTAGCTACTTGATCAAAATTATCAATTTGTATAAGATTTATATCATTATATTCAGCTTTTATAGTACTTTCTTCTCGGACAAAAATTGAACTTTTTATTATAGAATTACTAAATTTAGAGGCATCCAATAAAAATTTATTTTTAATATCTTCATTGTTCAAATCTTCTTTTTTGAAATCCGCTTCGTTGCTAACTAAATCAAGTTGTTTTTTTCTTCTTTCTCTAGATATATTTAACCTTTCTAAAGAAATTTTTCCTGAATAAAAAGCATCGGTAAGAGAATCTATTGCCTCATCAATATCTTTTGGCATCATAATCAAATCAATTCCTGCATCAAATGCCATAACTGCAGCCTTACCACTACTATATTTATTTGTTATTGCATTCATAACTAAGGCATCACTGACAACTAAACCATCGTATTTAAATTTGATACGTAACAAATCGGTAACCACTCTTTTTGAAAGTGTTGCAGGAAAAATAGGATCAATCTTTGGAAAAAGTAAATGCCCGATCATGACACTATTTACTCCTTGATTGATTAAAGACTTAAATGGAATTAACTCAAATTTCTCTAATTTAGATAAGTCATGATGTATTTCTGGTAAATCCAAGTGAGAGTCAACTTCAGAATTTCCATGACCAGGAAAATGTTTTGCACAAGTCAGCATTTTTGATCTAGAAACACCCCGCTGAAAAGCAGAAGTTAAACTTTTTACTGTTTCAGGCTCTTCTCCCCAAGCTCTTAGATTTATAACTGGGTTATTTGGATTGTTATTAATATCACAGACTGGGGCTAATAGCCAATTTAAACCAATTTTTTTTGCTTCTTTACCAGTAAAATAACCAATTTTCTCAGCAATAGAAATTGCTAAAGTTTGATCTTTTTTATAAATCTGAGCAATACCCATTGGAGGAACAAACTTTGTTCCTCCATAAAATCTTTGACCAACACCTTCCTCAATGTCAGCACATAAAAGAAGAGGTCTACCAGACCATTTTTTCAAGATATTGCAACGAATTTCTAATTCTTTTACAGTTCCCCCTAGAACAATAACTCCACCAACACCTTCTTCTAAAAGTCTTTTTAGATTTGAATTAGATTCCTCTAAGTTAGGGTATAGACGTTGCGAATCAAGATTAAATCCACTTGCTCGAACTATAAATAATTCAGCTACTTGTCTTCTAAGATCAGATTTATTCATCAAGAATTTTGATTGATCTATAAGTCTTTACTTTTACGTTCCAGTTCTAATGCATTGAGAAGATCTAAAACTGCAGGACCTTTTGTCATACCTTTATCAATCTTAAATACAAGCTCAGGAGATCTTCTCATTTGAAGTCTTTGAGCAAGCTCAGCACGAATAAATCCCTTTGCTTCCTCTAAACCAACTAATACTTCATCCTTTTTTTTCTCTTCACCAAAAAGACTGATAAAAATTTTTGCATGCTGTAAATCACCTGAAACTTCAACAGATGTAATGGTAATCATAGCTTGATGAATTCTTTCATCTCTAATCCCATTAACTAAAAGCTCACTAACTTCTCTTTTTAGTAAAGCTGCTAATTTTTCAACCCTTCTTGAATTGGCCATAACTAAGTAATTGCTTGAGGAAAAGCCATAGCCTTTAATAAGAAACCTATTGTCAGAAGTCCGCTTAACAACGCCCCAACGAGAGCAATCGCTGTGATCGGATTACTACCTCGTTTAATTAATGGAGAAATTGCAGCTGTGAAAACCCCCAAGACTATCGTGATGAGATATTTTGGATATCTAGAAACATTAGAAAAAAACTCACCCATTTTTCACCACCAAAAGACTGAATTAATAGCTACTCTGCTAACCATTTGAAGGAACCTAAAATGTTGGAACTTCATCAATTTAGGCACTCACCTTATTGCTTGAAAGTAAGAATGGCTTTGGCTGCAAAAAAGCTTGCATATCGAACCGTTGAGATAACTCCAGCCGTTGGGCAAATAGATATCTTTCAAAAAACAGGACAAAAAAAATTACCCGTGCTTTTTGATAACGAAACAATAATCCATGATTCAAGCTCAATAATACGACACTTAGAGAAAATTGAAATAGAACCAAAATTAATTCCAGAGGGTCTAAAGGAAGCCTCTCAAGTCCAAATAATTGAGAATTGGGCAGATACAACTTTGGCAAAATCTATAAAAATTGTCTTTTTGGAAGAGCTGTCGAAGAATCCAAAATTGATTTCCTCTTTATTCTCAAATAAAATTTCGGATTCTATGCAAAAACCTCTTTTTAATATTCCTACAAAGATTGCTAGTCAAATTTCTGGATTAATAAACCAGAAAGAAAAAGAATCTCTAACATTAAATCTAGAAAACCTATCAAATTTAATTAATCAAGAAAACTTTCTTATTGGAGACAAGCTTTCTATTGCTGATATTTCTGTAGCATCACACTTATCACTACTCAAATTTCCAAATTCATCTGGAGAAAATCTAACTGGCCAAGGTTGTTCTATATATGTAAAAGATCCAAGTCTGCAAAATCTTTTTAAATGGAGAGACTTCATTGAAGATCAATTAGCAATAACTAATCATCATTAGTCTTTCTAAGTATTAATTTGGATTTCTCTGTTTTAATTGGCAAAGAAATCAGATTTTGCCCAGGTTGATTATAAATCGCCTGAAATTGTTCTCCACAAATATTAAAATCACTCATATTTATTTTATTATTTTGAATAGATCCACATTTTTTAAATTCAGTTAATGTTTCGACCTGGCTAACCCTGCTAAATTCTGGTGTATGAAAAATTTGTAAAATTAATTCATCAGTAATAAAAATATTATTGTCTATTTTTTCTTGCAGTCTTCCTATAATCTTTGTCTCTAAATACCTATCTTCGGTTAATTTAGCAAACTGACGATTAGGAGATTTAGGATCATTCTTTACTGATAAAAAACCACCAGTCTTTGTGCTCAAAGCATAAGACTTAGTGTTGTATTCACGGTCAGCTATTAAATCACCAGAAGTATTGTGAATAAATTTAGCGGAATGAATAATAGGTTCTTGATTCTGATCACTTTCTATCTCGCTAGTAACATCCCATACACCTTCAAACCAATCAGGGTAAATTAAATCATCTTTCAATCCTGGGCGCTTAATGGAAGATGGAAGGCGCCAATCAGGCCAGATTGATTTGCGTTCGTAAAGCTTAGATCGTTGAAAATTATTTATTTCAAGGCTACTTTCAGCAAGTGCAGAAACTGTGTAAGTAAAAACAATTAAAATAGAAATTAAAAAAAAGAAAAATTTCTGTCTCATGTCTGATCCTTTAATTAGAGAAATGGATAATTATGTTGTTTTGGTTCCTGGCGAAAGTGAACAATTCCTGGATAAAGAACAAACTCTTTTATGGCTTCAATCTTGGTTAAATAAATTCGATTCATTACCATTGGATCTTGACTGTAAGTCTTCAATAGCAGAAGCGGCTCAACATTTACTTGATACAGCCTGCGACCTAGAAATCAAAACAGGTTTTACAATTCAGTGGTATGCCGTTCGGCTTGAGGCTCCTGGTCGATAAGGATGCTTTGCAAATGTTCAGCAACCATAGTAGCGACCTCATATGGTGATTGATCCTCAACTTCTATTCTCAAATCTGACTCTAAATATATTGGTTTTCTACTTTCATAAATCTGACTAAAATTCTCAGCTAAATTATCTCCAAGTAGTAAAGGGCGTCTCTTGTGATCACTTTCTAATCGTTTAATTGAACGTCTCAAATCAAGATCTAACCAAATAACTATTCCTTGATGAAGAATGCCCCAGTTTTCAGGCAAGGTAACTAAACCACCTCCGGTCGCAATTACAAGAGAATGATGTTGACTAATTTCTTTTAAAACTTTTTTTTCAACATCCCTAAAGACTTTTTCTCCATCTTTTTCAAAAATAGATGAAATAGATTGTTTAGACGCTTTTTCTATAACATCATCAGTATCAACAAAAGCATAATTGATCATTTTTGCTAGAACTGGACCCGTTTGACTTTTGCCAGAACCCATCATTCCTATCAAAAATATATTTCGACCACCTAACTTTTCTTTAAGAGTTTTAGGGGTTGATTGGACAGCCATAAAGACAGAAGTAACTAAAAGTTATTAAGATGTATGTTGATGTGAAAAATTTATGGAAGCAATCACATCGAATTTCCCTCACGGAGAGGGGAGAACCTGTGTAATTACAAGGCGAGCCTGCTTTAGCGCAAGCCACCTTTATAGGCTTCCTGAATTATCTGATGATGATAATTCAGCTTTGTTTGGCCCATGCTCAATAGCTCCTGGCCACGGACATAATTACGAGTTAATCGTAACCATGGAAGGAGATCTTAATAAATATGGCATGGTCTTAAACCTTTCAGATGTAAAACATGCCATAAAAAATGAAGTAACAAGTCAGCTTGACTTTCGTTTTTTAAATGACACATGGCCTGAGTTTGACCTTTCTAAACCCGAAGGTTGCTTGCCCACAACTGAAAGTTTAGTTCGTATTATATGGGAGCGCCTTAAATCTCACTTACCCCTAAAATCTCTTCGTCTTTACGAAAACCCAAAACTCTGGGCTGACTATCAAGGAAATGCTATGGATGCTTATTTAACAGTTCAAACACACTTTTCAGCTGCTCATCGCTTAGCCAGAGAAGACCTACCTCAAACCGAAAACGAAAAAATATTCGGAAAATGTGCTCGACCTAATGGACATGGTCACAATTACTTAGTAGATATAACTGTCAAAGGGAAGATTAATCCTAGAACTGGAATGATATGTGATTTATCTGCATTAAATAGTTTAATAAATGATTTAGTTGTAGAACCTTTTGATCATACCTTTTTAAATAAAGACATTCCTTATTTTGCAAATTGTGTACCTACAGCTGAAAATATTGCATTACACATTTCAGATAAATTAACTAATCCAATTAATGCGATTGGGGCTAATTTATATAAGATAAAACTACAGGAAAGTCCTAATAATGCTGCAGAAGTTTATGCAAACGTACCTGAATCAACAATCGATACCAAAGACTCTAAGAATCAGGTTCGTTTGCTGAGATAATTGAAAAAAAAATGGGTTAAATTAGTTTTAGCTTCTAGTATTGATGGACGTATCGCATATCCAGAAGGAGGAAAAACTCAATTAGGTCAATCTGGTGATCGTTTGGTTTTAGAAGAATCACTTGCTTGGTCAGATGGGATTTTAATGGGAGGGCAAACACTGAGAGATCATCAATCAATTTGTTTAATTAAAAATAAAAGCTTACTAAAAAAAAGAACTTCAGAAGGCAAGAACGAACAGCCAATTGCTCTTATAGCAAGCAATCAAATAGATTTTCCAGAAAATTGGCTTTTTTTTCAACAACCTCTTCAAAGATGGTTGCTCCAAATGCAAGATAAGAAAAATGAGATTATGCTTCCTGATGGATTCGATAAAAGAATAAATTTAAAAATCACTTGGCGTGATTCTCTTGATGATTTGTATCAGAAAGGAATTGCGAAAATTGTATTACTTGGAGGTGCAAATCTTATTTCAGCTTTTCTTTTAGAGAATCTAATAGATGAATTACAAATCACGATTACACCTCATCTTATAGGAGGAGATTACTGCTGGGTTTCATCTGAATTAAGGAACTTAAGTACAATCATGAATAAAAAGAATAAATGGATTCTAAAAGAAAGTCAAAAGCTAGGTAATAACGAATTACTTATTAGATATTTTAGAAATCATTTATCTTGAATATAGATTTAGTATAAAATAAATGAACAATATAAAAATCAAATGGCATGCCACAATCCAAGAAATTCCAAAAATTATTTGGAATAATTTCCTAAAAGGAAATTCAACTCCTTTTTATAAATGGGATTGGTTGAATGCATTAGAAAGATCAAAAAGTGTTAGTACAAAATATGGTTGGCAACCATTATTTCTCTCTGCGTGGAGTGAAAATGATTTAATTGCATGTGCACCTCTCTATCTTAAATCTCATAGTTATGGAGAATTTATTTTTGATAATGCCTTTGTTCAACTAGCTCAAGATATGGGACTTCAATATTACCCCAAGCTAATAGGAATGAGTCCATTAAGTCCAATAGAGGGTTATCGCTTTCTTTTTGCAGAAGGAGTTAATGATAGAGACCTAACACAAATATTAATCTCTGAAATTGATAGTTTTGCCAAACAAAATGGAATTCTTAGTTGTAATTTTTTGTATGTAGATCCTAAATGGATGAAAGTAGCTGAATCTCTAAATTGCGCCAAGTGGGTCAACCAACAAAGTCTGTTGACATTGAATGAAGAAAAAAGTTTTTCTGATTTTTTACAAAAATTCAATTCCAATCAACGTAGAAATATTAAGAGAGAAAGAGAAAGCATAAAAAAATGTGGAGTAAAAGTTGAAGCTCTTAGTGGGTCTCAAATAAATGTAATGAATTTAAAAAAAATGCATTATTTTTATCAGCTTCATTGTTCAAGATGGGGAGTATGGGGAAGTAAATACCTCACGGAATCATTTTTCACTGAACTTAGATCAACAGAACTCAAAGAAAATATTGTTTTATTTGACGCAAAAGAAGAAGGAATTGATAAAACAATTGGAATGTCCTTATGCGTGAAAAACGAAAATATGCTTTGGGGACGATATTGGGGTGCAGAAAAAAATATAGATAATTTACATTTTGAAGCTTGTTATTACTCCCCGATTGAGTGGGCAATAGCAAATAAAATAAAATATTTTGACCCTGGAGCAGGAGGTAGTCACAAAAAACGAAGAGGTTTTATTGCTAAACCCAATGCAAGTCTTCATAGATGGTACAACTTACCTATGGATTCCTTAATTAGAGAATGGCTACCAAGAGCAAATAAGCTAATGCTTGATCAAATAAACGCTACAAATAATGAAGTACCTTTTAAGTTTGAAGAGCCAAAACTATCAAATACATAGTAACTTCAGACAAATTAAAGACTGAATCTCAATGACAGATAACAATTTACTAGATTCTCCTGAGACCAACAAATCACTTTCCACTGAGAAAGATACAGTCGATTCTAATGAAGAAAAACCTTTCTTTGCTCAAGGGATTTTTAGTTATAAAGATAAAGGGACTCAAGGTGTTATTACTCTTTTTGGCTATGAATTAACAGCACCAGCAGGCCTAAAAAATCCAGGTATTGTTTATTTATCTTTTATTTTTATTAACCTGCTTATATTTTTAATCTTAAAAAGTTTTATTTCAGGATAATTTTTTGCAGGAAATCTAAAAATTTAATGACTACAGAATAAGTGACTTTTGTATCTTCTTTTTAATTTGTAAATTAAAGAAATGAACAATCCAGATCTTCAAGAAGACTTAATTAACTCAATAAAGCTTTTAGACGCTAAATTATCCAAGCGGCAAATAGAGCTTGACCCAAAAGGTTATTTCTTAATAAAAATTGAACCCAAAACAAATGAGTTAATACTTGAACATTATTTAAATGATATCGATCAAAAAGGTCGTGCTATTGATCCAAAGTCTGGAGAACCAATTGGGTGTAAAACAAAAAGTAGAAATCAACCAAACAATATTTATAGAGGGAAGAGTGCCAAGCAATTAGGTATTCAAATCTCCGAGGGTCATGGTCCATTCCCCATCAGTCATTTAGATCATGCGATTTACATTGGTCGTGAACTACAGCGAGCAGAGCAATGCCTGATCACTGGTAAACAATATATTCAAGATTAAAATTAATAAATTCAAACGATAAAGCACTGATGTTCTATTATTAGTGGAGAAATTTAAATCAAATGGGAATTCTTTTTTACTTAGTTTTTGTTGGAGCAGGCCTTTCTGCAGCATTCTTGATTCAAAAAGCCCTTAAAGCTATCAAATTAATCTGAATAAATAAATCACTATTACTAGTATTGGATTAGTTAAAGAAGTTTATATTTAATACTCAGTCAGATATGTATGGTTCTTAAAATATACAGAACATTAGAATTAATTTAAATTATTCAGACTTAAAAGGAATTCTTCATTAGAATAAAAAATATTCAATTATTTAAAATTCACCTGCATGGGACCTTCAAGACTAAAGAGTCGTCGACGCCAAGATCTAGGTTCCAAATGGGCGAGAGTTGCAATAGCTATATTATCAACAGTTGGTGTTATAGATACAGGATCCATAACACTAAATAAATGGGGGATCATAGGAAATTTAAACTGTCCAGGTGGATTAGGAGGCTGCGATAAAGTTTTAAATAGCCCTTGGGGGACTTTCTTTCAAACAAATAATTTCTCTATTCCATTATCATTAATAGGTTTAATTAGTTATTTATTAATATTATTAATGGCAATATTCCCATTAATACCTATTCTCAAAAACCAAAAAAATAATATCTCAAAAGTTGCATGGTGGGGATCTTTTTATATATCTACATCTACTTTTATTTTCAGCTTAATTTTAATATCAGTAATGATATTTAAAATTAAAGCTTTCTGTTTTTTCTGTCTTCTTTCTTTTCTTATATCACTTTCAGTCCTATTATTAAATATAATTGGAGGCAGTTGGGAAGATTATGGTAAATTATTTTTTAGAGGTTTTCTTATGTCAGTAGCAGTTCTTTTAGCAGGGCTAATATGGTCATCATCAGTCGATCCTGCTATCAAGGAAGTTTCAAATAATATTTCAGGCATGCCACCTGCGGTAATAGCTATAAGTTCTCCTGACAAAATAAAACTCGCTGAACATTTAACAAAAGAAGGAGCAGTCATGTATAACGCTTATTGGTGTCCACATTGTCATGATCAAAAAGAAATGTTCGGAAAAGAAGCTGCAGAAAAATTAAATTTAGTTGAGTGTGCAAAAGATGGTTTTAACAACAAAAGAGAACTTTGTGAAGCTAAAGGGATAACTGGTTTCCCTTCTTGGGAAATTAATGGCTCAATTGATTCAGGAGTGAAAAGCCTAGAAGAATTAGCTGACCTTACAAATTACAAAGACTCTAAAGATTTTTAGGGAAGCCAGCTTTATCAACAATGGGTCTTGTATGAATGTTCTTTCCCTTCATTTGTCTAGTATGACATTGCCAAAAAGGAACTGAGGTAGGGAAATCATCTCTAAAATGACCTCCTCTACTTTCTTCACGAAACAAACAAGCTTCCAACATAAGCA
The DNA here is from genome assembly GCF_000012465.1 of Prochlorococcus marinus str. NATL2A. Lineage (NCBI taxonomy): Bacteria > Bacillati > Cyanobacteriota > Cyanophyceae > Synechococcales > Prochlorococcaceae > Prochlorococcus > Prochlorococcus marinus. The sequence continues at coordinate 147,937 of NC_007335.2, read as the reverse complement.
AACTTGACATTTGTCGATTACTCAAATCAAGTAGCAAATTAAGATCTCTCCTGGCAAGTTCCTCGAATTCATTAATTTCATATTTTGACTGAGAAAAAACCAAATTTAATAAGGGCTCGTTTAAAAGATTTTCATAATCTCTTTTAACTTTTATAAGAGCAGAATTCATTCCTTTTCGTGATCGATCAACTCCAGCTGCACGCCAGCATAATTGTCTAAGTTTTTCAATTTCTTTTGATAAATAACTAGTTCCTTGTTCCTTAGAAAAGCGAAGATCTGATTTATTAAAACTTAAATTATTTCCTAAAATATCGGAAGTTACATAATCAGTTAATTCAATATTTCTCATTTGATTTGCAAAGACCAAACATTCCATTAATGAATTACTTGCCAGTCTATTGGCACCATGCAGGCCAGTACATGCCACTTCACCAATCGCGAAAAGTCCTTTGACATTAGTTTGTGCTTTCAAGTTTGTAGCCACACCACCCATCCAATAATGAGCAGATGGAGCCACAGGGATTGCTTCTTTCAAAGGTTCTAAGCCAAGCTCTCTGCATCTTTGAAAAATAGACGGAAAGCGCGCTGCTACATCTTCAACAGAAATGGATTTCACATCAAGACCAATGTGATCAACTTTTTGCTTTTGCATCGCTTGAAATAATGCCCTGCTGACTTGATCTCTTGATGCAAGATCTTTCCCTTCAAGATGAGCTACGGGACTCTCTCCGAATGAATCAACTAAAACTGCACCCTCTCCTCTTACCGCTTCAGAAATCAAAAACGAAGGCGCATTATCCAATTTCAGAGCAGTTGGGTGAAACTGAAAAAATTCGAGATCCTCTATGCAAGCCCCAGATCTCCAAGCCAGAGCAATTCCCTCACCTGCTGCTTGAGTTGGATTTGTAGTATTCGCAAATAAATGACCTCCGCCGCCAGTAGCTAAAACAACTGCCTTTGCTTGGATCCAACGCAAAGCTGGTCCATCTAGAACTTGTACCCCGGAGCATTTTCCTCTTTCAACCCAAATCTGAGTAACTCTTATTCCTCTTTGATGCAGAACATTACCTCTTTGATCAACTTGCTCGTTAAGAACATCAACCAATGCCTTACCAGTTCTATCTTTTACGTGCAGTACTCTTCTATGCGTGTGAGCAGCTTCAAGAGTTGTAGATAATTTTCCAGAGGTTCTATCAAATTCCATTCCTAGTTTCATAAGTCTATCTACTAATCTCGGAGCACTCTGAACAAACATCTGAACTGCTTCTGAATCACAAAGTCCTGCCCCAGCTTTGATTGTGTCGTTAGCATGAATATCCTCGCTATCTTCAATTCGAGTCACAGCAGCCATTCCTCCTTGTGCCCATCGACTAGAAGAACGCTTACTGGTATTGCGGTTTAAAAGTAAAATTTTCAGATTTGATGGCAATTCAAGAGAAGACATCAAACCCGCAGCTCCTGCTCCAATAACAATTACATCCCAATTAGTTGAGTAAATATCATTTTTATTAAACCCAGTATTTAAATCCATAAAAGATTAGTTTTCAGATCAATCCACTTAATTGAGGCTGAATCAATGTGGTCGCAAAAAATAAGCCATCAACCCACAAGGTTGTTGTCAAAGCTGAACTTGATACAAGCCAAGCATCAGAAGACAAAGGCTCACTTTTTGATTTTTGATGCATCCAATTTGCTATCGAAATTATTAAAAGTGCCGCAATAAAAATGGCAAATAATGAAAAAGGTTCCAATAATTGTTCGGCAGTTAAACTCAAAATTTTAGAAGCTTCTGAAAAAGGCGCATCTACAACTTCAGGCCAAGCCTTCATAACACCAGTTAAAACAATCATTACGTCAGTAAAAGCAGTTCCTAATAGAGATGCCAAATAGAAACTGGCTCCGATTTTCCATCGAGTCTTTAAGAGGCTTACTGCTATTGGCAAAGCTATTGACTCAACAGGCAAATGCCAAACAGGATGAGCTCTTAACCATCCCCAAAAAAGACATCCTCCTAACCAGCTCCAACTCACACCAACCAATAGCGAACCAATAGAGGACCATCTATAACTACAAAATTTAAGTAAATAAAATCCAAGAAAAAATATTATGAAACTAAATAAAAAAGCTGAAAAAGGGAACACATGAACCCATGGGGCCTGAACAAAAACCGGCAGGACAACCATTGTGCTAGCCCAAAATTGCAATGTCCTTGGCTTTGACAGGTAGGACGTTTTTTGATTTATGGGCTTGGTGGGATTGTTTGAGTAAATCAGAATTAATAAAACTGAGTTGGTTTTCAGCTCAACCTTCTATGAATTTACATTCAAGTAGATACCCAAACCAAACAGTCTTAGGAATACAAATAATAAAGTTTTTAAAAAAAATCTTAAAAACTTCTTAATTACAATGATTACAATGCTTTTCAAGGCCCAGTTTTAAAAATCCTCATAAAAAGAGATGATTCAAAAATCTTCTTAAGTACTTTTTGTTGAAAATTTACTTATATTGAAAGATAAATGATTCTTCAAGATCAATTTAATTTTTTCAAACCACCCGAGAAGTATAAAAAATTTATTTTCTTGTTTAAGAGCCTAAATGAGCACATTAAGGATAACTCAAAACAAAATTAAACCTGCTGTTGTTGCCTCCATCGAAGAAGGTTCAATAGGCGAGGAGCTTGGATTTGAAGTTGGAGATCGATTAATTAGTATTAATGGTGTAAAGCCAAGAGATCTTATTGATTACAAATTTCTTATGGCTGAAGAAAATATTCAACTAATAATATTAGATGAAAAAGATAAACAACATACAATTGACATTGAAAAAGATTATGACGATGAGTTAGGACTTGCTTTTACTGAAGCTTTATTTGATGGATTAAAACAATGCAATAATCAATGCCCATTTTGTTTTATTGACCAACAACCCCCAGGGAAAAGAAAAAGCCTGTACCTAAAAGATGATGACTACAGGCTAAGTTTTTTATATGGTTCTTACTTAACACTTACAAATCTTTCCAAACAAGACTGGGAGAGAATTGAGGAACAAAGACTCACTCCTTTATTTGTATCAGTGCATGCAACAGATCCTTCTTTAAGGTCGAAATTACTAAGAAATCCTAAAGCTATTGACCTTTTAAATCAGTTAGCTTGGTTCTCAAAAAAAAGAATACAAATTCATGCTCAAATTGTTGTTTGCCCTGAAATAAATGATGGAAAAGCTTTAGAACGAACCATCAATGATCTATATAGTTTTGCGCAAGGAGATTTCCCCGTAGTCCTCTCAGCAGCTGTAGTTCCAGTTGGGCTAACAAGGTTTCGACCCAGTAATGACGGGCTGATACCCGTGGATCCTGTTTGTGCGACAAAAGTAATCAATCAGGTTGAGCCAATGCAAAGAATATTTTATAAATCAACGGGGTCCCGTTTTGCTTGGTTATCTGACGAATGGTATTTAATAGCGAAGAAGGCTTTACCCTCTCTTAATTCTTACGAAGATCTACCTCAAAAAGAGAATGGAGTAGGAAGTATTCGCAGTTTTCTTAGAGCAATGGATGAAGCCACAAGAGATTTGCCGACCAAAATTGATCAAAAGAAAACCTGCAGCTGGGTTGTTGGCAAACTTGTTGAAAATGAATTACAGAAGCCTTGCAAGCGAATAAATAAAATAAATAATTTCACACTCCATCTTTATGGGCTTCCAAGTCCTTATTGGGGGCAAGAACAAATTGTTACTGGCCTACTCACAGGCCAAGACCTCATAAAAGGACTGCGCGGAAAAGAATTAGGCGATGAATTACTTATACCATCGGTCATGCTAAGACAAGGTGAAAAAATCTTTCTTGATGACATGACACTTCAAGAGCTCTCTTTGTCACTTAATGTATCTGTAAGAATTGTCCATGATGCACAAGACATCGTGAACAAAGCACTTGGTAAAGCATAATTGCTTTACTAAATCCATCTCAGTTTTTCTTATAACTATGAGGAGAGTGAAGAGAAAGTTTCTAATTGTTGCAGGTTTATTTATATCTGGGCTCAATCCTTTGTGGGCTACAAGTTCGCAAAAAATAACTTCCAATACAAAGATAAAAGGAAACTCAAGTAAAAGCCTAAGTCAAAATCAAAAACAACAGCGGGTCTTATATGAATTAAATGCGCCTGAAGATCTTTTTTTACCCTCTAGATCACGCGAAGTATTAGTAAAAACTTATCAAAAAGTTAACCTTGATCAGTTAGAAAATTTACTTATAAACAACAACCGAGCAATTAAAATCTACTTAGAAAGAGTTGAGCAAGCCAAATCAATATTAAAAAGTTCTTTATCCTCATGGTACCCAACATTAAACCTAACAGCTAATGGTATTCCCCAATATTTTGAATCTAATAACTTTAATGAATCAAGCGTAATACAAGATACTTCGAGTAAACAATGGAGTTCCTCTATCTCCGCTCAAGTAAAATGGGATTTAATTAATCCTGCAAGAGTCCCAGAGATAGCATCAGCTAGAGATAGTTTTGAAAAGTCAAAATATTCTTACGCAATAATTTTAAGAGATTTAAAATTAGAGGCAAAAAAACGTTACTTCAATTTGCAAAAAGCCAATGAGGAAATAGAAGTAGCAAAGAAATCAATTGAATCCTCGACTATTGGGTTAAGAGACGCAGAAATTAGATTTGAATCAGGTATTGGTACGAAATTAGAAGTTCTAGAAGCTAGAACTCAATTAGCTAGAGATCAGCAATTGTTTAATATTAAATTAGGTGATCAAAAAATTGGTCAAAGATCTCTTGCTGAAATACTTAATTTTCCAGAGGATGTAACACCATTAATTGGTACAAAAACTCAAGTTACAGGTATATGGGATTTATCATTAGAGGATAGTATTATAGCTGCTTATAATTCAAGAGAAGAACTCGAAAGTATCCTATTAGAAATATCAATTAATAATAGTAATGCAAATGCTGCACTTGCTGCTAGCCAACCAAAATTAAGCATTGTAAATACATCGACCTCTTCATTTGCGAAAGGTGAGTTAAATCAAATATCTCCAAACACCAGCAACACATCCTCCAATTTTTCTAACACCATTGGGCTCAATGCAACATGGTTTATTTTTGATGGAGGCAATTCAAGATCTTTGTATAATTACAATAAAAGTAAAGCAAAAGAAGCAAAACTAAATTTTGCCGCAAGAAGAGCTCAAATTAGACAAGAAGTTGAACAAGTATTCTTCAAACTAGAGTCGGCTAAACTAAATATTTCTGCTTCGTACACAGAAGTTTTGTCTGCAAGAGAGTCTTTAAGACTTGCAAAACTTAGATACAAATCAGGTATTACTACACAACGAGAAGTTGTAAACAACCAAAGAGATTTAACTGATTCCGAGGTTCGTTATATTATTTCGGTCACTAGCTATAACACTCTATTAGCTGACTTAAGTAGACAAACGGGTTTAGATAACATCAAACCATGTGATATCAAAGTCAATCCACAAAATCAAAGTGACATAGATAGCAAATCACTCTATGAATCAAATTTAATTCCCCTATGTCAGCTATAGCTTCTAAATAAATAAAAATGAATCAAGACCCAATATCTAAACCTCTGAGCAAAGCTCAACTAATTGCAATTCATCAATTAGTTGATGAGGTTGGAAAACGTCAACTTCAAGATTTTGGTCAAATCAACTCTGACATAAAGCCTGATGGAACACTTATTACAGAATGTGATAGGTGGAGTGATAAAACAATAGTTCAAGGGTTATCTCAAATTACTCCCGGAGAAGGCGTCCTGAGTGAAGAGGGTAAGAAGTCAATTCCTAGCTCCAGTGAGTATTGGGTAGTTGACCCACTCGATGGAACAACTAATTTTGCAGCAGGCATTCCATACTGGGCAATATCAATAGCACGTTTCACTAATGGGGAACCTGAGACAGCCTTCCTTGACATACCAGCACTTAGAAAAAGAATTTTCGCCATAAAAGGAAAAGGAGTTTGGCTAAACGACAAGCCACTTAAGCCTGAATCACGTTTCAAGAAAAATAGTGACTGCATTTCTCTTTGTAGCCGCTCAATTAAAGTTTTACAAATGAAACCAGAGCAGTCATTCCCAGGAAAAATAAGACTACTTGGGGTATCTAGTTTAAATATGACTAGTGTTGCCATCGGTCAAACGATTGCTGCTTTAGAGGCGACACCAAAAATTTGGGATATTGCAGCTGCATGGTTAATACTTGAGGAACTTAATTGTCTTATCAACTGGTTGGAGACTAACCCAAAAAACATTCTCTCTGGAACAGATCTTACTTCAGTGAATTTCCCATTACTAACAGCATCCACTGAAGATCAATTGAACAACATGCTGCCATGGGCGTCAGCATTAATTCAGGATAGTTAATACACTTTGTGCCCCTTTGTTCTAATTAAATTAGCTACATTAATAAAATTTATGATTTTAAATCTACTGATTCAACTAAGAAAAATCTTCTCCTTAGGAGTTAGCGTAATATCAAATACTCCATAACCAAAGTGGGCTTGAACTGGACTAAAAAAGCAAGATGGTTGTTTAGCAGTCTCTGGAGAGCTTATGAAAGATGGTCTAAGTGTGATTGCGTCGATTTAAGCGCAGCATTTGCTTACTACACTCTTCAGTCCTTCTTTCCAATATTGCTAATCTCGCTATCAGTTGCATCATGGTTTTTAGGAAAACAGCAAGGAATAGAGCAAAGAATAATTGAATTAACCGCTGAGGTTTTACCGTCTGAAGTAATAGCTTTGGTCGCATCAACTTTAGAACAATTAATTAATCAGGGGTTTGGCGCAGGGATTCTTGGGGCAATGTTTTTAATGATCACTGCTGGCAATGCCTATCTAACACTACAAAGAGGAGCAGATCGATTATGGGAAGACGTACTACCAGTTAAATCAAAGCCAGATCCATTAAGGCTTCAAGCGTTTCGATTTATCAGAAATCGTATTGAAGCTTTCTTTGTAGTTCTTCTAGTTGGGATTTTGATGGTTATCGATCAAATCAGTGCAAATATTCGTCTGATTCCCGAAGCAGTTTTGGAAGACTTAGCCAACACAACCCCTTGGGTTGAAAATGCCATAACAAAAATACCTGTACTTCAAGTAGGTCAATTTATACTTCCTCTAATAGGTTTTTCAACTATGGCACTGCTTTTACAAGGTTTACTCCCCAGTAGAAGAGTGCCTTTAAAACCACTAATACCTGGGGCTTTGATGATTGGAACTTTGCTAACTATTCTGAATTTGGCAGTTAGTAGAAGTATCCTTTCATTGGGATCAAGATTTCAAGCTTATGGATTCATTGGTGGAGTCCTTGTATTGACTCTTTGGGTTTGGATGGTAGGAGTAATTATTTATTTTGGTCAATGTTGGAGCGTTGTAATTGCAAGCATGCGTCGAAATCGATACGTTTAAACATCATTGAAACAAGCAGCTAAATTTAAATTATAATATTTAAATAAATCTCTTAAGTAGTCATGAATAAGCCATCTTCATTGATTTGGATGGTATTTATTCTACTTATTATTTTACCTACACCAGCTGGGAAATTTATTATTGATTTAGCAGGCGGAATATTCCTTATCATTACAATAATACCATTAGTCTTAGGAGGAGTTGGATGGTTTACTTGGAAAAGAATCCAATCAAAAGTACAAAACTGTGAAGCTTGTGGCTCAACCTTTCTTAACAGTCAAATGATTTGTCCAATATGTGGAACACCCATAACAAAAAATGCAGATATTCTAGAAAATATTCCAGCAAGTGCAGCAACAATTGACATAAAATCCGAAGAATTAGATTTATAAATTAATCTAATTCTAAAAATTCTGGATTAATTTCATTAATCTCTTGTTCACAAAACTGCAAGAGTTCTTCGCAATGCTTAAGAAGTAGATGACCTTTAATATAATTAATTTGAATTTCATCCAATGAAATATTTTCATCTTGCACATTGTTTAAGATAGTTTCCAATGCAGATATAGATTCTTCATAACTTAATCTATTAATATCTTGTTTAAAGATTTCTATATTTTTTTTGTTAGTAACTTTGTTAGACATTGATAAATGATTTGGGATAACTTGATTTTCAAGTGGCATGTAATAACAAATTTTTATTCAATAAATTTATATTTTATCATAATTAAGACTATCAACCTCTGCTGTAATTTTTCCATCACAAAATTGAACTATCAGCTTATCATTTTCCTTAATATTTTTTACACTATAAATCGAATTACCTGACTCGTCAGTAATTAGCGCAAAACCTCTTTTTAACAATTTTCTTGGAGAAAGTGCATTCAAAATCTCATACATATAATTTATTCTTGTTCTTTTATTTTTTATTAATAGTCGGGGTGAATAAGATTGAAAAATAGATTTTTTTGTAATTAATGTTTTCTTTGTGTTCTGAAAAAATAATTTCAAATAATATTTAAGTAATTTTTTATTTTGCAAAAACTTATTTTTTTCAATTTCTCTTGAGGGCAATAGATCAACAATCGCAGCAGTTGGAGTGGCAGATCGATGATCTGAAACCAGATCAGCAACAGTTAGATCATCTTCGTGACCTATCCCTGTAATTACTGGTATTGGGAAAGTTGCGATTTCTCTAGCTATGATTTCACTATCGAACAACATTAAATCTTCTCTGCTACCTCCTCCTCTAGCTATAATTAAAGCCTCTACTTGTAACTTATTTTTTTTTAATTTACTTAAAATAGATTTTAGTTTATTTGCATTATCACCTTGAACCGGAATAGGAATTATTTGCAGCTTCGTTAATGGCCATCTCTCCTTAGCTGTTCTAAGCATGTCAGCTAAAGCAGAGCTTGGAACACTTGTAAGGATACCAAGTGAATGAGGATATTTTGGCAATTTTTTTCGTAACGAATCATCTATCAAACCTTCTTTAAAAAGATTTGATTTGACTATTTCAAACTTCCTAAGAACCGTAGAAATACTTGGTCGAATATCGAAAACTTGTACCGATACTCTTGCTTGAGATTCCCAGAAATTTAATTTACCAATAATAACAACGCCATCATCTTGCTTTGGTAAAAATTTTAAAGACTTTATTGTTGATGACCATGCAACTGCATCTACACTTGCTTTCCCGTCCGTTAAAGTTAACCATAAATGACCTTTTTTTATTTGTGATTTAGAAACAGCGGCTTCAAGTATAAACTTTGGGGCAAAGCCTCTTGATAATAATAAGCCAATAGATTCGTTTAACTCTTTAACACTATATGTAGTTAGAGATTGTTTAGCGTTTTTAAGATCAGTCAAACTTTTAAAAATAAAAAACTAAAAATTAGTTTTTCAACCGATTCCCATCTGAGTTAAAATCCCTTGCCCTGTTAAAAGTTCTGTTGTTAAACCTATTAAAATACCCATCATTGCTAAACGGCCATTCCATATTTCAGCAAAATTGACAAATCCATAACGAGGTTCGAAGTTATCTTTCATTTGTTAATAGAAATCATTTTAATAATACTAAAGAAATGCTGAGAATGAGAAAACATATATGTTGGCTCTTGAAATTAATTTGTTTTTAAAACTTTCAATATCTATCTAACATGTCTGGCGCCATCAACTGGATGATAGTCCTCTCCAGTAAGTTCCTCGTAAATAATTGCTGGTAATCCAGTTTCAAACATGGTCTGAAGAGCTTCTTTTAGATAAGGATTCCATCCACCAGTACTAACTTCTCCATGTCGTACAGTCCAATCCCATGTCCCTTGTAAATCTCTAGGCATTCTTCCTTCTCTGTCTCTTCTAGCAACCAAATCAAGGGACTCTACTAACCCAACTTGAATAGGATCTTTTCCGTAAGCTGGAGTAAGGCTTAACTCAAGCCTCACTGGGTCTTCTTTTAATAATCTGAGACGAAACCTTGGAGGTAACTTCACGTTTTTCAAAACTGCAGCGACTATGCGCGTTCTTTGTTCCAAAATTAAAACCTCTTAGATAACTATGTAATGTCAAACCCAAAAAATCTAATGAAAATTATTCAGAAGGCTTTTCATATGATTGTGGATGATCACTGTCCTTAGAAAAACGAACTGTGAGCAAATCTTCATCAGTAATGGAGCCATCTTTGTCTAGAAGCTCAGGATGAACAGTAACCAAGCCTGTTCGATCATCACCTTTTGTCTTTGAAAATGAATTTTGAATCTTAAATGATGCTTGACCTGAGAAAAAACCATTTAGCATTATTCTGGCAGCCAAAAACAACAAAACAAAAACTGAAAGGCCATAAACAAAAGGTAAAAAATTGCTCAACATTTGCAAAAATGATAAATCAAAAAACTGAATGCATTAATTCAGATTAAGTTTTGAAGTCGTTCTAGTTTCATCTTCAATCACAGAATAAATCAGAGTATTATTCTAGAGGAAAGAAAGTTCAAAGAATAGTTATTTAGTAAAAATCTACGGTAATTAAAATGGTGTGCATTTCAATTTTTAAATTAGCTATGATTAGTTTTGATAATAAGAACTAATCCCTTTCAGAAGATCATGCATGGATTAGATGACAACAGACTAATAATAGGATCCCTAAAGTTACGTCAAAAAAAATATTTTAAAATTTTTGTTTTAGTTGTTCTTATTTTTTTGAACTTCCGATATGAAACTCCTCTTCATTCAAGTGAAGCTTCACTGTTATCCCAAGAAAATCACAATAAGCAATCTTTCGTATCAAAAGCGTTAAATATTAGTGGGGATGCAGTGGTCACAATTGAAACACAACGTCAGGTTTTATCTTCAAGTGAAGGTGTATTTCCTCCTGGGATCTTAAATGATCGATATTTTGAACGATTCTTTGGTCTAAGAGGCCTGCAAGTTCCACGATCTCGAATTGAAAAAGGGCAAGGAAGTGGAGTGATTTTTTCTAAAGAAGGTCTGGTCTTAACTAATGCTCATGTAATAGAAAAAACTGATCAATTAATAGTGGGTTTATCAGATGGAAGAAGAGTGCTTGGAAATGTTGTTGGAGAAGATTCTTTAACAGATCTTGCAGTTATTAAACTCAAAGCAAAAGGTCCTTGGCCAACTGCCCAATTAGGAAACTCCGATAATTTAAAAGTTGGTGATTGGGCAATTGCAGTTGGAAATCCTTTTGGACTTGAAAATACGGTTACTCTTGGAATCATTAGTAATCTCAATAGAGATGTTGCTCAATTAGGTATATCCGACAAAAGAATAGATCTCATTCAAACTGATGCAGCTATTAATCCAGGTAATTCTGGAGGACCATTATTAAATTCTGTTGGAGAAGTGATTGGTATTAATACTCTTGTTCGCTCAGGACCAGGAGCAGGATTAGGTTTCGCAATTCCAATAAATAGAGCTAGAAAAATCGCCAAAGATTTAATCACCAGCGGGAGAGCCAAGCATCCCATGATCGGAGTAACACTTTCAAGCAATATCAAACAAAAAAGTAATTTTCTTTCCCAAACAGAAGATGGAGCGATAATTAAATATTTGATGCCAAATGGTCCGGCCGAAAAAGGTGGATTAAAAGTAAATGATCTAATAATTTCAATCAACAATGAAAAAATTTCAACTCCAGCAGATGTGGTAAAAAAAATTAATAAAAATAATTTACAATCAGCATTAAGAATTAAAATACTTAGAGAGAATATAGAGTCTATAAAAATTATCAAACCAGTTGATATTTATGATCTTCAAGTATAATTAAAAAAAATATTTCTATAATAATTATTTTTGTTTAGTTTTCTTCTTCCTACGCTGTTTTTCTCGATTAGCCAACCTTTTTCTTTCCCTTTCAGCTAATTGTAATTCTTTTTCTTTTTCTTGTGCTTCTTCGATTTTTTTCTCTTTATAGTATTTGTAATCACCTTGATACTTAATTAATTGACCATCTCTTATTTCTACAATTGTGTTTGCAACTTTTGAAATAAAATATCGATCATGAGAAACTATTAATGCAGTGCCATTATAATTGGATAATGCCTGCTCTAGCATTTGCTTTGAAGGTATATCTAAATGATTTGTCGGTTCATCAAGAATAAGCAAATTTGACGGCTTAATAATCATTAAAGCTAAAGCAAGTCTTGCTTTCTCTCCTCCACTAATCTGACTGACCTCCTTAAAAACCGAATCATTAGTTAAACCAAAGCTACCCAGTAAAGAACGAATTTCTGTTTGTGTCCAATCAGGTACAGATTGAGAAATTGTCTCAATTACTGTTTTTTCTAACTCTAAGGCCTCTGCTTGATTTTGTTCAAAATAACTAGGTATAATATTATATTTTCCTATCGTAATAGATCCTTCATCAGGTTCTTCTAACCCCATAATTAGTCGCAGTAAAGTAGATTTTCCAGAACCATTTGGACCTAAAAATGCTATTCTTTCGCCTGGCTCAAGCTCTAAAAAGGCTCCTAAAAATAAAATATTATCTTCATAGCTATGGGTTAAATCCTTAATATTTAAGATATCCCTACCAGCACGTGGTGCTTCCAAAAATTTAAAATTAGGTCCTTTTAAGTTATTCTCAGGAGCTTCTATCTTTTCAACTTTATCTAATAACTTTTCTCTACTTTTAGCTTGTGTACTTCTTGTAGCACTTGCTCGAAATCTTTCTATATATGCCTTTTGAACTTGTATATCCTTCTGTTGTTTCTCGTATGCAACTTTTGTTGATTCCAATTCAAAATCTCTCTGTTGAAGATATGACGTATAATTTCCAATATAGCTTTTAGATTTACCTCGCTCGGTATTAACAATTCTCGTACAAACTTTATCTAAGAAAGATCTATCATGGCTAACAATTACCATAGCAATTTTCTGATTAAGTAAATAATTCTCTAGCCATTCAATCGTTTCTAAATCTAAATGATTAGTTGGTTCATCAAGTAACAATAAATCAGGACTTTGTAATAGGATTTTTCCTAAAGCTATTCTCATCTGCCAGCCACCCGAGAAGTCTCCAACTAGTCTGTCTGCTTCATTTTGATTGAAACCAATAGTGGGTAATAACTTTTCAACTTTAGATTCTAAATCGTAACCATTTATTGATTCAAATTTGCTTTGAATCACGCTTAATTCTTTGATTAATAAATCTAGGTAATCTAAATCTTTAGAAGCTAATTCAGATTCCATATTTTCTTGAACTAATTTTTGACTGTGAAGTAAATCAGATGCTTCTTTAAATGCAACAAATAACTCTTCTCTAACAGTTCTTGAAAGATCCACATCAAATTCCTGTTTTAAATAAGCAATAGATGGATCCCCTTCGCTAATCAAAGATCCATCAGTTGCTTCTTCTAATCCAGCAATAATTTTTAATTGTGTTGATTTTCCTGCTCCATTGACTCCAACCAAACCAATTCTCTCTCCATTTCTAATTTCCCAACTGACATCTTTCAAGACTTCGCCAGTGGGATAAATTTTACTAATCTTCTCTAGTCGCAACACTACAATAAGACCTCAAGAGAATTGCCTTGAATCATTTAGCTTTAAAAGATGCTGACTGATTTAAATTACATTACTTAAGTAAGCCATGTTAAGACTCGAACAAATTGCTGCTTTAGTACTCGCCGCAGCTCTTGCAATTCCCAGTTATTGGTTTTTTTGGACGATGGCAGGCGGAGGCGGCTACGAAAGAAGAGGAATTAGAGAAAATAGTCAAGATACATTAGAAATACACTCTTCATTCAAAAAATAATTACAACCCACCTCTAGCCTTTAGAAGCCATTGTTTGGTATCTAAATCATCAACTGTAGTCAAATATTCTTTTACCTCTTCTGAGGTAACTGGCAAATTCATTTCAATCCCAAATGCACATATGGATTGCATCGCACCTTTTGGGTTTTGAAGAGCTTGACGAAAAAGATCTTGTTTTTTATTTGGATCTGCATTTATAAGCTTATAAAGCTCTGCAGCATTGCCGCTCATAAGAAAAACGTTGACTAATTAAAGAATATGCAATTATGCAGCTTTTGTCTCGAAACCATTAGATTCATTGCATGTATCTAAATCACTTTCCTTTAAACCTAAAGCAGACGCGTCTTTCATACTTCTAGCATCCATGCAAAGGACTTTACGGAGTTGAGCAAAGTTTGCAGCTTGAGAAGATCTTCCTTCTTTGCTAGCCCCATATTCCGCTCTTTGTAAAACATGGTGTAAATGAGTCAATAGGTAAGAACTGACAACAGCGGAAATTAGAACATCTCCATTTTTACCATTACTACGACTCTTCCTTCTTTGTCGTTTTACATTTCCTTTATCGGCAACAACATTTGCAGAAAAAGCTTTAGATGCTTGTGGAAGAGATGGCTTAGACATGTAATACTCCTTTAAAAATAAAAAGTTTTAAGTAAAGGTTGATAAGGCAAAACTGGCCAGATTAGTAAGTATCATACACAAGGATACTACCCTTGCATACAAGTGTACACTAATTAGTACTTGGTAGTTCTTTGTACGCATGGCTACTCGTCAAAACTCATCTAACGGGAAGCAAAAATCGCCCCGCATACAAGTTGTTCTGCCAGAAGATTTATGTGAAAGACTGTCAGAATTAGCCGAAAGAGAATCTAGAACTGTGAGTAATATGGCCAAAGTTTTAATTCAAGAAGGAGTCAAGTATCACGAATTAAAAGAAAGTTCAGCATCTAAAGAATTAGAAACAAAAGAAATGAAAACACAAAATTTTATAAACGCATTAGAAAAACAAAAAACACAAAGATTAAAAGGTATTCCGAAAAGATTAAAATTCAAAAGAGATTAATTATTAAATTAGTTAACTTAAGGATCAACACGTACTCCATATAAAATAGGTTTATTTGCTCCTGTGATGTACTTCGGGTGAACTTTTTTTCCTAAAAAGTTCCACCAAGATAAAGTTGCAAAAACGAGGGCTTCTCTATATTGCGATGGAACACCAATTTCATGTATTGGACGAACATGAACACCACAACATTGTTTCTGTAGTTGCCTCATTAAAAATAGATTTTTACTTCCACCTCCAGCAACCAAAAGCTCAATTAAACGTATCTGTTTAAGCTTAAAAAGATTATCTAAATCTTGAGAGATAATTGACGCGGTAAATGTAGTTAATGTAGATATTAAATCTTCTTTGGAAATATCACCCAATTCCTTTTTTCTTTTCTGTAAGTATTGAAAACCGAATTGTTCTCTACCTGTAGATCGTGGAGGCTCTAGATAAAAAAAAGGATCCCTCAACCACTTATCGATGATTTCTAATTTAGGAATCCCAAGCGATGCTAATGATCCATTTTCATCAAAAGTTAAAGATGAATTTGTACTTTCTTTAACAGCTAAATCAACTAAAGAATTAGCCGGTCCGCAATCCCAGCCTAAGCATTGAGAAGTTTTATCAATTCCAGTTTTAGGTGGAATAATTGTAAGATTAGCAATTCCACCAAGGTTGAGGACTCCTCTCCATCCATATAACCTTCCAACTAAAGCTTCATCGACTAATGCTACTAAAGGGGCACCATGACCACCTGAAGCAATATCCTTAGATCTAAAATCATAAATAACAATTTGATCTAAAAGATTTGCGAGTAAAGGTCCTAAAAGAATTTGAAGACTTCCTCCTCTTTTAGATTTTTTTACACTTCTATGAAATAAAGTTTGCCCATGACATCCAACAACCTCTGCGGTTGAATCAGGGTCACAAGTACGAGCAGCAAAAGCATTTAGTTCAGTAATTTCCTCAGCCAACTCGAGCCAATCTTTGCTACTAATTTTTAATCCTTGACCTACTTGTATTATTTTTTCTCTAATTGATGAAGGATATTCATAAGAAAATGTGTTTAAAATTTGCCATTTTGGCCTTGAAGGATCACCTGTAAAATCAACTAAAACTGCATCTATTCCATCCGCACTCGTACCACTCATCAAACCCAATACACGCATAGATTAAGTTTGAGGCAGCTTTTGAAGATCTTCCATTGAACCCATGACTACAAGGACATGATCTTTTTCCAAAATATATTTCGCCGGAGGATTAACAGTTAATAGTTGAGCAGGGCCAGCGGCTAAGACATTAACAAAATAATTTTTTCTAAGATTTAAATCTCGTAAAGAACGTCCTACAAATACCTCAGGGACTTTAATCTCATCAATACCCGTTTTATCATCGAGTTCTAATCTTTCAATCAAATTCGGTCTAACCAATTCAAGGCCCAATCTTTCTCCTTGCATTCTTGAAGGGAATACCACCCGATCAGCACCAACCCTTTTGAGCATTTTTTCATGCAGATCACTTGTTGCTCTAGCAATAACCTGTTTAACTAAACTCCCCTCCGTATCTTTAGCAATAAGAGTTGTCGTAATACTTGCTTCAATTGGCTCACTAATGCCTACTACTACAGTCCCCATTTCAAGAACACCTGCCTCTTTCATAGACTCTTCATCCGTTGAGTCAACCACCCTCGCTTCAATTGTTGGCTCGAGTTGACGTAATTCCTCTATTGCCTTCTCTGAGAAATCAACAGCCAAAACATCAGCACCATTTCTCAATAGCTCTCTACAAACTGCGCTTCCAAAACGACCAATTCCAACTACAGCAAACCCAAGTTTCTGATTTGCTTTTATGGGAGACCATTGCCACCAATCACTCATGATTTGTCCTCCTTAAACATAGAGATCCTCCTTCGGATAGCCAATTCGATTGCGATGTTGAATCTTACTTTTATTAAGAGCTTGCCATACAGCGCTCAAGAATAAAAGGATTCCTAGTCTGCCAACAAACATTCCAATAATCAGAATTAATTGACCGACATGTCCTAACTTAGAGGTTACGCCCAGATCAAAACCTACAGTTGCAAAAGCAGAAATACAAGTGAAAAGCATTTCTAAAAATGAAAAATTCTCTCCACTATTGAATCCATTACTCAAACTTAATAATAAAGCCATAATCAACACAAATAAAAATGAACCAACAGTTATACCAACAGCTTTAAGAATTACTTTGTCAGATATCTGACGATTCCGAATAATGATTTCATTTTGACCACGTAGAGTTGCTCTTGTGGCTGCCATTAATGCAGCAATAGTTGTCGTCTTAATTCCGCCTCCAGTGCCACCTGGACTTGCCCCAATAAACATAAGAAACATTATCAACAAAAGACCAGAGTCAGAGACACTTTCAATTGATATGGGCAAATTCGTAAAGCCTGCAGTTCGTGAACTAACAGAAGTAAATAAAGCGGTTAAAATACGATCATCGAAATTAATTAACGAAAAGAAGCTACCCCTAGCTAACGATTCAGTAAAAATCAATCCGAAGAATCCCAGAGCAATCAATATGAAAGATGATCTAATTACTAAACGTGTATGAAGACTTAAATTTCTTAATTTTAAAGATCTACGATTTATCCAAATATCATTAGTTACTCTCCATCCAAAACCACCTAATATAATTAAAGTAATTAAAACAAAATTCACTACCCAATTACCTCTATAATCTTGTAAACTGCTTGACCATAAACTAAACCCAGCATTATTATAAGCAGATATACTATGAAAAATTGATGCCCAAATCCTTTCACTTGAGCTAGTTATATTTTTAAAGCCGAAAAAATATAAAGTAATAGAGCCAAGAAAAATAAGTATAGATGCTGTAATCGCAATACCTTTAAACGTTGTACCCACACCCCCGACTCCAAATTCATCAAGAGTTTTACCTCTATCAAGACGTGTTTTTAATTCTGTTCCACTAACAATAAAGCCCTGCAAAAATGTAGTAATAGCCATTAAACCAAGGCCCCCAGTTAACAACATAATCGCTAAAATTACTTGTCCAAAAAATGTCAAATCTATTCCTATATCAATAATAGATAACCCCGTAACTGTGACAGCAGAAGTTGCCGTAAATAATGCCTCCCATAGACCTACATTTGCATTAGAACAAAAAGGTGTAGCCAATAATAATGTTCCAAAAGCAATCACAAGTAAACCTGTTACCACCGTAAACTGCGGAACCGTAAGCCTTCTATAAGTTTCTTGCCTAATACTCACTTTTTTTGAAAATAGATTGAGACTAATTCTGAAAAGATTAAATAATCAAAATCAAATGGAAGCTTTAAATTTTTTCCTAAGTTAATAATCATATCCAACATATTTAAGAAATACCATACTTTAGCAATATCAACCCAGGGACAAGAAGCGTCATCAAGATGGTCAACCCAGCTCCGTATCTGGTGACATCTAAAAACTGATAACGCCCAGGGCCAAATACCATAAGGTTTGTCTGGTAACCCATAGGAGTAAGAAAAGATTGACTGGCGCCAAAAAGAACTGTTATCAATAAAGCTAAAGGAGGTAGCCCCATACTTGGGGCTAATTGAACAGCAATTGGCGCCAAAAGAGCCACTGAAGCAGCATTACTAACAAATTGAGTAAATATTGTAGTAGAGAGGAAAATTACTAGTAAGGCTGAATAAGTAGATAAGTCTTCTAATATTAAAATTAAAATATTGGCAAAAGCATCAGCAAGACCAGTGGTCTGCATTGCGACACTAAAACTAGAAAGAGATCCAAGCAAAAGAATGACGTCAAGTCGGATTGATCTTTGTACCTCTGCGGGTCTTAAACATCCTCCCCAGACCATAGCAATCACTGCCATTAGAACTGAGGCTACTAGAGGCAAGTCAGTAATTGAGGGAATAATCAACATTGCGATTGCGATGCCAATTGCTATCGGTTTTCTTGTAACCGTGGGTAGATCATTCTCAAATTGATCTAAAACAAGAAGGTCATTACTATCCTGTAATCCACGAATTGAATCTCTTGGAGCTTGTAAGAGTAATACGTCTCCTTCTCTCAAAATTGCTTGCCCCAATCTCTCTTGAACAGTTTGCTGACCTCGTCTTAAGGCCAAAACAGTAGCATTGTGTCTTTGTCTAAATCGCAGTTCACGCAAACTTGCCCCAGCCAAGGTTGAACCAGCTGGTAAAAGAACCTCTACCGTTTGTTGGCTTTCATCAATGTTGGACAGAAAAAATTTTTTTTCAATACTTAAGTTTTTATTTAACTGAACAGTATGTTCTTGTTTTAAACGCAAAAGATCAGAGCGCGTAATTCTTATCAACAACCGATCACCAGACTGAATTATCCGATCGGCCAAAGGTGGTAAAAGTATTTCATTCTCTCGCTGTATTTCTAGAACATCAACATCAAATCTTCTTTGTAAGCGGCTATTTCTCAATGAATGTCCAACAAGTTCAGAATCAGAAGGAATTGTGACTTCGGTAAAATAACCAGTTTGATCCGAACTTCCTCCGTACTCTGAGCTAATTCTCCCTCTATCTGGCAATAAAGATTGTGGAGCCAGCAACATATATGCTGTCCCAAATAACCATATAGGTACTCCTATTGCTGTAAAAGTAAATAAATCAAAGGGACCGTAACCAAGTTGATCACTAATATCGCTGACCAACAAATTCACTGAACTGCCTAAAAGAGTTAAAGTCCCACCTAATACTGTCGCAAAAGATAATGGTAACAATACACGTGATGGAGATAGTTTTCGCTTGACGCACCAAGCTTCGATTACTGGTAAAAGTGAAGCAACCACAGGAGTATTGGGAACGACACCTGAGACAGGAGCAACAACTAATCCGAGCAAAGCGATCAATCTGCGCGGAGTTCGAATACTGTCAGAAGCAATTAACTCCCTTAAACGATCAAGGGCACCACTTTTAAAAAGTGCCGCAGAAACAGCAAATAAACCCATCAATGTAATCAACGCAGGGCTTCCAAAACCAGCCAATGCTTTTTGAGGGGAAAGAACTCCTGTAGCCATCAATAATGCAACGCTCAAAAGTCCAGTCAGTTCAGGAGCTAGCGCACTGCTTACGAACAAAAAAACAGCAATAATTAACACTGCCAAAGTTATGACAGCTTTGGGATTCTCTAAGACAGTGAATATCTCATTCATATTATTTAATTAATAACCTTTTCAACTGACTCTGTCCAAGTATTGATTTTAAGAATACTGTGAAAAGGAACTGAGGATATTGAGAAAATAAACGATTAATTATTTTTTACTTAATAACCGAGAACCTGCAGATTTCAAAGATAGAGAAAAACCTGGCATTCGCATTAAATATGCAAAATGCCTTATTTTGAAAGCAAGAGATCCTGCCAAAGTAACTCCATAACCCGTTATTGATGCATTTCCAATACCTAGACTCAACATTTCTCCAAGATCTTCAAATTGAAATGATTTAAGTTTGTTGCCTTTTCTTAGAGAAATAATATTTTGAGCTGTTAAAAAACCCTGCTGCATTGCTACTTGAGCTGAAGAAGGAAAAGGATCGTCCTCACAAAATACGATATCTCCAACAAAAAAAATATTCTGATATTCTTTTATTTGCAAAAATTTGTTTACTTTAATCTTCTTATTTTCATCTAAAAGATGATCTATAAATTGTAACCGACAAGGGCTTAACCCAGCAGTCCACAACAAGCCAGAATAATTAATTTTTAGAGAATTATTTCTTTCGGTCTCAACAGTAGAAAGTTCTATAATATTTTCATTTATTGATTGAATATAATGTTCCAAATAAATCTTGATATTTCTCTCAGCTATTGCATCTATTGCTTTTTCCCTATTAAAAGATTTGGATTTAGATAAAATTTTATTTCCTTTATCAACCAAATATATGTCTACTCTGTTATTAACTAAATCAGATAATTTGCATGCGAGCTCAACACCAGTTGGTCCTGCTCCAGCGATAATCAAAGGATCGGAGTGGTTAGAAGAATTATTGATTGAGATTATTAACTCTTGAATTCTTACGAGATCATTCAAACTAGAGAAACCGTACGCATATTCTTTCAAATTTCGGAGAAGAGAAAAATCAGTTGTTACTCCAGTGCTTATGACAAGTTGAGAGTATGTAACTTCAGTCCCCGATGAAGTAATTAACTTTCTCTCTAGTCCATCAACTTCAACAACACACTCTTCTAAAAAAATAAATCCTAATTCTGAAGCTAAAGCAGAATATTTAGGTGCAACCTCCCATAATTGAAGCTCACCACTTAATAATTCATAAAGCAATGGCTTAAAAAGAAATCTTGGGCTTTGATCAATCAAAATGATTGGTATTCCATTCGACCGAGCTAATAATGCTTGGACAGTGGAGAGTCCTCCGAAGCCACCACCAACAACAACAATTGGATCAGATTTCAAATTGTTCAAGTCCATATGGACTGGATCTAAGATGATTTCAAAGACCCTAAACAAACTTTGACTAATTCGGCATTCAAAACTCAAACATGAAGAAAGAATCTAAAGACAATTACATCAATGATTTGAGAAACGCCGCTCAATTGCCTCAACCTGCTCTGATGAAATCAATTAATGAGACAAGCAAAGATCTAGAGAAACTCTCCCCTCAGGATCAACTTCAATGGGCTTTTGAGGAATTTGATGAGAGCTTTGTTGTTACCACAAGTTTTGGGATCCAATCCGCTGTCTTGCTTCACATGACGAAGGAATTGAAATCCAGTCAAAAGCCAAAAGTTATTTGGGTTGATACTGGCTATTTGCCAAAAGAAACATATGATTACGCAGAAAAATTAACAACACTTTTCGAATTAAATTTAGTAATTGCCCAAAGTCCCGTATCTCCAGCGAGAATGGAGGCCTTAAATGGTCGTCTGTGGGAAACAGGAGTACAAAAAGATCTTGATAAATATCATCAGATTCGGAAAGTTGCACCTCTTGAAAAAGCCTTCTCAGACCTCAACGTTCTCTGCTGGGCAAGTGGCGTGAGAAAAGGCCAAACCCAGAACAGACAATCAATGTCTAATATCGATTGCATTAGAGAACGTTTAACGCTCCGACCACTTTTAACCTGGTCTAAAAAAGATATTTTCTATTACATGGAGAAAAATAAATTACCTCAACATCCATTATTTGAACAAGGTTATTCCACTGTAGGAGATTGGCATTCAAGCGGAGCAGAAAATACTAATACCAAAGGAAGGTCAACGAGATTTGGAGGTCTCAGTGAAGAATGTGGAATCCATTTAAATACGTAATAACAAGGAATAAACTCGTGTACTCAGAAGAAAATTTCCTAATGATTGGCAATACAAGATGGCATTGGGCAAACAAAGTTAAAAAAGATTGGAAATATTTTCATACCTCACCAAATCCAATCGAATTTAAAGATAAGGATTATTCTCAATTAACTTGGGCCTCCGTTGGTCCCATCCCTGAGGATATTAAATTATGCCCTTCAAAAGAAATAACTTTAGACAATGTTCCCCTAAACAATCTTCCAACTAATTTAGGAATTGACAGAGCTCTTTCTTCATGGAGTGCTTTTAAAAAACAATCATTTTTAAAAAGCAAAGAACAAGATTTAATTGTGATAGACGCAGGAACAATATTAAGCGTCACAAAAGTATCAAACAAAGGAGAATTCATTGGGGGCCAACTAATTTCCGGTTTCAGCCTTCAATTATCTTCAATGTCAAACCGTGCAATGAATTTAGAAACTCCCATTGTTAAAAAAATCCCAACTGAAACATTTCAATATGAGACTCATAATGCAATGATAAGAGGGTCAATGAATGCGCTAATAGGATTAATCTTAACACTTTTTGAGGAGACTAAATTACCTATATGGATGTGCGGAGGTGATGCTCCAATCATATTAAATGAACTCAAAAATACAAACATTGACATCAATCATTCTCCCAATCTAGTTCTAGAAGGAATGATTGATGTATACAAAAAAATTAATTCAATTTAAGATCATTTAAAATCTGATTAGCCATATTATCTGATTTTACTTTTAAGTATATTAATTCAATTTTCCCGTCTTTGTTTACAACGAAAGTGTGTCTCATCATTCCATAATACTCTCTACCCATAAATTTCTTCAAGCCATAACTTTCGTATGATGCCGCAACAGGACATGGGTCACTATCGGTTAAAAGTGTAAAAGGTAATTTATGTTTATCAATGAACTTTATATGCGATTTTGAGGCATCCTTACTAATTCCTAAAACTTGAATATTGTTTGATTTGAAAAGCTCCCAATTATCTCTAAAACTGCAAGCTTCCTTAGTGCATCCAGGAGTATCATCCTTTGGATAAAAATAAATTACTACTCTCGATCCTTGGAATGATGAGAGACTGATATTCACACCATCTTGATTAGGAAGAGTGAAATCTGGTGCAGAATCGCCTATACAGAGAGTCATGATAACAACTCAACTAAACAATAAAAGAGTACTAGGTCTTTGGCTTTTTTTGATGCCATCAAAACTTTTACCAATAAGCAGCGAAGAAAAAAAATGGGTTCAAAAGTTAGCACCAAGCAGAGGTTTGATTTATCATTTTTCTAGAGGCTGCCTAAGACATGTCATGTCCAACATTACAGGATTAGGTCCTCTAGATATACCCCTCAAAGCCGATCCTGGAGAACCGCCTTTATTGGCGGAAGGATGGGGGAATATCAGTATGAGTCACTGTTCTGATGCTTTATTAATTGGATGGTCCTCAGGAAAAATTGGGGTTGATATTGAAAGAAAGGATAGAGAAATTCAAGCTTATAAATTATCAAAACGTTTTTTCACTCAATATGAGAATTACGAAATAGAAAATTTATCGCCATGCCAAGCAAAAGAACTAGTACTTAAAAGATGGGTAATAAAAGAAGCCGCAGTTAAATGGCAGAGAGGGAAAATAGCGAATAATATCAATCAATGGATTTGGAAGAATAAATCATCATTTGCACATCATAAAAAACTTGGTCACAAAGTAAAAGTTTACGAACAAAATTATGATCAATGGACGTATGCAATTGCATTAGATGAAGATTCGATAACATGTAAACCAATAATTTGCGTTGATTAATTACTATTCTTAGCAAGAAATTTAGTATGTATAAGCTTCTGTTTTATAGTCTGGCCATCCAATCTTTTAAATAATTCTTGCAATCGAATTAATGTTTCTTCCTCACAATTTTCGAGAATAATTTCTCGATACTCACTTCCCTGATTAAGCCACCTTTTAATTATAGTATTATCAACTTTTTGATATATAAACTCAGTCCATTCTTCAAAAGAAATATTCCAGCCTAATTTTTCTAATTGTAGAATAAATTTCTTTTTATGTTCTTGCTTATTTAACCACTTCTCCTCTTTACAAATTAAATCACTCAAGAATGAAAAATCAGTATTTTTCTTGTTACTATAAAGCTCTAATCTTTTCTTTAAAGAAAAGGCAGGGCCATAACATGGGTTACTTATAATCAAACTTAATTCTGTATTCTCCGTACATTTTTCAGTAAGAATCGGCCACAATTCAAAAAAATTTGTTGCAGAAAAAACTTTCCAAGGAATCCTTCCTCCAATTAGCTCAAATTTGAGATTGTCTTCTAATTTTTTAATTGATTCAACTTTTGAATCAATTAAGACAGGTCGCTCCATAGGCGCTAAAACTTCTAATTCAGCTAATAACTTGGGATGATTATCCTCTGATACAGCCAAAACAACGCCCCCTTCAGATGCCTCTCTTAAAGGCTTTAAAGACCAAAGCAAAGAACTAGGCGCTAAAACTAAAACCCTATGATTTTTTTTCCAAGTAATGCCGGACCATAATTTAGTCATCAAATGTTTTAATCGTTCCCCCTCCTGCAAAACTTGGCGAGATAACCATTTATCCAAATCATTATCAACTTTGCCAGATGTAATAGTTAAAGGATTTTGTTGCTCAACTTCAATTAATGAAGCTAACTGTTGAGATCTTCTCTCATTCAAAAGAGATCGTCTTTGCCCTTCCCATCCATGTTCAGTTGGCTCCCAAAAAATCTCGTTTAGCAAAGTGTCTGGCAAATATTGCTGTGGAACCCAATTTTTTGAAAATGAATGTGGATACCTGTAACCCATGCCATCTCCAAAAGATTCTTGATCTCGATTTGGATCTTTAAGATGAGATGGAACATTTTGCTTTTGGGAATCTTTAACTTTCTGAACTGCCTTAAAAATAGCCTTAACACTATTGCTTTTCTCAGTTGAAGCCAAGTACAAGGTTGCCTGAGCCAGTGGGTAAACACCCTCTGGCAAACCTATTCGATCAAAAGCCGCAGCGCATGACTCAACTATGACAATTGCATTGGGATCAGCAAGACCAATATCTTCTCCTGCTGCGATGAGCATACGTCTAAAAATGAATCGTGGACTTTCTCCAGCCTCCAACATTCGAGCAAGCCAAAACAATGCCGCATCAGGATCCGAGCCTCTTAATGACTTAATAAAAGCGCTAATAGTATCAAAATGAGCATCACCTTTTTTGTCGTATAAAACCGCTCGTTCTTGAATTGAATCCTCAGCAATCTTGAGATCAATATTGATTGAAGTATCTTGATTTGCAATAGTGCTCTCTACAGCAAGTTCCAGCGCATTAAGCAGAACGCGTGCATCGCCATTACATACATCAACCAAATGATCCTCAGCTTCACTAGCTAAATTGATTAATTTCAACCCATATCCCCTCTTCTTATCATTCAAAGCTCGTTGCAGCAATTGATGTAATGCTTTTGAATTCAAACTATTTAAACGAAATAATCTAGATCTACTTACCAACGCTTTATTTACTTCAAAATATGGGTTTTCCGTTGTGGCACCAATAAGGGTCAAAGTTCCATTTTCAACCCAAGGTAATAAGGCATCTTGTTGAGCAGTATTAAATCTATGAACCTCATCAATAAATAAAATTGTGCGTTTACCAAATTTATTTAATCTGTCGATTGCCGACTCTATCTCAGATCTCAAATCCTTGATGCCAGCCAGTGCTGCGTTAACGACACTAAAGTGAGATAAGGTATTTAAGGCGATAATCCTAGCCAAAGTAGTCTTACCAACTCCAGGGGGTCCATAAAGCAATAAATTGCCTACTTTGTCAGCAACAATTGAACGTCTCAATAAACGTCCTTGAGCAAGAATGTGATCTTGGCCAACAAATTCATCCAGTGTTTGAGGCCGTAAGCGATCAGCTAAAGGAGCATTATTCTGAATTAGCTGTTCACCATTAAAAGCAAACAGATCTTTGGACAAAACTAATAAATGAACATTTTTGATACTCTAAAAGCAAAAAAAAACTTATAAAGTTGTTTTGATGATTTCAAATTGAAAATTTTTGATCTACGTAATAACTGTCGGAGCGGACATCCCAGTTCGTTTTGAAATCTCGGCTAGAGAATCAATACTTTTAATTAAGGGATCCAAAGCTAACTGAGGGTCTTGAGTGATATCACCATCACTTGGAACAAAGCTTTCAAAGTAAACTCTCAACGTGGCTCCTTGAGTGCCCGTACCCGAAAGTCTAACTAACACTCGACTACCATCATCTAATAAAATTCTTAAACCTTGATTCAGCGTAATTGAACTATCAACTGGATCTGTGTAGCTAAAATCATCAGCATTTTTAATCGTCCTTCCAGCAAAAGATTCATCTATCAAAGTGGGAAGCATATTGCTCAATCTTGAATAAAGAGAATTTGCAACTTCAGTTGGAATAGATTCATAGTCATGTCGAGAATAGTAATGGCGACCAAAAAATAGCCAATGATTTTTCATTATCTCAGAAACAGACTTTTTCTTTGACGCAAGTATCTGCAACCAAAAAAGAACAGCCCACAATCCATCTTTCTCTCTTACATGATCACTTCCAGTACCAAAGCTCTCCTCTCCACACAGAGTGATTTGATTAGCGTCCAAGAGATTGCCAAAGAATTTCCAGCCAGTAGGCGTTTCAAAGCAATTTATCCCTAAATGTTTTGCCACAACATCCACCGCTGAGCTCGTAGGCATGGAACGAGCCACACCCGATAAACCTTTGGCATAGCCTGGTACACAATCGTAATTAGCAGCCAAGATTGCAAGGCTATCACTAGGATTTACAAAGCAACCACGTCCTAAAATCATATTTCTATCCCCATCCCCATCACAAGCTGCTCCGAAGGAAAATAGATTCCCTTTTAAAAGCAAATCAGCAAGATCTTTTGCATAAGTCAAATT
Source organism: Prochlorococcus marinus str. NATL2A (assembly GCF_000012465.1). Classification (NCBI taxonomy): domain Bacteria; kingdom Bacillati; phylum Cyanobacteriota; class Cyanophyceae; order Synechococcales; family Prochlorococcaceae; genus Prochlorococcus; species Prochlorococcus marinus. Next base: position 120,871 of record NC_007335.2, on the reverse strand, counting down.
TGGATCAGGATGAAGACCTCCAAAATCTTCCAAAGGTATTCCATTTCTTACTGTTTCTGCAGTAGCTCCTAAATGATCAACAAAAAGACGCTTTGCATATGGACCTGTAACAGCATTTAATGCATCAAAAACGATCGGAAAATCATTGTTGATATAGGAACTAATCAAATCAAAATCAAATATTCTTTTCATTAAATCTAAGTAATCGTCTATTCCATCAATGATCTCGACAATCATTGAAGCTAATTTATATTTACCGAGTGAAAAAGAATTATTTGATTGACATTTTATGATCTTATATTCTTTAAGATTCTTGGAGTAATTATAAATTTCATCAGTTAAAGATTCTGAGGCAGGTCCACCATTTGAGCCATTTAGCTTGACTCCAAAATCACCTTCCAGTCCACCTGGGTTATGACTAGCAGATAAAATAATTCCACCTATTGCTTTGTTAATTCGAATCAAATTCGAAGCTGCAGGGGTCGATAAAATCCCATCTACAGTTGTTATGACTTTTTGAATTCCATGTGCAGCTGCCATCCTAATAATAATGTCAATTGCTCTTTTGTTGCCATATCTACCATCACCTCCCACAACCAAAACACCTCCTCGCACCCCTGGCAGGGAACACAAGATTGATTCAATAAAACTCTCTAGGTAATGTGTCTCTTCGAACTGCAAAGTACTTTTTCTTAATCCAGAAGTACCTGGTTTCTGATCAGTAAAAGGTGAGTTTAACTTAACTGTAAGTTGGGTAAATTCTGTAGAAAACACTTTGAAAATAAATTAGTTAATGATATGAAAATGAATCGAAAATGAAATGGCAACACATTAAAGTTAGTGAGGCATTTCAGAAGTACGAAGCATTGCGATAAACCAAAGAGTACTTAATATCAACGCACTTAAAACACCCGGACCAAGTCCTAAACGCTCAATCGTAGTAGGAATTAATAAAGGAAAAGCAATAGCCCCTACTAACGGAGTAAAAGCAACAATTAAGCGAACCATTAATCAAGTGAGATTAGAGTTAAAACCATTCTGATTCAGCTTTGGAATTTGGGTTAGTGTTATCAACTGGAGTAACTCTTTCGAATTTCATTGTTATGTTCCTTGAATCAACACCATCTTTATCAATAGCTTTAATTGAATAGTTCTGAATACCGTCTCTGAATGGGACTTGCAATCTAAAAGTTCCATCATTTCCTAGTGGGACCTCTTCATCTTCGATAAACAATTTAGCTGAGGGATCAGTAGCTCCATACACAATTAATTCCGCATCAGCAACTAACCAAAAAGAACGAGCTTGAGGAACCCCACCAATACCAGATTCATTCAAGCCACTAGCCCAAAGCCCACTACCAGATTCATTATTTGAATTTAGATCTCCTGGAAAACCCTCTTGGAATTCTTCTGAACCAACTCTTCTAGTTCTAAATTTTGTGGTCGCTGATTGATATAAGCGCTCATGCAAACCACTGTCTGGTTGTTCTGAAGCAAAACTTTCTATTTTAGAATCAGAGGTAGTAGTAACTGGGGCTTCTAGGCTAAAAGGAACAAATTGATCAAGAATTTGCTCACTTGGATGAAGTGAAGGTACTTTGGCTGAAGATGAATGAGCAAGTGACATCCATTTATGACCAATTCGATAACCGAGTTCAACCTTGTAGTCTCTTCCAGCTAAAGGGATAGGTAAGTACCACTCCGTACTGTGACTATCAACAACAATTTCTTGAAGAGTTCCAGGATTAGTCTCTCCATTATTTTTATTGGTGACATCAGCTAAACGCAAACAAAGCCTAATAGCGCCTTCTTTTTGAGCATTAGAACGATCAGAATCTGATATCTCCCAAAATACATATGCCCACTCGGGATCACGAGGAAGAAAAACGACTTTGGTCTCTGATGAACTTTGATATGTAGTTTCGCTTGATGGTTGGACTTTATTATTTATCAACTGTTTTTCTAATTCCTTTTTTTCTTCGTACAGCAATACACCCTTAACTAAATCGGCCTTAGATTTTCTACTATAAAGAGGAATACCTAATTCACTCGCTTTAATACGAAGCTGACGAAGTGTTAAACGTGACAGGGATTCTTGATCAAAAGTCACGCTCATAAACCTCCATTTTTTTTTTGGGATCAGTGCGGTAAGTATGTGATGAAATGTGCTCTTCTCGTTGGTGTGGTCAGCATCTTCTGACTCCATGCAAAGGTCAAAAAATGGTATCTACAGCCAAAAAGCTTTGCGGCAACTAAGAACTAGGAGTTCGTTATTAAACCTAGAATTTCGAAGGCAACCAAGAAATAAATCCAAATTTTGAATATTCCAAAGCCTTTTTTCTTTGGGATCACCCTCTTAAAATAAATTTCTTCTCATCTAGGGAATAGAAGGATTTCAACCCTCATATGCGTCGATTAAATTTCTCAGTGTCAAATCCAATGGAGCAACTTTTAAATCATTTGACAATCTTTCCAGCTGGATAGCTGCACCAGAGAATTGCTCAAAAATAACCTGCACAAACTCGTCATCCTTCATCATGATGGGATTTTTCAAGCACCATTCAAGCCATTCTTCCTTCACAGGGATCAAACCTTTTGGATTGTCCTTACTCATGGATTTAAAACATTGCAAGCAATGTGCAAGCATCCTTAAATGATGCTTTTCATTAGCTGAAAGGTTAGTTAAACCGATCAAATTTATATCCTCTTTACTTAAGGGACTATTTTTAGAGTTATCGTTAAAAGTAGATTCCATCATCTGGCAGCGGGAGCATCTCTTAAGTGTAAAGTTTAAAAGAATATTTATCTTTAAATAGGTTTTATCTTATTTTTTCCACTTATAAACAAGGAAAAGATATTCATTTATAAACTATTATAAGTCAAAAAAAAGAATTGATAAATGAAATCAACTGTATTAATAGGGATTTACACAGCTATTTGTATACATAAGAAAATCTTTTACGAATCAAAAAAAGATTAAGAGTTTATACCAGCACAATCAGAATTGGAAACGATAGCAAGCATTTTAGCTTATGGTAATAAGAGATTAAAACTACTTTCGTAACACTGGGTTTTCCCCCTTGATTTGACTTAGAATGACATTCGAGATCCAACTATCAAAACACTCTGATCTAATGATGAGCCCCAAATGTCATAATTGAAAATTATCTTGGATCTTAAAAGCCAAACTTTTCATAAATAAAAAACTACTACGTCTTGATTTAATCAAAATAAAATGACCCAATCTAATACTGTTGAAGAAATTGTTTCCCAACCTTATAAATACGGTTTTATAACTGAAATTGAAACTGAAAAGATCCCAAAAGGATTGAATGAAGATGTCATTAGGTTAATTTCCGCCAAAAAAAATGAACCAGAATTTTTATTAAAATTTCGTTTAAGAGCTTATGAGCAATGGTTGAAGATGAAAGAACCTGATTGGTCAGGTTTAACTTATTCCAAAGTAGATTATCAGGATCTTGTTTATTATTCAGCCCCAAAACAAGACATTAAGAAGAAGAGTTTAGATGAAGTCGATCCTAAATTACTTGAAACTTTTGAAAAGCTTGGAATACCACTTAGTGAACAAAAAAGATTATCTAATGTAGCTGTAGATGCTGTCTTTGACAGTGTTTCTATAGCAACTACATATAAGGAAAAGCTAGCTGAACATGGAGTAATTTTCTGCTCTATTAGCGAGGCAATTAGCGAATACCCTGATCTAATTGAAAAATATATGGGTACAGTCGTTCCTATAAATGATAACTTTTTTGCGGCTCTAAATTCTGCAGTTTTTAGTGACGGTTCGTTTGTTTACATACCCAAAGGTGTCGAATGTCCAATGGAACTATCATCTTATTTTAGAATAAATTCTGGCGACACTGGTCAATTCGAACGAACTTTAATTATTGCCGAAGAATCCTCCTCCGTTAGTTATCTAGAGGGCTGTACAGCGCCTATGTTTGATACCAATACACTCCATGCTGCTGTTGTTGAGCTTGTCGCGCTCGATAATGCATCTATCAAATATTCAACTGTGCAAAATTGGTATGCAGGTAATGAAGAAGGAGTTGGAGGAATATATAACTTCGTCACAAAAAGAGGGGAATGTAGAGGAAAGAAAAGCAAAATAAGCTGGTCTCAAGTCGAAACAGGTTCTGCAATTACATGGAAATACCCAAGTTGCGTATTACAAGGAGACAATTCCATTGGTGAGTTTTATTCAATTGCACTTACTAATAATTGTCAGAAAGCGGATACTGGGACAAAAATGATTCATATAGGAAAAAATACAAAATCAAAAATCGTAAGTAAAGGTATCAGTGCTGGAAAGTCTAAGAATAGCTATCGAGGTCTTGTATCCATAAGCCCAAATGCTGAGGGCGCTCGAAATTACAGTCAATGTGACTCAATGTTGATCGGTGACAAAGCCAGTGCAAATACATATCCATATATTCAATCCAAACAACCTCAGTCAAATATTGAACATGAAGCTAGTACTTGTAGGATTTCAGAAGATCAACTTTTTTACTTACAAAGTAGAGGAATTGATTTCGAGGAATCAGTCTCAATGTTAGTCAGTGGATTTTGTAGTGATGTTTTCAATGAACTGCCTATGGAGTTTGCATCTGAGGCAGACAAACTTTTAGCTTTAAAATTGGAGGGTTCGGTTGGATAAGAATAAATTAAAACCATACTTTTGCTCTCTACAACTTTCTACCTAATTTAGTGATTTCATCAACTTCAGAAACAATATTATCTATTAAAGATCTTCATGCCAGTGTTGAGGATCAAGAGATACTTCATGGAGTCAATCTGTTAGTAAAAGAAGGAGAAATCCATGCGATTATGGGTCGTAATGGAAGCGGAAAAAGTACACTTTCAAAAGTTATTGCTGGTCATCCATCTTACAAAGTTCTATCGGGATCTATCCAATTTAAAGGTAAGAACATTCTTGAGCTAGAACCAGAGGAAAGAGCAAGAATTGGTATCTTCCTTGGTTTCCAATACCCAGTAGAAATTCCCGGTGTTAGTAATCTCGAATTCTTAAGAGTTGCCACCAATTCAAGAAGAAAAGAATTACTTAAAAGTGAATTAGATACGTTTCAATTTGAAGATCTAGTAAAACAAAGATTGAAAATAGTTGAAATGAATCCAGCCTTTCTAGAAAGAAGCGTAAATGAGGGTTTTTCTGGCGGAGAGAAAAAACGCAACGAGATTCTTCAAATGGCTCTTCTTGAACCGGTCATCTCAATACTCGATGAAACTGACTCAGGACTTGATATTGATGCTCTTAGGATTGTTGCATCTGGGATCAATAGACTCTCGCAACCAAATTCGGCAACAATTTTAATCACCCATTATCAAAGACTGCTCAATGAAATCACTCCTGACTTTGTCCACATTATGGCTGATGGAAAAATAATAAAAACTGGCAACAAAGAACTCGCAATTGACCTTGAGAAATCAGGATATGACTGTATTGACAAAAATACCAAAGAGAAGGAAATAGCAAAATGAAATCATCATCTATTTGCCAAGAGTGGCTTGACTCTCTTCCTCTAACTGAAGGTTATTTAAAAAACGAACAATCAATAGGACGAGAATTTCTCCTAGAGAAAGGGATGCCCTCCAAGAAAGATGAAGCGTGGCGATTATCCAACTTCAATAAGTTAAATAGTTTTTTGTCGTTACCAACGATTATCGATAGCAAAGGTATTAAATCTGTCTTTCCAGAAAAGGATAAAAATAGAGAAAGAATTATAATTAATCCTAATGAAAATCCAATTTTAAATATTAATTTACCTAATGGAATTGAAGAGCTAAATAAAAAAGAGATTGAAGAGAATCTAGGTGAAATAATTAAGTCAACTAATATAAAGAATGACATATCAGTCTGTCTTAATCAGGCATCTAGCTTAGATATATTAGCTTTAAAAGTTAAGCGTAATCACAATCATTCATTAGAGATAGTAATTCCATCGATAGAGGAAAAGTCAATCTCAACTAGAATATTTTTCCTCATAGAAGAAGGAGCAAAATTAGATCTTTTACAAATTTTTCTAGGTAAAAATAATTCAGCTCAAAATCATTTAATAGAAATAAAACTAGAAGCCGAAGCAGAGTTTACTCATGGGTTTATTTCTTTAGGGGAGGAGAAAGAATCATCCTCAATTTGTACTTTAGCTGTAGATCAATCAGAAAAGAGTAAATATTCTCTACATTCAATCCATCATGGTTGGGATTATGCCCGTTTTGAACCAAGAATAATTCAAAGTGAAGGAGAAGCTTCAACAATTATCAAAGGGCTGCAAGTCACCAAATCAAAAGAGCAAATAGCTACGCACTCTTTGATTAGATTTGAAGGCCCAAATGGAAAGCTTGATCAATTACAAAAAGCAGTAGCATCTGAATATTCACATTGCATTTTCAATGGTTCGATTGAAGTTCCTCAAAAAGCACAAAAAACAGAAGCTGCTCAGCTAAGTAGAAATTTATTACTTTCTAAACGCGCCAGAATAGATACAAAACCAGAGCTTGAGATAGTTGCTGATGACGTTAGGTGTACTCATGGAGCGACTGTAAGCCAACTTCAAGATGAGGAATTATTTTATTTACTCAGTAGAGGTATTGATAAGCAATGTGCTAATTCTTTATTATTACAAGGATATTATGATGAAGTGATTTCACACTTTCCTAAAAGTGCTGGCAAATGGAACTTTATTGAAAAATTAATACAAGACATAAAAAAGTGAACAATTTAGTAAAAAATATTGCTGAAAAAAGTAGAAATGATTTCCCATTATTTAATGGAGATATTAATAAAAATTTAATATACTTAGATCATGCAGCGACTAGTCAAAAGCCTAAACAAGTTATAGATTCTCTAAAAAAATACTATAGCTTTCAAAATGCCAACGTTCATAGAGGTGCCCATCAACTAAGTGCACTCGCAACAGAAAAATTTGAAAATTCTAGAAAGTTAACAGCAAATTTTATAAATAGTAAGAATGAAAAAGAGATTATTTTTACTAGGAATGCTACGGAAGCTATAAACCTTGTGGCTTATACATGGGGCAATTATGAACTTCAGGAAAACGACGAAATCTTAATAAGTTTAATGGAGCATCACAGTAATATAGTCCCTTGGCAATTAATAGCCAAGGCAAAAAAGTGCAAGCTAATTTATATCAATATTGATAAAAACGGAGAATTAGATTTTGATGATTTTAAAAAAAAATTGAGTGATAAAACTAAAATAGTCAGCCTTGTTCACGTAAGTAATACACTAGGTTGTTGTAATCCTATCGAGGAAATTTCATCCCTTGCACACCAAAAAGGTAGCTTAGTTCTTTTAGATGCTTGCCAAAGTCTTGCTCATAAGCAGGTAGATATTAAAAAACTTGGTATTGATTTTCTGGCAGGATCTTCTCATAAACTTTGCGGTCCTACTGGAATAGGTTTTTTATGGGGTAGAGAAGAAATTTTAAAAAAAATTCCTCCTTTCCTTGGTGGAGGAGAGATGATTAATGAAGTTTTTAAGGACAACAGCACATGGGCAGAGTTACCGCATAAATTCGAAGCGGGTACTCCAGCTATTGGGGAAGCCATCGGTATGGGAACTGCACTTCAGTATTTACAGTCAATTGGATTAAACGAAATCCATAATTACGAAAAAGAATTAACAAAATATCTTTTCGAAAAATTAGAGGAAATAGATGATTTAAAAATTCTTGGTCCTAGCCCTTTAATTCAGCCTGATAGAGGGCCTTTAGCAACATTTTATATTAAAGGTATTCACTCAAATGATGTTGCTGAGTTACTTGATAACAGCAATATTTACATAAGAAGTGGTCATCATTGCTGCCAACCACTTCATCGCTTCTATGGCATAAAAAGCACAGCCAGAGCAAGCTTGAGCTTTACATCTACTCCATCTGAAATTGATTCTCTTGCTGAAGAACTAAAATCAGTAATTTCTTTTTTAAAGAAAAATTCTTAAATATTTAGATATTGTCTAAAAAAAGCCTCTGTTTTGTTTAATACATCAACTTTGATTTTACCGTCCTTAAATCCATGGCCTTCGTTCTCAAACAAATTGATTTGCACAGGAATTTCACGCTTTAACAATTCTTCTTTAATCGCAATAGATTGATCAGAGGGTATAACTTTATCTTTTAAACCATGAAACAAAATCAATGGCATATTCATACAATTGACATTTTCAATTGGCGATCTTTTCAGATATTTCTCATAATCAGTTTCTATGTTTCCTATTAAATAATCTAAATAAAATTCTTCAAACCTATGCGTTGAATTAGCCATACCAATCAAATCAGTAACAGCATATTTACATGCACCAATATTAAAAATGTCAGCAGATATCAAACAACCTAAAGCTGTAAAACCCGATGCGCTGCTCCCCATAATTGCTATCCGGTCCTTGTCAGCCTTACCAGATGCAATCAATGACTGAGCTGCCTTAGTGCAATCCATAACATCGATTACTCCCCAATTACCTCTTAATCGATCTCTATATTCCCTACCAAAACCAGAAGAGCCTCCATAATTAACGTCTACGACCGCCCAACCTCTTGATGTCCAAAATTGCACCTCAAGATCCAATCCACAACGAGCCATACCAGTAGGTCCGCTATGACTTTTGACCAACAAAGGAGGTAACAATATTTGTTTATTCAGAGGAGGGTAATACCAAGCATGTACTTTCTCTTCATTCGATCCAATAAACCAAAAAGATTCGCCAATACTTATTTCCTTTGAATCCAAGCTAAATGAAGAGGCAGGAGTATGTTCCCAACTTTGATTCAATAAATCTATTTCAAAAATCCCTTCAGTAATTTCTGCACTACTGGCAATTGCAACCAGTCGATTTTGATGCGAATGAATACCTGAGAATTCAATAAAAGTCTGATCAAAAGTCTTGATAGATCCATCTTTTTGAAATAGAGCTAAAGTCCAAATTCCTTCCTGAGCAAAAGCGCCAACGACATTATCCCCCACACATGAAAAGCTCGACATCCCGAGGACCCATTGTGGGAAAGCAATTTCAGCCTTAATAGACCATTGATTCTGGAAAATAGTAATTGAATTATTATTTAAGTCAGTTTTTATCTGCGTTATATTCCACCAGCCACTACTATCTTCAGCGACAAAAAGGTCACCTGTATCGGACCAAATAGGATTAAAAAATGATATTTTTTCTGTGCATTTTAAATATTCATTATTCAAAGTTACTATATTAATTATATTTTCTTGCTCACCTAATTTAGCTAATTTTAATTCATTTAAATCCCAAGGCATTGAAGTATTTTTCCACTCGACCCATGCTAATTTTCTATCTTTAGAATTTAGAGCAAGATAACCTAATAATCCCTGAGATGAATAAATAATTCTTGGATATTGTTCAGATTTTTTTAGAGAGTAAGAAACTATATGATCCCCTTCTTCATCCTCCATCAAACCAATCCAAATATTTTTTTCAAGATCAATCACGCCACCTGCAAGAAAATAGTTATGTTTTTTTGTAAGACAAATTGATTCTATTTTAGGTATAAATTTAAAAGAAAAAGATTTTTCTTTTTCTTCCTCGTAAAACCAAGTTCTCATCCATAAGCGGTTGTCTTTATTGTCAACCCAAGTCAATATAAGATCAGATCCATCGAGAGTAGCTGTTAGCGGAGCACCGCCATATCCATGAATTTTTGTCCTTAAATCACTTGGATAAGGTGTTAACTCCTGAGGTAATACGTCTTTTTGTCCCCAAGGTCTGATTAAAGCTGTAGTTCTTCCCTTTTCGTTTGGTCTTTGTTCTAACCATAAAATCCAATCACCTATTATGCGAGGCTCTTTAAATATGGGGGCTTCTCCATAAACTTTTTCAGCATCCAAGATTCTCATTGTTTTGTTCTTCATTGATGTTGAGAGTCAATGATTAATGCACTCATTGAACTTAAAACAAAGTAAAGTATAAAAGTTGTTGTCTTAAGACTCCTTTGGCTGGCAGTTTTGCTCAACTTGCAAAAAATGCAGAAAAAAAGAAGCCCTCAATTTCAGTTTCTAAAGAACCTGTCGAGAATCCCCCTTTGAAGGTGTATCAGCTGGGAGACGAGGCTTTAAGAACTCCAGCTAATCGTATCGTCAAAGTTGATGATGCAATTAGAAAGTTAGCGAAAGATATGCTGATAACTATGTATTCATCAAAAGGGATTGGTTTAGCAGCACCTCAAGTAGGAATACAAAAGAGATTGTTAGTTATTGATTTAAAGTTTGAAGATCCAAATTCTCCACCGATGGTATTTATAAATCCTGAGATAATTTCATCTAGTGCAACCTTAGATACATATGAAGAAGGTTGTCTAAGTATCCCTGGAGTTTACCTTAATGTTTTACGACCCTCCTCAATCAAATTAAGCTATAGAGATGAAATGGGTAGACCAAAAAAAATGAATGCGGACGGTCTCATGGCAAGATGCATTCAGCACGAAATAGACCACTTAAATGGTGTCTGTTTTGTAGATAAAGTAACTGATGAAGAAGAGCTGAAAAAACAATTAAATGAGAATAATTTCAAGCGAAGCGATGTAATAAAAGAAACGAATTGAAAAAATCTTGTCAATTCAAGCTATAAAAAATCGCATTAGATTCTTCTTATTGCTCTCTACACAAATTCAATGACAACAATCTTCGATAAAATTCTTAGCGGTGAAATTCCATGTGATGAGGTTTTTAGTGATAACAAATGCCTAGCTTTCAAAGATATTACCCCTCAAGCACCTACTCACATTTTAATAATTCCTAGAAAACCTATTCCAAGTCTGCAAGATATAAAAAAAGAAGATCAAGAATTACTTGGGCACTTACTGCTAAAAGGGACCGAAATTGCAAATGCTGCTGGTTTAGAAAGTTGGAGAACCATAATTAATACAGGAGAAGAAGCAGGTCAAACAGTCTTTCACTTACATATTCATATCATTGGCGGAAGGAAGTTAAGTTGGCCACCTGGATAAATAATTCATTTCTCTTGATCAATCAGCACGATTGCCTTACTGGCTTAGTTGCTGACTCATTTCCACCCATTGATGCGCTATAAGATAGTTAAATAATCATGTTCGATGGATTCCCAAACTGCTAAAGATAAAAACGGCATTATTTCTAAAGCAAACATAAATTTACAAGATTTATGGTCAAATCTTAGTGAGAAACAGCAATCTATTCTCAAAAAAATATGGTCAATTTTAACTTACAAATGGCAATGGCAGATAATCCTTAATGCCCCTTTTTTGGTCATTTGGGCATTAGATCAAACTATTCCTGCAGTTCATACTTTTGATATGCAGCTTATTTCCTCACTACCAATACCAACAATAATAAAAACATATTTGGGCTTTAGCTAAGATATAGAAATAAATGACTTTGATGAGTTTTGCTCTCAAAAAGTGTCAGATTTAACTTTAAAAAATAAGCTAATCCTATAGCTAATCAAGCATTTATTGAATTTGAAATAATCAAAAATAATATGACATCATCAATTTCGAAAGCTCAAAAAGGACTGGTAAGCCAACTAATTAAATTACGAAAGCTTACTCAGCCATATTTTCTACCTTATACAAAAAACAATGGTTGGCTATTTGTCTATTTATTAATAGCTTTATTATTTTGCGTAGGCGGAACAGTTCTGTTTTTACTCACAGGTTTAATGAGCCTGTTAACCAATTTAGCTCCAGATGTAACCAACCAATTTTTAGGAGGAGTTCAAAATTCCTTAAAAGTGATTTGGAATGGTCCGTCGGGAATAATAATTTCAAGCTTGTTTGCCTTAGGAATTTTTTCATTTATCACAGTTCGTGGTCAGTTAAGGCAAAGGAGATGGCTTCCTTGGCTTTTACTAGGAGTAATTATATTGATGCTATTGTCTGTCAATGGAATTAATGCTGGAATTACATTTCTTGTTAGAGATATCACTAATGCATTAATACAAAAAGATGAAAGTGAAAGTTATAAAAATTTGTGGATTCTTGGAATTTGTTTTATTGCAGCACTTCCAATAAGAAGCTTCCAATTTTATTTTTCAGCAAAACTACAGCTCTTATGGAGAGAGTGGTTATCCAAAAGCCTAATAACAGACTATTTAGATGACAGGACATATTATATATTAAATCCCAACGATGAATCTGAAACGAATGTCGATAATCCGGATCAAAGAATTACAGAAGATGCAAGAGACTTTACTGCGCAAACAATTGATCTATCGTTAAATATTTTTGATTCTTTATTAGTATTTTCACTAAACATTTTTATTTTACTAAGTATAAGTAAAGAACTAACACTTGCCCTAATTGTTTATGCCACATTAGTTTCATCTTTACTACTTTTTGCGAGTAGAAAGCTATTTAAATTAAATTATGATCAATTAAGATTTGAAGCTGATTTTCGTTACGGTCTTGTACATGTAAGAAACAATGCAGAATCAATTGCTTTTTACTCTGGTGAAAATCAAGAAGAAAAAGAAGTAAGTAGAAGGCTAAAATCTGTAGTTGATAACTTTAATCTTTTAATAATATGGGAAGCATTATTAAGAGTGCTCCAACGCTCAGGAATTTATGGAAGTGTCTTTATTCCTTTCATTATTCTCGCAGGACCAATTCTTAGCGGCCAAATGGACTATGGAAGTTTTCAACAAGCCAATTTGAACTACAACCTTCTTGAAGGATCATTATTTTTTATTATTTACAAAATAGAGGCTTTAGCTAGATTTTCAGCTTCGATAGGAAGACTTGAAGGATTTCAATCAAACATGAATGAGATCAGAAACAACCAATTTGAGGATTTTAAAGTAGAAATTAAAAACAATGATTCTATTATTCTCAAAAATGTAAGTATTAAAACCCCTGGAAAAGATAATTATCTAATTAATAACTTAAATCTAAGTCTGGAGACAGGTCAAAGTTTACTTGTAGTAGGGCCTTCTGGTTGCGGTAAAACGTCTTTACTTAGAGCTATTAGCGGTCTATGGGCAATTCAATCTGGTGAGATAGAAACCCCATCAAATGGTGAGTTACTTTTTATTCCACAAAAACCATACATGACTCTTGGCTCATTGAGAGAACAGCTTTGCTACCCATTAGATAAAAACAGATTCAGTGATGATCACCTAAAAGCCGTTTTAGAAGAAGTCAAGTTACCTCAAATTATCCAAAGGTATCCTGATCTAGATATCAAACAAGATTGGCAAAGACTATTATCTCTGGGAGAGCAACAAAGGCTTGCTTTTGCAAGACTTTTGCTGAATTCCCCTAAATATGTTGTTTTAGATGAAGCAACAAGTGCATTAGATGTAAATACAGAAAAACATCTTTATGAACTTCTTAACAAACGCGAGATGGCTTGCATTAGCGTTGGTCATAGGCCAACCTTGAAGAACTATCATGAAAATGTGCTTGAAATAACTGAGAACAAAGGTTGGCGATTATTGCCTGCTGCAAGTTACCAATTTACTGAGAACTAGTTTATTTCTATGAACTCAAATACTGAAAAAGCCCAAGAAAGTGAGTCAACTGAGCCAGAAACAACTGATTCAGAAATTAAAAATCTTTCACCTAGCGCAACCACAAATGATATTCCTGAATTTGGCTGGAGTGGCTATGCAGAGAGAATAAATGGAAGATTTGCAATGATAGGTCTTTTGGCAGTTCTACTTGTTGAAGCACTTAGCAAAATCTCTTTTCTGGAATGGGCTGGAATAATTAGTCAATAATAATTGTTGTATTAATCATCAAATCTTGAACTGTTATCTCTTGGTCTGGACTTTCTTGTCGATGATGAATAAGAACTTTTAGAAGATGGTCTTTGATTAGCAGGGTTTGCACCAGGATTTTTTGGACTTCTTCTACTAGCTCGTCTGACACCTTTTTCAGAACTAGAAAAAGCAGCATCTTCAATATTGTTGTTAGTTTTGGAAGGCCTTTTAGATCCAGTCGAAGCCCTAGTTGAATTATCAGAATTTAGCCTTGAAGATGATGATTGAGTAGGAGGCGCTCCATTTCTTCTTCGACTTGATGTTTGACCACTTGCTGAAGGACGAGTCCCTTGCCTAGTTTCTTGTCGACTAGTTCGCCTATCTCCAAAGCTTGATGCTCTATCTGAGGAAGATTCGGAATTAAATCGTTCCATTCTCCTGTCCCTCTCAGTTCCTCGAGAATTGATTTCTGAAGAACTAATATTTCTTGGCCTTCTACTTACAGCCTGCTCAGGTATTGCCGCCCTAGATGGTCGTCTTCCATAATTTTCATCATCTGAATATTCTTCTTGATAATCTTCTCTACCTGCAAATCTTCTATTGATAGGTTGAGATTCCTCAAATCGATCATAATTCCTATCAGAGTCTGCATCCGACAAACCTCGTCTGGAAGATCTGGGCAATTCTGGTTCATCATCAAAATAGGAAGATCTTCGTGCTTGATCTGTTGCAATACCTCTAAGCCGAACACTTTCATAAGCGAAAAAGACAGTGGTTCCAGCAAGCAAAAACTGTCCAAACTGAAGAATTGGATCTAAACGCCACCCTTGAAAAAACAAAATTCCGCCGCACAGTAAACCTATAGCGGCAAAAAATACGTCATAATCCCTTGCCAATGCTGGCTTAAAAGATCTAAGGAAATATAAGCCAGCTCCGCATACAGCAAGAACTATGCCAACAATGCTGGCCCAATTTAGACTGGCATTGACCAAGTTTGCCCTCTTAAATAAACATTTTCAGGCTGAAACCAACCCTATTGTGATTAGTCTATGGCATAAATAGGTGTTTGCTAGGGCTATCTACTCAATGCATCTTTTTGGCTAACCCAGATCAACGCAGCAGCAGCAGGTGCAACTATCAAAGCTCCAGCCGCAAGAAAACTCCCAATCATTCCAACAGCAGAACTTGTAGCAGCTTCACTAGAAGTTCCAGCACTTAGGAACAAATTTAATAAATGAAAAGCCATTTCAGCTAATTCTTATGCAAGACCGAGTAATCTTACGCAATAAAAGATGATTTAGACCATCTATTCAATAATGCTTTGAGCTTTGTGATGCCTCTGTTAGTTAAAAGTCTTCCAACCCTACATTTTTTTATGAGTTTTTCAATAGGTGCGCTTACCTTGGCATTCCTTCTACGAATTATTTTGACATGGTATCCAAAAATAGATTTAAGAACTGGTTTTTGGCCAATTATCTTCTTGCCAACTGAGCCCATATTGGTGCTTACTCGAAAAATTGTTGCTCCGATAGGTGGAGTAGATGTTACTCCAATTATTTGGGTAGGTCTCTTAAGTCTCTTTCGCGAATTATTTCTTGGACAACAAGGATTATTAACTCAAATTATATTCTGATCTTCATAGCTATTTACAACATTTCTTGTTCAACAAATTTTGTGTGAACATCGCCTTCTATAAATTCTTTTCTTTTAAGTAATTTCAAATGAAAATCAATAGTAGTAGTAATTCCTGTGACTGCACATTCACTTAAAGCTCTTTCCATCCTTTTTAGTGCAGCTTCTCGATCTTTCCCCCAAACAATTAATTTACCTATTAAGGAATCATAAAAAGGAGGAATATCGTATCCAGTGTAAACATGGCTATCTACCCTTACGCCCGGTCCACCAGGAGGCAACCAACCTGTGATTTTTCCTGGGGAAGGTCGAAAGTTGTGACTTGGATCTTCTGCGTTAATTCTACATTCAATTGCATGTCCCTCAAGCTTGATCTCTGCTTGTGTATATTGTAATTTTTCTCCTCCCGCAATACGTAATTGTTCTGAAATTAAATCCATACCGGTAACTAACTCAGTAACAGGATGTTCAACCTGTATTCGAGTATTCATTTCCATAAAATAAAAACTTCCGTTCCTATCAAGAAGAAATTCCACCGTTCCAGCGCCTTCATAGTTGATGCTTTTTGCTGCTGCAACTGCCGCTTCTCCCATTCTTATTCTTAGGTGATCATCTAAAGCTGGACTTGGCGATTCCTCTAACAATTTCTGATGCCGTCTTTGAATCGAGCAATCTCGTTCTCCGAGGTGAACAACGTTACCAAATCGATCCGCAAGAATCTGAACCTCTACATGCCTTGGGCGATCAATAAATTTCTCCATATATAGGCCAGGGTTGCCAAATGCAGCCTCTGCTTCCCCCTGCGCAGCTTTAAAAAGATTCTCCAATTCATCAGAATGATTAACTAAACGCATGCCTCTTCCACCGCCTCCTGCAGTTGCTTTAATCATTACTGGATAACCCATTTCAGAGGCAAGCTTGGATGCATCTGAAACACTATCTAGCAAACCTTCACTTCCTGGGACAGTAGGCACTCCAACCTTTTGCATAGTCGATTTAGCTGTCGACTTATCACCCATGGAACGAATTGCATGAGGAGATGGGCCTACAAAAATAAGACCGTGGTCACCGCAAATCTCTGCAAATCGATCATTCTCAGCTAAAAATCCATAACCAGGATGAATAGCATCTACTCCTCTTGATGTTGCTGCAGCAAGTATATTTGGGACATTTAGATAACTTTTACTGCTAGGTGAATCTCCAACGCATACAGCTTCATCAGCTAATTGAACATGTAATGCATTTTTATCAATAGTACTGTAAACAGCAACCGTAGCTATCCCCATCTCACGACAGCTTCGGAGAATTCTTAAAGCTATTTCGCCACGATTAGCTATGAGCAGTTTGCCTATGGGCATTCAAAATTATTAAGTCCTCAGCGGGATCGTATCAGGATTGGTGCCCAAGATTGAAACCCATTAAGTAGAAGCTTAATAGGTTAAGCATTATGATCAGGGTTACTTGGTGCTTAACTGAGTTAACTTGCGGATGTGGCGGAATTGGTATACGCGCATGTCTAAGGAACATGTGGCTTCGGCCTTGCGAGTTCAAGTCTCGCCATCCGCATTATTCAATACTGATGCTCATCAATAAATGAGTCATAATCATTTAGCAATTATTTTTGTCTCAAATGGACCGGGTGAACTAGCCACTTGGGTGAATCCACTTGCTAAAGAGCTTCATAAGCAAATAAAGCTAAAACCAAGAGTACATAATTCTTCAAAATCTTTAAATTTGGTACTTGTTCCATGCCCTAATGCAACTGGTAATGAAATTATTGCTGCAAAAAAATGGTTCCAATTTGAAAAAATAATAAAAGCAAAAAATTTCTGGAAACTTCTTTTAAACCCTAAAAAATTTGGTTCATGGCCATCCAACGGGTTAGTAATTTTTTTAGGTGGAGATCAATTTTGGAGCGTTCTACTTTCAGCAAGATTGGGATATTTACATATGACATATGCCGAGTGGATCGCTAGATGGCCTTTTTGGAATAATAGAATTGTTGCAATGTCCGAAAGGATTGTTGATAAATTACCAAAACGAATTCAACCTCGTTGTTCAGTCATAGGAGACCTAACCGCTGACTTAACTGAAACTGCAAAAATTGATAATCCACTCCCCTCTGGAAAGTGGATTGCACTACTACCAGGTTCAAAAAGTGCGAAACTAAAAATTGGAATTCCATTCTTTCTTGAAGTAGCAGATAAAATATCAAAATCAATGCCAGATTGTCAGTTTCTAATACCTCTTGCTCCTACCACAAATATAAATGAACTTAAACACTTTAGTAGTAGCAAAAATCCAATTTCAAAACAATATAAATCTGGAATCAAATCAATTACAAAAGCCAATAAAAAAGAAGGAAGAGGAGTATTGATAACTAATAATTCTACAGTTATTTTAATACAAGAAAAGCATCCAGCATATAGTGATCTAAGCCAGTGTGATATCGCACTAACAACAGTAGGAGCTAATACTGCTGAGCTTGGATCATTAAATATTCCAATGATAGTTGTTCTTCCTACACAACACATTTCAGTCATGGAAGCATGGGATGGATTTATAGGTTTAATAGCTAGATTGCCAATATTAAAATGGTGCATAGGACTATTAATTAGCTTTATAAAACTGAAAAAAAGAGGATATATGGCTTGGCCAAATATATATGCAAAAAAGATGATTGTCCCAGAAAGAGTTGGACATATAACCCCTGCACAAATAGCTGAAGAAACTATTGATTGGCTAAATTCACCTACAAGACTATCTGGCCAAAGAGAAGATTTACAATTACTAAGGGGTAGTAAAGGTGCTGTAAAAAAATTTTGCTATCAAATTATTAATCTTCTTGAAGAAAAAAAGCTTTTAAATTAATTACCATGGATCTTCAATATCTATTAATTGGTTATCATTAGATATCATATCTTGAGAATTATTTATCGTTAAATCTTCTAAAGGTTCGACATCCATAGGTTCTTCATCTCTTATAATTTTTGATTTATTCTTTGTATTTTTAGATGAAAATTTAGCTTGAAAATCGTCAGTTCTTTTTTTAAAGTTTGATTCACTATAGTTTACTACATCTTCATCAATTTCAGAATAAATTGATGACTGATTAGGTTCATCTAAATATCTTAATTCTTTATTATATTGTTGTTCTTCTGAATCTTGCAATTCTACGTATTCCATCTCTTCTTCTTCAAATATTTCTTGGGATTGTTCTAGAAGTCTTTGATCATCATTGACACTCTCGCCAGAGGTTAATTGATTTTCAACTGGGACAAGATTAACTCTATAACGTTCTCGTTCGCTTTCTTCCCAACCCGAATTACCTACACCAAGCTTTTCAAGGAAACCACTGTTTAATTGTTTTAATTTCTCCTCAGCTCCCTCATAAACAATTATTCGATCTGGTCCACTGCTAACAATTTCATCAACAGGCATCTCCCAAGTACTTAAAACCCCTTCGCCTAATAAAGGTACGCCTAATGCTCCCATAACTAAAGTAAGTAATTCTCCAGTTTCAATATCAAAAGAAAATCCAAGTACTCTCCCCAACTGATCTCCAGATTCAGTAATAACTTGGCAATTGATAACTTTATTGAATCTTTCAGGAACAAAGTTTTCGCTTAAAGAATCAATCGTATCAACTAAAATCACATCACCTACTTGACGGATCTGATCAAGAGGAAGCCATCTTGGCAAGCCAGGTAAAAAACGTGTTAAGGGATTATCTCGTAGTCCCAAAGCAACAACCTCTCTGCGATCAATATCAACAACAACTTCTCCTACAAGCCCCAACCTGCGTCCAGTATCACGTGTAATAACCTGAGTCCCCATCAACTCAGAACGAAGCCATAATCTGTCACTGGGGACAGCAGATGTTGATTCTTGAGGGGCTTGCG
This sequence comes from Prochlorococcus marinus str. NATL2A, assembly GCF_000012465.1. NCBI lineage: Bacteria > Bacillati > Cyanobacteriota > Cyanophyceae > Synechococcales > Prochlorococcaceae > Prochlorococcus > Prochlorococcus marinus. The sequence goes on along the minus strand of NC_007335.2, from coordinate 101,581 downwards.
TGTTGGTCAACTCAAATATGCAGAAATGAGATTTGTAGAACCATATTGAATCATCTTAGTAAATTCAATCAAGCTGCGATTGGCAACCCAACAACTTGAGTATGATTTCCCCTTGCTTGTGTAACCCCAATAGTCCTCATTGATGCTCCAATCATAGGTCTTCTATGACTTACGACAAGAAATTGTGCCTGTTCAGCTTGTTGAGCAATTAAGGCCGCTAACCTTTCAACATTTACTCCATCCAAGAAACTATCTACTTCATCAAGGGCATAAAAAGGAGAGGGTCTAAAACGTTGCAAGGCAAAAAGAAAACTCAAAGCTGTTAAAGATTTTTCTCCACCTGACATAGCCGCAAGCCGTCTTACAGGCTTACCTTTTGGATGAGCAACCAAAGTCAAGCCACCCTCCAAAGGCTCCTCAGGATTTTCAAGCTGCAAATGTCCATCTCCTTCAGAAAGACTTGCAAAGATTTCACGAAAATGTACATCAACCGCCTTAAAAGCCTCCATAAAGGCCTCCTCTCTTAACGTTGCAACTGTCTCTATTCGAAGTAATAACTCCGATCTTTCATCAGTTAGAACCTGAAGTCTATTTTCAAGTTCATTCAGTCTCTCTTCTAATTTAGCCAACTCTTCCAATGCAAGCATATTGACAGGTTCCAATTCCTCCATTCTTTTCTGTAAATCTTCCAATTTAGAAAGTAAATCATCCAAACCATTATCTCTTATTTCATCTGAAATCAAAGGCCTAGGATTAGGAAGCTTCCTCTCTAATTCAGTACATCGAATAGTTTCCATTCGTATCTCTTCCTTCATGTTTTTTTGATCTTCCATTAAACGTTGGAGACTCCATTGCATTTCTTGTAAATTCAATCTTTTTTTAGCTACATCTGCTTCCACACAATCTCTTTCTCTTCGTTGTTCCCCAAAGCGAGTTTCTAAATCTTTTTGTTGATTGATCAAATCTTGCCGATTTGTATTAAGTAGTTTGCTTTGCTCACGCCAAGCGATATGAGAAGAAGCAAGCGTATCTATGGAATCCTTTAATCGTTTTTCTTCGCTTATTAAAGCAGTTTCTTGATCATTTAATCGATCAATTGCAAGCTTATTTTGAGATTGCTTATTTGAAATCTCATCTCTTTTATTCCTAAAAGAAAGAAGATTTTTATCAGCCTCTTCTAAATCATTTTGCAATTTAGACCAAACAGATGAGTCACTTGATTTATCTATTGTTTTCTCTTCCTTCTCAATTTCTAATAAAATGACCTCTAAAGGTTTAATAATCAAATTAATAGATTCTAATTGACATAGTTTTTCTTTTTTAGATTTTTGAAGATCGCTAATTCTTTTTGAGCGATGGCTTTGGCGTTCTAATAACGGTGAATTTGATCTTTTAGAAGTTACTCTTTCAGCATCAAGTGCAGCTTTCTCTTGTTCTAATTTACTTAGCTGAGATCTAAGATTGTCTAGCTTATTTATGAGTTGATTTTCGTTCTTTTGACAATTAGTGAGAGTCTCACCAATTTCTAATAATCGATTCTTCAAAAGATCACAATCATCATTATCTTTTACTCTTCCAAAACTTAAACCCAAGGCTCTGTTATTTAAACTTCCACCAGTCATCGCTCCACTCTTCTCAAGTAGTTCACCTTCTAAAGTAACAGCTCTTTTTATACCAATTTGATCACGTGCTGATGACAAGTCACTAAAAACAATTGTTTCACCAAATACATACAAAAAAACATTTTTATATATTGAATCATATTGAATCAAATCAATAGCTTTGCCAATTAATCCAGTACTTTTATTGAAATTAGTGTGAACAGATCTCTGGAATACATCAGACCTACTTTGAGAGTTTTTTAAAATCTTATTAAGAGGTAAAAAAGTCAATCTTCCAGCTCTTTTTCGTTTTAAAAGATCAATTGATTTTGCAGCAATTTGATCGCTATCTACAACAACCTGCCCAAGCCTGGCTCCAGCCGCTACTTCAAGAGCAATCCTATAACGATCTTCCACTTCACCTAAATTAGCTACAGGACCATGTATACCTTCTAAACCAGACTCTAGTAACAAAGTTATTGCATTAGTGCCTCGACTTTCGGATATCATTTCTTTCCTACTTTCTAAACGAGCAATATCATTTTGAAGCTTGACTTGTTCTTTCTCTAATCTATATTTAGTGCGTTCTTGTATATCCTTCTCAGATACTAATACTTGAAATTCTTCTTTCTTAACAGACAGTAAATCTAAAATACTATCCCATTTTTTATTCAAATTACTAATTTCTATATGTACTTTTTCATTGGAAGATTGATCAGCTTTTTGATCAGTCTCTAATTCTTTTAAAATAACATTTAATTGCAATAAACTTTCTTCAATATTTTGTTTCTCTAGTCTTTTAGGATCTAATTCCAATCGGATTTTATTAAGTTCATCTCTGGCTTTCTGATGTTTTTCTATCCATGCACCAGAACGACCTGCTACATCGGAAAGCTTCCTTCTAGAAGATTCAACCCAAGCCTCAGCCTCTTTACATCTTAAGTCAGCTTCTTCTAATTCTTCAGGATTAATCTCATTCAATTTACTTTGCAAGTCAGTTTGATAATCTTTCTTTTTCTGTAGAAGATTATTTCTAGATTCCTGTAATTTCTCACCTTCATTTTTATGATTAAGTCCTTGTCTTTCTAGCTCTCTATGTTGGGATTCAATCCCTGCTAATTTACCTTGAACCTCAAGCAATTGATCTTCACCGAGTTCTTTAACATTTTTTTGTAAGATATTTAATTTTTCTATGCATTTACTTAAATCGTTTTCATGATTAAGTAACTTTTCTGAATCTATTTTTTCTTTTTTAAGCAATTCTTGGTGATCTATATCTAGTTTTTCCAGTCCCTTTTTTGCCTTTTCATAAGATAAAACTAATTCTTGCTGTCTGCCAATTAATAATTGATTTTTTAGATCTTTATATAAACTTGCTTTCTCACAGTCTTTTTGCAAACGCTGTTTGGAAAGAATGAGTTCTTGTTCAACAATCCGACAACGTTCCTGCCTTTCATAAACATCATCCAACTTTGCACGAGTTTGATCAATACGTGTATCAAATAGTGCAACACCAGCAAGTTCGTCTATTAGACCTCTACGATCTTTATTACTCATAGAAACAATTCGAGTAACATCTCCCTGCATAACAACATTGCTCCCTTCAGGGTCGATTCTTAGTCGCCTTAATTGGGTTTGTAATTGCTGTAAATTACAAGTCTCACCATCTGCGCTGTAAGTGGAAGCATATGACCCACCTGGCATAACTTTTAATCTTCTTGATACTGTCCATTCTTTTTGATCATGCTTAATCCAAGGCCCTTCCTCAGTAGGTTCTATACCTTCTTCGGCTTCATCGGGCTTCCAATCAGTTAAATCAAATTTTACAGTTACTTTGGTTTCCGAAGATTTTCCAGCTTTTAATACGCCACTATTGACTAAGTCAGGCAATCTGTCTGCTCTCATGCCTCGACTATTTGCAAGCCCTAAACAAAATAAAACCCCATCAAGAATATTACTTTTACCTGAACCATTTGGACCTGTTACAACAGTAAAGCCGTCTTCAAGTGGAATCGACATCGATCCACCGAAGGACTTGAAATGAGACAAATCTACGTGGTTGATATGGACCAACAGAACCAATCCACAATAAGAATGAGGTTAGCGAAATATAAGAAAAACTCAAGCCCTTCTAATTCACAAGAAATAATTAATATCTTTTGCGAAAAATCCTACAGCCATATTCATCCATTACCAAATGACTTTCAACACCCTCCCACTCTAAAGATAAATTTAAAAAACCATTTTCAATAGGTGGTAGAGATTCTAAAAAGATTCCTTTTTTAATTCTAGTTGCAACTCCTCTATTGCCTGAAACAACCTTTTCTTCCATATCAAGCCAGTAAAAATTATGAGGTGCTATAAAAACGAAATCGACATAAGGTCCATCCAATAAAGGAATATCAGTCAAGCGCCAAGTTCTACAAAGCTCTTTATCTTCTAAAAGCAAATCAAAATGGATACCCTTAATGTCATCTGGTGATCCAATGTGTTTTAACAAAACCCACCTATAAACTTTTTTTTCACCAAGATTGCTCACTTTAACAATATTAAAAACCTGATCAAGAAATTTGCATAAAAAACTACTCAGGAGATAAATCTCCTCAATTAGAATTGCTCAACGATAAGTTTTTCAGCTTTTAGCCTCGGGTACAAACCTTAAAGCAATTAAAAGAAGGCTTCCAGCACCTGCTATTGCAGCTAAGACTAGGCCAAAATCAGTAGGAATTGTATTAGAAGCAAAAACCATTGATGAAATTCCGACGCCCATGGGTTTATAAGGAGATACCAATGACGTTTAGCACTATAAGTATTCGAATAGCAATATTTGTAAGCAAAGACGACGAAATATCCTTGTGAAATTTTGGACTTCAAACATTTAAAACACCAAAAAAAGAATTCTTAATTAGGCGACTTTCAAAATTGAATTCAATTAAGGGGTTTCGATTAGAGCAATATCTCTCTATTCTTTAATAAACCTTTAGGTTTATGGAATCAGTGAATTCCTCTCCCACTTCACCATCAAATACAGTAGAAGCTGAAGAAGCTATTGCTGAAAAGTCTCCAGAGCAGTGGTTTAATGATCACTTTGATAATTTATTACCAAAAATTCAAGAGCGTTGGCCAGATTTAGCTAAACAAACATTAGAAGCGACTAAAGGAAGTCTCGAAGATTTAATCAATGTCATCTCTTTGCATTCAGGAAAAAACAGTTTTGGCGTGCAAGAGCAACTAGAAGAAATTTTTCATTCAGCAACTGACACGACTAGAGGGCTTGCAGAGTCTTTGGAGCCTCTCGAAAAACAGCTTGAAGACATTCTCGATGAATTAAACAGTACGCTAAGACCACGAATTGAGAAGCCAGTAAGAAAGAGGCCCCTCTTAGCCATAGGCATTGCTGCTGGAATTGGAGTTTTATTTGGCATACTGCTTGGTGGAGGCAGAAGAAATTAATGGCGAACTCAGAACGGAAAAAAGGAATTGGAGCTGCAGCAAGAGTTACTGCTTTGGCAAGTTCAGTAATGGATCTTCATGTCCGCATTGCGCTGCAAGAAATGGACAGAGAAAAACGCCGCCTGATAAGTGGTGTGATTTTCTTAGCTACTGGAGGGGTATTGATGTTATTTGCACTAGTTGGATCTGAATTAATTCTCGGATATTGGCTTAGAGACTTGCTTGAGATAGATAACAAATCAACAATTTTAATTTTAGTATTTTTAAATCTTGTACTAGCTGGAATGAGTCTAAGAATTGGAGGATATCTGGCAAAAGGTCCTTACCTTCCAGAAACATTGGAGGGAATCGCAAAAACTACAAAAGCTGTTTTAGGAAAAAATTAAATTATTTAATTTTATAATTCAACCATCGGCAATCAATTGAACCATTATTTACTTGAAAACGTCGACTTGCTTTCATCCCTAAATATTTGCTTAGCTTTGGATTCCCATTAAGTAACCAAAGATCCCATCCAGAAGCTTGTGTCTTACAGTATCCGCCTAATTGTTTATATAGATTAGGTAATTCATTTTCATCTCCTATTCTTTTTCCATAAGGAGGGTTACAAATTAAAAATCCTAAACCAGGAGGTAGTTGAAATTCTTGAAATGGACAGTTAATTATTTCTATATAATCTTTTAAGCCCGCTTTTCTAACGTTCTCACTAGCAGAGTGAGCAATCATTTCATCAACTTCACATCCAATTATTTTAGATAACTTCTTATTTAAAGGTTTTATCTTCTTTGCCATTTTTAATTCTTTATCCCAAAAAGAGATATCAAAATCTGGCCAATTTTTAAACAGAAATTGTCTATCTATACCAGATGCAATTCCAAGCAACATGCTCACAGCTTCAATCAAAAAGGTTCCGGAACCGCATAATGGATCTACCAAATTTTTCGTTCCATCCCACTCAGTCATTCTCATTAAACCTGCGGCCAAAGTTTCCTTAATCGGAGCCATACCAACTGCTGGTCTGTACCCTCTTTTATGAAGACTCGAGTTACTACCAGCAACGCTCAAAACAGCTTGGTAATTTGACAAATGCAAATGAAAACAAATATCTGGATTGTTCAAATCAATGCTTGAACGAGAACCCCATCGTTCTCTTTGTAAATCAATAATTGCGTTTTTCACCTGCAAAGCAGTGAAATGAGTATGTGATAACCTTTCTCCAAATCCAGTTACATCTACTCGAAAACTTTGTCTAGGCTGCAGCCAATTTTCCCAATCAATTAACCTTTGAACACCGTCATAAAGTTCATTAGGACCATGACAAGTGAATGTGACAATCTCTCTTAAAAATCGAAAGGACAAGCGAGCTCTTAAATGTATTCTGTATAAACAAGCCATATCAGCTTCAAATGATATATGCCTCCTTGAAGCTTTAACTGATTTAGCTCCAAGTTCTATCAACTCTTTTGCACCCTCTTTTTCAAGACCTTGTGAAATAGATGCAACAATTTTCATTACTTTTAAGTTATTAAAAAAGCATAAAGCAGTTCTTCAAACACTAATCGATTAATTCCCAAAGATCTGTCAGAATATGTATGTCTATTTTCTAATGGACTAGGTGATTCACACCAGTATCTCGGACAGCGGTTCGATTCCGCTCAGCTCCATAAATGGGGCTGCAATGGTTTCGACGGGGTATCAGGAGAGTGACTGAAGCCTGCTCGGTCAGAGCAAAACCATAACTGCTAACAACATCGTTAGTTTCTCCCGTCAAACAGCCCCTGTTGCTGCTTGATCTTTTAGGAGATGGGGTCAGGTCATCCTTATTACCCAATTGATCCATGGAGCCTGGAAGGGCTCCTTTTTAATTGCTCTTGCATAAGCTCAACAATCAATTTTTTCAACACTTCGATTCACAACAATAAAACAAGAAAAAATGAAATGGACAAAGAATACAAGCTATCTATTCATAAATCAAGAAATTCAAATTAACTTTTAGAGTTTATGAAAAAGCGGAGAGGACATAGCTTTTATAAGCTATTAAATCAATTCATATTTACAAGTTTATCTTGTACTTCTCTAATACAATAATTTTTAATAAGTAATTAAATTTATAATGCACAGACTGATAATATTTTTTATAAATAATTAATTCCATGCATCTATCTATTTTTGCTTTAGCTTCGTCAGAATGGGGCATTTCTCGATTCACAACCGACTCTTTTGCTTTGATCGGATTAGGTGTATTAATTAGCCTTCCTATTCAGTTACTAAAGGATAAAGTCGGCTTCAAAAATATTTGGACAAGTGGAAACGCTCTCTCAAAGAGATAAATAAAGTATTTAAAACTTTATCGTCTATGTGTAAATTAAAACTATATATTAAACCGCAATTAGAGTTTTGCATAAATTTAAGACATTTTTGCAAATAAGTCCTTGTGATAGTCAACAACATTTTGACAGCTTATAACGGGAGTAATTTCCATATCCAAACCAAACTGCGCTCTCCATGGGGCGAAATGTTGAAAAAGTTCTTTATCACCATTTGCATTACAGAGAATCACAACACGTCCCTCTCCAGGAGCATGAACACGGAAAAGCATTTCAAATCCATCAAATTTGTCTTGTTTAGACATCTCTCCATTTTCCCAAAATTCTACAAACTGCTTATAAGCAGCAATTTGATTATCAGTATCAGTGAACTGGCAATCAACCAAATAGAGTTGCATTAGTCGTACAATAAAATTAAATTTTAGCTGGAAACACAAAATAAATTGTTGATATATCGATCATTCAACAAATGATGTTATAAATAGAAGACAAAAAAAGCTTTAAGAAATAACTTTCAAATCAAAGAATAATGATGCTGAATCATCTCAAGATTTATCAACTTATCAAGGAGAGTTGAAAAATCCATTTGAGCTTAAAAATAAACACATAAGAATCAAAGGTCCTACACCAAATACAAAGAGGACAATTTTTGCAGTTCTAGGTGTTGTCTTTTTCTCCTCATTTGCTTGAATTGTTTTAGAAGTTAACTTTTTTTTAGATTTTTGTCTAGGCATATTGAAAATAGAATTAGACAAATATGATAGCAATAATAAATTAAGAGTGAAACTATATTAGAAAAAATAATTCCAATGAATCACGAAAAAGATTTTTGGAATCTAAATAATACGCAAATGAAAGAATCTAATGTATTTAGTTGATTAATAATTTTATAACGTCAATTAGATTATAAATTTATAGCTTGGTAATAGAATTTAATCGATTTCTTGAATAATTTTTTCTATTGTTCTAGCAGTATCCAACCAATTAAAAGACTCAGCTCTAGATGGGCCTTCTTGAAGAGCATTTTCAAAGCATTTTTTATCGTTTATGACAGCATTCATTGCACAAGCTATTGATTGAATATTGAATGGATTAATAAAATAACCATAATTGCCCATAACTTCGCGAAGCGCTCCTCTATCAGAAGCGATGACGGGGGTTCCACAGGCCATTGCCTCAAGCGCTGGAAGGCCAAATCCTTCCCAAAGACTCGCAATAATAAGTGCGTGACATTCGTTTAATAATGATAATTTTTCATCATCATCAATCCAACCTTTCCATACACACAAATGTCTAATATTATGTTTGTCAATTAGTTTTAGAAGACTTGGTGTATGCCTTTTATCAAAAGGACCTACAAAAATAAGCTTATAATCATTTATTTTGGAATATGCAAACGCTTTGATAACCCTTCGTAAATTTTTATGTGGATTATGTCTACCAATAATAAGAAAAAATTTTTTTCGAATTTTTTTTATTGGATAATACTTTTTATTATTAAATCCTAACTTTATTGGAAATAATTTATGCATAGGAACCTTGTAAAACCTATGCAAATCATTAGCAGTAGAAACAGAATTACATAAAATTAATTTTGATTGTTTTAAAATTAAAGGAATATATATTAAATAATATAAGGTTAAAAATGATACCGAAGGATACCTGATTGGTATTAAATCATGCGCCAAGACAATCGATTTAATATTAGAAAATAATGGCGCTTCCAATAATGGTGATAGAAAATATTCAGCATTTAAATTATTCATTAATTTTGGCACAGAATTTTGTAGCCAATACAATCGTCTGAAATGGCTTTTCAAGCCTGTACCTGGAGATAAGTTATTAGGAATATAAATATCACCTTTTATATCTAGATCTTTTGGGATAAGTGTAGTTATTTTGTTGGCTGATAAAGAATATAGTAAATCCTTAGAAACAACTCCAACACCTGTATTTTTTTTTGTTATGTAGCTCCCATTAAAAACTATAGAAGTCATGGTTATAATATTCGCATAGAAATCTATCTTAGATAATAGTCAGTCAAATGTTGAGAGCCAACTTTTTTAAATTTTTTAAATATAAAAAAAATAGTAATCATGAAATTGTGCAATATAATTCAAATAAAAATTTTTCCATACAAGATCAAATCAAAACAAACATTATAGAGATAGATCAAAAAATATTAGAAATTAGCAAAAGTCTAGTTCAAGCACAGATTGTAAAATTACGTTCTACATTCTCAAAGTCGAATAATTTTTTAGAACAAATTGGGAAGAATGTATACAAAACAAAAGTAGAGGACTCAATTAATTGGCACCAAAAACAACTTAAAGAGTTATATTTTAGGCGTAGAGAGTTAGAAATCAAACTAGAAAAACTTAAGGGCATCTTTTGGCTCAATCGAATCAAAAGACTTCTGAGAATTATATTAATAGGATTTTTTATCTTTTTAACTCTATTTATCTTTTTGTCTGGTTTTATGATTATTATTTATTTAATGCCATTAATTATATTAATCTTATTAGGATATTTTCTATCAACAAAAAGATATTAATCCACATTTCAATATCAATCAAGCTTAAATAATATTCAAATTAAAATAAATTTAATAATCTCTGAAGAATACTGTTTCATAATTTTCTTTATGACTTTTATAGCATTGGCGTAAACAACTCATAACCAAACACCCAAGAAACTGGCTGAGTAAGCATAAATAATTTCTCAAAAGTAAGTAATTTTATAACATGATCGGCACTAGCAAAACATATCATCTATTAATGCGCCTGTTGAAGGCACTCCCAGTTAGAAGAAGAAGTTCTCTGTTGAAATTAATACCTTTAGCAGCCTTCACTGGTTTAGTCGATGTGATTGTAGTTGGAATTGTTTCTAGATTATTTACTGTTTTTATAGGTCAACCAAATCAACCTCCCTTGCCATTTCAACATTTCATACCTGAAGACCCAAAAACAAAAGTTATCAGTCTAGTCGTCATATACATAGCCATGAATTGGCTAGCATCATTTTCGAAATTATTTCTTAAAGCAGCACAAGAAAGACTTCGAGTAGCAGTTTGGAAGGACTTATCAGAACTAGCTCAGAAAAAATTATTATCTCAATCATATGAATTCTTCTTAAACAAAAAAAAATCTGATTTATCATCAAAAGTTTTAATCAACATTTCTAGAGTCTCAGAATTCCTCGTCAAACCAATCCTTCAGATTTCTAGTGGGTTATGTGTGATTACTTTTATATGTATTGCTGTTCTTTTTATAGCTAAATCGATAGCTCTTTATTTAATAATAAGTCTCTTAATATTTTATATATTTATTTCATCATTTGTAACCCCTTTTATAAGATATTCTTCTCGTAAAAGAATCAAATTAGAAAAAGAAACAAATAATATACTCACAGAATCAATGCGCACCATTATAGATGTTCACCTTACTAGCTCAGAACCATACTTTGAAAAACGATATAAATTAGCAAGCAAAAGCTCTTTCCCTTTCATGTGGAAAGCTGAGGTTTTACCTGAATTACCTAGGTCATTAATAGAGCCATTTGGTATCACTTTGATTTTTGCTATTGGTCTTTTCCCGTACATCACTGGGGAAAACGATTCAATACTTATTGAGATAGTTCCATTCTTAGCAACAATTGCAGTAGCTGCATTAAAACTAACTCCGCCATTACAAGATTCATTTAGAGCATTAACTTCAATGCGAGCATCAATACCTGATTTAGAGGAGATACTAAAGTTGATAGAACTTCCTTCTACTAGGCTAACTAAAAGATCTGTAGGCGTTCCGACAAAAGAAGGAATTGAGCCTAGAAACAACATAAAACTTGAGAAATTGAGTTATAAGTATCCCAACAGCAACGAATACACCTTAAAGGGTATCAACCTTACTATTCCTATCGGATCAAGAATAGCTTTTGTAGGAGAAACTGGAAGTGGTAAAACCACTACCGCGAATCAATTACTATGTCTTCTTAGACCAACAGACGGACATTTACTATTGGATGGAGTTGCAGTTACTGATACCGAAGTGCCTGCTTGGCAAGATTGTTGCTCTTACGTTCCCCAATCAATCACCTTATTAAATAGCAATATTATTCAAAATATTGCATATGGTTTAGATGAAAACATAATTGATCATGGAAGAGTCTGGGATGCGCTTAGAGCAGCTCAATTAGCGGATTTGGTATCAGAAATGCCAATGGGTTTACATTCCTCAGTGGGTGATAATGGCATCAGATTATCTGGTGGACAAAGACAGCGACTTGCCATAGCAAGAGCTTTTTATAGGCAATCAAAATTATTAGTTTTAGATGAAGCAACTAGTGCCTTAGATAACCGAACAGAAGCTGAGGTAATGAATGCAATAGAAATAATAGGTAGACGTTGCACAATAGTCACGATTGCTCACAGATTATCAACAATCGAAAGATCAGATTGTATATATGAATTTAAAGATGGAAAAATAGTTTCCTTTGGAAATTACCAACAATTACTAAAGCAATCTAAAACTTTTTTTAATATGGTAGAAATAGCAAAAAGAACATACGGATCTAATCTATAAATCAAAAAAGTTTAAATAAAATCAAACTTTAAAAAAGCATTTTAAAATCTATCAATTCTTTCGCTGATAGATAAATAATGATCGCTGTTCCAATAATTGATCCAAACAAGCCTCCGATCAAACCAAAAAATAATGTACTTAGATTTTTCCCATCGGTAGTAGGCGTTGGAGTAGATATAGAAAGTTTTTCAACTACTTTTAAGCGCTCAGTGGCAGGTCTTCGACTCGTTTGTTGATGTCTGACAAGTGCTTCGAAATCTGGCATTGAATTTGTTGAGCAATGGAACAATAGGCCGACCAACCTGACATTCGCCTGGGATCGGATCGACCTTTATCGTCTACTGCATCAATTACAGCTGATCCTTGGTTTTCTGCTTTATCAAAAGCAGATAGTAAAGGGATATCACCTTCTAATACAGTTAAGTCAAATTTTTCTAAAGCTTCTCTTGCTTCATTTGCAATTCGCCTTTGGCGGAAGTCAACCTTAACTAATAAAACTGCATGAGGAATATTTAACTGTTTTAATAAAGAGGCTAATTCGACAGTTAATTCGACCGATCTTGCTTTTGGCGCTGTAGGCAAAAGGACAAGGTCAGATCCAGCTGCCAGATGTTTCAATTCTTCTTCGTCAGTACTTGCTTGTCCATCAGTAATAACAATTTCTGAGAATCTTGTTGCTTTAGCGGCTGCCTCTACAGGGACAATATTAAATTTAAGATTACCTCTTAAACCATAGGCAAGAGCAGATCGGTTTCTATCAGCATCAACTAAACACACATTTTTCCCTTCAGAAGACCATACACTTGCAAGATGAATTGAGGTACAAGTTTTAGCTACTCCACCTTTCTGGCCACATACAGTTATGAACAAAGGAAGGGATTAACATCTAAAAATAACATGCAAGATCTAATTAAAAAGTCAAGTAGCAATTAACTGGGTAACCAAGCAATACTAATAATAATAAGACAAAGCTATAAGAAAAATCTATGTATGTTAGCTAATTTTGTATTTTTAAATACAATTTTATATCATAATTGGTAATTCAATCATCAAAGGAAAATATTTATACTTGCAAGAAGTTTTTTCTAATGCATATTAATAATATGATTTCAAAAAAAATGTTGATTAACAAAATCTTATTAAATACAAAAAGAAATCTTTTCAATGTTTTAAGTATTTTTAATAAACAAAAAGGAGAATTGTCAGATAGGTGTGAAAACCTCACATCTATACCTGGCATTGGAGCAAAAAACTGTAATAATTTTTATGAAGCAGGATATATGACACCTGAATCAATTATTTCTGCTTCTGATGAAGAACTTTTAACCATACCAGGAGTTGGTATTAGCTTTGTTAAAAAGTTAAGAAAAACACTAGGAAGGATATAACTTAAAGCGATAAATAAATTTGTAATCTATTCAGTGTTTCAATTTAAAATTCCATCAAAATTATAGAAAGAATCTTTTACCATGGCAAGATCTCACCATTTGAATGCCAGAAGTTACCTGTATTTTCAAGTGTAAGTTCATCAATTCTTTGAATCAGTCCTTTAACTGATTCTTTAGGTTGAATGCCATTGGAGGTAAATCCTGTCATTCGAGTACTGACTAAACCTGGATGTAAAATTCCAACCGAAATACCTCTAGGCATTAAATCAACTGATAAAGATTTGCCAGCCATACATAAAGCAACTTTTGACATCCTATATCCATAGGAACCGCCAGAATTATTATCCTCTATTGAACCCATACGACTACTTATTAAAGCTATTTTTGCAGATTTACTGAGTTTACTAAGCAAAGTATGTACACAACACAAAGGACTTAATGCATTTACCTCAAATTGATGAACGATACTTTGCGGATCTAAGTTAGAAAGAGAGTTAAATTCAGCAATTCCAGCATTTTGAATCAAAACATCTACGCTATTATCTTTTAAATTATCTCTGAGCTTAACAACAGAGTCCCCTGAAGTGATATCAATATTTGTCTCAACTCTTACTGACAAAGAATTTAATTCTGGCGAAGCCGATCTACAAGTGGCTATAACGTCGTCTCCTCTATCCTTCAATTGACGAACAAGTTCTAAACCTATACCTCTGTTGGATCCAGTAATTAAATAAGTAGTCAAAACAAACATCTAGCTTCCACAAGCCTAAAACAAATAAATCAAACTAAGAAAAATAATTCGAATTGATACATAATAAGAATCTGAACCTAAAAATAATTATTAAATAGAGTAAGTATCAACAATCTTCTGTATCCTCATAGATAGATCTGAAAAAGGTCCTGAGAGAATATTTGGATCCGAAAAAAAGTAACTCTTGCTTTACTCATTAAATCTCCATATAGTTGCATACAACAAAAAGACTTAATCACAAGTAATTGCCAAAACTAACTACAGTCAATATATTGATGTTAGGTCTCAATAATGTAGAAGTTCATTAGAAGCATTAATATTAATTTGTCTCGTAACAAATATTTTACTAGCCTTTCATTTTTTAAAGAATTTGACCAATATATTTAGGTTTTGTATATGATATTCAAAAGTTACAAAGAAATTAATAATTTGATGAATATCAATATTACTGAAATATTGCTTTTTCTAAGTTTTAGAATAACTAATTCCTGATTTATATTTACCATATATAAATACTTTATATTTTAAATCTATGAAGCTAAAAAAATAAATTATTATAAAAGTTTTAAAGCAAATTTAACTTGATATAATTTAATAATTTTGTTTTTATCATTACTAAGAAATATTCTCAGAGCCACCTATTAAAGAGTTTAATGAAAGTTGATAGGCCTCTTCATGCAAACTAACTTCATTTCGTCTTATTGTTATTTTAGAATCAAACCAACTATCATTATCAAAATTTTGAAGTAATTTTTTTATCCTATAGCCCAAGTTTAACTTTTGATATGCAAGTTTTCTCCACTCACCATCTTTCTTACGATAACCAAACTCAACATAATATACACCTTTATTTATAGGGATAGGAAATGTAATAGAAGATTGAAATTTACTGATTTCAATCTCTTTCATAATACAAGTTGAATTGTTTTTATTTCTATTATTACTTATATCAAATAATCTAATAGCACAAAAACAGCTATTACTCAATTCAATCCGCAAATTATCAATCCTACTAATTTCCCAAATGCATTTTATATATCCATTCCCAAGATTATTAACTGTTAGAATGCTAAAGCTATTAGTTAATTTATGTATACTATTCCAAATATATTCTTTCAAGTTTAGATTACGGCTAATGTTCATTTTCTTGATCATTTAAAAATATTTCATAGTATAGTTAAGTCATATTGTTTTACTATGAATTTTATTATCAATTATTTATTGAGTAATTTGCAATACATAAAGGTTGAAATTGTGCGTCAATAGACAGAATAAATTTTAAGATTAATAGCATTCATGACTTAAGCTTAAGCTGCTTGAGTCCCATCTCTATCAGAAAGAATTGCATCGACGAAATCTACAGTAGCTCTTCTTGATGAAATATTACTTGTCTTCCAATGATTGATTAAAGTTTTCAACTCAATTATCCTTTGTTCTGCAACTTCAATTCTTTCTTCATTAGACATTGAAATAAGATAATGACTTATATGGTTTAAGCCTAACCTGTTTAAAATATATTTCAAGCCACTGCTCAAAATAATGTGTTTACACAATCAACATACCAATACAAATGTGGGGAAGAAGTATAAAGCAATAAAAAAGCCAGCTATTAGTAGCTGGCTTAATAGTTAATAGATAAATCTAACTATATAAATCTATTAATAATAAAACCTTTCAAGGCAGGAGTAACAGAATAAACAAGGTTTTTTATTACCATTGACTCTTGACCGATTGGTAGATGCGACAATGGATCACCTCCTTAGATAAACATATCTGAACAATAGCTAAAAAATAATCTAAATCAGTACATTAGGTTACAAATTTGGAAAAAATAAAGATTTGAAAATGACAGTGGTCTTTCAATAAGAAAAATTCCAATGATTTATGCGTTATTCATGAGTCATAACAACAAAAATAAATAAAAAAAGTAGAAACTGGTATTTGTCACACGCTGAATAAATTTTTTCGCTAAAAATATACTCCTTATCACTTATTACTATGAGTCATTTGATTCTAGGCGGATTATTATCTACACCAGCTCCTACAGCCCCTATTGTTGGCATTGCTTTTATTGTTTTATTTGCAATTGTAGGAGTCATGGTTGGACCTGACTATGATGGGATGAATGCCCCAGCTTTAGATAATTCAAAGAAAGCAGATCCAAATTGATTCTCATTCTTGATCTGGATCTTAACTTGAATACTAAATAGTTAATGGACCATTTATGTCTATTAACTATTTTTTTTAGAGTATGAAAATTTAGAAAATGCCAGGTATAAATTGACCGGTAGTAGCATAAGCTCCTATACCTGCAACTACTCCTAACATGGCCATTAAACCATTGAAACGCTCAGCACCGGAATTCATAACAATAAATAAAAACATACTAATCACGAAGATCAGCCTACCGAGAGCGGAATACCGAACGAATGAATCTATCCTTAAAATCTAAAAAGATTTACCAAGAAATTAATTCGAAAACCGCGAGGACATAACACTTGAAGAGATCATTAGTATGCTTTGCAAAATAAAAAGAGTAGAGAGAATTTCCAATGTGAACAATGAAACTAATACTAGTGTACTATACCTTTACCTCTTCGCAATCTTTTGGATGCTAGAGCAGAGAATGAGAAGATATATCTTTAATTCAAGCAACAAATGGAACTTCAAGTTTAATAAATCATAGATTTAATAGAATCCAGTCATTTCAGAAAATAGTCCTTTATTTTCCAATGATTCAGAAAACCCTAATAGCAATTCATACTTGGTTTCAACACCATTATTCAAATTACTTAACCAGTAATCATATCCACTCTGGTCATAATCTCTACCTAAAACATTGATATAAAGAGTATTTACATAGCTTTCGTTGGAGACGTCTTCTCCATAACGCTCCTTGAATTCTGCAGAGGCTAAAAATGATGAGGCCACTGCTCTTTCATCATCTTTGCCAGAACTAAAATTACTGATCCAATATCGTAATCCATCTGGATCAGGTAGACGTTTAAATGAGGCGTTGTATAGTCGGAACATTTTTCCAGAATCTGTATCTAAACCGGTCACTTGATCAAATGTTGCTTTGATATCATTCTTTAGATTCATCTTTTTATCATCAAATTTGAGAATAGATTCACCAGTCAATTCATCAATACCAGTAGAAGTCCCAACACCATAATTATCACTTCCCAAATCATAAAATTTGTAAGAATCACTTTTACCTGAATAAACTCTCTCTGCTTGAAATCCTAGGGCATCAATTGGTTTAATTTCTTTACTTGTGATTAAAGCATTTTTGTCAGCAAAAGTAAGTTTCTCAATGTTAGTCAATGTATCTATCCCATCATTTATCAATGAACGGTTATCGCTAATGGTCAAGATTTTATTAGCGATCGTGAAAGTATAATCAGAAAAATTACCAGTATAAATAGCTATATCAAAGTCATTGCCTCCATCAATTGTATCGTTTCCACCATTCCCTTGAAAAGTATCATTTCCCAAGCCTCCATTGAGAGCATCTTGTCCATCTATCCCATTAAGAACCTCTCCTTGGATATCTTTAACATTAACTATTACATATTGATTTGATTGATTTCCATTTGTATCATTAGCAGTAACGATTACATTAAATACATTCTTAATTTCACTAGGACGTTGGCTAATCGTAGAGATTGAATGAATAGCAAAATAATTCGTATTGTTTATCACATTGCCCTCAACATTATTTAAAGGCAGCTCAGGTATATTTAGACCAACCTCATTATAATTTACATTATACTTTGATTGACTATTTAATAAAAGAGGATTCTCAATACTATCTCCTAATAGATGACCAAATACACTAAATCCCTCATTTTGAGAATCAAGACTTTTATTATCGGACAAATTTATAAACCACTCAGATGTCGCACTATCTGGCTGCCCAGAAACTTTTGCCATTGCGATAGTACCCATCAAATTTGAATTGAAAGGTTCATTAATTATTTCACCTTTCGATTTGACTCTTAATGGATAGCCACCACTTTCATTAGATGCTAGAGTTGGCCAGGTATATCCACCACCCTGAATAACAAAATCAGGAACTAATCTATGAATTAAAGTATTTTTATATGAGCCATCAATTATATATTCAATGAAGTTATTAGTAGTAATAGGTGTAGTCTGATTAGTTTGATTTTGATCATTGTAAACCTCTACAAAAAATTTTGCACCGACATTTTGACTTGAAAAGTTAGTATGAAATTCTAAAGTTGTTCCATTTAAATTCTTGATTGTTTCATAATCAGGAACATCTTGAAAACTTAATTTTCCAGTATCTTGCTCAATAGAAAAAAGGCCTTTCTCTCCCCCACTTATAGACCAAGTAACGGGCTCGTTAGCAGTAAAAGTATAAATTTCCTTATTATTTTCATTGGTAGAAGCATAGGTTAATTTTTCTCCCTCGATACCAGAGGCACCTTGTATTAATGGAGCGGTCATATTTTTTAACCTTTAATATTTGATTAATAATTATATAAAGTCATACTATAGCCATAAGGAGAAAACAAGTCATGTCGCCAAAAAACGTCTTAGGTACTGAACTTAAATCTTGTAGTTGCAGTCCAATGACTGGATGGTATAGAGACGGATCATGTAGAACAGACATATCAGATCAAGGAATGCATACTGTTTGTGCTGTTATCACTGAACAATTTCTTTCTTACAGCAAAGCTCAAGGAAATGATCTATCTACACCTCAAATAGGATTTCCTGGCTTAAAAAAAGGCGATCACTGGTGTCTCTGTGCTCCCAGATGGAAAGAAGCATTTGAAGATGGCATGGCTCCTTTAATTGATCTTGAAGCAACAGATGAGAGTACTTTGAAACTTATTGATATGGATGTATTAAAGAAATTTTCACATAATCGATAAAGAATCGATAAGAAGTAACTTTTACGAAAGAATAATTGCAGCAAATTCATCTACCAAAAGTTATTGCACTAATTGCATAAGGGTAATATGAATAACATATAATAAGGTGAAAGTGGCCAGCTAAAGCTGAAGAGCATAATCACTAACTTTGGAAAAATATTTCTAAAAATTAAAATTAATTCTCAAGTTGAATCAACACAACTTGCACTTCATGTATTTCAAGCTAGAAAGAGCAGAATAGATAATTAACTATGCTAACTACAACCTCTCGTCTTCGAATACAAGAAATATTAACGAGACTGTCAATGGGAAAAAAAGTAACCCTTGAGGAAAGAATTTATATCAATAAATATGCAAGGAATAATCAAAATGTATCTAGTTGGCTTAGAAAAGCCTCACGCATTCAAAGACAAACGAAAATTACAAATCAAATAGATGAATTGCTTGAAGGACTTGATCTGAGTACAGATGAACCCCACGTAACATACAATCCCGATCATGATGATCTGGGAGAATGGTTTTCTGGAGCACCTTCATGGATTAGAAGAAGCTAAAATTTAAAGATATTAAAAAGTAGCTATTATCCATAAAATATAAATATTTTTTGGACGATCAATCAAGCTACTTCCTTATCATCTTTCTTTTCTACCTTTAATAGATCAATAACATTCGAACTGATTGGTTGAAAATCCTCATCTTTTGCAGACGCAATAGAATCTTTCATCAAGAGTTTTACAAGTGCAGTAATTGAAGAAGTTAGCAACTTTAAGCTCTCAAAAATATTTCCTAGCTCTTTAGTAATGTCATCTTGATGCTTGCCTTTACTCATTAATGTAGAGACAGTCCAACCAGCCAAGCCTAAAGCAAGTAGAAAAACAACCGTAATCATAGTAATAAGAAATACAAATCATATATATCTACTCCACATAAATAAAGCAAGCCGCAAAACATATATTCTTTGGAATTTTGATAAATCTAAAAAATGTTGGGTTTTCTCTAATATTTAGAGAATGAAATTATTTAAGAATATTATTTACAAATCAATTCCGGTTCAATAATTTGACCAATCTAAAAGAACTATTCATTGCCGCCTCAACACCTACACAACCATTCAGATCAAACCAATCTCCACAAAAACCAATCTTACTACTATCAGACCACTGAAATTCTTTGGACAATAAGTTATTAAGAGGTTGAGAAGCTCTCCAATCCATTTTATCAATAAGGCTTGCCTCGCAAAATAAGTCCAAGAAGATTTGATAATTTGCAAAAAGTGATATTAAAGATTTGGTGATATTATTAAGCTCGTATAGATGATTTATAAAAATGCAGTGTAAGGCTATAATAATGGATCCATCAGATTGTCTTTGAAAAATAATTCTTTCAAAATTTGAATACTCTTTAATTACATTTGAAAAGACTATTTGTAAATATTGATGATTAAATTTTCGAGATAAAGACAAATTAGAAACATGAAAGATATAAATTTTTCTATTTATATATGTTAATTTTTTTGTTTCCCTTATTAAAACATCGACCAATTTATCTTTGCCAGGAATAAAAGCATCCCTGAGTGGTAAAGAATTAATCTTCAGAATATTCAAGCATCTTGGATGTGCTATTAAAGAACTCGATAAAATCAGATTCTTAGATTTAATTAATCTTCCATGATTAACTTCAATCTCCCATAAATCTTGTATACGTTTAATTGATTTAGTTAGTGTTTGAAATAAAAAATTAATTTTTTTAGGGTTCATAGACTGATTAATTATTTCCTCACAAAAGTTAGCCATAAAAGGTGTACTTCTATAAATTACATCATTAGTAAATCCATGACTTAATACGCCAAATTCATTAATTAATAAAGTATCATTTGATATATCTAACAATTTTTTTGAATTTATTAATGGCGAAATTAATTCCAATATGTCTTCTGAAATATGTTTGCTAAAGTTAATAGATGGTAAACCATGATCAAATTCAAGAATATTATTTTTTCTTGATTTTCTCGTTGTAGCTCTCCCACCAATTCTCCTTCCATGTTCAACTAGTAATATAGAAATATCAGAAGATTTTTTATTTAGAGTTGATGCAAACGTACAAGCAGATATTCCTGCCCCTATGACTATATAGTCATAAATATTAGTCATTAATTTGGCAAATATAAATCACGATTACTTGCTATTTCTCCTTCTTCTTTAAAGAAGTCTCTTAAAATAATCTCCTCCTCCTCATTAACATATTGACCACAATCTGTTCGGATTATTGCTCTTGTAAACTCCCAAAGATCTTCTATAAATCTTTCGTCTTCAGGAAACGCTACAAATTTTAAATAAGTATTATTTAATGCAAACTCACTAGAAGATTCTGATGAAAATCCTTTTTCCTTTGCTTCGCAGAACTTGCTTGCAAATCTCTTTCCAACTGCATTTTGTGCTGCTGTTAAATCAAATTCCAATGCTTGTAAAATAGGTGTCTGCAAGAGAAATATTACTAAGAATCCTAAAATAATTACTATAAAATGTTCTTTTTGAATTTTTTTCATAAAAAAATTACAAATTACTTTTATAGAGTCAAAGATTAGCAATTAAAAAATTATTTACTAATCATTAATCGCTAATTAATAATGATTTCTTACAATTATATTATATATAAAACGTGAATGCAAATAATTTAAATCAACAAGCTATTCGTTTTGTGGGGTAATCATATAAATCGCCACCTTTTAAGGTTATTAATATAATTAATGCTTATTTTAGTGAATCGAATGGTGCAGTAACATGGAATAGTGATCGATATTTAGGGTCAGCATGTTCACATAAGACTTCTACTATTCTTGGTTTCAGCTTTACGGAAATAATGCATTATCTAACCAAGATATACAACGCATCATTTAAACGTCTACCTGATCCAGATAGATTACGATATTGGATCAGTAATTTTAGTTCTGGCAAAGATGATGAAAGAGCAGTGGCCTCATCATTTTTAGCCTCTGCAGAATTCAAGGAGCGTTATGGAGAAGACGTCTCCAACGAAAGCTATGTAAATACTCTTTATATCAATGTTTTAGGTAGAGGCCCTGATGAACCTAGTTTGATCTATTGGCTATGTCAACTCAACACTGGATCAGAAACACGATATGAAGTTCTTTTAGGTTTCTCTGAATCATCTTAGAATAAAGAGCTTTTTTCTAAAATAAATGGTTTAGTATGAATAAAGGAACACCTCTTTTGTTTCTATGAAAATCACCAAACCTTATTAATTTATACGCTTATTAGATCAAGTTGATTATTCTTCACTAAAATAAAAGAAAAACTCTAGACAAATGAATATCAATACAGTTTTTCTTTTGCTTTTAGTCATAGCTGCTTATCTGAATTTATATTTAACGTTTAATAAAAAAAGACAAAAGAAAAAAACAAAGCTACCGATATCATCTCAAGAGTGGAGAGAAAAAGTAGAGGATAAAAACTTTAAATCCTGGCTTTCTAAGCGAGAGCGATTAAAAGATAAAAGAAAAGAATATATTGATCACTAAGCTAAAGTTATTCTAAATATAAATTAAGTCTAAATAATGCTATAAGTATTTTATAAAGTATTTATAATAGATGGTATTTTTATAGCTATGAATTAATAAAATTAATTAGATGTACCAGTAAAACAAAATCCATTCTTTATACAGAAATTATAAGCAAATAGTTTCAATGAGTCGGGCATTTCCTGCCATTGCATTTCTTCAAGTTTATTTAATTGATCTGAACTTAAACTCTCTTCAACTTCATATGCCTCCATCATTTTAGCCCAACTTGAAGAGAAGTTATCAAGATAAAAAGCTTTCTGATGTTTATTAAAAAAATTAATTATATCCTCATTGGTAACTACATCTCTTGAAAGTTTCTTGTAGTGTTCAAATTCTGAAGACCAATCTGGGGTTAAGCTGTCAGTCACTAATACCACTTCATAATACTTTATTGTAATTTATGAAGTGCATAATAATAAGAGGAATGACCAAATGAACATAATGATCTAATTAATATTTTAGCTTAATGAGTCCAAGCAGAGGTTTACAGCGTCTATAAAGTGAATATTAATAAGAAAAATCAATTACAAATAAATCTCGCTTTTATTGCAATACAGGACATAAATAAGACTAGCTATCGACAAATTTGTTGAAATAATTGATTTCTAATAGGATATGAAAAACGAGTGTTTGATTACTCTATGCAACTAAAGAGTTTAGATGGATGTCGATTAGCAATAGGTAAATATCCATCATTTCGCTATAACGCTTATGGGGGCGGAGGCGAAGCGATATTACTTCCAAATAAAAAAAGTAATCTCCTTCATATCAGCTTTTCATCTAAAACATTTTCAATTCCTCCTCTTACTTCAAAAACAACCAAATTTTTATCTCTTCCATTACCTCCAGGTTTCAAGATCGAAATGTATATGGAACAGCTAGAAGGAACTATTGATAAGAATTCTGGAGAAACGGTATTGAAATTTGAATCCAAATTTCTTTTTAGCATTGGAACTATTCTTATGTTTCCTAAATTAATAGTTAAGACCTTGCTCACATCAGGAAAAGTAAAAGGTAAATTTCATGAAGGAGAAGGTCATGTTCTTCAAGGTAATGGAGCAATAAAGCTCGTAGGTATTTCCATCATCCCTAAAACTGGTAATAAGATCTTAGATATATTTCTTGGCCTACCTAATGAAGCCCTAGCAGAACTAAAATGTGAAATTAAATAATCAATTGAATATACTAATCATTTATCTTGCTCCTAATCCAACCATAAAATTAAAAAATCAGATCATAGTCTGATCTTTACAATTATCCTATAAACAATAACGCTAACTCAGATCTTTTCACAGAGATTACATTTCATGTAGACATTAAAAATCTTGCTAAATCATGCGAGCTTGACGCACAAAATTTAATTTATTTGATTAACGAACTTAACCCTAGGCAAAACAATATTTTCCTTATGAGAATATCTAGTGCTTTAGATGAGAAATTGCTTATTAAAACTAGCAAAGGCATTTTCCGCAACGAATAGATAAAAACAAAGAGTGCAGTTCATGAAGCGTGAAGTAAAACAAGCAAACGACTCAAATCTATGGCGATTCATTCAGAAACATTTACAAGCTTGATTGAATTTGTTAAAAATTATCTAGTTAAAATAGAATTTCTGTGTCATTATCCAAAACCGTATCTCCGATATCTCAACAGTACAAAGATTTTAAGCTATATAAGTTGAACAAAAAAGTATTTATAAGATAAAGCTAATTTCAAAACAGATATTATTACAGCAGATAAAACAATTACTACATCCTCTAATCCAATACACCTACAACTCAATTACGAATGACTCCTGATCTGCCAATTATTCCTAGTTCAAAAATAAAAAATAAAAAACTAGAAAAAACTAGAATTCATAAATGGACTCTTTTTTCTCTTTGTTTTATAACTACTCTAGTAGTCGTTAGTTTGATTAAAGCGTATCTTCCATTGCTTGTGTCTGCAATTGCGATGCTTTTTGTATGGAGTCAAATGACTAAACCAATAGCAGAGATAGAAACTAAATCTACAAATGATGATACTAACCAGCTAGATTTATTCCATAGGCAATATAAAATTGGCAGAAAATATTCCAAGATCAAGAGAGAGTTAAATGAAAAAGAAGATTCTAAAGTTGCATAATATAGTTTGCTTTAAAGAAAAAATTCAAACCAACTATTACATTTACTCTTAAGAATCAGAGCGAGAAGTGATCATGTTTTGGATCATCTATTACTTCCGTGAGCGTTGTTATTAAGTACATGAAAGGAATTGACAAGCTCTAGAGACATGTGAATATCTATTCATCCAACCATATGCTTGAGGCTCCATGATTACCCTTTTCTGTCTGCTCTGCTTGCAAATCATTATCATCACTGCCACAAGTATTTAACTAAATGAAAAATCTTGATAGCTCACGTATTGAACTCACTGAATCACAGCTACTTACCATTAAAGATAGAATTAAAAGCTGGAGTACAAAGGATCAAGTAATAGACATAATGAGATACCGATATGGTCGATTGGAAGATAAAGCTGCATAGAAGGCTATATAATCAATCACCAACTAAGCACTCAGTATGATTTCTATTTTAAAAACTGACCTAAAGATGAATATCTACATAAATCATCTAATATCTTACAGCTAATATCGTATAAGGAAAGCAGCAAATTTCTACCATCCCTATTGCAATCATTGACTACCTAAGTAAAGCTGAGTTTGTCAGAATTAATTAAAATGCTTGTAGAGTTTTACATCCTAGTTATTCCATTCTGCGTTATTCCTGTATTTCTAGTCTCGCTAGATTACCTAAATAAAAGTGCTGAACTCAAGCGAAGCAGTTATAACGTAATTGACTTCGATAAGTTCTTAAAACGTAAAGAAGAAGGAGATGATGTGGATATTGATATCGCTAGATTATTAGATATTGACAAGATTGCGGCATAAATTTCTCCTCAAAATTTATGGTCATTCTTTGATAGTCACTAATTTCAAGACATCCTCAACCCTTACGCCCTCGTTTAACCACTCTCTAAATTCTTCACTAATAGCTAATTGATCAAATTCATTGAGTCTTTCAGCTCTGATCATGAGACCTGTCATGGAATCAGCTATTAATTCTTCAATATCCGAGATATTGCTCACTTATAGTCAGAGAAATATTTAACTATTTTAACCTGAGTTTTGAAAATCAATGCATTCACAAGTTGATATGAACACGCTTAGCAAGAGCATTTGGCTGTTATTTTATTCCTCTCAATTCGATATGCTCTTGGATTGATTACTCATAACAAGTGCGTCAAGAGCGATAATCCTAATAGCTTTTAGGTAATAAAAGCTATTAGGAACACAATCTCCCACAAAAGAAAATTAACTAACCAGAGCAACAAACAAATGGATTTAATCTAAGAAACAATCTATCAAAAATATACTTATTTGAGTTTTCTTAGCGTTATTCATTATCTTTATAAAAACTTTAATTGCGCTCTTTAAAACTATAATTATTGGACCAAATGAGCTAAAGCTCCCAATCCTTACATTAAAATATTGTCAGTATGGAACAAATAATTAGTCATTTCTAACTTTCATTAACCAATAAGGAATGAAACTTTTCTCACGCCTAGCTGACTCATAAAGATAATCAGATGAAGCTTCTAATAAAGCTGCAAGAGTTATACGAAAACTAGGGAAAGTAAGACCACAAACAATCACTATCAAAAAAATGAACTTCACTAAGCCGACCCTATTAATGTAATTGATTCATCACCAAAGTCTCCGACCCCCTGTCCAGTTAAACGACGACTCAATACATATCTAACCATAAACCAAGGCAAAGCGCTTAACATCAAAATATAATATGCATAAACGATTATTGGGAATACAATGGGACGTTTTATATTAAAAGGTATACACCTCGATGCCTTAGTCCATAGTTTAAAAATAAGCATATTTTCTATTCCTTTTTAGGGGATAATTTATCGATTTTAGCTTGTTGAATTTTTTGTTGTTCTCTCTCTTTTTTGGCAGCCCCATAAGTTCTCCTAACGCTATAGGTTATAAAAATTGCATTAATAGCCCCGACTAAAATAATTCCAACAATAATTTTATTAATTCCCTCAGGTGAGCTTAAATATTCCAACAGAGCCTGTTGCTTATACATTTAGTACTCAATTAGTCTTGCAAGTATCAGCTGAGCTAAGAGCACTTTACAAAAGACAAGCCAAAGAAATCTACAATAACTAGAATCCAGCTTATTTAGATACCTAGTAATTCGCAGATTTTGACTCTCTATAAGTTTCATTCTTCTACTTCAATAATTTCATAATAGGGACGGTCCCCATAATCAGCATCAGAACAACAAACATCAGAGTATATCTCTTCTAATAAATCGTATGCCTCGTCATAGCAACTAAATGATTGAACAGTAATATCATCGGATTCTTTATCCTGCCTGATGATTTTATAAATCATAAACCATTGATTAGCTCGATAAAAGTGTTCCAAACAATCCTGCAAAAGCAGAAATGATGAAAATTGCAACGATAATGATTGCTATAAGTTTAGAAATGCTTTTCATACATACATCTTCGCAACTCAAAAGGAGGTGTCCATGAAAAATGACACAAATTGATGAAAACTATTGCAAGAGCATACTGGTTGTCACAATAGCCAGATAATTAAAATGAGTGACTCCGCAAAGAGTTATTAGGAAAACAAGAGTTCAAAAAAGAAAAACTTTCTAAGCACTAAGTTTTTTCTCTACCCAATCAAGAGTGTTGTGACTTGATTTCTTTTTGGTAGTAGGGTTTTGTTTCTTCTCTTTTAATAGCTATATAAAAGCGGCGTATGAGGGGAAATGAGTGGTGGTTATATGAATAATGAGAGTGAAGAAATTTGTAATGGATATCTAAGTGGTTAAACAAGTCCGGTCATTTCAGAAAAGAGGGTTTTGTTCTCAGCTGATTCTGCAAACCCTAGGAGCGCTTCATAGCGCGTTTCAAGTCCACTGCTGAGATTACCAACCCAGTAGTTAAGTCCTTCAGCATCAGCGTCTCTACCAAGCACATTCTTATAGAGATTATTGACATACGTCTCATCACTAACATTGCTTCCATACTTCTCAGTGAATTCTGCAGATCCTAAGAATGATTGAGCAACGACTCGTCTAGTGTTACGTCCAGAACTAAACTGATCTATCCAATACTTAAGTCCGTCAGCATCAGGAAAGCGAGCGAATGCAGCGTTGTAGAGACGGAACATTTCACCGGAGTCAGTGTTTAATCCGGTGACTTGATCAAAGGTTCCTTTGATATCATTAGTTACATGCAAACTCTTGTCATTAAACTGAATCGTGCTCAATCCAGTGATTTCATCGACAGTATCTTTTGTTGGACCAAATCCAAAACGATTATCAGCTAACTTGTAAAAATTATTATCATAACTATTAGATATAGCTTTCCAATCGTAATCAACTATCTCAAAGCAATTAAGTGGTAGCTTTTTATAATGAGTATCTTGAATATCTATAAATGCTGCAAGGTGTCCATTCACGTATGAAGGGACAGCACCTCCCCATGGTCCAACATACTGTTCTGTACCGTTCACATTCAATATAAGTTTACCTGCCTCATTGAAAATTAAATTAGAAGATGAATTCATATGCAATTCATCTTCAGTCTCGAATGGACCTAAATCCTCCGACGCTTGTATGAGATCGATCACTACATCTTTACCATCATTGTTTACCCATGCACTTGTTAAAGCTATTTCTTCATTTGTAGGGTACCCATCTCCATATGGGCTAAATAATTTTCTAGACAAAAATATTTTATCTCCTTCCTCTGGATTAAAATTCGCAACCGATGCATTTAAATAATCAAAATTCTTAAAAATAGTTCCTTGCCCATCAGAACTTTCCTCAAATGTATGAGCCGCATCTGCTCCTGTATAGCAACCTTTTCTATTTAGAATAAAATAATCCTTTCTCCCATTTTCTCCTATTAATAAATCCTCATTTAATTTTGTATTATGATATTTTTCAGTTTCTAATCTTGCCTTATTTGTACCTAGTATGGATTGAATAGCTAATTGATCATTAACTGTTGTTGAAATCACTCTTCCAGCTTTTAGTTGACCAACTAAATTACCTGACATAATCGAATCATTAAAAGTATAATTTTCATCCAAAGAATCACCATTTGGAAATGACAAACCTAGAGATTTAAGTATTACTCTTGTAACTTCACATTGAGCACGAACTCCGCCATACGAATCAGTTTTATGCGTCGTTTGGTAGTTGAACTTCTTGTTATCAGTTCCAATAATTCTCTTTGATAAATCATCAGTTTTGTCCCATTCATTTTCACTTACTATCTCTAAAGTATAATGAATATCTGATGAAGTTTGATCTGTTAATATAAACTCTATGCCTGAAAGATTGGTAATGTGTTTAAAAGTTTTTTGAAACCAATTAGACTCAATATTACTATGATTTGCGGAAAGAGAATAATTGATTAATTTATTTTCTATGATTGTCTTTATATAATCTCTCTGATTAGAGTTATTTAATAAAAAATCAATACTCGAATTAGACATCTATTCAATATGAAATCGTTAATATACAGTATCGAAGACTAGTTAAGCTATTTTAGCTAGACAGATAAGTGCTAAAATCCCACTATTCTCATTCCAGAAGCATTTCTTCCTAAATATTCTTGAGATCCTTTCCTGAAATCTATGTTTGCATAGACTTTTGTCTCTATAAAAAAATCGATTTTCTAATATATTAAAGACTAGATATTTTATTTTTAGTTTGGTTTAGGTTAGTGCTTGATTGCTATTCCCATATCAAATGGTTTCTACTTCCATTAGTT
Source organism: Prochlorococcus marinus str. NATL2A (assembly GCF_000012465.1). Taxonomy (NCBI): domain Bacteria; kingdom Bacillati; phylum Cyanobacteriota; class Cyanophyceae; order Synechococcales; family Prochlorococcaceae; genus Prochlorococcus; species Prochlorococcus marinus. Next base: position 72,139 of record NC_007335.2, on the reverse strand, counting down.
GCTCCTCCACCCAATCAAGAGTGTTATGACTGGGTTCTTAGATCAAAAACTGCAAATATACCACCAACCTAAATCCTTAGAACGATTGCTATTACTGGGTTTTAGGGTTTATATATGTATCAATGCCGACTATACCACTTAACCTGAGATCTATTCCACTGGAACGAATTTGAAGAATTACTTTTTCAAATATACCACTTTTATACCACTTGAACATAAAGAAAAGAATTAATCTCTACCATTTCTTGTAGGGTAAAAACTTCCCACACATTGCAACCTTCACTCTGTCACCTTTCGGATCTTCGACTTTATCTACATTGATTGTAAAATCTATTGCACTCATGATCCCATCACCAAACTTTTCTTGAATCACGTCTTTCATTGGCATGCCATAAACTTGCATGATTTCATAAAAACGATATATCAATGGATCGGTGGGAATTACTGGATCTAGTGATCCTTTTACTGGTGGAGTTGTCAATATCTCTTTAAGTTCCGCACCAAGTCCTAAAGTAGTTAATAATTTATCAGCCTCTTCATCACTGGCAGTTGATTGTCCATAAAAAAGACTAGCAACCCAGACTTCATCTAGTCCTAATAGAATTCCAATATCTGCAAAGGTTAATCCTTTTTCTTTTTTTGCTTTTAATAATAATTGAGTTGATTCAGGAAATGACATAGAAACAAATTTAATAACGTAAATAGAGCTATATCTAACGAGAGATATTCATTAGATAGGTAATTAACTAATACGATTAAATCTTGATTGTTTCAGTTAGAATAGTTACAAAAGTGCATGATTAATAATGTATGCAAATTAACAATAAAAATTTTATTTTTGTGCGATAGAGTTCATTTATTTTTATGGCTATAATTTTAAATCTTAGTAGACTTCTAAAAATTTTTATAATAAATCATATTTTGAATCCTCCTTTATCTTTTTCCAAAGGTCTCCTAATGATTGATTGAAACCATTTAATCTGAGGAAACTTCTAGATTGATTAACTCTATCTTGAATAATTTTTTCCTGCGGAGTCATTTCACTAGAGGAATCAGACATTTGTTTAAGCCTAATAATTAATAATATTAATAATGAATTTTCTTGAATATCATGACAAGTGATAGTCGCTACAATATAAGTACTTTTAATAGTTAATCACCATTTTCATTTCTTTAATATATTGGTGAAAATTATCTATATAAAATTGATATATACCCTTTTGCACCGAAATTTATTTAAAGTAAATGAAAATAAGTAAAATTTTATTTTTTATATTATCTACATGAGTTAGTTATATACCACTAAAATACCACTAACTTAATCCTTATAATCAACTGCTATCACCAGGTTTTAAGCCTTATGTACTTATCAATATCGACTATACCACAAAGATTGTGTGATCCCCAAAAACTCAATTATTGCAACTGATTTGATCATGTATTTATTCACTATTTTAGCATATTTGACTATTATGTGATTCTTATACAAGACGGAATACTCTTACTATTGATATTAGTTAGCGTACCTAAAATGTTTGATTGAAACCTTGGCGACAATAGGGGTTTACTAAAGTACACTCCCTCATTTAGTGATTTTGGTAAAAGATATAAATAAACTAATAATTGAATTAACTTAGACATTCTATACTTACTAGCACTATGATATTCAATAGTCTTATTGTGCAAAAAGTGGTTAAATCTTGGATTATAGACGGACTTGTTTTTGAGGAAGATATTGTTTATGGATTAGGAACTCCACAAAGTAATAAGGTTTTTGAATCCTCGGATACAGATAAGGTTTACACAGTTGCGGATGTGAAGTTCGAACTTAGCAATAATTCAATTATACAAAGTCAGAATACAGAGTATATCTCTAGTGATGAGTCAATTCAGGATGCTAATCGTCAAATATTTTTAGGTACTTTTGGATATGATCAAAATGGTCTTTTTAACAGTGGTAAAATATCTTCAAAGTCAGCATGGGATTGGGAGAAAACCACTTATCAGCAAACTGGATTAGTTAAAGAATCAGAGGATATGTATGGATATCTTTCAAACAACGCCATTAGTATTGAGAATGCAGGCACAGAGATAGGATGGTTCACTGCACAAAGTTTAATTGGGAATCCAGGAGGATCAATTGAGCATTTGGTAGCCAATGTAAAAACTACTAATGGAGTTTATTCAGAAATTTCCACTCATAAGATGGAAGATTTTAATCAATACCGAGTATCAACATACTATGAAGACAATTGGTATTTGAATCCTATTTCCAAAAGCATAATTAATAATCCAACAATAGGTGCTGATTTAACATGGAATTTTGGAAGTAGTCGTTATCACCTTTTTAAAACAAGTAAAACATGGTCTGAGGCACAGACAGCAGCAGAATCATTAGGAGGAAAATTAGTTGAGGTAGAAACAAAAGCAGAAAATGATCAATTATTTAGCAAGGTCAGTGGACAAATTACGACAGCAGAGTTTGCCAATACGAGTGGATCTGATGGAGGTGGTGCTGCATATATTTGGTTAGGAGGTAGTGATGGAGATACAACATCTACTCAAACTTCAAGTGAATGGAATTGGAAGTGGTCTAATTCAAATGTTGAAATCAGTAAAAGTAGAGAAGAGTGGGGAACAGGTTGGGGTGGTACAGAGCCTGATGATAGTCAGGGGTTTCAACATCGATTGGCATTGGGATTAGAAGATTGGTCGCGTTCAAATCCAGGGAAATATGGTTCTGCTGGTCAGTGGAATGATGTTAGTGCTGATAACAAACTTTTCTATGTTGTTGAGGTCCCTACAACGAATAAGAGTTATGCCTTTAAATCTTCTGATTACACATTTTATGATTTAGGCGATGATCGCTATGGAATAAAAACAGCAACTGGTATTGATGAGTTAACAGGTGTTTCTAGTTTGAGTTTTGCTGATAAGGATTTGAGTGTTTTAGATGACCTGAAAGGTACCTTTGATCAAGTCACAGGGAAAGATGATGTAACTGGTAAAACATTTCGTCTCTACAATGCTGCTTTTGCTCGATTTCCTGATGCAAGTGGTCTTGAATATTGGATTCGTCAAAGGAGTTCTGGAGCTAATAGTGAAAGAGTTGTTGCTCAATCATTTTTGGGATCTGCAGAATTTATAGAGTTGTATGGCGAAGATGTTTCTCATGCGAACTATGTGAATAATCTCTATAAAAATGTCCTTGGTAGAGAAGCAGATACTGCTGGTTTAAACTACTGGGTCGGTAATCTTACGAATGGAATAGAAGAGAGGCATGAAGCACTTTTGGGATTCTCAGAATCTGCTGAAAACAAAGGTCTTTTCTCTGAAATGACTGGATTATATTAATAATGAATAAAGTCTTGCAAATAGTTTTAGAATTAAAAATATGCAATAACCTTAATCTTAGTATTGCTAGTTAGAGTGGCAGTTAATTGGTATCTTTTATTGAGTAGGTGGTGTCGCTAGGGATACCACCTCAGAGATGGTTTTTGAGACTTTAAGAGTAGGAGTGTGATTATTTTGTGAGTGAGTGTGATTATTATGTGATTATTTTTTTCTTTCTAATCCAAGTAGTAGACATATGTAGTGAATCAAAACAGGGGATGTAGTGAATAAATGCCGATTACACAACTTGAAAGTGTGATAATTCAGATCCATTGGCATGACTGAATTATCTCTTATATGCGTAATAAGAATTTAAAACTGTGAGAATAGTGTGATTTGATTACGCATTTTTGGTGTTGTATTAGGGGGTGAAAATGTTTTCATCCCCTCTATGAAAGTGTGAGAATTGTGTGATATTGCCTATTCTTCAAGAGTCTAGTTATAGCAGTCAATCTTAAGAGTGCAGACTCCTAACATACCCAAAGGTTAATATAAATGCTGATTATACGACGTAGCCTAGAAATGCTAATACAGGAAAGGATTTGCGGAAAGCTGAAACGAAGGGTAACACTAAGGTAACAGTACTAAAAGACATATCCTTTGGTCCTGTGTACCCACTTGCTCAGGGATATGAGGGGTAAATATAGTGCTGGCTTATACGTTTTAGAAAGAGAAAAAATCCTCTGTGCGTCTTCGCTGAACCTGTAAAAAATTATTATTTTTGGAACTATTGTTAGTTGATAATAAAGGATCAACATAACTAATTTTTTTTATTTTAGTTTGAGATTGATTTGATGATTTTATTTGAGCCATTGATAATAAAGATTTTGTCGATTGATTCTCTGTCTTGATATTGACCTGACTAGTGTTCACTCCTTTATATGAATTTTGGATAGATTGGATCCTTAAAAGACTTGATCCTCCTATGGCTACAACAGCCAAACTACCAATCCCCCAAAATTTTGAAGGTGGTATGAAATTTAGTTTTTTAATATTTGGCTTTTCTGTTTTTTCGTGATTCACTGTTGCTGACTCAAGAGTTAATTGATCTTCTAGCTTTTCTTTGACTAATTCAAGATGTAAACTATCGTCTACTTTTTCAACAAATTGATTTGTTTGATTGTCGAGGATGTTGTGAAAGTAATAACCTATTAATGCAAAAACAATTAATAGAAAAAGTATCAATATTGCATCTGTAGGAATTGAAATTGTACTAGCATCGGTTAACTCAAGCTCAGTGATTCCAAGGGACATTTAAAATCTATAACTCTATATATTAAAACTACCTCTAAAAAATATGGCTAGACTTCTTTACTTATCTATTTAATTTCAATGCGTATTAATACTGGCACAATTTGAAAGCGTGATTAGTTTGCGCCCATTACTTTTATTTGATTACCATCATCACAGAATTTCATCAACTCTTTTTCATCCTCATCAGTAAACATTTCGACTCTTCTTGCATACACGGCATCTAAATTTAAGTCTTCGATCATTTCATAACCGAAGAACTCCAATAATTCCTCCTGATTTTTAAAACATCTATCACTCCACTCATAATTTTTGTTTCCCTTCGCATTTTCATACTCATAGCACTCATAAAAATAATCAGTTCTATATCGCTCTACTAATGCAAACTCTTTTTGCTCGTCCTCTGGTAGTCTGTCGTAAATTTTCAACCCAATTATCAAGACTGGCATATATCTGCATCTTCAATTTTTTTAGTCCATTCCTGAAAACTTGAACTGCAATCTGGTGAAGATTGTTCTCGAATACTTTTTAACTTTTTCCTCAGACCTTCACTTCATCTAGTTCTGGAAAAAGCATGTTGATATAAGCCATTATTATCACAACCAAGGGAGGCATATTAGTTTTATCTTCTTTTGTGAGTCGCTTAATCTCTGACAGGAAGCCCTTAGCTTCTTGTTCGCTAATTTTGTATTCTGGGTTCTTTTCTACTTCGTCAACGAGGGCTTGGATTTGATTAGCTGAATCCATTAACTAATGTATTGTTCTATGCTAATAAAACGAATAAGTCATTGGACTACAAGTTTAGATTAAAAAAACTTATCATCTCTCATGTGTAAGGGCTATGCCTTAAAAATTTGAGTAGTTATTAGACAACTGTTTCTATAAGGAGCTAAAACTGAAGTCCACTATGTTTTTATCTCTTGTCTATATCAGTCACCTCTCCTTGTCCTGAGAGTACCTTTGATGAATTAGGAATTAAAAACTGGCCAATCTGGACGTGTGATGCCAGCTCTTTTGATTGGACATATGACGACAAGGAGACTTGCTTATTGCTTGAGGGTGAAGTCACAGTTACTCCTAATGGAGGAGAATCTGTGAAGTTTGGAGCAGGTGACTTAGTTGTCTTCCCCGCAGGAATAGACTGTAGATGGGATGTTCATAAGGCAGTCCGTAAGCATTATCGTTTTGGTGATTGATTGATCTGTTGAGAAATTAGATGAATAACCTCCCTTTCTACGTCTTAAGCCGAGTAATCTTTTTCTGTGTTGTTGGCGTAGTTATTAGGCAGATGCTGGTTGTCTCTGGGATTCTTTGAATCTTTCAAGGTTTGTAGAAACCTAGATAGATTATTGTATTCTAATCACTTTCTTCTAAAGATATGGAAGGATTCAAGATAGGGGAATTATCTACTAATTCATTTGTCCATAAAGAGTTGAGCAGAAAATATTTAATCTACATACCAAAATCATATGAAGGTAAAAAAGAGGTTCCGTTACTTCTTAACTTTCACCCATTTGGTACAAGTGCTGAATATCAACTTGGAATATCAGATTTCAGGCAATTATCTGAAGATAAAGAATTTATACTTGTATACCCTGAAGGAGCAGAATTAGCATCAGGAGAGCCACATTGGAACCCATTAAAAAAAGACCCTACAAACAAAAGTAATTCAGATGATATAAATTTTATAAATGATTTAATAGATCTGATTTCTAATAATCTAAATATTAATTCTCAAAAAGTTTATGCGGTTGGATATTCCAATGGAGCAGATATGGCATATGGATTAGCTACTTATCTAAGTTCAAAGATTTCCGCAATAGCAGCAGTCTCTGGCTCAATGTATGAACTAATGAGCACAGGAGACCAACCTTCTCATTCGACGTCTGTATTAAACATGACCGGCACTAGTGACTCAATTAGACCTTATGAGGGAATAGATGGATCACTACTCGCCGTAGACGAAGCTCTTTCATATTGGAAAGAAATAAATGCTATCAAAAGTAGTCCGATCATAATTTCAGAGACATCTAATAGTGAAGACGTCATAATTTCTAGTTACACCACTGACAATCAAATCTTGACAGTAGCAAATTACAAAATTATTAATGGAGGTCATAATTGGTTTAATTTAAATATTTCAGGGAAAGATACTAATAATATAATTTGGGACTTCTTTGAAAATACTAGAACCTCCCTGAAATATCCGATATCTAATAATTCAAAATCTTACAGTGGGGCTTTTAATGAATATACTTTTGTCAATCAAGGCAATAATAAATATGGAATCAAGTTAGATTCGTCTTCAACAATAGACTCTTTAACTGGTCTTTCCACAGTTAAGTTTTCAGATACGTCGATCGATATCAATAAAGATGTTATTGGTACATTCAATCAAGTCACAGGTTTAAACACCGACTCAGGTGAGATGTTCCGTCTCTATAACGCTGCCTTCGCACGCTTCCCTGACGCTGATGGATTGAAGTACTGGATTGATCAATTTAGTTCGGGGAAAAATACTAGACGTGTAGTTGCTCAATCATTTTTAGGTTCTGCAGAGTTCACTGAAAAATATGGAAGCAACGTCAGTGATGAGACGTACGTCAATAATCTCTATAAGAATGTGCTTGGAAGAGACGCTGATGCTGAAGGACTTAACTACTGGGTAGGTAACCTTAGTAGTGGAATTGAAACGCGCTATGAAGCGCTCCTAGGGTTTGCAGAATCAGCAGAGAACAAAGCGCTCTTTACTGAGCTGACTGGTTTTAATTAAAAAGCCAAATCATTACTAAAATTTAAACTACAGCACTTACAAAATAAATTTATTAGGATAACAAATATTCTGGTGATATTTTGACTGAAGCTATATATTCCAGTGGGGCACTTACTACAACCACAGCACTAGGTCCATTTACTAAATCTGTAGAAGTCTATGGTATAAAAATTGCTGGTCTAAAAGAAGCAGGGGGAAATGCTGCGGTAGGAGATGAATTCATACGTAAAGTAGCCCAAACAACCAAGCTGCTTCTAGACCCTAATGGAGCCAATGTAAATTCAACAAAACAGCAACAAGCAATTGAGCATTTAAAAAAGATTAATACTCTCCAAAGAATTGGTGTAGAAGAAATGGATTCTTATAGTCCACCTTTAATTAATAAAAACTACTCAGGTTGGGATAGTACTAATGATAAACACAATGCGACTGATTTTATCTGGCAACACAATCTTCCAGGGGATGCAATCAAAACATCTAATGAACAAATCACCGAAGTCCTAGAACATCTTCTTCATACACTAGTTAGATTTGCTTTACCGGGTGCTTACCCTGATCAATTTATATTTATTGAAGATAGAACTGCGTATCAAAATTTTGATGAGGAAGATAATGAATTTCAATGGAGTGGTTTACTTTATGAGGCTGCTCAAGAAGCTATTAAAACAGGTGTATTTGATGCAACTGATTATGAACATGTAGGTAAAAATAGTTTCGATTACTGGAAAATGGTCACAGTTGAATATCAATATGCACTTACTTTCGCAGAATGGGGATTTAATCCAAAATACTCTGGGAGTATGGACCCTGAATGGTCTGACTCCCATTTAACTCCTGAATCAATCAAAAAAGATAATCCTCTAGGCCATCAATTATATGAAGATTACATAAGTAAAGTATTAACAAAACCATCTAGTGAAAAACTAGAATCGATGTTTCAAATTAATAATCAAGGTCTTTCAGGCTATCAACCAGACATATTAACGACGAAAGACTATAGCGGGGCTTTTCATGAATACACTTTTATTAATCAAGGCAATAATAAATATGGAATCAAGTTAGATTCGTCTTCAACAATAGACTCTTTAACTGGTCTTTCCACAGTTAAGTTTTCAGATACGTCGATCGATATCAATAAAGATGTTATTGGTACATTCAATCAAGTCACAGGTTTAAACACCGACTCAGGTGAGATGTTCCGTCTCTATAACGCTGCCTTCGCACGCTTCCCTGACGCTGATGGATTGAAGTACTGGATTGATCAATTTAGTTCGGGGAAAAATACTAGACGTGTAGTTGCTCAATCATTTTTAGGTTCTGCAGAGTTCACTGAAAAATATGGAAGCAACGTCAGTGATGAGACGTACGTCAATAATCTCTATAAGAATGTGCTTGGAAGAGACGCTGATGCTGAAGGACTTAACTACTGGGTAGGTAACCTTAGTAGTGGAATTGAAACGCGCTATGAAGCGCTCCTAGGGTTTGCAGAATCAGCAGAGAACAAAGCGCTCTTTACTGAGCTGACTGGTTTTGGTTAACCACTTAGATATCCAACATAAATTTCTTCACTCTCATTAGTCATAGAACCATCGCTCATTTCCCCCATACGCCGCTTGAATTTAGCTATCTCGAGAGAAAGCAGATCTATCTCCCTAAATAGATCCATCTATGTGCGTATTAAGTGGTAGCATTGCGGTAGCGTCTAAATCAAGCAGCCCTAAATCCTTTTTATAGCAATTGATCTCAGGTTACGTTGTATAATCGGCATTTATACGAACATATTGATCAGACAAATCACATCCCCAAGCAGTAGCCGAGCCTGTTCCTATCCCTATCCTCAATCTGATACTGATAAGATCATCGATCAAATATTTACCTGTTAATCTTGCTTTCATAAAGTTACTAACTATTTGTCTGTCAAAGTCCAAAGGTGTGCCATTAGAAAATATTTCATAAGGTCCAATCCATAATTTAACATCATTCAAATTAAAAGAAGTGCCTGCACGACCAAGTGCAGCAATAATTCTTCCCCAATTAGGATCGGACCCATGGACTGCAGTTTTAACCAGAGAAGATGAAGCAATTGTACGGGCTATTGCACGAGCATCTAAATCACTTGAAGCACCTTCAACCTTTATCTCAAGCAAACAATTAGCCCCTTCTCCATCCCTTGCAATAGATTTAGCCAAGTGTTGAGCTGTTAAATGAAGTCCCTCTTCGAGAATTGATAAATATCTTGGATCTAATTCTGCTCCAGAAGCAAAAGCTAAAAAAGTGTCATTAGTACTCGTATCTCCATCAACTGTAATGGAATTAAAAGAGGATTCTGCAACACGCTTTATCATATCTGACCACAAAACATGATCTACGCCTACATCACAGGTGAGATAACTCAACATTGTTGCCATTGAAGGATGAATCATACCTGAACCTTTAGCCATTCCTCCAATTGATATTCGTCTTCCTCCTAAAACTGCTTGATATGCAATTTGCTTTACCTGAAGATCAGTTGTCAAAATTGCATTTGCTGCATCTAGATATGCCTCTTTATCTAAACTATTTATAAGTTGATCCAAATGACTATTAACCTTTTCAACAGGTATTGCTTCTCCAATTACACCGGTAGAACATATTAAAACTTCTTCACTAGATAGTCTCAAGAGTTGAGCAAGCTTATGTGTGATCATTTCACTATCAATTTTGCCTCGACTGCCTGTACAAGCATTTGCATGTCCAGAGTTGATAACTACAGCACGTATTTTTCCCTCAGATGCCTTGATTCGATCAATACAAAGATCCACGCAATAAGCACGAGTCACTGATTGAGTAAATGTCCCACTGCAACACGCACCATCAGGTGCATATAGCAAAGCAAGATCCTTCTTCCCAGAAGGCTTCAATCCTGCGGAAATGCCAGCTGCTAAAAAACCATCAGGGGCAGTAATACCACCAGATATTGGAGACCATACAGAAGATGTCAAAAGACTCAAATTCAGAAGAGCATTTTTCACTTACTATCATTATTAATGATTGACCAAAAACAAACAAACAATCTTTGTCTTAGATGGAAAGGCAAGCAGAGAAGAATAGGAATCACTGGGGGTATCGCCAGTGGAAAAACAATCATTGGAGATTTTCTATTTCAAGCCAAGCAATGGCCTATTTTAGACGCTGACTTATACGCTCATGAAGCATTAAGTGCTGAAAGTGAAATAGTCAAAAAAGTCTGGTTGAGATATGGAAGTAAAATAATTAAAAATTCAAGTAAAAATGATCAAATTATTAATCGCAAAGCATTGGCCAAAATAGTTTTTCAAAATGAACTTGAAAAAAAATGGCTAGAGGGAATAATACATCCATTCGTCAACAAAAGAATTGAAGAAGAATTAGAAAAATCGAAATCAAATTCAATTGTAATTTTGATTATTCCACTCCTATTTGAAAAAAATTATACAGGGTTATGTAGTGAAATTTGTTACATAGATTGCCCTAGAAGCATGCAATTAAAGCGACTTCAGTCAAGAGATAATTTAAGTATTAAAGAAGCAAATCAAAGAATTGATGCTCAATGGGCAAACTCTTTGAAAAAACAATTTGCAGATCACATCATTAATAACTCTAATGATGATGAGACATGGAAATTACAATTAAAAAAATTATATAAATTCTAAGCTTGTAATTTTTTATTTAATATTTGATTAGCGAGTTTTGGATCTGCTTTTCCTTTTGTTTCCTTCATTAATTGACCAACAAAAAACCCTAACAATTTCTTCTTCCCAGATCTAAAAGATTCAACCTCATTTGGATGCTTAAGGATCAATTGATCGATAATTTCTTCAATAACTTTAGGATCACCAATCATACCTAAACCACGTTCTTGAACTAATTGCTTTGGAGAACCACCTTTACTTAATAGTTCAGGTAAAATTTCCTTGGCAATTTTGCCGCTTATTTCTCCAGTATCAATCATTTTTAACATTTCTGCTAATTCACTCGGCTGAAAATGTAATTGGTCAAATGTTAATCTATTTGACTTAATATAGGCTGCTAGATCTCCAGTTATCCAATTTGCTGAAGATTTAGCTGCTCCACCTTCGTTAACAACTTTTTCAAAATATGTCGCCATTGAAGATTCATCAGTCAAAACTCTTGCATCATAAATAGAAAGGCCAAGTTCTGTTGAATATCTATTTCTTTTTGCAGCTGGCAATTCTGGTAATTCTGAACGCCATTTTTCTTTTAACTCATTACTTACTTCTATCGGACCTAGATCAGGATCGGGAAAATAACGATAATCGCTACTGCCTTCTTTGGATCTCATACTTTTAGTCAGTTGCTTACCTTCATCCCATAACCTTGTTTCTTGTTTTACTTCTTCTCCAGATTCATAAGCTTTAATTTGCCGCTTAATTTCATATTCACAAGCTTTCTGAATAGCTGAAAATGAATTCATATTTTTTATTTCTACTTTTGTGCCAAATGGATCATTGATAGTTGGTCTGACTGAAATATTCACATCACATCGCAAGGAACCTTCCTGCATATTCCCATCAGATACTCCCAAATAACGCATAATTCTTCTAACTTCAGCTGCATACTCCGCAGCCTCTCTACCTGTTCTTAAATCAGGTTTGCTTACTATTTCTGCAAGTGCTACGCCTGCTCTGTTGTAATCAACCAAAGAATGAGTAGAACCTGACAATTGATCACTACCTGCGTGCACCAGTTTTCCTGCATCCTCCTCCATATGTAGTCTTTCAATACCTATTTTTTTGACATAAGTTTCTTTGCCTTTTTCAGCTACTTCTACTTCTATCCAACCATCTTCTGCAATAGGTTCATCAAACTGAGAGATTTGATAATTTTTTGGTAAGTCGGGATAAAAATATTGCTTTCTATCAAATTTACTGTGAGAGGCAATATTTAAATTCAAAGCCATCGCTGCTTTTACTGCATATTCCAGAACCTTTTTATTTAGAACTGGCAAGGTGCCTGGCAATCCGCAAACCACTGGGTCAATATGAGTATTTGGATCGTCACCAAAGGTTGTTGATGCACTAGTAAATATTTTGCTCTTAGTCCCCAACTGCACATGCGTCTCTAATCCAATTACAACTTCCCAAGAAACATTTGATTCTGACATTAATTTGACCTAGATATATGAATCTTATGCAAGAAAAGCTCAGTCATGGAAGCTAGCGTAATCTAAAACATTGAAAATAACATTTTCCAAATCTAAGCAATGGGTGTCGTAAATGAAAAACCATTGTTAATCCTCGGAGGAGGATTAATGGGTCTTGCGATAGCCCATGAACTTGCTAAAAGAGGCAAACAAGTAGAAGTTTTAAGTAGAAGCAGACGTGAAGCAGCAGGCTTTGTTGCTGCTGGAATGCTCGCCCCTCACGCAGAAGGGCTTCAAGGCAATCTTCTAAATCTTGGTCAAAGTAGTCTTCAAAGGCACTCAACATGGATAGAAAACATTGAGACAAATAGCAAAATGTCATGTGGTCTCAAAACTTGCGGGATTGTTGTCCCATTTGAAAGCCACAAAGACTGTGAATCCTATCCAACATATAAATTTGGTAAAAAGCTAAACAGAAATGAGCTCCTTCAAGAAGTTCCTGGACTCTCAGAAAAATGGAAACTAGGTTTACTTTTTAAGCAAGACGGCCAAATCGATAATCGAAGACTTTTAATGAGAGCACTTGAAAAAGCTTGCTTTGAATTAGGTGTTCACTTTCAAGAAGGAGTTGAAGTGGTTGAAATAATGAAAGATCTAAACAAATTTAATGGGGTCAAAATCAAAGACATTAATGGAAATATCAATCATTTAAAAAGTGAAGAAGCAGTTCTCTGCTGCGGAGCCTGGAGCAAACAAATTTTTAAAACATTGCCTATTTTTCCTGTTAAAGGCCAGATGTTATCTATTCAGGGTCCAAAACAGATTCTTAAAAGAATTGTTTTTGGACCTGGCATTTACTTAGTGCCAAGAGATGACGGTCTAATAATCGTAGGGGCAACTAGTGAACCTGAGGCAGGCTTCCAGACAGGACTCACTCCAAATGGGCAAAGCGAGCTTCAAAAAGGAATTCAATCTCTTATTCCTGAACTTAATCAACTACCTCATATGGAGAGATGGTGGGGTTTTCGTCCATGCACACCCGACGAAGGCCCCTTACTGGGAATGTCATCAATTAATGGACTCTGGCTTGCTACTGGGCATCATCGCAATGGAGTTCTATTGTCAGCGATAACTTCAGAATTAATTGGAAAATCAATTTGCTCAACCCCATTAAGTAATGAGGAAGATAGTTTGTTGTCCCATTTCAGATGGGACAGATTTTAAAAACCGATCACCAAAAGTTTTGAAGTTGAATAAATTATTCAACTCTCCATGCTTGATCAGATGGATTCCAATCAACAAGCTCATTTTCTTGGAACCATAAGTTAATTTCAAAAACTGCCGTATCAGAACCATCAGAACCATGAATGACATTACGACCAATATTCACAGCCAAATCACCTCTAATAGTTCCAGGTTCTGCCTCAAGAGGCTTTGTTGCGCCAATCAATTTTCTAGCACTTGCAATAACACCTTCACCTTCCCAAACCATCGCTATAACAGGTCCACTAGTGATGAAATCAACTAAACCTGAAAAGAAAGGACGATCTTTGTGCACACCATAGTGTTTTTCAGCAAGTTCTTTGCTTGGTGTTAGTTGCTTTAAGCCAACTAATTTGAATCCTTTAGTTTCAAATCGTCCAAGTATTTCAGCGATTAAACCTCTTTGCACACCATCTGGCTTGATAGCAACAAAGGTTCTTTCCAAAGTCATTGCGATATTTAATAATATGAAGCCATAGTCTTCCTAAAACTGCCCTCTTGGCAAGTAAAACATGACACTTAATAAAACTGTTCTTAGATTTAATTGTATTAATCGTGAATGATCAAAACTTGGCAACTTTGTTATCGCATAAATGGCTGTGAAAATTACTAATCAATCTCTCTCTTGGACTATTCAAAATAGCTCAGAGCTCTATGGAATTGATCGATGGGGAAAGGGTTATTTCACTATCAATGAAAAAGGGAATATTAGTATTTGTCCTAACGGTTCCAACAACAAATCTCATGATTTAATGGAACTTTTAGATGAACTCGAAAGTCGAAAACTAAAATTTCCTCTGTTAATAAGATTTGACGATATTCTCGAAGACTGCTTAAAAAACTTACATAAAGCTTTTGAAAAAGCGATTAATGACTATCAATATCAAGGAAAATACCAAGGTGTGTTTCCAATCAAATGTAATCAACAGCGTCACGTAGTTGAAGAATTAATCACCTGTGGTTCCAAATGGAATTTTGGCTTAGAAGCTGGAAGCAAACCAGAGTTACTAATTGCTTTATCAATCCTAGAAGATCCTAAAGCCTTACTCATATGTAATGGCTATAAAGATCAACGTTACATTGAAACAGCTATTTTAGCACGTCAGCTTGGACGTCAACCTATAGTAGTTATAGAACAAGCAAATGATGTTGAGCTTATAATCAAATCTAGTAATTTACTGGGAGCGTCTCCACTCATAGGAATACGAGCCAAGCTATCGAGTCAAAGCAGTGGAAGGTGGAGTAGCTCGATTGGTGACAAGTCAAAATTTGGACTTTCAATTCCAGAAATTTTAAAAGCAATCAAAAGGTTAAAAGAAGCAAATCTTCTCAATGAATTAAAGCTTTTACATTTTCATCTAGGGAGTCAAATTAACGATATAGGTGTTTTAAAAGATGCCTTACAAGAAGCAGGACAAATTTATGCCGAATTAATTAATCTTGGGGCACCTATGGGATACTTAGATGTTGGAGGTGGCTTAGGAATTGATTACGATGGAAGTCAAACCGCCTCAATAGCATCTACTAACTATTCACTTCAAAATTATGCAAATGATGTAGTAGCAACAATTAAAGAATGTTGTGAATCAAAAAAGATACCACTACCCACTTTAATTACAGAGAGTGGAAGAGCTATTGCTAGTCACTTTTCGATTTTAATCTTCAATATTCTAGGTAAAAATTCGTTACCTTCTGACATTCCGAAAGAAAACGAAAAAGAATGTCTCTCTGTCAGAAATTTACGTGAAACATTAGTCCATATAAATTCTCTAGAACTTAAGCAAGAAAAAGATTTAGCCAAACTACAAGAAGCATGGAATGATTCTCTTAAATTCAAAGCAGATGCACTTGCGGCTTTTCGACTCGGTTATATAGATTTAGTTGAACGAGCAAAAGCTGAGCAGTTGACATGGGCCTGTGCAAAAACAATAGTTAATCAGTTACCAAAAAACATACTTTTACCTAAAGAACTAAAGAAATTAAGTGAAAGCTTAGCCGTAACGTATTACGCAAATCTTTCCGTATTTAGATCAGCTCCAGACACATGGGCCATTGATCAAGTCTTTCCAATTATGCCAATCCATCGGCTTAGCAAAGAACCGAAAAAACTTGGTCACTTTGCAGATTTAACGTGTGATTCAGATGGAAAGCTTGATCAATTTATTGATAATGGAAAAATTAAAAATTTGCTCCCTCTTCATGAATTTAATCAAAACGAAAAATATCTAATTGGTCTTTTCTTGGGTGGCGCCTATCAAGAAGTAATGGGAAATCTACATAATTTATTTGGGAGTACTAATGCAGTCCATATAAGATTTACAGAAAATGGGAACTATAAAGTTGAGCATGTCATTCGTGGGAATACAAAATCAAATGTTCTTGAATATTTAGAACATGATCCAGAAATATTATTAGAACGATTACGAAAATCAAGCGAATTAGCTATTCAAGGTGGGCATCTAAAAATCCATGATGCACAAAAACTAATAGAGCATGTAGAAGCAAGCCTCCGTCAAAGTACCTACCTACAGAGCTAAATTAAGATAATTGTTGAGTCAAATTCTCATTAGCTTTTTCTAAAGCTAGATCCAACGATTGAGGTTGACTACCACCAGCTTGGGCGAGATTTGGACGACCACCACCACCACCACCACACATTTTTGCAACCCCACTTATAAATTTGCCTGCATGTAAACCATCTGATACCAAATCAGGAGAAAATGCAGCAACAAAAACTAATTTATTATCGATCTCCTGATTTGGAATGCCTCCAAAAATAACAGCAGAGTACTTGCCTAAATGATCTATCAAACTTGAAGCCGCAGATTGCAATCCAGATCCGTCAACTCCATCTAAACGTCTAATTAATAATTTACTCTTACCAACAGATTTTGCATAAGTCGCTAAACCCAATGCCTTCGCCAAAGCGAGTTCATTTTTGACTTTGATAAGTTCTTTTGTTTTATCTTTCAATTCCAGTTGAAGGGATGAGACTCTCTCAACAATTTCATATGATTGAACTTTGAATGATTTACTTAACTCCTTAACTACCAAATCACGTTCATTAAAATAATCTAAAACTGATGGACCAGCTATAGCCTCTATTCGTCTAATACCTGAAGCAATACCTGTCTCATTAATAATCTTAAATGTACCTAGTTGTGACGTACGAGTTACATGGGTTCCTCCACATAACTCCATAGAAATGCCTGGAACATCAACAACGCGTACTACATCACCATATTTCTCACCAAACATTGCCAACGCACCAGCAGCCATAGCCTCCTTAATTGGCATTGTTTTAATTTGAATTAGATGGTCCTCGTTAATCCATTGATTTATTCGTGCTTCCATATCTTCAAGTTCTTTTATTGTCAAAGGTTTTGGAGCATTAAAATCAAATCTCAATCGATGATTTGAAACTAACGAGCCTCTTTGACTTACACTTGAGTCAATCGATAATTTTAAAGCTGATTGCAATAGATGTGTAGCGGTGTGATTTGATGTAGTTCGTTGACGAAAAGATGGAGTAACATTCATCTGAACAGATGAGTTAATCTCTAGAACCCCAGTGTTAACAATTCCAGAATGAATAAAAATATTCTTCTTTTTTCTAACATTTTCTACAGACACCTCAAGATCTTGAGACGTTATTAAGCCTTTATCTCCAATTTGGCCACCCGACTCAGCATAAAAAGGCGTTCTATTAACTATAATCTTGACTAAATCACCTTGAACAGCTTGTTTTACTGATTCATTATTTTTAAAAATGCCTATTACAGTTGAAGTAGTTTCTAATTTTTCATAGCCCTCAAATCTTGTGTCATCAAATAAAGAAATTTCTCTTTCAATTGAACCTTCTTCAGTTAAATCAATACTAACAGAAGCCTCTTTTGCACGTTTACGTTGCTTAGCCATCTCGTTCTCAAAACCATTAATATCAACAGAAATACCTTTTTCATTCGCGATCTCTTCTGTTAATTCCAAAGGGAAACCATAAGTATCATAAAGCTCAAATGCCTGCGCACCAGAGATAAGATCACATTCATGAGATGTTATCTCTGCCAAAAGTTTCTCTCCCCGTTCAAGCGTTTCAAGGAAACGAGATTCTTCTATTTTTAACTCATTAAGAATAATTTTCTTTTTCTCAAGTAATTGAGGATAAGCATTTTTCATCAACTCAATAGCAATTTCAGCCAGTTGAGGTAAAAACGGCTGAATAATGCCTACCAGTCGACCATGTCGAATCATACGCCGTATGAGACGACGAAGAATATAGCCTCGCCCTAAATTACTAGCACTTACACCGTCACAAATCAAATGGGTCACGGCCCTGCAATGATCTCCAATAATTTTTAATGATGTTTTATTTTTTTTATTTGTAGTTTCATACTTAATTTGAGCTAATAAAGCCGCTGCATTAATGAGAGGAAAAATAAGATCCGTTTCATAATTATTAGATTTTTTTTGCAAAATTTGAGCCATTCTTTCCAAGCCCATTCCTGTATCAATATGACAATTCGCCAATGGTTCAAGATTGCCCTTTAAGTCGCGGTTGTATTGCATAAAAACCAAATTATAAAATTCTATAAATCGACTATCGTCCTCAAGATCTATTTCATCACTTCCTAATTCGGGTTTAAAATCAAAATAAAGTTCCGAACATGGACCACAAGGTCCTGTAGCTCCGGATGACCAAAAATTATCAGCAGCACCCATTCTGATGATTCTATTTGCATCAACCCCTACAACTTCTTTCCATATTTGCTCTGCTTCTAAGTCTTCTTTAAAAACGCTAATGACTATATTCTGTGGATTTAGTCGAAAAACCTCAGTAGATAATTCCCATGCCCATTGAATTGCCTCCTTTTTAAAATAATCACCAAAAGAGAAATTACCGAGCATCTCAAAAAAAGTATGATGCCTCGCAGTTCTTCCTACATTTTCAATATCATTTGTTCTTATACATTTTTGACTGGATGTTGCTCTCGGAGTAGAAGACTCTTTTAATCCTAAAAAGATAGGCTTAAAAGGTAACATCCCTGCAATAGTCAATAAAACTGTTGGATCATCTGGAATTAAAGAAGAACTTGCTAGTTTCTTATGATTATGTTGTACAAAAAAGTTTATAAATGCATCTCTTATTTCATCTCCTGAAAGAGATGGCGGATCAATTAAAGAGGAAGAACTTTTTTCCATACCTAAAAATTATCTCTAAAAAGGTTTTTGAAAACAATCACAAAAAACGTCAAATTTGCTCAACTCACCCCTAAACAATAACAAAATGGAAACCCGTGAGACTTTGAAAGAGAAAAATACTCAGAAAAGGCAATCAAGAACAGTGTCTATTGCAAACAAATACTATTTACGGGAAGCAGTATCACACTTGCAATCCTTAGTATCCTAATATGTTTGAACTGATCTAGGTATTTGCACTTAGCGATCTAATTTGTTAAGACTTTCCAGTTTTCTTCAATTAATGGCTTTAGGAACATGATTTTTACTAAATCGACAGCTTTAGAAAATCAGAAAAGTGATATTCCTAAGCTTTCACTGCAATATGAACAAATTGCTATAGATACTCACACTTTAAGATCATTGGATTGGGATCGAAGCAGGTTTGATATTGAATTTGGCCTTCGAAATGGGACAACTTATAATAGCTTTTTAATAAGAGGCAAAAAAACTGCACTTATAGATACAAGTCATTTAAAGTTTAAAGATATTTGGTTTGAAAAACTAAGACAAGAAATCAATCCAACAGAAATTGATTATTTAATAGTCAGTCACACAGAGCCAGATCATTCAGGACTGATAAAATATTTAATTGAATTAAACCCAAATATTGAAATCGTCGCATCTAAAGTAGCTATAAAATTCTTAAAAGACCAAATTCATCAACCTTTTAAGTCAAGAGCAGTCAAAAGCGGTGAAGAAATCAATTTAGAAAGTACTTCAATCAGCGGAATTGAGCATAGAATTGAATTTATTAGTGCACCAAATCTACACTGGCCAGATACGATTTTTTCTTTTGATCACGGTACACAAGTTTTATATACCTGTGACGCATTTGGTTTACATTACTGTTCAGAAAAATTATATGACGAAAATCCAAGTCTATTAAATGAAGATTTTCGATTTTATTATGACTGCCTCATGGGTCCAAATGCCCGAAGCGTAGTTCAGGCATTAAAAAAAATTGATTCATTACCAACTATCCAGACTATTGGTGTTGGGCATGGACCAATCCTGAATTTTAATACGCAGTTATGGCTGAATCATTACAGAGAATGGAGTACGCAAAGAAGCACGGGCGAAAACTATGCTGTGGTTTGCTATCTCAGTCAATATGGTTATTGTGACCGGTTAAGCCAAGCGATTGCTCATGGAATAGGCAAGGCAAATGCCCAAGTCCAATTAGTTGATCTTATTGCTTCAGATACTCAAGAGTTAAGTGCTCTAATTAGTGAAGCGAGTGCAGTCGTTGTGCCTACATGGCCTATCAAAACTGATTCAGAATTACAAAGCAATATTGGAACACTTCTAGCATCCTTAAAACAAAAGCAATGGGTAGCCACTTATGACTCATATGGCGGAAATGAAGAGCCTATTGACTTTATAACTAACCAATTAAGAAAGCTTGGACAAAAAGAAGCATTTAAACCACTTCGAGTTCGTGACGAACCAAACAAAAGTGTTTACCAACAATTTGAAGAGGCTGGTACAGATTTAGGTCAAATTCTTACTAGAAAGAAAAATATAGCTGCTACTAAGAGCCTTGATGGAGACTTAAATAAAGCGCTAGGTTGCCTAAGCGGTGGACTTTACGTTGTTACAGCAAAAGACAATGAAGGTGCTGATAGTCGAGACGGTGCGATGGTTGCAAGTTGGGTAAGTCAAGCAAGTTTTGACCCCCCTGGGATAACCGTAGCGGTAGCTAAAGACAGAGCAATTGAATCACTATTACAAGTCAATGATCGTTTTGTTCTGAATATCCTTCAAGAAAATAACTATTTGCACCTCTTCAGACACTTTTTAAAACGTTTTCCACCAGGTGCTAATCGATTTGAAGGAGTTGAATTAATGAATGATCTTGCAGCTGGGGGACCAGTGCTATCTGATGCGTTAGCGTTCCTTTCATGTAAAGTTATTCAAAGAATGGAGACAACAGATCATTGGATCATTTATTCATCAGTTGAAAAAGGTAATTTATCTAATACTCAAAGTAAAACAGCAGTTCATCACAGAAGACTTGGTAGTAATTATTAACAATGACAATAGAGCAAAATTCTTCGACAAATTTAAACACTTTAATAAAAAAAACTATTCAGATTCCCATTGAGGATAACTTCATTTGCTTAAGAAGCTTAAACCCAAAAAGAACAAGATTTGAAGTTGAATATTCTCTTGAGAAAGGTAGTTGCACTAATTCTTTTTTATTTAATTCTTCTCAAGATGAATATTCTGAATCACATGACTATATTTTAATTCATCCTCCTGGTTTAACATTTGAAAAAGAATTTTTAGACGAATTCGAGACATTAATTAGTAGTGATTCGTCTGCAATAAAGCTAGTCATGGGTCATATCAATCCCAATAAAGTAGCTTTTGTGAAAAGAATGAATGTGAAATATAAAAATTTAACGGTTATTTGTTCTAATCCAGGAGCAAAATTATTCAAAGAGATTTGGAATTTACGAAAACCCTCGCAAAATACAAATCCTAAAGAAGCATTGGAGAAAGTTGAAGTTCTTCCAAATATACAAATCATCAAACAATTAGAAACTCATACACTTAACAGTAATTTTGAGGTTACGTTCATTCCCGCGCCAACAGCTCGCTGGCCTGGTGGACTAATTGTTTTTGAAAAGCAAACTGGTTTATTGATGAGTGATAAATTATTCGGTGCTCATGTTTATGAAGAAAAATGGGCTGAATTAAACAGTAGTAGCACGGAAGAAGAGAGAAGACATTACTTCGATTGTCTAATGGCGCCAATGTCTACCCAAGTCAATAGTATTATCGAAAAATTTGAAGACTTTGAGATTGATACGATAGTACCCGGACATGGACCTGCAATCAGCGGTAGTTGGAGGAGTTTATTAAACAACTACCAAAGCTGGGGAGAAAGCCAAAAATACAGCAATTTAAGAGTTGCACTATTATTTGCAAGTGCATATGGAAATACTGCTGCTATTGCTGATGCCATTGCTAGAGGAATTAGTAAAACAGGGGTCAAAGTTAAGATTATTAATTGTGAATTCACCGCATCAGATAGCTTAGTCACTGAAATTCGTAAAGCAGATGGATATTTAATTGGATCGCCAACATTAGGAGGGCATGCACCCACCCCAATTGTTTCAGCACTTGGGTCGCTTTTGGCTGAGGGAGATAGAGGAAAGCCGGCTGGAGTATTTGGAAGTTATGGATGGAGTGGAGAAGCTCTTGATTTACTTGAAAAAAAATTAAAAGATGGAGGCTTTAAATTTGGATTCGAACCTATCAAAATTAAATTTAGTCCTGACCCTTTAATGATTAAAAAACTTGAAGAAACAGGTATCCAATTTGGTAAGCAATTAATTAATGCAAAATTACGTCAACAAAGAAAGGCTAATGTAGGTTTAAATACAAGTAAAAGTGATCCAACAATTAATGCACTAGGAAGGGTCGTCGGATCACTATGTATATTGACTGCTCAAAAAGGAGATGAAGATAATCTGATTAGCGGAGCGATGGTTGCAAGTTGGGTTAGTCAAGCAAGCTTTTCTCCTCCTGGTATTACTATTGCAGTCGCTAAAGAAAGAGCTGTAGAAAACTTACTTCATACAGGAGATAACTTTGCTCTTAACATTTTAGAGCAAAATAATCACCAAAGCCTCCTTAAACAATTTCTCCAATCATTCAAACCTGGAGATAATAGATTTACCGATCTTGAGATTAAATTAAGTCCAAGCAATCAGCCATTATTAAACGAAGCTTTAGCCTGGCTGGAGGGTACAGTTAGTCAACGAATGGAGTGTGGGGATCATTGGCTGATATATGCTGAGATTAAATATGGAAAAGTCATTAAAAAAGATGGAGTAACAGCAGTTCATCATCGAAAAACCGGAGCGAACTACTAGATCCATTACAAAAATGACATCATCCATTTACACTTCCCTGTTAATTCACAATGTCTAATAAAAAGCTTCTTGTTATAGCTGCTAGTAATGGTGAAAATCTCAAATTAGCAAAAAGATTTCTAGTCGCAGGCAAAGAACTAAATTACTCATGCGAATTACTTGATTTGACAGATTCAAAAAATGATTTGCCTATATTTAATCCACGTAATAATTCAAAAGATAAAGCACCAGAAAATCTAAAGTTAATCAATACTGAAATGGAGAGCCACTCACACTGGGTCATTTGTGCACCAGAATATAACGGCTCAATTCCTCCAATTCTTACAAATGCAATAGCTTGGCTGTCTGTGCAAGGAACAGATTTTCGAAGTTTATTCAACGAACGCCCAATTGCAATTGCAAGTTTTTCAGGAGGAGGATGTATGGAGTTATTACTTTCGATGCGTATTCAATTAACCCACCTTGGGGCTTTAGTCTTAGGTCGTCAATTAGCTACGAATAAATCAAAAGTTGCTGAGGATAAATCAATCAACGCCATTCTAAATCAACTACTACAACTAAATCATCCTAATTAATTCAATATCTAATCTTTACTTCTAATTAACTCATTTTTAGATTTTTGCTCATACCAAGCACGTAGCACTTCTCTTGCCATAGGGAGAGCATGTACTGAACCACCACCAGGAGTATTCTGAGCAAAAGCAACAATAACTATTTCCCCAGAATCATAAGGTGCAAATCCAGCAAACCATGCATGATCAGAACCTCCACTACTATCTTCTGCTGTTCCAGTTTTACCAGCGACGGGAGGAAGAATAGAATGATCTAGATTTATTCCCATACCAGTACCACTAGTTACAACTTTACGAAGCCCACGACGAATTGTTTCAAGTGTTTTGTCTTCTATGTCAACTTTTCTTAAATATTTCTCTGATCTCCAGTTTATATTGGCATCAACTAAATGAGGAGTAATCAAATAACCACCATTTGCAAAAACTGCATATGCTCGTGCTAATTGCAATGGAGTAACTAAAACAACAGATTGACCAATAGATGCACTAGCCATATCCTCTACGATCCAAGGAGTTTCTCCAGGATTTCCCCACCCACGACCCTCAGCAGCCCATTTCTTGTTCCCTACTAAGCCTTTATTTTCATCTATAAAAGTTTCTATGCCAGTGTAATTGTCAAAGCCAAGTTTAGTTGCCGCATCATATAAAGCTTTCGAACCAGAACCAACCCCAACTTGATAAAAAAAAGTATTACTGGAGACTCTAAATGCATCTTCATATCCAATCCAACCAAAACCTCTTTTATTATATTCTGGAAAACAATGACTCCCATAAGTGATACAAGGAACCGTATTTAATTTTTTATTAGCAGGAAATTTACCACTCTCCATCCCTGCTATAGCAGTTATGGGCTTCCACGTACTTCCTGGATCGTATGCATTAAATGCTCTACTCAGAAGAGGAAGATTTGATGACAAAAAAAGATCGTTATATTGTTTATTCGTAAAAGGCTGAGAAAAAAAATTAAGGTCGAAAGTAGGTTGACTAGCAATTGCTCTTATTGCTCCTGTATAGGGATCAATAGCTACTATTGCTCCAGCAATTTTGTCAGATAAAACTTTTTCTGCAGTAAGTTGTAGCTCTAGATCAAGAGTTAATTTGATATCCCTACCAGCTTTTGGTAACTTTAAACCTAGACTGCGTTGAACCGTACCTATTGAATCAATCTCAAGCATTTCACCACCCCATGCACCTCTCAATTGAGATTCAAAAGCGGCCTCTATACCTTTCCGTCCAATTCGATCAGATAGTTTATAACCTCTGTCTGAAAGCTTAGAAAACTCGTCCTGAGTTATCAACTGTGTATAACCCAAAGCATGTGCAGCTAAAGACTTATATGGATAGTTTCTAATTAAACCAATATCAATTTGAGCACCATACAAATTATTCTCTTGTTCTTTAAACCTAATAACCTGCTCCACCGATAAATCAGTTAATAGTACTTTTTTATAAGGAGTGTCATAATTACTTCTATTAAATGCAATTTCTAATTGATCAGTAGAAACATTTAACAAATCAGATAAAGAGTTTCTTAGATCAATCCATTCACTTTTAGTTAGAAGTCTAGGTTGAATAGCTAATGAGTAAAAGAGTTTATTATCGGCAAGAACCACACCATTACGATCTAATAATCTTCCTCGTATTGGTGGATTAGCAATTAGCTTGACTCTATTTTCCTCTGAAAGTTTTTTATAATATGATCCCCTAATTATTTGTATCCAAAAAAGACGCCCAACTGTCACTGAAAAGATTAAACAAATAAACAAAAAGAAAATTAGAGGCTGATTAAAAGCACCTACATGCTTTTTAGAACTTAGATGTAATTTTTCTTTCTTCTTCATCTCTAAAAATCAAGAATATTGACTAATCATGTATATTTAATGAGTCATTACTAATCATACGTCTCAATTGATCTAGATCACTATCAATTCTGTTTAAAGTTGAAACCAAAGAATCATTATCATTACTTTCATAATCAGGATAATTCTCTTCAACAGTTACATCAACTGAAACAACCGGATAACCTAAGCCAGGAATCAATTGGTCAATCTTATCCCTCACTTTCTTAGCCGAGGTTTCGCCATCAGCCTGGAATTCTGAAAATGGATCTTTTAATTTAATTACATCCATTATTTTTTGAAATCCACCAGTTTTCACATTTTTAATAATGCCCATACCAAATGGCAAAGCAGACTCCATTGCAAATAAATGGAAATCCCTTAATTGATCTTTAGCCATAATGGCTTTATTAGTGCTACTTAAGAATACCTGTTTCTGTCGTTGGAAAGTAAGGTGTACAACTATTATTAGAAATACCTATGGACCAACCAGCAAAGATTGACATCACAATTATTGCTGCGAATGGCAAAAAAGCTTGATGAGTAGTTTCAAGAGTTAACCATTCTTTCCAACCTCTTATCAAACGTTCTCTAGCAAATCTATTGCGCTCTTTTGAAGCTTGATTAATTTTTTTCCTAAAAGATTTTTCTACCCAACGTTCAAAAGACTTTTTTTTAGTTACTGCCATTTTTCTCTCTACTTCTAATAATTGCCCTGCAGTAAGATGAGGGTGAAAAGTACTTATTAATTCAAGCGTTTTTAAAAACATTTCAACTGCCGCGTCTTTAATAACCCGCTCTTCGTCTCTAAGAAAAGTCCACTCGACCTCAGGATAAAAACGAGCTCTATTGAGATTAATCTGCTCCTCTGTTAATTGACCAGGCTCTCTCAACCATCTGTCAGTATTGTTGTCAAAGCGTCTCCAATAGAGAAAAGGATTAATGTAAATAACCTTTCCTGAGATAGTAATACTATCCTTCTGCAGCCGTCTGCTTAAATGCGAATCAGTCTGATGTGCAACTGTCAAAAGTAATAGGCCATTGAACTAAGTTATCTTTTTTTTTTGAAATAGACCACCCCCCCGAACAAGATTGCTCAACTTAGGAATCCTCAAATTGATCTAACTTCAAAAGGTACAGATAGAATTTATTTTGATCACTTCCAATCTAATTCTCTATTTTTTATTTGACAGGGATTCTAATTCGCATAATTTCAAACTAATTTTCTAGCAAACGATACCCAAATTCTTATAATAACAAGTATCTTCTTAAATCAGTTTGTGCAAAATAACAATTATTCAGTTATGTTCATTGCGAACATACTCAAACAAAAACAATGCTACGTAAGCAAGAGAAAAATGCTGTCACAAGAGGAGTGATCCTTGCTATTGGTTGGGGATGGGGTTTAGATAGATTTTATGAAGGTGACAAAAAAGGAGGGATTCTCTCAATTATTGGCTGGGGAATTGTATTCACAAGTTTTCTTTACTTGAAATGCTCAGGGATCGAATACGTCGATGGTGTAAAAGATTACTCTAGTTATAGCCCAAACCCTCTCATAGTTCTTCCGTTAATTGCTGGTTTATATGGAATCTATTTAATTCTCAGAAAAGGTTTTAGATTAGCAAAACAGTTTGAGAACGCAGAAGAATAAATTAATCTTGCAAGTCACAAAACAATTAAATCTCATGATCTAAATCATTTTGTTTTTTAGTAGTGACAAAAAGTCCTCATTAGAGTAGAAAGAAATTAACAGGACAACTCCTCACACAATCGTTCTGTTAAATAAAGCACCCGACTTATTGTAAGCAGGGTGTTTTTTAATGACTACTTTTGCAAATTGTGACATGTGCCACAAGATAGACCAGCCTTCTAATATTTGAGTTTTTCATTAGCTTAGTAAATATATAACTGTGAAGAGTTGAGATCCTGCGCAGTGGAAACAAGGAAACACTTGTGCCTGATCTTAAAAAAACCGTCTTGTTCAGAATGGGGCGGTTTTTTGTGCTTATTTTGATTTAGAAAAAGCAAAATCCAAAACAAGTAATGAGAACGGTATTCACGACAATTATTGAAATAAATTCACCAACAAATCAATTAATTTAAGGAATTAACTAATTTACAAATGACCGAAGAGAATAAAACAGACAAAAAAAAGTGCAGTAGAAAAGGCAAAGCTATGTTTGCTTATGGCATTATTCAGCTAGGCTCTAGTGTAGTTTCTGCTCTCGCTCTTACTGCAATCGCTCTAAGTTTTTGCTCACTTAAACAAGAATCAAAGGTGTTCAATGAATGTGTTGAGGAGATTCAAGCTACTGGCAAGAGTTCATCAGATGCAGTTCGCTTCTGCAATGGTGGTTAGTAGTTATAAGTCAACATAGTAAATGATTATTCAAATGATCACTCGATAACAAATATGGGGTGAACTAAGTCTCGCCCCTTTTATTATGTCTTAAATTTTTCCAGTATTCGGCCCAATGGCTCTGTAAATCATGCGATCAAGAATTATGGAGATCTCTCCCTTTCTTTTCTGTATTTGCGTCAGTTGCACTTAATGAAACCAAGAGATCTATTTCTTCTTTATTGACTGAAAAATATACTTTTATTTAATTTGAATATCATTTTTAACCAGTATTACTAGGACCCTGAATTCCATTCGAAACATTTTGATTTTTAGCTTGTGCACCAATTGATTCGCTGAATCCAGACGCAAGGATTCCAGTAGGTATTGCAATTGCAGCAATACCCATAAGAGAAGTAATCGATGCAATTATTTTTCCCAATGCTGTGACAGGTATTGAATCTCCATAACCAACAGCACTGACAGTTGTAATCGACCACCAAAGACATCTTGGAATTGAACCTAACAATCCTGGTTGAATGGACGATTCAGCAAGATACATAAAAGTACTGCTAATCAACAAAAGTAAAACTGTATAAAAAGTCGAAATTTGTAGTTCTTGACTCTTTGACCGAAGTGCATAATTGAAGTGAAAAATACTTTGCTTAAATTTTTCACTTCTTCCAATTTTCAAGATTCTTAAAAGGCGAATAATCCTGAGAATTTTTAATTCAGCACGAACACCAAAAAAAGAAGGGACGATTGCAATTACATCAATAATTGACATTGGTGAGATTACATAACGAAAAACGCCTTTCCAACCTTGTCCATATTTTTTTTCAAGTGGTGCGACCCATAAACGACACAGATATTCAACGCAAAACCAACCACCAATAATCCAATCTAAAAGATCTATTTGATCTCCAAATTGATAATCGATTGAGTTTTCAGTAACCATAACTGCGAAAAAAATCGAAATAAAAATAGTAACTCCACAGATTTTATTGAATACAGAAGTTCTCCCTTCTGGTGAGTCATTTTTTAGCTGCTTATAGATTCTTAAACGTAATTCATTCATAGCCACCCGCAAGCTTAAATAGGAATGTATATAAGTTAGGCAAATCTTACTGATTTTTCCTCTGATCAAGTGACGACACTAAACGCAAAAATAGTGCCTCTGTACAAAAAATGCCTCACACGAGCATTCATGAGCAAAAAGCACCTTGATAAGTACTAGTAGTACAAAGTTGCTTTTTGGATCTTTTGAATTATCCAAGTGTTTTGAGGCAAATCTGCCATAGCAATATTTAAGGAAATCCAACCAAATTAAAAACACAAGACAAATCTATTTAGTGAATGCTACAGAACTCAAAGAGAACTGAATTGCAATAGTTGGAAATTAGTTGATAATCAAATTCATGAGAATACTTCTTAAGATTCACTTATCTCAAGGGATGCCCTGGTTTCATCTACAAAATGAATTTCAAGTTCATTACTGAAGATGTCCGTGCCATTAGAGGGATTAACAAGGGGTAAATCTCTGTAGGTAAGCAAACAATCTTCCATATTTAATTCCTTTGATGAATAATTTCCCTCATGTTGTCCACCCTCTGTCCTAAACTCTCCCGCCTCGGTTCTCGACCAGATGATAAACCAATCCAGTTTTTCCAATTTTTCTAGTTTTGCCTCATTCGATTCGTGGTAGTCGTCAGAATCAAAAAACTCCATTATCGATGTCTCAACACTTTTACCATCAACTTCAATTCCCCCTTCATCCAAGTGGATTTTGTATTCCTCTGCACCATCCTCTTCAAGAAGAACTTCATTATTAAAAGTCTTCTGTGCTAAAGCCAACATCTCTTCTTTTCTATCGTCAAGAATCTTGCTGATAACAATGTCTTGATCCCATAGATGCTCATCAATAATGTAGCGAAGTGAGCCAAATCTTTCAGAAAGTGCCTTGTTGGCAGCATCTTTAGCAATCTTGGCTGCCTTTTCACAATCTTCATCAAGTTCTTGTTTAAGGCGTTTTAAGTCACTCGCTAATGCATCCATTTTTTTATAAAACTCGCCATAGTATTTTCCAGCTCTCGTTTTTTCAGTTGAGTAGAAAACTTTAATGTATTGAATGTCGCCATTGTAAGTAACTTCAAATGACATTTGATCCAAACTATCTCTTATTTAAATGATCACGTCTTTTTCGAAGCCTCGCCATAATTAATTCTTGATTGGAATACAAAGTTCAACCAAGCAAGCAATAATCGAGCGCATGGTCAGAGCAGAAAGTAAGTTTCTAGTTTGAAAATTAATCAGAAATTAAATTTATAAGTTTAGAGAAAGATTTCTACGACGTCGTTAAAATCAGAATTACAAGAATAAACATGAATAAAACTGAAAAGTAGAGGTTCTAGTTACTCCCACTCAATAGTTCCTAGCAAAACAAATAAGAATATAACTGGATTCTCAAGGATTATTGGATCGTGACAAACCCGTGACAAACTGAAAAAGTTCAGAGATAAACAGAGTTAGTTCTATTCTATGAGTTGATTTTCTGAATAATCGTAGAAAGTTCATTGAAAATATTTATTAACCTTCCTCTAAAAGTAATAAATGATTTTAGAAAGAATTAGAAAGGGACGAGATTAGGAGTAAGATCAGCAAAACCAAAAGAGAGAAAGATAAGAGAAGATGGATGGTTCTAGTCAAGAAGGAGAAAAAAAAAAGAAAGTCTATGAAGTAAAGACATTTCCAATTTCATTTGCTTTAGGAGAAAATCAAGAAAATATCACTATTACTACTCAAACTCCGTCTAAACCATCTAAAGAAAAAAAATTTCATAAGGCAAGAATGTTACATAAACAAGGAAAGATTGCAGAAGCAAAAAAATATTATCAACAGTTAATAAATGAAGGATTTAATGATCACAGAGTTTTTTCTAATTATGGAGTAATATTAGCGCAACTTGGTAAATTAAAAGAAGCAGAAATTTCTACTCGCAAAGCAATTGAAATGCAACCTAATTACGCAGAAGCACATTCCAATCTGGGAATCATATTGAATGATCTTGGTAAATTAGAAGAAGCAGAAATTTGTCAACGAAAAGCAATTAAAATTAAACCTAATCTTACAGGTGCTGCTTGGAATTTATATGGATTAGCGAATACTATTAAGGAAGCAGAGGAAAGGGTAAATCAAGTCTTAAAAATAGATGAAAATCATGTAGAAGCACAACTCCATCTAAGTGCGCTCAAATTACATCAAGGTGACCAATCATTATTTGATAATCTCACGAAATCCACTCATAAAGATCATGCTATAACCCGATCTATTAAATGGGTTGCTAATTTGCCGAAGTTACCTGAATTGTTTTTTTATAGATGGGCATTATTTGACAGTATGACCAAAAAAAGCAAAAAAGATAGACCTTTCTATGAATTTGGTGTTTGGCGGGGTGCTTCATTTAGATATCTAATTAATACTTTCAAAAAAGGTTATGGGTTTGATACTTTTGAAGGGCTACCAGAAGATTGGCATCACGAGGCACAAGGGACATATTCAGCAGAAGGGATCATTCCTAATATTGAGGGTGGAGAATTTATAGCAGGTAAATTTGAAGATACCCTTCCAACTTTTTATTCCAAACCTAGACCTATGGCATCAATTATCAATTTTGATGCTGACCTTTATTCTTCTACTCTCTGTGCCTTGAATTGCTCAAAACCTGTAATAGATAAAGATACAATTTTAATATTTGATGAGTTTATTATCAGTGAAAATTGGGAACAGGATGAATATAAAGCACTCAATGAATTTTGCTCTAAAAATAATTTAACTTATGAAGTGTTGGCAGTTTCTTATTTTGAAAAGCAAGTTGCTGTGAAATTAATAGGAGTTTAACTAAAAAGGTAAAACACAAACCAACATACAAAACTGAGCAAAGTTTGAAGAACAACATCCCACGAACTTCGCAGGCATGTATCAGTTCAGTGTTTCTAAAATACAAACTCACTACTTGCAAAACATTTAAGATTGTGAGTTTATAGAAAAATCAAAAAAAGAAATTCTTGCTTTTAATTTTCTATAAGTGTAGAGAAAATCAACTTTCTACGATTTCTCCATGGAGACTGTAAAAGTGTTCCACGTAAAACCCACGTAAAACTGACACTTCAAAACCCTAGTTATATCCTCATCATACCTCTCACGTAAAACCTACGTAAAACCGTATAAATCAAATTATCACTGGAAAGTAGACGTTACTATTACTTCCACTCTATAATCCAGCAAAAAATAATCGAGTAGTGAACTAGTGTCTCAAGGAAAGTTTTCTCACGTATAACATACGTGTAACCTCTTTTATCTCAACAAAAGTCGATGACGATACAGATATTTCTTCATTCCTTCAGTAACTATAATCTTCGCATTTGGACGAATATTAGTTTTTAAGTTGTCATCTTTAATGCTATTAGCAATTAAAATTTCGCCATCATCATTAAAACTAATTAGATGCTTATCAAAAAGTGCGTCATAAAGAGGAGAGAGTAAAATCCCATTCTCTACATCTAATCTTTCCTCATCAGTTGATAGTCGCCATGGAACTATATGACTTGCAATCAAAATCTGCTCTCTATCTATCGATGTGACAGCACATCTACCATTAAATTTTTTAATAAGTTCTTGCCTGTAATATCCTTGCCCTACTCTACTAATTACTAAACCTTGTCTTTCAGTTTTATCAGGTTTCAGATGTAGTTTCGTAATTGAAATGGGTTCCACTTCCCTTTCTGGTTCTGCGTTTACGGATTGAAGTCTAAATTGAATTGCTCTTCTATTCTTCCCTTCCGTATCAGGAGCTTGAATATACTTATAATCAATAAAATTAAGTTCTGCTTTTAATGCAATAAAGGTTTTTTCGTTTCCTGAAATAAAAATATTTTTTTATCATTTTGTCTATGATATTTGATTGCTTTATTGCCTCCTTTAAACTCCATATCACCTCTTTGCCCTTCACCTGTGTATAGGAAAAAATTATTATTTTCTACCCAACGATCAACATATCCATGCTCTTGTCCACGCTTAGAAGTAATTATTAAAATATAAGGATATTTCTGAGGAGTAGAAATTCCTCCTTACCTTTGCCCACTAGAAAAATTATGTAATTCTCTTCTCTTATATTCTCTACCTAATTGTAACTCTAATGATGACATTATTAGATATTAAATATTATTTATTCCCACTCAATAGCACCTGTGGAAAAAATTGAGTGGTGGACTCGGATTTCACCCCTTATTATACGGTGTGGAAGTGGTGTGGAAGTGAAAATGCCATTACTTTTTAGTTTTTTTGGTGTGGAACGATAAAATGTAGAGAATTAGTAGAGTATTTCTCTACGATTTCTTGTCACCACCTTACATTTTGTCACCTTGTCACCTGCTCTTTAGGTACAAAAATAATATATAGACCTACTTTTTATTCTCGCTCTGTAAGTAGTAACTAGTTTAAGAAAGAATTAATAGTAAACTTGTAAGAACTAAAAGAGAGCAAAAACAAGAGAAGATGGATAGACCTAATCCAAAAGAAGAAAGAAAGAAGAAAGTCTATGAAGTCATTACATTCCCAGTTCCATTTACTTTGGAAGTAATCAAAGAAAATATCACTATTAATACAAATACTGCTTCCAAACCCTTTAAGGAGCAAAGAATTCATAAAGCATTTGATTCTTATTTAAAAGCAATTCAGACCAATCCAACAAATTCTAAGAATTACATCTTAATCACAAGACTTTTAAGAGATTCAGATCTATCTCATTTAAGCAAATCAAACTTAAAAAATATATTAAATATTCTACTAGAAAGAAATGATGTGCCTCATAAAGAATTAGCAAATGTATTTAATTTTTTATATAGTGGTGAAATAATCAGTATTCTACAAAAATTAGATTCAGATTTTTCAAAAATAAAATTACTTCTCAATGATAAAGTTATTATTAATGCATTTAAAAAGATAATCTTCTGTAATCTTGAACTGGAGAAACTGCTAACCAAAGTAAGAAGAAATATGTGCGATTATATCTCTCGTAATATAGAGACTATTAATTACTTAGAATTACAATTCATTACTGCATTAGGAGAGCAATGCTTCTTGAACGACTATGTTTATTCATCTACTGAAGAAGAAAATATGTGTCTTAATACAATCATAGAAAGATGTAGAGATGGTCAATTAAGTGAAATAAATATTTCGATTTTATCTTGTTATTTTCCACTATATAAACTTCTTGATCAGATTCCATCTTTAAAATTTATTAATTCTTCTAATAAAAGTTTTAAAGAACTGATAGAATTACAAATAAAAGAACCTATCCAAGAAATTGAATTATCTAATGATATCAAAAAGTTAGGAACTATAAACGATAATATATCTCAAAAAGTAAAAGTTCAGTATGAAGAAAATCCATTTCCTAGATGGAGATATGCAAATTATTCAAAAAGTCTAAAAATATCTTTTACCAGTCAAATCAATAATGACATCAAACCTAATTATATAAATCAAACTTTACAAGATGGGCAATTAAAAGTTCTGATTGCTGGATGTGGAACAGGTAAGCAAATATTAGAAGCACAGAAGTATGAGAATTCTAAAATAACTGCTATTGATATAAGTTTATCTAGTATTTCTTATGCTAAAAGAAAGATGAATGAACTTGGAATTAATAATGTTGAACTAATTCAAATGGATATCTTAAAAGTTAATTTACTAGAGGAAGAATTTGATATTATTTTATGTTCAGGAGTTTTACACCATATGGATAATCCCTCAGAAGGTTTGAGAATGTTATTTAAGGTTTTAAAAAATAATGGTTTTCTTAAATTGGGTTTATATAGTGAACTAGGAAGAAAAGATATTGTTAAGGCAAGGAATTATTTTATCAATAAAAAAATTCAATCGAACGAAGAAAATATTCGTAATTTTAGACAAGAGGTTATTGGGAGTAAATTAAACTATTTAAACTCATTAAAAACAATTTCTGACTTCTATTCGTTATCGGAATTCCGAGATCTTTGCGTTCACACGCAAGAACATAGATTCACCATTAACCAACTACAAGAAACTCTCACATCAAATAAATTAAATTTTCTTGGATTCTTACTTCCAAAACCAATTAAATCTAAATATGAAGACTATTTCCCAGAAGATAGGAAGCAAACAAACTTACAAAACTGGGCAAAGTTTGAAGAAAAACATCCCACGACCTTCTTAAGTATGTATCAGTTCTGGGTTTCTAAAACGGAGAATTGACAATTTCCACAGAATAAAAATATTTAATCTTTCAGAGAACAATACCTTTCTACGATTTCTCTACGTAAATATGTCATAGTTGAATAGAGCAGAAATAAACTTTTGTTTTATATCAACCTGACATTTCAAAGGAGGACAAGATGAAGTCCTGAAAAAGGAGTAAGAAGTCGTCTTATAAAAGTAGTCAATTTAGTAACATATCTCGCAAAATAGTTATTTCAAAATAAATACTTTTTCTCCAACGTTTTCTCTACAAGTTCTCTACGGTTCAGGTGTAGAGAAAATGAACTATCTACGATGTCTTTACAGAGAAGGTGACAAGGTGACAAACAAAACCCACACAAAACCACCTTTTTGAGTGGTGGACTACGTTTTACTACCCTGAACTATTCCCACTCAATAGTTCCAGGGGGTTTACTTGTTATATCTAAAACAACTCTATTGACTCCCTCTACTTCGTTAACTATCCGGTTAGAAATTTTCTCTAAAACTGCATACGGCAAACGCGACCAATCAGCAGTCATCCCATCCTCACTAGAAACACAACGAACAACAATTGGCCAAGCATAAGTTCTTTGATCTCCCATTACTCCGACTGAATACACAGGCAATAAAACTGCGAAAGCCTGCCAAATTTTGTTATACAAGCCAGCATTATTAATTTCCTCTCTGACAATTAAATCTGCGTCTCTTAAACAATTTAGTTTCTCATGAGTAACCTCTCCTAAAATTCTTATAGCCAATCCTGGACCTGGAAATGGATGTCTTCGAACAATCTCATCTGGCAATCCCAGTGATTTACCAACTTTTCTGACTTCATCTTTGAATAAACGTCTCAAAGGCTCTACCAATTTAAATTGCAAATCTTTTGGCAACCCTCCTACATTATGATGACTTTTAATTTTAACCGCTATTCGTTCGCCAGTTTTTGGATCAATATTTGTTCCAGAACTTTCAATTACATCTGGATAAAGCGTACCTTGAGCCAAGTAATCAAAAGGGCCTAATCGAAGACTCTCTTCTTCAAAAACCCGAATGAATTCTCTACCTATAATTTTACGCTTTTGCTCAGGATCAGTTACTCCTTTTAATTGTGAAATAAATCTTTCTCTGGCATTGATGTATTCAACATTAATCTTGAACTTTTCATCAAAAAAAGACATTAAAAATTCTGGCTCACCTTTTCTCATAAAACCTTGATCAATAAACATGCACGTCAATTGAGGTCCTATTGCTTTGTTTAACAAAAATGCAAGAGTTGATGAATCAACACCACCAGATAGAGCCAATAAAACTTTTTTATCGCCTACATGTTGTTGTACTTGAGAAACAGCTTCATCTATAAATAAATTTGTTGTCCAATCCGGCTCACAAGAGCAAATATCATAGACAAAATTTCTTATTACAACCATTCCATGAGTGGAATGAACAACTTCGGGATGAAATTGCACTCCATAAAAGCTCTTATCATGCAAAGCAATAGCAGCCTCTAAAGTATTCGAAGTATGAGCTAATCTGACAAATCCTTTGGGTAATTTCTGAACTGAATCACCATGACTCATCCACATCGTTGAACCACTAATAACATTCGTTAATAACGCTGTTGGATCATCAACTTCTAAAGGAGCCTTTCCATATTCGGCTTTCCCAGCAGCAGGTTTTACAGATCCTCCTAGCTCATGAACCATTAATTGCATTCCATAACAAACACCAAGAACAGGAATTCCTAAATTAAAAATCTCTGGGTCACAATATGGAGCACCTTCTTCATAAACAGATCCAGGACCTCCGCTTAAAATAATTCCCTTAGGCTTAAGTGAACGTAATTGGTCAGCAGATGTTGTGTAACTCATAACTAATGAGTAAACCTCTGTCTCTCTAATCCTTCGAGCAATTAATTCTGAATATTGAGAACCAAAATCGAGAATTACGATTGCTGGATTACGTTTTTCAGCTGAAATCATTGAAGCCATATCAACCTGATGAATCCTTATAAAACATTCTTATCAAATAGACTAATTAAGAGAATAGAAATATGCCTATCGCTTAAGAATTAACCCCAAAGAATTAATCTGTTTTAAACCCTCAAGACCAGCCCAACGCATTTGTCTTTTACGATCAAATAAAACAGATCCTATTTCCATTGATGAAGACAAATATCTATTCACATAGCTTCTGCTTTTAATTTCAATTTCTTTAGCCATCCTGCTCCATATCAAAGACACAGCCTCTGGGTTACTTACTTCAAGCGTTAATAAAGCATTTTCCACCGATGTTGATTTACTTATTAACTCAATCAAATCAAATGAGATTCCCTCTCTGAATGCAATTGAAGTGAGTATTTCAATCCTTCCATCGGCAAGATGATGATGTGTATGAAAAACGCCGCCAGAAAGTTTTATGAGTTTTCCATGATATCCAAATAATAAAAGTTTCTTGACTCCATTTTCTGCAGCAGCAACCAGAAGAGGACCTAACCAATTCCCGGTTTTAATAATTTGATTAGCTGGAAGGCCATATTTCATCGCTAAATCCATTCCATTTTCACCAATCACAAAAGTCAAACATCCATCAAATTTTGCTTCAGAGCATTTGTGGTGCAAAAGCTCTTTAGTGTTTTTCAACTGATCTGGAGAAGCACTAATTTGAACCTCAGCCTGGGTCCCAATGAGTGACAATCCATCTACAACTCCAAAGGCTTCATTACTTGTCTTTGATGCACGATCTTTCCCTTCAGGTAAAATAATCTCAACTTTAATTGAACTACCTTTGGGTAAAAGAGGGTAAAGGTTAATACATAGCAAGTCACGCGCAAACTGAGAGATACATGGCTGACCAGATGATTGAAATTTACCTACTCCATAACCGGCATGAAAATCAAGCCAATCAGGAAAACCATTACGAACTTTCCCTTTAGATTGAAAACCTCCTTTACTTAATTGAATATAAGCCCAGATTTCTACTCCTCTTGTTATGTCAAGAGGCAATCCAGACTGACAATGACTGACTGCTAAAGATCTTTTACCGTTATCAAGTAAAGCAGAAGAAGAAATAGGTACCGAAATCGATTTTTCGTTATTTGGTAAATCAATTCTCTCTTTATCCCTAAATTTATTGCCAATAAGAATATTTGTTGCTGACTTTGCAGCAGCAACCACCCAAACGGGAAGAGTAAATTGATTCAAATCATTGGAAGAGCTGACGATAAAGGATATTACCTAAATAATTTTTTAAAATAATACTAATCTAGATTTGAATAAGTAAATGCAGGACAAACTCAATTTAATGATTCCTGGACCAACACCGGTCCCAGAAAATGTTTTGAGTTCTATGAGTAAACACCCCATTGGTCATAGAAGTGGAGATTTTCAAAAAATTGTTCAAAAAACAACTGAACAACTCAAATGGCTTCACCAAACAACTGCAGACGTCCTAACAATTACAGGAAGTGGGACAGCTGCAATGGAGGCAGGAATAATTAATACATTAAGCAAAGGTGATCAAGTCATTTGCGGCGATAATGGAAAATTTGGTGAAAGATGGGTAAAAGTAGCAAGGGCATACGGATTAGATGTAAAAGTTGTAAAAGCTGATTGGGGAACCCCTCTTGATCCAAATCAATTTAAGAGGATTCTTGAAGAAGACACCAATGAAAAAATTAAAGCAGTTATTTTAACTCATTCAGAAACTTCAACAGGAGTGATTAATGATCTTAAATCGATTAATAACGAAGTAAAAAATCATAGTAAAGCCATTACAATTGCGGATTGTGTAACAAGTCTTGGTGCATGTAACATCCCAATGGATGAATGGGGAATCGATGTAATAGCTTCAGGCTCTCAAAAAGGTTATATGATTCCACCTGGCCTGAGTTTTGTTGCTATGAGCAAAAGAGCATGGGAAGCAAATAATCAATCAAATTTACCTAAGTTTTACTTAGATCTAAAACAATATTTAAAGACAGTTAATCAAAATAGCAATCCTTTTACACCTGCAATAAATTTATACTTTGCTTTAGAAGCTTCACTAACAATGATGCAAAAAGAAGGGTTAAATAATATATTTGCCCGCCATGCTCGTCATCAAAAAGCAACGCAAGAAGGAATAAAAGCGATGGGTTTGAATTTATTTACAAAAGAAAATTTTGGAAGTCCAGCAATAACAGCTGTTAAGCCTGAAAATATTGACGCTGAAAGTATAAGAAAGGCAATAAAAAATGACTTCGACATACTCCTTGCTGGAGGTCAAGATCATTTAAAAGGAAAAATCTTTAGAATAGGACATTTAGGATTTGTCAATAATAGAGACATTATTAGTGTCATATCAGCTTTAGAAAGCACTCTTGATAAAATGGGCAAACTAAACGTCCCCACTGGCCAAGGAATTGCAAAAACAATTTCAGTACTAAATAACGAATAATATTTAAGCGCTCAACAAAATAACTATATTGTTTTAATTAGATGAAGCACTTGAGGTCCCACCCCACCAGCTCTTCTCTCCTTATCAAGTGCTTTCAAAATCAAGCCAGCACATGATTGCAAATCTCCTTCCTCCGCATACACAGATGCATTCTTAAAGAAAAAGCAAGCCTCTTTTAAAAATGCCTGTTTTTTCACTTGAACTGTATTCATTATTATTTTTGTAAACACAAAAAATATTGTTAAGTCACTATATCAAAAAATAGATATTAAGGTCATGTAAAAAAATCAAGATCAAAAGTAAAAAATTGAGTTCAATATTTTATATTGCAAAGATGAAGCAAAATAAACAAAAAAACTAATACTAACTAACGCTAGACAGAAGCAAGAAAAATAGATAATTTAAATTTGATAATCCTCTTAAAATCATGTCATTTGGGATAAAGCGAAACCTCTTACCAATTTCAATAATTTGTTTAGTCTGCGGCAGCACTTTAGGATTAAGAATTAATGCAGCAGTCACAAATGGAGCAGATATATATTGCTTTATGAGGAATGGGGGCAACACGCATGAGCCAAGCTGGGAAGCAGCCT
The DNA here is from genome assembly GCF_000012465.1 of Prochlorococcus marinus str. NATL2A. Lineage (NCBI taxonomy): Bacteria > Bacillati > Cyanobacteriota > Cyanophyceae > Synechococcales > Prochlorococcaceae > Prochlorococcus > Prochlorococcus marinus. The sequence goes on along the minus strand of NC_007335.2, from coordinate 32,156 downwards.
ATCAATTTATAAAAAATAAAAAACAAGGTTTATTCAAAACTTCACCAAAACAAGCTGCTTCCTTAATTGTTGAAGAAGTAGTTCAAAATCCTACAAAATATGAAGATTGCATTAATTATTTAGGCGATCTGTATACGGGTGAATCGAGTTCTATAGGGGGTAATAATGATAAAGACTTAACAAGTGAAGTAACTTCTTCAAGCCATAGTGCAGAGAAGACTCCTAAGGGGAAATATGTCGATCGTTATAGTTATTAATTATTATTAGTTTTATTTATATAAATATAAAATTTTTAGATCTAATTCTAAATCAATTAAAAAATAAATCTTATAAAATTTAAAATTGCTATTTCCGATACATTGACTTATCGGTCTATCAAGGCAGAATCCAAATAGCTAATTTCTACTTATGCACAATAGGGATGCGGTTTTCTTAGAAGATCTCTGTCCAAAGCTGCGTAATCGAAGATGGAGAAAATCATTACATGAATTTACCGGTAATAGTTGTATTTATTGTGGTAAAACATCAGAATCTATTGACCATGTTTTACCTAGAAGCAGAGGTGGATTGAGCATCACTGAAAATTGTGTGCCTGCCTGCCTCTCATGTAATGGAAGCAAAACAGATAATGATGCTTTTGAATGGTACAGAAAGCAACGTTTTTACGACCCAAGACGCTCTATGGCAATAAAAGCATGGACTGAAGGAGACATACTTTTGGCTCTAAGGCTTCTAAAATGGGCCCAGCCAAAACCTATTGAGAGTTTTAAAAAATCAAAATCCAAATTCAATGTCGATTATCATTGGCAAGCAGCTTAATTACTACCAAACTTGACAAGCAACAGAAGAATTATATTTTTCACAAATAGAAGCCAAATTGGAGGATTTTTCAGGGACAAGAATAATGCAAAAAAGAAAGCAAATTGATGCAAGTAAAGGTTTTATAAGGTTTTGATTTTTCTCTTGTAAAGATATTTTTTTATCTTTCCTTAATTTCCTAGCTCCATTAATGGAATTCAGACTAGGCTTGAAATAGGAAGCAACCATTGCTAAATAATCAACATAATACATTTGTACTAATGATTCAAGAGATTGTCAAGCGATCTAGGCCTCTACCGCCTAAATCAAAATTAATCATATTTGGAGGTGGCTTTAGTGGACAAAGAATTGCGAGTGTAGGAAGGCATTTAGGAGTAAAAGTTTTATGCAGCAGGAGAAGAGAGGGTAGCAAAGGAGCTGATTTTATATTTAATACTGATCAAGAATTGTCTAATGAAATTTTGGAGGGAGCAACACATATCTTAAGTTGCATACCTCCTTTATTAAGTGGAGAAGATCCTGTACTTCTTAAACTTAAAACTCAATTACTAAATTCAAAAAAGATAAAATGGGTGGGTTATTTATCTACTACTGGTGTATACGGAGATTCAAAAGGGAACTGGGTCAATGAAAATACGCCTCCCAACCCTCAGCAAGATAGAAGTATTCGTAGATTGTCTTGTGAAAAACAATGGTTAGACACAAAGCTTCCCATTCAAATCCTTAGATTGCCAGGAATTTATGGACCTGGAAGATCTGTTTTTGAAAGCCTGTTAAATGGAACAACAAAAATGATCGATAAACCAGGTCAAGTTTTTTCAAGAATTCATGTCGATGATATTGCTGGATCTGTCTTATTCTTAATTAATCTCTATTTTCAAGGGAAAACTCCATCCATAGTGAATGTAGCTGATAACTTGCCAGCCAATAATCTTGACGTAATTAATTTTGCAGCGAAAATAGCCAAAAAGTCTCTACCATCAAGAGTGCCTTTTGAAATCGCACAAAAAACAATGAGTCCAATGGCAATATCTTTTTGGCAGGAGAATAGAAAAGTTGATAACAAGTTATTATGTAAAAAACTTGGCTATTCTCTAATTTATCCAGATTTTAAATCTGGGTTAAAAAATTGTTTCTTACAACTAAAAATAAATTAATAGTCTCTATTTTTCAACTTATCATTAGCCCATGTATTTTAAATAGTCACTTTAATTTAGTTTAATAGATAATGAAATTCTAATGAAGTAAATCCAAGATTATAAAAACTTATTCCAATCTATTCCAAGCCAACTATTACAAATAACTTGGCTAAAAAATCAAAACCCCAAGAAAACATCAAAACATGCAAAAATCTCAACTTACAAAAGAAAATAGAACTACACTTATTATTTCATTAGGAGATCCGGCAGGAATAGGGACTGAAATAACATTAAAAGCTCTTGGATCTAAAAGCCTAAATAAAAATATAAAGCCTTTACTTGTAGGATGCAAAAATAATATTCATGAAACCTATTCAAAATTAATTAAATATGGAATAGATAATATTCCCGATCCAAACAAACTTCATATTATTGATATCCCTTTAGAAAATAAAGTTATTCCAGGAATAGTTGACGAATATACTGGGTCTGCAAGCTTTAAATGGCTTGTGAATGCAACTAATATACTTTTAAAAGGAAAAGCTAATGCTCTAGTAACAGCACCTATTTCTAAAATTGCTTGGCATAAAGCTGGGCATAAATTTGCAGGTCAAACTGAGTTATTGGGTAAATTAACTAACAAAAAAACATCTATGCTTTTTACAGCAATTTCACCAAATAATGGATGGAGATTTAATACTTTATTAGCTACAACACATATACCACTTAATAAAATAAATGATACTTTAACCAAAGAATTGATTAGACATAAATTAGATACCTTGTTGAATTTCTGTCGTAAGTTCAAAGAGAAGCCATCAATACAAATAGCCGGCTTAAATCCACATGCTGGGGAAGAAGGAAAAATTGGTATGGAAGAACAAAACTTAATTATTCCTATTTTAGATGAATGGAAATTAGATAATCCAGACATAAAAATTATTGGGCCCATCCCTCCAGATACCTGTTGGATTTCATCAGTAAATGCATGGAATGGGGCCTCAATTAAAAACAATGCACCTGATGGAATACTCGCTTTGTATCACGATCAAGGTCTGATCCCTGTCAAGCTAATTGCTTTTGATGAAGCCGTTAACACAACTCTTGGGTTGCCTTTTGCAAGAACATCACCTGATCATGGGACAGCTCTTGATATTGCAGGAATGTTCAAGGCAAGAGAAAAAAGTATGGTTGCAGCATTGAATAACGCTTGGCTTCTGTCTCAATAAGTAAAAACTTTTACACAGGTTTTAATCTCATTAAAACTTGACCAAACTCGACTGGTGTTCCGTTCTCTACAAGAATTTCAATTACTTCACCACTTACCTCTGATTCTAATTCGTTCATTAATTTCATTGCTTCAAGAATACATACAGCCTGCCCCACATTGATTCTCGATCCAATCTCCACGAAAGGAGGCTCTTCTGGGCCTGGTGCACGATAAAAGGTCCCAACCATAGGAGCAGTTACTTCAACCAAGTCAGAGCGTGAACCTGGCACTGAAGGAGGCGGAGTGCTAGGTACTGGAAGAGTGTCAATTTTAGATTGAGGTGGTGGTGATTCAATATCGTCTGAAGTGATTTTCTTATTAGAAGCTATTGAATCTGATGAAGTCTCAAGATTACGTTTAACTTCCAGGCAAAAGTCTTCTCCCTCAAGTCGAAACTCTTGAATGTCACTCTCAGCTAAAGTGGCCAACAAGCGATGAAGCTCTTCGTGATCAAGATTCATAGTCATTGTGTCTCTCGGCCTAGATAACTGTCATTTCGAGTATCTACTCGAATTTTCTCACCAATTGAAATAAATAATGGGACCATAACTTGGGCTCCTGTTTCCAAGATTGCAGGCTTTGTTCCTCCAGAAGCAGTGTCACCTTTGACGCCAGGATCAGTTTCTTTTATTTCTAAAACAACTGAGTTGGGCAATTCAACTTCAAGAGGTTTTTCATTCCAAGACACTACATTAACCTCCATCCCTTCCTTTAGATATTTCCTGCTTTCACCAATTTGTTTAGCTGTTAGACGCGTTTCTTCATAAGAAGTCATATCCATAAATACAAAATCATCTCCGTCCATATATGTGTGTTGCAACTTTGATTTCTCCAAAAGAGCTTGTGGAACCATTTCTCCAGCTCTAAAAGTTTTTTCGACAACATTACCGCTCACAACAGCCTTTAATTTGGTCCTAACAAACGCAGAACCCTTTCCAGGCTTGACATGTAGAAATTCTATAACACGCCAAACTGCACCGTCTAACTCGATCGTAGTGCCAGTGCGAAAGTCGTTACTTGAAATCATTCACACAAAAGATACCAATCGATCATAAGTCTGTGCCAAAGTCATGCAAAACATAGAATTAACATGGCGAAAAAGATTTGCATTCTTGCCCTGATAACAATCCTATTTTCTTTAGGCTCTCCATGGGTTAACCCTGCTTTTGCAAGTCTTCCTAATGGTAATCGATTGAAAGATCCATACGCAATATTAAGAAATTCTTTACCGATTGAGCAAAAAGAATTACGTGAATTACAAAACAAACTAGAAGACACCAGTCAGGATCTTCGAGGAAGTCGATGGTCGGCTATCAGCAAAGCCACTTCAAGAAGTCAATTTTTAGTAAGTAACAAAAAAAATCAAATTCTTGACTCAATGCCGGCGGAAAACAAAGAAAATGCATCTAAACTAATTTCTAATTTAAAAGAAGAGCTTGATGAGTTAGGGCAAATAGCGAACGAAAAAAATAAAGTCTCATTTCTTGACGTAAGGCGTCAAAGCTTAAAAACAATTGATGAAATTGAATCTCTTCTTATTACAAAAGATTTCCCATATCAAATACCCAGTGAATATAATAATTTACCAAGACTTTTAGGTAGAGCAAATGTAGAAATTAAAACATCAAAAGGAAGTATGAATGCAATTATTGATGGTTACAATGCTCCACTTACAGCTGGTGCCTTTATAGATCTTTCAATGAAAGGGTTTTACGATGGTTTACCAATCAATAGGGCTGAAGAGTTTTTTATTCTTCAGACTGGGGATCCTAAAGGAGAAACGATTGGATATATAGATCCTGATAATAATGAGTTGAGAAGAGTTCCATTAGAAATAAGAACATCTAGCTTGGAAGATACACTTTATGGCGAAACTTTTGAAGACGTTGGTCTTTACACTGAGACTCCAGTACTTCCATTTGCAACTTTAGGAACACTCGGCTGGGCGCACTCTGACACTGATTTAAATGATGGTTCGTCGCAGTTTTTCTTCTTCTTATACGAAGCCGAATTAAATCCAGCTGGACGTAATCTTATTGATGGAAGAAATGCAGCTTTTGGCTACGTAATAGAAGGTGCAGAAATATTAAATAAACTTGGAGTAGATGATAAAATCATATCGATTACAGTATTAAATGGTTCAGAAAATCTAAAACTTAAAGCTTAAATTCGAAATAAAGTGACAACTACTATTAAAGATTTAGGTGAAATAGAATTACTAAATCGTTTAAAAAAATATATGAGCTGTGGGCAAATAGATGATGATGTCGCAGAAATAAATACAAAAAATAAAAGTTTATTAATTAATACTGATTTACTTGTAGAAAAAATTCATTTTTCTGATGAAATATCTAATGCTAAAGATATTGGCTGGAAATGTATTACCACAAATATTTCTGATCTTATTTGCAGCGGCTCAGAAAATATAACTTCCTTTACTGTTGGACTTGTTTTGCCGCCAAACACACATTGGAAATGGGTTGAAAATCTATATGAAGGAATGTTGGAAGCGATGCAAGAATTTGGAGGAGAAATAATCGGTGGAGATTGCTCGAGCGGAGAAACAAAAATGATTTCAATTACAGCAATTGGAGAAATGAATCTCCCCAGACTACATAGAGGAAATGCTTTACCTGGAGATTACATTGTTAGCACTGGATTTCATGGATTAAGCAGGCTTGGCTTGGCCCTTTTAACATCCCAGAAACTACCAAGTGAAGCCCAATTAAGTCCTGAGCTGATTAATAGGGCTATCAACGCACATAAACGCCCATATCCTGCTTTAGAAGCACTCAAAGCCTTAATAGCATGTAAGCCTGAATCAATTAGTTGGAGAGCCGCAGGAACTGATAGCAGCGATGGACTAATTGAATCAATTAGAGGTATTTGCCAAGCCAGTAATTGTCAAGCAGTTTTATCAAAAACTTCTATTCTCAAAGATACTGACTGGCCAAAAGATGATATTTGGGATGAATGGCTCCTGAATGGGGGTGAGGACTATGAATTGATACTAAGTCTTCCTAAAGAATGGGCAAAATCATTATCAAATAAATTAAAATCTGCCAAAATTATTGGGTTTATTAAAGAAGGTAAACCCAATATTTTCTGGGATAATTTAGAAAAAACTAAAATTGGCCAATCAAGTCTATTTCGACATTTTTAACGCTGGAACTTAGTTTTACTTCCATTTTTGGGCAACAATTTCAGCCAAGTCAACTACCCTTTGACTGTAACCCCACTCATTGTCATACCAAGCTAAGACTTTGACCATATTGTCATCGATGCACATTGTTAATGCTTCATCAACAATGGTTGATTCATTCGTTCCCGCATAGTCAGTAGAAACCAGAGGCAAATCACCATATTTAATGATTCCTTTCATTTCTCCCTGTGAAGCGGTTTTAAGTAATGAATTGACCTCTTCAGCACTAGTTTTACGTCCTGATTCAAAAACCAAATCAACCGCAGAAACATTAGGTGTAGGGACTCGCATCGCAATACCAGTTAGTTTCCCTTTCATTTGTGGATAAACAAGAGCAACAGCCTTTGCCGCACCAGTTGAAGTAGGGACCAAATTCATTGCTGCTGCTCTTGCGCGACGTAAATCACGATGAGCATTGTCAAGAATTCTTTGATCTCCCGTATAACTATGAATCGTGGTCATTAAGCCTTTATTAATCCCCAACTTTTGATCTAAAACTTTTACGATTGGCGCTAAACAATTGGTGGTGCAACTTGCATTGCTAAGGATATCAAAATCTTCATGAGAGTATGAATCAGCGTTAACACCAACTACATAAGTACCTACACCATCACCCTTCCCAGGTGCAGTAAGAATTACCTTCTTGGCCCCAACTTGTAGATGCTTACTAGCACCAACATCTGTATTGAATACACCTGTTGACTCAATTACTAAATCAATTCCCCACTCTTTCCAAGGAAGATTTAAAGGGTTTCTATCTGAATAACATTTTATAGTTTTGCCATTAATTTGAAATGTATCGTCCGTATGTGAAATTTCGGCGTCTTTAATAGCACCTAGAATAGAGTCATATTTGAGCAAATGTGCACAAGTTTTTGGATCAGAAGTGACGTTAATGCCGACCACTTCAATATTTGTATTTGCACCCCTACTCAGCCAACAACGCATAAAATTGCGTCCAATTCTTCCGAATCCATTAATCGCTACACGCAAAGTCATTTCAAAAACGGTAAAACCGCACAAGCTACTGGCCGCTGATCATACAGAACGATGATCATTTTCTGTGCATTTTGAAAAATAATTGAAGCGTTAAGGAAATAAAAAGTACAAAAACTCTCTAATTCTTTAAAAAATGTGCCTTTATATCAATGAAGAGTTATCTTTCTAACGACACTGAAGCGAAATTGAAGAAGACAAAGGACTTACCACCTCATATTCATTTTATAGGAATCGGAGGTATTGGTATGTCTGCTCTAGCAATGATTCTCGCTCAAAAAGGATATTCAATATCTGGCTCTGACCAGAAAAAAAACCTAACTTTAAAAAAATTAGAAGAAAACAAAGTCCACATCTTTCCAACCCAAGTAGAATCGAATATTGATGAAATTCTTAAAGTCCATGGGAAAAACATATTAGTTGTTAAAAGTTCAGCAATACATCAAGATAATTTTGAATTATGTAAAGCAAAAAAATATAATTTAAAAATCAAGCATCGTTCTGAAATATTAGCCTTTTTAATTGAACAAAAAAAATCAATAATCGTCTCAGGATCTCATGGTAAAACAACTACAAGTACTTACATTACAACATTATTTTCATATGCAAATAAGAGTCCGACGGCTATCATTGGCGGCATTGTGCCTCTCTACAAAAGCAACTACAGTTGTGGTAATAGTGAATTTTTAATCGCAGAAGCAGATGAATCAGATGGATCATTAGTAAAGTTTAATCCAAATATCGGATTAATCACGAATTTAGAACTTGAACATGTTGATCATTATCTAGATCTAGAAGATTTAATAGAAACAATGAAACAGTTTGCTCAAAAGTGTGAATGCCTGATTACCAATTTTGACTGTGATAATCTTAGAGATAATATACATGGTTCTAAATGGTTTTCGATTCAAAAAATTATTAATATAGATTTTGCACTGATCCCGAAAGAATCTAATGGATGTGAAATTATTGCGGAGTATTATGAAAAAGAAAAGTTTATTGATGTTATAAAAATACCTGTTCCTGGAATACACAATTTAAGCAATGCAGCAGCTGCTATAGCTGCATGTAGAGTTGCTGGCATTCTTTTCAAAGATATAAAAAAAGGAATTGAAAAATTGAAGCTACCTTCAAGAAGATTTGAATTTAAAGGATTATGGAGAAACAGATTAATAGTTGAGGATTATGCTCATCATCCGAGCGAAATTGATGCTGCAATATCGATTGCATCTACTATTATTGAGACAAAACATAAACTCTCAAAAATATTACCAAGAAGAATAGTTACGATCTTTCAGCCGCATCGATATAGTAGAACTAAAAAGTTTCAAAAGGAATTTGCAAAAAGTCTAAGTAAATCTGATTTAGTATTTATAACTCCAATTTACTCTGCTGGAGAAGATAAAATCGAAGGAATAAATAATAAGAGTATTGGACATGAGTTAAAAAAAATCAATCCGAACCTAGAAATATATACTCCAGATAACAATCAAAATTTGATAAAACTAATAAAAGAACAGACAATTGAAAACGACTTGATTTTAATTATGGGCGCAGGAGATATTAATCTAATAAGTGAAAATCTATTTTTAGAGTTAATCAATAATAAATTAATCAGCAATGATATAGCCGCTTAATAAATGAATTCCATTAAATTAGAGAAAAATATTTCCTTATCAAATTTCACTACTTGGGGAATAGGTGGTCCTGCAGAATGGATTGCTCAACCAAAAAATATTGAAGAACTTAAATATGTAATTAATTGGACAAATAAGAAAAAAATTCCTTGCAGTGTTATTGGTGCTGGATCAAACCTTTTAATCAATGACAAAGGAATTAAAGGTTTAAGTCTATGTATGCGTAATTTCAAAGGAATTGAAATTGATAAAAATAATGGAATTATCGAAGTCCTTAGCGGTGAAATGCTTCCTACTTTGGCCAGAAAAGCTGCTGCAAGTGGACTTCATGGCTTCGAATGGGCTGTAGGAATACCAGGAACAATTGGTGGGGCAGTAGTTATGAATGCAGGAGCACAAGAACATTGCATATCTAGCTATCTCGAAAGTATTACAACGCTATCTTTGACAGGTGAATACCAAAGGATCAAAGGAAAAGATCTAAACTTTGGATACCGACAAAGTCTGCTTCAAAATGAAAAATTAATTGTCGTATCTGCTCGACTCAAGCTGGCATCAGGTCATGCAAAAGAAATTCGACAGGTTACAAATGAAAACTTAAATCATCGATTAAAAACTCAACCTTATCAAGCTCAAACCTGCGGCAGTGTTTTTCGTAATCCAGAACCTTTGAAAGCTGCAAAATTAATTGAAGAACTTGGTTTAAAAGGATTTCGTTTTGGTGGAGCTGAAATATCTAAAATACATTCAAATTTTATAATTAACGCAAACCAAGCTTCCTCTAATGACGTCAGAGAATTGATTAAATATGTCAAAAAAAGAGTTTTTGATTCTTATGGAATCTTGTTAGAAACAGAAGTTAAACAATGTGGCTTTTAAATTTAAACCCTAAACTCAATAACAATAGGAAATTCTCATGGCTGGATTCGGACTACCAAATTTTGGACAACTCACTGAAGCTTTCAAAAAAGCACAACAAATTCAGCAAAATGCCCAAAAACTTCAAGAAGAGCTTGAGGTTATGGAGATAGAAGGAACAAATGATGACAATAGGGCAAAGATATGGATGTCAGGGAATCAAAAGCCTTTAAGAGTAGAAATTGACCCTTCTCTTCTTTCTGAAGGAAAAGCAATAATCGAAGAAGCCATACTAGATGCTATGAAATCTGCTCACGAAGTTTCAACTTCGACTATGAAAGAACGAATGGAAGATTTGACCGGCGGGTTCAAACTTAACCTGCCTGGTATGGGAGAGGAGAATTAATCATTTCTTCAAGGTTCTGACGATAAAAAGGATATCTTTCAAGATCCTTATCAATTACACAACCAGGTTCATCTCTATGCAAACAATTTCGGAACTTGCATTGTGAATTGCTTAACTGAGTTCGAAACTCTGGGAACAAAAAAGCAAAATCAGATGGCTCACATACTATTTCCGGACGATTAAACCCCGGCGTATCAGCAAGAAGTGATCCATTTCCAATAGCAAAAAGTTCCACATGCCTAGTCGTATGTGTACCTCTCTTTAATTTTTTTGAAACAGATGAAGTAGGTAGTGAAACAGTTGGGATTAAATGATTAATTAAACTTGTCTTTCCTACTCCAGAAGGACCAGCAAGAACAGTTAATTTTGTTTTTCGCAATCGTTCTATTAATGAATCAATACCCTGAGAATTATGTATAGATACTGGTATACAATCATACCCCCAAGATTTAAATTTATTTATATATAAAATCAAATCATTCTTTGTAATTAAATCTATTTTGGTTAAAATTATCAATGGCTCTATATTTGCACATTCAGCTGTTAATAAAAAACGGCTTGTTTGCTCCATATCAAATAAAGGCTCGTCAGCTGAGATGCAAATAGAAACTAATGTAACATTTGCCACTGCTGGACGCTTTAAGAAACTTTGTCTAGGCTCTACATCAGAAACTACAGCTCGTTTGTTTTTATAATCTATAGACTCGACACAAACTATATCACCTACATCTATAAATAAACCTTGATAATTTAATTTACTTCTTCGTATACATAAAAGTCTAATTTTCCCGTAAAATTGATCAAATGAATGATCTTTAAAATTTTTATGGTCAATCTCTACGATTAAAAAATTTGCCTTAAGTGCAACAACAATACCTTTTAATTTATTAGATTTATTTTTATTCACTCGATACTATCAAAGTCACTATTTTAGAATCTTTATTCAATATTTTTACTTTATAACCCTTCTCTTGTAAACCATCAATAACACTAGTTTCAGCTTCGCCTATGTCAAGGTCAACTTTTAAAACTTGATTTGACGATAAGTTTTCTAAAACCAGACAACATTTAACAAAATTTACTGGGCAAGCAAGGCCACTCAAATTTAAATAATGATCAATGAAGATATTTTTTTCCACTATTATTTGCCAAATAACTTACTGAATAAGCCACTTTTATGATAATGATGTTGAGGTCCACGTGCAGAGTAATGTCCAGCTAATTCTTCTAATAAATTTCTTTCAGAATCTGATAATTTTGTAGGTAATTTAATCTTTACTGAGACTTGATGATTACCTCTAGCAACTGGATTGCCTAGTTTCGGCACTCCTTTATTTTCTAAATTCAAAATAGAGTTAGGTTGGGTTCCTGCTGGAATTTGCAACTTAGTAGGGCCATCTACAGTTTCTATTTCAATAGTATCTCCTAAAATTGCCTGCAGGTAACTAATATTAACTTCAGATAAAATTATCAATCCATCTCTCTTTAAATTAGGATGATTTTTAACTTTTAAAAAAACATATAGATCTCCCGATGGACCACCCTTTAATCCAGCATTACCCTCTCCTGAGACTCTTAATCGTGTTCCGCTATCAACTCCAGCAGGAATATTAATTTTTAATTTTTTTCTTACTTGTTTAACCCCTTTCCCTCCACAAGCATTACAAGGATCTTTAATCACTTGTCCAGTACCACCACAGGTTGGACATTCAGCTACTTGAGTAAAACTTCCAAAAGGTGTACGAGTCGCTCTTCTTACTTGACCTGCACCACTACATGTAGAACAAGTAACAGGACCAGTGCCTTTCTTAGCCCCAGTGCCTCTGCAAACATCACAAGTTTCTAAATGAGGGACCGTAATCTCTTTTTCTTGTCCAAAAATAGCTTTATCAAAATCAATCGTTAGGTCGTAACGTAAATCGTCTCCTTGTTGTGGTCCTCGTCTTTGAGGGCGAGAACCTCCAGCTGAACTAGCACCACCAAAGCCATTAAAAAAGGTATCAAACAAATCTGCAAAGCCGCCCATGTCTCCCATATCCGGCATGCCAGCAGCTCCACCTATTCCAGCTTCTCCAAATTGGTCGTAACGAGCTCGCTTTTGAGAGTCGCTTAAAACTTCATATGCTTTGCCTATTTCTTTGAACTTATCCTCTGCACCCGCTTCCTTGTTGACGTCAGGGTGATATTTCCGAGCTTGCTGTCTATAAGCTCTTTTTAAAGTGTCAGCATCAGCATCTCTGCTGACACCCAATAGATCGTAAAAATCAGCCATTAGTACATTTAAACAAATTCAATTCCATTTCGATCATCATGTAGTTAATTCTCATCTTTAGTTGAACCATCTACAGATTCACTTAGTTCTTGATTAGAAGCACTCTGATCAGGAATCTCTTCATTAATGACTTTCGGGCCTGGACCCATAGAAACTTTAACCAAGGCATGTCTTAAAACACGACCGTTAAGGTGATAACCCCGTTGTAATTCTTCAATCACAATATCCTCAGCCTTTTCATCGCTGGGCTCTCTCATAACTGCCTCATGCAAAGACGGATCAAAAGCCTGATCAACCACTCGCATTGGAGCAACGCCAAGATTCTTAAGAACTTCAACTAATTGTTTGTAAAGCCCTTGGTAACTTCGGTGTAATGCTTGAGCTTCTTCACCCTCAGGATTCAACTGCTGCCTTGCTCTTTCAAAATTATCAACAATAGGAAGTATTTCACTAAGGGTTGTGCAAGTAAGTTGAATTTTTAGATCATCTTGATCACGCGTCTGTCGCTTTCGGAAATTATCAAAGTCAGCAGCTATTCTCATATATTGGCTGTTTAAAGTTTCATGCTCTTTTTCTAATTGCTGTAATCTTGCTTCAGTATCTGAACCTTTAATATTTGACTCACAACTAGTTGAAGATTGTTCGTTTGCTGTATCTACTGAATCATTCTTCACTTGAGGCTCTACTTCGGGATTATCAGAAAGCTCAACTTGATTAACTGATTCATTACTATTGGGAGAACTTACAGAATTTTCACTGGGATTATTTTGTGATGAACCATCTTGTGATAATTCATGTTCGGAAGAGGAAACGTCTGAATTCATATAATTCAATCAGCTTTTAGACCATGTTGATTGCAAAGGGTTTTTTGTACAAGCTACGGAAGCCCACACCTATTTGAATAGAAAAGATAATCATTTACGAATCAACTTCGAATGCAAGAGCGACGCCATTATTACAATATCGTTTACCAGTGGGTCTTGGACCATCATTAAAAACATGTCCTTGATGCCCACCACATCGTCGACAATGATATTCAGTTCTAGGGACAATTAATTTGAAGTCTGTTTTTGTCTCTATTGCATCCGGTAAATGATCAAAAAAACTTGGCCAGCCTGTTCCACTGTCAAACTTTGTTGTTGAAGAAAATAAAGCAAGACCGCATCCTGCACAACGAAAAACTCCTTTCCTTTTTTCATCATTTAATGGACTTGAAAACGGTCTCTCTGTTCCTTCCTTTCGTAAGACGTAAAAAGCATCTTTGGGTAAACGATTTTCCCAGTCTGTATCAGTTAGAGTTTTATAGTTTTCCATAGATTTAGAGGAGGCAAAAGCGCTTTTTGGTTTGATAGTAAAACCAAAAAGAGTATTCAAGAGTCCAAACATAAAAAATCTACGCTTCAAAGAAATTTCTCAACTCAGTGAATCTTAATAAAATTTCCTCCCTAAAAGGCGAAAAAATTAATTCATAAAAAATGATTTCCAATTCTTTAAAAACAAATGAAATAGCTAACTACAGATTAAGTATTGCTCCAATGATGGATTGCACAGATAGGCATTTTCGTGTCCTTATGCGCCAGATCACCAAAAAATCGCTTCTATACACTGAAATGATTGTGGCCCAAGCGCTCCATTACAGCAAAAACAGGAATAAATTATTAGATTTTGATGAGATTGAGCATCCTATTTCCATACAACTAGGAGGAGACAACCCGAAACTTTTAGCTGAAGCAGCTCAAATGGCTGAAGATTGGGGATATGACGAAATTAATTTAAATATTGGCTGCCCTAGTCCAAAAGTAAAATCTGGCAACTTTGGAGCTTGTCTAATGGGAAAACCAAATATAGTAGCCAGTTGCATAGAGAAAATGAAAAAAACATGCAATATCCCAATAACTGTCAAACACAGACTTGGTATTGATAATCTCGACAGTGATGATTATCTTCTCAAATTTGTTGATACTTGTTCACTTGCAGGAGCAGACAGATTCATCGTTCATGCAAGAAAAGCTTGGCTTAATGGATTAAATCCAAAAGAAAATCGTTCAATTCCACCTCTTCAATATGAAAGAGTTCAAAACTTAAAAAATAATAGGCCTGAGTTAATTATTGAGCTGAACGGTGGAATAAATACAATTAACGATTCTATTGAAGCTCTCAAAGTATTTGATGGAGCAATGGTAGGAAGAGCTGCATATTCTCATCCATTTCTTTGGACAAAAATTGATTCATTAATTTTTGGACAAAAAGAAAAATATTTATCAAGATCAAAAATAATTAAAAAGCTTATTCCTTTTGCTCAAAAGCATTTAGAAAATGGTGGACGTCTTTGGCAAATTTCAAGACATATTTTAAATCTGATAGAAAATATTCCTAATGCAAAAATATTGAGACAAGAATTAAGTGAAAAATGTCAAACTCAGAAAGCTGATATTTCTATTTTAAAAAAAATTGCCCAACAACTTGAAGATGCTGGGCAATAAAAACAATAAGCGAAATCTTTAAGATTCTGCGCCGCCATAATCTGCAGTAGAGTCGGCTCCCCCTTCAGGCGAAGCACCTCTTCTTCTTCTACTACGACCTTGATCAAAGTCATTTACATCTTGAGAAGCATTGCCATGACTACGATCTTCCCAACCTTTGGCTCCAGAAGGTCTATCTTGAGCTGATTGATCAGCTTGACCGCCGTAGCCGCCTTGACCGCCACCACCGTAGCCGCCTTGACCGCCACCGCCGTAGCCGCCTTGACCGCCACCGCCATAGCCGCCTTGACCGCCACCGCCGTAGCCGCCTTGACCGCCACCGCCATAGCCGCCTTGACCGCCACCGCCATAGCCGCCTTGACCGCCACCGCCGTAGCCGCCTTGACCGCCGCCGCCATAGCCGCCGCCGTAACCGCCTTGGCCGCCGCCGTAACCGCCTTGGCCGCCACCGTAACCGCCTTGACCGCCACCGCCGTAGCCGCCTTGACCGCCGCCGCCATAGCCGCCGCCGCCTCTTCTGGGAGCACTCCCTCTAGGTTCAGCTTTGTTGATTCTTAAAGGACGACCCATGAGCTCAGCACCTTGAAGAGATTCAATTGCTGAAGCTTCAACTGCTTCATCAGCCATCTCAACAAAAGCAAAACCTCTTTTGCGTCCTGTATCTCGTTCTAAAGGTAAAGAACAATTTGACACCTCCCCAAAGGGAGAAAACAATTCCATGACATCTTCCTGCTCAGCGCGGAAGGGCAAGTTGCCGACAAAAATACTCACTTGAAAATTGACTTAAAATAAAATGTAACTAATAGGCTATAAATAGCCAAAATTAATAACTCTAAAATGAGTTATCACCATACACTTTAATACCGAAAGCCCTAAAATTGATCTAAAAAATTTTTTTTAATTAAATAATTTTTCTCGCCAAGAAAGAAGCTGTTCTTGAACTCTCTCAAATCCAGTTCCACCAGCACTCAAACGAGACTCGACCACACTCGAAGGCAAAAGCTTTTCATAAATATCTTTTTCAAAAAATTTATGAAATGTTTTCCATCTTTCTAAAGGAATATCTTTTAATAAAATCCCCTCCTCCAAAGAAGTTTTTACAATTCGCCCAACTAATTGATAAGCCTCTCGGAAAGGTATGTCCTTAGCCACTAAATAATCAGCTACATCAGTGGCATTTGAAAAGTCTGAGGAAACAGCTTGATTAAGTCTTTCTTTTCTAAAAATTAAACCTTCTTCAAACAAAATTGATATGGCAATCAAAGAATTCTTAACTGTTTTAACGCTATCAAAGATAGCTTCTTTGTCTTCTTGAAAATCTTTGTTGTAAGCTAAAGGTAATCCTTTAATCATAGTCAGCATAGCTTGTAAATGTCCAAATACTCTTCCTGACTTGCCTCGAACAAGCTCTGGTACATCAGGATTCTTTTTTTGAGGCATAAGACTACTTCCAGTAGCACATCGGTCGGTTAATTGAATAAATGCAAATTCTTCAGATGCCCACAAAATTACTTCTTCAGATAATCTACTTAAATGAGCCATAATTAACGACGAGGCTCCTAAAAATTCTACAACAAAGTCTCTATCACTTACAGCATCTAAACTATTAGAATAAATACCTTGAAAGTGTAATTCTGAAGAAGTAATCTTTCTACTTATAGAAATCGATGTGCCAGCTAAAGCAGCTGCTCCTAGTGGAGAAATATTCACTCGTTTTCTTACGTCTTTTAATCTATTTCTATCTCTTTGTGCCATCTCAATATATGCCAACAAGTGATGCGCCAGAGACAAAGGTTGGGCTCTTTGTAAATGCGTATAACCAGGAATAAGCGTATACAAATTTTCCTCTGCTAATAAAAAAAGAGATTTCTGAAGACGTACCAAATCCATATCAATTTCATCAATACGCTTTCTTAGCCATAATCTCAGATCTGTTCCAACTTGATCATTACGACTACGACCAGTATGTAGTTTTTTCCCTACTGGGCCTATCAAATCTATTAATTTTTTTTCTACTGCAAAATGCACATCTTCATCTGAAATGACAGGGTGAAATAAACCATCAGAAGCCTCTTTTCGAATCTGTTGAAGACCATTCTCTAATCTGAGCGCCTCTTCCTTGGTAATAATCCCTTGAATTCCAAGCATACGTGCATGGGCAATTGATCCATCCAAATCTTCCTCTAATAAACAAATATCAAACTCGATAGAAGCATTAAATTTTTCTATAAAAGGATTAAGTCCTTTATCAAATCTCTCACTCCAAGTTTTGCTCAATGCTTTTTCCATATGACTAATACAAATAAAGCAAGAGTCTTAGCAATTGTCAGGCGATTACTAAGTTAATTCAGGAACCGTTGATTCTTTGACTTTTAAAACCACCATTGACGCATCATCTTCAAGATGATGATCACTAACACCTACAAAACCATCTAATCTTTCAAAAAGTTTATTTAATATTTGTTTGGCTCCCAAGCCTTCCTTAGCAAATTTATCTAAAAAAGTTATTAAACGATTTTCATCAAAACGTTCACCTGATATCCCGGGTGCCTCAGTAACTCCATCAGTGTAGTAAAGAAGGACATCACCAGGCTGCAGAAATATCTCACCACATCCATATTCAGCTTCAGGTTGAAGACCTATTAACAAACCAGGGGTATCTAATCTATTAATTGATTTTGTCTTGGAGCTCCAAAGCAAAGGAGGATTATGTGCTGCATTAGCAAAACGTAATTTTCTTGATTTAGCGTCATAGTCAGAATAAAACAAAGTTACAAACCTATGTGATTGAGTCAGATCTTCAAGAGCTAATTGATTCAGGTCATGCAAAATGGAATCAGGGGGTAGTCCTGTTAAAACTTCCGCTCTAAGCATTCCTCTTAACATAGTCATCAACAATCCAGCCGGAACACCTTTACCCATAACATCACCAATCACCAAAGCCCAACGCCCACTGGCTTTTGCTGTTTCATTTAAATCTGAGCGAGTGGGCATAAAATCGTAATAATCGCCACCTACTTGAAAAGCGGGCCTACAGCAAGCAGCCAATTCAACTCCTTCAATTACTGGACATTGATCAGGTAATAATTGTGATTGGATTTCAGCACCAATACTTATTTGTCTATCAACTTTTTCATGATTACGAATCACCTGAAAAATTGCATCGTTTTCTATCGCTACTCCAGCAAGATCAGCAACTATTTGAATATGTTTTCGATGGACATTACTACCAAAAACAATCTCTTTTTTATCAAACGCATATAATCGACCTCGCTGCCTTCCTCGAGAAACTATCGATGTAGCAATTACATTAGAAGAATCAAGATGTCTTTGAACTAAACAATCTAACATTTCAATATTTTTTCCCTCCATGCCAAACCCCGTTTTCTTCCCTTTCTCTAAAAGAAATAATTTTCTAAAGAGTTCCTGATCTTCATCAATAGGGACCATTTGTAACTGTTCCCGCCAAAGGCTTCCATTATCTTGAAATGGAATTAACAATGATCCTTTAACGCCAACTAATTGAGTGACAAGCAGTGGAATAAGCTCAAGAAAACGCTGTAAATTAGTAAAACTTCGCAAAGCAAAGCTCAATGAAAGTAATAAATCTTGATTAACAACTTGCTCTTGAGAAAGGCTATGAACCAAATCGCTAAGAGACTTGGAAGCAGCACTTGAGAAGATATTAGTAGGATGTTGATTTTGTTGTTCTGAAATTGGAGAATTTTCTTTCATCATTCTCCAACAATAAAGAAATTAAAACTTAACAACATATACAAAAAATATCTAAAAATCATCTAACAGTTAAAAGTGCCTCAATAAATTCAAAGCTATTAAATGGTCGCAAGTCTCTAATTTTCTCACCAGCTCCGATAAATCTGACAGGAAGTTTTGCTTCTGATGCAACAGCCATAGCAACACCTCCTTTAGAAGATCCATCAAGTTTTGTAAGTATTACACCTGTTAATTCTGCTGAATCAGCAAATGCTAGAGCCTGCCTTAGGCCATTTTGACCTTGACTAGAATCAAGAACTAATAAAGATTCAACGTTTGCCTTAGGAGCAAGTTTATCGATAATTTTTCTAATTTTTTTCAATTCCTCCATTAAATTATTTTTCGTTTGTAATCTTCCTGCAGTATCTACCAATAGTAAGTCTATATTTTTTGATTTGCTTGCACCAATAGCATCAAATACTATCGATGCTGGATCGGCATTCTTAGATTCATTTGCGATAACTTCAACCCCTGTTCTGTCTCCCCATACCTTTACTTGTTGAACAGCTGCAGCTCTAAAAGTGTCTGCAGCGGCAATCATTGCTGAAAAACCACTTCTTTTTGCAACACTTGCCAATTTACCCAGAGTCGTCGTTTTTCCAACTCCATTAACACCTACTAGCATCCAAATATTTAAACAACCTTTTTGTGGAGAAAGCAAATCAGCACCACTATCTTTTATTGGTTTTTCTAAAACATTGACTAATTGTTCTTTTAAAAAACGCAAGCCCTCTGAAGCTTCAACAACTTCCTCATTTAACTTGGTTCTTAGAGATTCTAAAATTTGATCAGTAGCAGAAACTCCCGCATCTGCTCTAAGTAAAAGAGTCTCTAAATCATCAAGAACTTCAGGAGTAAGTGGATCGTCTCCTAATTTTTCTAATAAATCAGTAACAAAGCCTTTACGAGTTTTTTCTAACCCTTGCTTGAGTCTGCTGAGCCAATCAATATCATCTAATGAAAATTGGTCAATTTTTTTACCTTGGGCAGCTAAAACTTCCGCTGACCATGTAAAAGTATCATCAAAATCTCCTAATTCAGGCTGATCTTCTACTTCTGTCTCTTGACTAACTTGCAGACTATTTTCGACTGTAATATTTGATTTAGAATCCTCGTTTGTATTTGTTTTAGTTTTCAATATCTCTTTTTCTTCAATTTCTTTTTGACATAACTCTTTTTCCTCTTTTTGCTTTTGTTTGAGTTGCAAATAAGCTTGTTTTGCCCAATCTAAAGAGTCATCGTTAACAAATGAGGAATTCTCGGTTTGATTCATCTTAGAAAAATTCTTTTCGTCCTGAGAAAAATCGTCTTTCATTTCAAGTTTAGTATCAAAGCAGAATTTTGAAGTTTCCTTAAAACTCCATTAATCATTCTTCGTCCTTGTTCATCGCTATAACGATTAGCCAAATTTACAGCTTCATTACAAGTAACAGCCATAGGAGTATTAAAATCTATTAAATCAACCCATGCCAATCTCAAAATATCGCTATCAATTCTAGGTAACCTTTTTAAACGCCAACCTTCCATAACGCTATCAAGCTTATGATCAATCTCATCTTGCTTTTCAATAACTAAATCAACACGCCTAAGAGCTAACTCACGTATTTCTTTTTGATCAACTAACGCTAGTAATCTTGGTAATTCGATACTTTCAGACAAGCAATTAAGTATATTTTCTGAGTCAATCAAACAAGTTTTCAAATGATTTTGAGATTTTATTAACAATCCCGCATCTACTTGAAATTCACTATCCAATAATTCCTGATTGGCTTTTTCTAATTGCGATGCACATGAATCTAATTGTTCTCGCCAATGTTGAGTTAAAGATTCAATTGCTTTACTAAGTAAACTTTCAATATTTAATTTATTAATATCTTTTTTTTTAATTTGTCCTAAAAGTAAAAGAGCTAACTCTCTGGAAATTGATTTTAATTGCATAACTATGACTAAAAGCTTTACGAAGATGATGCTCTTAACTGAGAAAATAAACTAGAAAAAGATGTATTTGAAGAGTTACTTCTATCATCAGGATTTACAATTCCAGCAGAAATAATGGTTCTAAAAGCGTCTTCAACAGATATATCTAAATCTTTAACAGAGTCTTCTGGAACCAATGTATACCAACCAGTTGTAGGATTTGGTGCAGTAGGTATAAAAACACTCAACAAAGGTTGATTTGGTTCCGTTTGTAGAGATGGGCCAACGATACCAGTCACAAAACCAACGCTGAACAAACCTTCTCTCGGATATTCAACTAATACAACTCTGCGAAATCTAGTTGAATTGTCTCTCAAAAAAGTTTCTAGAAGTTGTTTAAGAGTTTTATAAACTGATCCCGCAAGTGGTATTCGAGATAGAGTTCCTTCGCCAAACTCAAGCAACCATCTTCCTACAAAATTTCTAGCCATGAGACCTATCAACAAAATTCCTAGTAGTGGAACAGTTAAACCCAAAGCGAGATTAATAAGGTCTTGCAGTAAAGGATTAAGAGTAATGAAGGGATTTAATTGTTTTGGTATTGAAGTTAATATTGCCAGAACAAAGCGGCTGACAATTGTAGACAACCAAATAGTGGTAGCCAAGGGAATAACCACCAATAGACCAGCTATTAGGTCATTTTTAAGATCCTGCTGAAGCCTTGAGCTAAGAGTAAGATCTTCTTTGGGAGAGGACTGCACCAAATAAAGAGAGTCCGAAAAATATATATATACTCAATCTAACCAAATTAAGTGCATAAATTGAATAATTTAAGCTATTAATAAAAATAAAACATCAAAAGAAAGCATTTCGATCCCCTAATAAGGTCGGAATTGACTGAAAAACCTTTTAATTAAAGGCACTACATTATTCATGAAAAGCTTGCTCCAATCTTGAGAAATTCTATTGATCTAACAAAAAAAATCAAAGAAAAAGCCTTTGAGGAAGGCTTTGATGCAGTAGGAATTGCAAAAGTTCCAGGATCTTCAAGAATTAAACTTCGGACCGCTTCATTAGAAAGATGGTTGCAAGCAGGCCATCAAGCAACAATGGAATGGATGAAGAGCCCAAGAAGAAAAGATATAGAAAACATGCTCCAAGGGGTAAAAAGTATTCTTGCTGTTGGACTGAATTATTATGTAGATACTGAAAGAGAATCTAAAGACATATCAATTGCCAGATATGGATGGGGAAAGGATTATCACAAAATTATTGAAGAAAAATTAAAAAAAGTTGCTAAATTTTTAGAGACAGAAAGGCCAAATGCTAAATGGAAAATATGTGTTGATACAAGTGCGTTTTTGGATAAGGCATGGGCAGAAGAAGCTGGTATTGGATGGATTGGAAAACACAGTAACGTAATTAACTCTGAAATTGGTTCATGGATGTTTTTAGGTCATCTTTTATCTACTGAAGTTTTAGAAGCAGATAAACCTTCCAAACCAATATGTGGTGAATGTGAAAAATGTATTGAAGCATGCCCAACTAAAGCAATAGAAGAACCATTTATTGTAAACTCATACAAGTGTTTGGCATATCACACCCTAGAAAATAGAGATCAAGAATTACCAGAAAATATTATTAATAAAATGGGAAATTGGATTGCTGGTTGTGATATTTGCCAAGATGTATGTCCATGGAACCAAAAACATATTCCAAGCACAACTGAACCAGATCTTCAGCCATCTGAATGGATATTACATACAACTAAACAAGATCTATTGTCATGGGATGATGCAAAATGGAAAGAAAGTTTAAAAAATTCAGCACTAAAACGAATTAAGCCATGGATGTGGCGTAGGAATATAGATTCAATATCAAAGAAAACATAAAAATAATGAAGCAAACTTCAAAAATTTTTAAATATTTCCTTGGTCTAAGTCTAATTAAAACTTTTTTTGTACCTAATTCATCGATTGCATTTTTTCCAAGAATTAATGAACCAAATCAACAAGAATTTGAATCTACTTCAAGGCAAATCGGAAAGACAGCTATACAGCTAATTCAATTTGGTCAATATAAAGAAGCAATTAAAATTTTAAAGCTTGCATTAAAACTAAATCCTACAGAGGAAACTCTTTGGACAACCCTTGCAGACGCGCAATTTAAATTAAAAGATAGTAATAATGCATTATTATCATTGGATAAAGTTTTAGCAATAAATCCGAAAAATGCCTCAATATATTTTGCCAAAGGTTCTATATATATGAATTCAAAAAATCTTGAAAATGCAATTTTAATGCTTAATCAAGGATTATTATTAGATAATAAAAATGAAACAGGCTACTTCCAGCTTGGAAATGCATATATTATGCTAAAAGAATACAAAAAAGCCTTACTTACTTATAATAAAGTCACTAAATTAAACCCTAATTTTTGGCAAGTAATTAATAATAAAGGTCTTATTCTTTATGAAATTAACAAAAAAGAAGAAGCTGTTTCAAAATTTAAATTAGCAGCAAAATTAAGTAATAATGCTGAGCCTAGACTTGCATTAGCAATTTCAAACTATTCAATGAAAGGTATCTCTATTGAAACATTAAACATAGCAAAAAATGCTTTAATAGATAATCCAAAATATGCTGATATTGAGTATCAATCTGAACAATTGTGGGGAAGAAAATTACAACACTCGGCAAAACTTTTTTTTAAAACGAAAGAAATGAAAAAAGTAGTTAGAGAAGCTAGAGAAAAAACTGAATGACTTAATGTTTAACAAAAAACTGGTTTTTAACAAATTAGTTAGTAACCTAAACAAAGAAATTTAGGCCTCTTTCATAATCCAAGATGGCCAAGGAACGCCTGAAACCCATATCGTTGCATCAGGAAATGCAGCGTTCTTATCTCGAGTACGCAATGAGCGTAATCGTTGGGAGAGCATTGCCAGACGCGAGAGATGGATTGAAGCCAGTGCAAAGAAGAATTCTTTTTGCAATGCATGAATTAGGACTTACGCCCGAAAGGCCTTACAGAAAATGTGCTCGTGTTGTAGGAGATGTTCTTGGCAAATATCATCCACATGGAGATCAAGCTGTCTACGACGCACTTGTAAGACAAGTTCAAGTGTTTAATTCAAGATACCCAATTCTTGATGGTCACGGAAACTTTGGATCTATTGATGATGATCCTCCTGCTGCAATGAGATATACAGAAACTAGGCTAGCCCCAATATCTAACGATGCAATTTTAAGTGAAATAGATCAAGAAACTGTTGATTTTTCACCAAATTTTGATGGATCACAACAAGAACCAGATGTTTTACCAGCTCAATTACCTTTCCTCATCTTAAATGGAAGTACAGGAATTGCCGTTGGAATGGCTACAAGTATTCCTCCACACAATTTGAACGAAGTGGTAGAGGCTTTAATTGCAATAATAAAAAAACCTTCACTAAACGAAGAAAAATTATTAGAAATAATACCTGGACCAGACTTTCCAACGGGAGGAGAGATATTAGTTAGTAACGGAATAAAAGAAACTTACACAAAAGGGAGAGGAAGCATAACCATGAGAGGTATAGCTCGCATTGAAGAAATTAATCCTGGAAAAGGTAAACACAAAAGAAGTGGGATTATTATTTCAGAACTACCATATCAATTAAACAAAGCTAGCTGGATTGAAAAATTAGCTGACCTTGTAAATAATGGAAAAATTTCGGGGATAGCTGATATTAGAGATGAAAGCGATCGAGATGGAATGCGAATTCTTGTTGAAGTTAAAAGAGATTCTGATCCAAAAAAAATTCTAGATTTTTTATATCAAAAAACTTCTCTACAAAGCAATTTTGGTGCCATTTTACTTGCATTAGTTAATGGCCAACCAGTACAACTTACGTTAAAAAAATTATTAAATAATTTTTTAGAGTTTAGAGAAAATACTATTTTACTAAGAAGTAATTATTTACTAAAAAATATTAAAAATAGAGAAGAGATAGTTGACGCTCTAATCCAAGCAACAAATAATGTTAAAAAAGTAATTGATTTAATTGAAAAATCTAAAGATACACCTGAAGCTAAAAGTAATTTAATTATTAGCTTAAAGATTAATGAAAGGCAAGCAGATGGGATTCTGGGTATGCCTTTAAAGAAAATCACAGGTCTTGAAAAAGATTCTCTAAAGAATGAGCTAAAGGATTTAAAAACTAAAAGAGCAGAACTCGAATTAATAATTAACGACAAAGAAAATTTAATGAAAGTTATGGTTAAAGAACTAAAAGATCTTAAAAAAAGATTTGGTAGTAAAAGAAGAACAAAATTAATAGAAGGTGGAGATGCTCTTATTGCTGAAAAAATGGCAAATCAAAGACCAAATAAAGAACTTCAGAGAATAAATGCATTAAAAGAATTATCAAAAGATTCTGAAATAATTATTCAATCAAATAATGAAATAAAGATAATTCCTTCACTAACAATAAAAAAATTAAAACTGAAAGAAATTAATCAAGAAAGAAAAGATATTCTACCTGCAAAGCTAATATGGCCAATTAAAAATGAACCAAAGATATTAGCCGTCAGTCAAGAAGGTAAGATAGGTCTTCTTAAGTGGGAATTTGCAGGACAAAAACCTGGCCCTTTAAAACAATTTTTACCAGCAGGATTAGAAAATGATAAAATAATTAATCTTATTCCACTAACAGAAATAAGAGATATAAGTATAGGATTAATAAGTACTGATGGAAAGTTTAAAAGAATTTCAATTAATGAGATTAGCGATATTTCTAATAGATCAACAACGATTTTAAAATTAAAAGACAGTGTAAAGCTTAAATCTTGCATTCTTTGTAAAGAGAATAGCTATTTGTATATAGTGAGTGATATTGGCAGAATTATTAAAATTAAAATAACAGAAAATGATTTCCCTTTTATGGGGAAATTAGCTCAAGGAACAAATATAATAAAATTATTCCCTAATGAAAATATAGTTGAAGCTTTAAGTTTTCAAGAAAAGAAAAATAAAGATTTAATTTTAATTACTAACAAAGGTTTTTTTGTAAAACATTCTACAAAAGAAATAACTATATCCAAAAAAGGAGCATTAGGAACAATGGGAATACATTTTAAAGATAATAAAACAATTAAAGAAAGAGTAATTGATTGTTTTATAAATAATAAACATGTTTATGTTAAAACTGATAAGGATAGATATCAAAGATTAAAAACCGATCAAATTGATAATAGTTCATATAGAAAAGAGAACAAATTAAATATAGACTTAAAAAATGATGAGTTTTTAAAATCTACTTTTTCAATGAAAGTACCAGATAAAAATTAAGACAAAGATGTTTCTTCAACCCAAGTTAAATATTCATCAGTGACTGTTCCTGTAATATATTTCCCTGTAAAGCATGATAAATCTAATTCCTTAATTTTAGAATTTTGCGTAATAGCCTGAGTAAGATCATTTACCTCTTGATAAATCATTTTATCAATAAATAAATTATTTTCTATTTGATTTATATCTCTATTATACGCAATCAATTCATTTCTACTTGGCATATTAATTCCATAAACATGTGGATATCTTATTGGTGGAGCAGCAGATGTAAAAGTAACTTTATTAGCCCCTGCACTTCTTGCCATTTGAACTATTTGCTGAGATGTCGTTCCTCTAACCACTGAATCATCAACTATCAATACATTTTTATTTTTAAATTCAGTACTCATTGCGTTTAATTTCTGACGCACTGAACGTTTTCTTAGAGATTGACCAGGCATTATAAATGTTCTACCAACATAACGATTTTTGAAAAAACCCTCCCTATATTCAATACCTAACTGTCTTGCTACCTGCATTGCAGCAGGTCTAGAAGAATCAGGAATTGGCATTACGACATCTATATCACCAAGAGATATTTGTTTTTTTATAGTTTCTGCTAATAAATCCCCCATTCTTAACCTTGACTCATAAACAGAAATACCATTCATTATTGAGTCAGGTCTTGCTAAATAAACATATTCAAATGAACAGGGGAATAATTGAGGATTATCTGAGCATTGTTTAGAAAAAAACTCACCATTTGAAGTTATAAATATCGCCTCACCTGGTTCAACATCTCTAACAATTACATAATCATTATTTTCAATAACTAGCGATTCACTAGCGATTACCCACTCAGGTTTGTTATTTTCTTTTACCCTTTTACCAATAACCAAAGGGCGAATTCCAAAAGGATCTCTAAACGCTAAAAGACCATGACCTGCTATTAAAGCGATTGAAGCATAGGATCCTTCTACTCTAGAGTGAAGTCTTTTAACAGCATTAAAAAGATCATCTGGATCTACATCTTTTCCTTTTACTTCACTATTTAATTCTGTTGCCAAAACATTTAATAACATTTCAGTATCGCTTGATGTATTTGTATGTCTTTTATCAACTTTAAAAAGTTCTTTTTCTAGCTCTCTTGTATTTGTTAAGTTTCCATTATGAACAAGAATAATTCCGTAAGGAGCATTGACATAGAAAGGTTGTGCTTCTTCTTCTCTATGAGCAGCACCTTTAGTTGCATAACGTACATGTCCTAATCCTGATCTTCCGATCAAAGCTCTCATGTCTCTAGTTCTATAAGCTTCTCGAACTTGACCTTTAGATTTATTAATATGAAAAACACTGCCATCCATTGTTGCTATACCAGTGGAATCTTGACCTCTATGCTGAAGCAATAGCAAACTATCGTAAATTTGTTGATTACATTGATCAGTTGAAACAACACCTACTATTCCACACATAATTATATTCCTAGGTTAAGTAAAATAAATGTAGTTTTAAAATTATAAATCATAAATGATTTTATTTAGTTATTTTTTTATGGATGGCATCTTTATATGTATCTTTCAAGTCTAGAATATTAACATCTATAATTGTATTATTAGATTGAGACACTAATAGTTTTTTTTGATTATTTACATTACCTAAATGAGATATTGAAAAAAGAATAGATCCTTGTAAGGAAATATTTTTATAATATTTCTTTAATTCTACGCTTTGATCAGTTGAACAGCTCACTAAAACTCTTGCACCTCCTTCAGCAAATAAGAGTCTATCTAACCTTGATTGGCTAGGAGGGAGAATAATATTTGCTCCATAGCCAGAAGAGATACAACAGTCAGCTATGGCAACTGTCAGACCACCATCACCTAAATCATGAGCAGAGTTAACAATACCTTGTTTTATTACTTCTCTTAAAAATGCATGAACTTGTTTTTCTAAATTTAAGTCTATTTCTGGAGGTCTACCTGTTTTCAATCCATGAATATACTCTAAAAAAGAAGAAGCAGATAGTGAAATTCTTTCATCTTGATTTATATTATTTTCCAAAGGTAATCCAATCATCCATATTTGATCTTCAGCTTTAACCCAAGATTTTTTACAAATTTTATTAATATCCTCTATTAATCCAACCATACCAATTACTGGCGTTGGATGTATAGGTATAACGGTATTATTTGGCAATTTAGTATCATTATATAATGACACATTTCCTCCTGTAACTGGAGTATTCAATGCTAAACAAGCTTTAGTTATACCTTCACATGACATTGATAATTGCCAAAAACCAACTGCTTTGTCTGGAGAAGAAAAATTTAAATTATTTGTAATTGCTATAGGTTCAGCTCCCACAGCACTTAAATTCCTAGCGGCTTCTGCAACAGCAGACATACTTCCTCTTTGAGGATCTAAATAAACCCATCTATCATTACAATCTACGACTGAAGCTATTCCTCTATCTTTCTTTGGCTTAGTTGAAAAGTCATTTTGAGATCGAATCCTAATAACAGCAGCATCAGCTTCTCCAGGAGAAACAACTGTATTAGATTGTACTTGAAAATCATATTGTTTATAAATCCAATTTTTTGAAGCTATTGAAGGTATACTTAATAACTCTAATAGAACATTATTCCAACTAATAAATAAATTATTTTTTATATTAATAATTCCATCATCTAAAGTTTTAGGTAATAAATCTTCAGTCCATTTCCAATGTTCTTGCAAATATTCAGGTGTTGAATTTATTAATAAATGTTCTTCAATAGGCGTATCATCAGCAAGCGCAGATGCGGGCAGATTTGCTACAACTTCACCTTTATGAATCACTCTAACAACTTTTTCTTTTAAAACTTTTCCAACAACTTCAACATATAATCCCCATCTTATAAATAATTCTCTCAATTCTTCTTCTGAACCAGGTTTCACAACAAAAAGCATTCGTTCTTGCGATTCAGATAACAAAAACTCATATGCAGTCATGCCCTTTTCCCTAGCTGGAACAAGGTCAAGATTCAATTCAATTCCTACCTCACCTTTTGACGCCATTTCAGAACAACTACAAGTCAACCCCGCCGCTCCCATATCCTGTGCAGCAATTACATATCCTGTTTTAAAAGCCTCTAAACAAGCTTCTATTAATCCTTTTTCAAGAAAAGGATCACCAACTTGAACGGCTGGTCGATCATCTATTGACGTTTTAGAAAGTTCAGAACTAGCAAAGCTTGCTCCTCCCATACCATCTCTACCAGTTGTATTTCCTACGTAAAGAACTGGAAAACCTATTCCACTAGCACCTGAACAAACTATTTCTTCTGTTTCCATCAAACCCAACGCCATTGCATTAACTAAAGGGTTACCTGAATAACTACTATCAAATCCCACTTCTCCTCCAATAGTAGGAACTCCTACACAATTTCCATAGTGAGAAATACCTGCAACTACACCTTCTAATAAACTAATATTTTTTTCATCATCTAATGGACCAAACCTTAAAGCATTCAATAAGGCTATTGGCCTAGCTCCCATAGTAAAAATATCTCTAAGAATTCCACCTACACCAGTTGCTGCTCCTTGAAAAGGCTCGACAGCTGATGGATGGTTATGACTTTCAATTTTAAACACTAATCTTTGACCAAAACCAATATCAACTACGCCTGCATTTTCTCCAGGACCTACAAGGATTCGACTACCTGTTGTAGGAAAGTTTTTAAGTAAAGGACGAGAGTTTCGATAGCAACAATGTTCAGACCACATAACACCAAACATTCCTAATTCATTTCTGTTTGGAGCCCGATTAAGTCTTCTACAAATTTCTGCATAATCAGATTGTTTTAACCCTTCTTGCTCAAGAGCGGACGTAACATCATATTCAACAAGAAATTTTGATGAATTAATGAACTGGTTAAAATCTTTATTTTCAAAAGATACTGTCATTTATTAAATCCAAGGATCAAGATCTCTTTCATTAGTAGAATTTGTATTTTTCTTAGATTTATTCATTCTATTAAATTCCTCAGAACTATCTATATCTAAATTGTCTATCCAGTCATCATATGAAGGATCGTCATTCAGCATTTCATAAGAATCATTATCACTTTCACTAATTTGATCATCGATCCACCCCTCAAGCTTATCGGAAGCATTGTAAGTTAAATCTTGAAATTGAGCTTTCCATTTTCTACTCTTACTAAGAAATTCTTCTTTTAAACTAGCTTTCTGTATTGGTAGATCTTCAAATGTTTCAATATCGCAAGAGATAGAACCTGGCTGTTTATCAATAATTTGATCAATGGATAAAAGCCACCTACTAGTTCCTGGAATTAATGGATTAGATCTACTAACTAAATAATATTGTATATTTCCTTTTTTTGGCTCAAAAAGAAAATCAGCTATTAAACCTATTTTTTGACCACTTTTATTAAAAACATTTGCATTCATTAAGGTAGGGAAACGATCTAAAGTTTGTTCATCAGAAACTGAACAAACACCTTTTACGTAAACTTCTTGTTGATTTATTCCTTTTAGTTGATCTAACCTCCATACCTCTCTTTCAAGTCTCAAGTTAGAGGGACGAGATATAAATCCTAATATTCTATGGACAGGTGGATGCATCCATGGAGTAATAACTGGACCGTGATCAATTCCATTTTCACAACGAACATTATGTTTTAATAAATCACTAAGTAATAATTTTTTAGGGACAGTCAAAATTAATTTCGTATTTGTATAGGCATTACTAGATAAGTGAAATTAACGTCACTATTAATAGGTGAGAAAATTGCAGGTGTAGTAGGAGAATTACAACTTAATTTAATCAGGTTTGAATCTATGACTTTGAGCCCATCTAATAAATATCTAACATTAAATGCTATTTGAAAAGAATCCCCTTTATAAGAAACAGGTAGTGACTCATAACCTGTTCCAATATCTTGGGCATCTGTACTTATTTTGATTAAATTAGCAGAGCCGTCAGTCGTTACCTTTATAACATTATTATGCTGATCTGCTAAAACAGCAATTCTTTCTAATGAAGATATAAATTCTTTCCGATCAAATTCTAATTCGTTTTCAAAAGTATCAGGTAATAATTGCGAATAATTTGGATAAGAACCTTCTAAAGCTCTTATAGTTATAATATCTTCAACAGATATAAAAACTACTTGTCCTTTATCAATAAAAAAATTAATTGGATGACTAATATCACAAGTGCTTAAAAATTTTTCTACTTCTCTTAAAGATTTGGAAGGTAATGTAATAGAAAATTTTTCGAATTTAATAGAACTATCTATCTCTTTTGAATCGGATAAAATATTATTTAAATTAAGGACAGCTAATCTATGTCCATCGGTAGCTGCAGATTCAATACCATATCCGTCAAAGGTAAGATTAACACCAGTAAGTAATTGCTTAGCATCATCTGTACTACTTGCAAATAAAGTTGATTTAATTGCATTAGATAATAATAATGGATTCAATTTAAATGAAGTACCATTTTCTACTAAAGGTAACTCAGGAAAATCATCAGACAGCATACCTCTTACTTGATACGTTCCACTTTTACTAGTTAACTCGACTTGTTGACTAGTTTCATCTGACGTCAGAACTAAAGGTGAGTCGTTAGATAATTTCGAAACAATTTCACCAAACAACTTAGCAGGCAAAGTTATAGCACCACTGCTGTCTATAGAAGCAGATATTGAAGTTTGTATTCCTAAACTTAAATCAAAACCAGTCAGACGAAGTTTTCCAGTGACCTCATCAGCAGCGAGCAAAACATTAGCCAATACAGGGTGAGTCGGTCGATTAGAAACAGCTCTACTAACCAATTGAAGAGCATTATTTAATTCAGACTGAGAACAACTTAATTTCATCCTGTTATTTCAAATAAAAATCCTTTGATATAAGAATTTCATAGCTATTTCCAAAAAGCAATACCGTTAAAAAAAACAAAACTTTTTACTTCTATTCAACTTCTTTATTTCTTATATCAAATTGAATTAGTAGTAGTAGTACCTGTGGTTTCTGTGGGTAATCCAAAAAACATAGTATCCATCTATTA